>NZ_JAVQKJ010000008.1:0-298494 GCF_031823395.1 Halobellus ordinarius
TTCGACAACCACCGTGAGTGACGGCTACTGCATCTTCTGACTCCACATACCTGCCTCTGATGGCGTGAGACTACAAACAATCGACCCTACCCCGTCGTTGTCTTGCGTTCAACAAGGCAAGGTATTAGCAGCTTCACTTCACTCGCTAACATCTTAGTAGGCCACTACAGCGGTCATCCATCGGCTCATACTGGTTTCGATCCTCATCTGTTCACAGCTGCAATCACTTACTTTTGCGGCTATCGAGACGCGGTACTTGGTCTGCTTGCTGGTTCTGACACGCTGTAAGCATCAGGTATTCACAGTCCCACAGCCCACCAAGTTGTACAGGTAACGCACGTTCCTTGTTCAGCTCTGGTTCCACAGGAACGCTGAGCGCCTACCGGACTGGGTATTCCTGGCGCGTATATACTGCCTCATCTGGCTTGCGTAACACAGACACCTATCGTACCTGTGTCGCCTGCTGTTCCTCGTGAACCTAAGGAACCTAAGGTTCGCGCAGTCCCCGAAACTTACTGAGTACGGACAGCCCCAACGTCCACCATCGCATACCCGGTTCGGTCCTGCATTTGTTCGATAGCCTGTTCTTGCTCCGAAAGAACACGGTCAATTGTCTCTACTGCTGTTGGCTTTTCGTCTGTCCCGAGATCCATAATGAACCCACCAAGCATGAAGAGTGCCTGTTCATACCGACGTGGATCACCGTCTGGGCAGCTTTCGCGGAACGCCTGACAAAATTCACCGTACTGGTTTGGGCTTTGACTGGCAGCGCGATACAATCGCTCACCACGCTCTCGAATCCCCCAGAGATACGCGTAGGCATTCCACACACGCCGGTCATAGATCGGGAATGTCGCCGAGGATGCATTCGGCCCGCTCGCCGCAAGATGAAGCAGAAACGACGGCGTCACGAGTCCAGACCCCGAAATAATCCCTTCGTCCCGAAGCCGATCACGAACGTTTCGCACAGCCGTTGACGGTCGTTGCTCTACGTATCGATCCATATCGAGCTGCGAAATGACTGGAGCAATATCTGTGAACGGAATCCGGCGGCTCAGGTCCTTCCATTTCCACAGTTGACGCGCTCGTTCAACGAGATCAGGCTCAGCTAACGCCTGTAGGTACTGCTCGTTATCTTCCTCATAGACTCGATACATTGACGCCCAATAAGGCACGTTCAACGGTGGGTCGGACATACACATCAGCAGTGGAGCCAGCGGAATAGAGATTGTGCCAGGTACCTGCTCTGAGATCATTATTCTCAACTGCGTAGAGTCAGTCGTAGCTACGCCCGGAGCTACAGTGTAGGTGACCTAGCTCACCTTAGTAGGTGAGTGTTGACTGGAAATCGATCTCTGCAATACTCTCCCAAAGATACTTAGATAACCACACAAGTCAAAAAATCGTAAAATGGGGCTACTTGGGAAGTACGCAGTATATCAATGGGTGTCGGGTGGCAATGGTGGTGGTGGGGATAGCGACGGAATCGCTGTCCTTGTCATTATTGGCGCGATTATCGCGGCGATCGCCGGCATTCTATGGGCTGTGACAACAATTCTCTCGATTGTATGGAACTTCATTTATGGACTTGTTCGTCCGGTCCTCATTGTGTTCCCCCCTGTTACTGTTCCGCTTGCAGTGATTCTTATTGGCTGGCTATTCACGTTGATCGGTCCATACCCGACTGAGAAAATGGAAGCATTCTTAGATGGTACTGACGACAAACTCTCGTTCACTGGGAGAAGTGCCTGGGCACTCATCGCCATCAATAGCATATTCATTATGGGGCAGTTCGATCTGTTCCCAGAAGCTAATGGCGTAGTCGGAATTATTTTCGCGCTGGTAGTCGCCCTCTTTTTATTGTACGGCTTGTACGAGGTATTCCATCTCCCCTACCGATGTACTCGGTTGTTATTGCACGCGCCCGGGGGAACTCGCTACGTCATTGCGTTTCTTTCACCGGTGATATTTATGTTAGTATCGGGTGCATTCAACGTCTCACTTAATATCCCTGTAGTGTCCTCGATAAGCCTAAACTCGGAGATCGCTGTTGCTGTTGGTGCACTTACTATCCTTAATGCAACATATCTGGGTGGAGTACTCGCCGTTCTGTGGAAGCAAGACGAAATCCATCGTGAATCACCCCAAACCAAATCGGATACTCATCCAGACGATTCGTCCTCTAGTGTATCACCGACTAGCAGACATACGAGAGAGTAGGAGCTACCGGCGCGTGATAACAAGGCAGTACTGGAGTACAATTCAATGTGACTGACTGCGAGATCTGGAACGACCCGGGGTAGTTCGATGAACGCGATGCGGACAGAAGATACATACAGGAGTGATCACGCGACAGTTGTCATTACTGTCCAGATTTGAAAGATAGAACCCATTTAAAAGAAAGTGGGTGCGTGATGGAACGGTTCCAAGGACGGATGTCGAGTCAAGCGAAGTGGTGATCGACCCGGACAGACAGAGGGAGATCGATTCGCAGGGCCGAAGGAAAAGACACGGATTCAGAGTCTGGGACGCATAATGACAGTACGACTATACCGAACCCGTGTGATGGGTACTATACTTCACACATAGTTTGATAGCAATTACAGACTACTCTTCGCCTATGAAATGCCTAGGATGAGAAGCGAACCGACGTTCGTAGTCAACCCTGACGGAGACATCAGCTACGTGAACAAGGCTGCTCTGTCTCTCTTTGGAGCCTCGCCAGACCGTTCGATAGTTGGAACCTCAATCTTAGAATACATCTCATCGTCGTATCACGCGCCGCTAATTGACCAGTTCAAACGTATCGATAGCGGAGACGCATCGGCGATGGGACTGACACTCAAATCGAGTCTTGAAAGCGATGATTCCCGTGAATTCATCGCGCTAAGTACACCTGTTGAATGGGATGGTAGCGAGCAGATTCAACTCTTGCTTTTTGAGACAGATGAACAACTACCATCTGGTCTTTCCGCACGGACGATGGACGCTTCACCGATCGGGATTACTATCGACGACGCCACTCTCAACGATGAACAGGTCGTCTATGTCAACGACGGCTTCTGTGAACTCACAGGGTACGAACGCGAAGAGATTCTTGGAAGAAACTGCCGAGTCCTACAGGGCGATGAGACTGACGAAGGAATCATCGCTGACATTCGACGGGCGATCGACGCTGAAGAGCCTATTACCACCGAGATTCGCAACTACCGCAAGGACGGCTCAATGTTTTGGAATCGGCTCACAATCACACCTATTGAGGACGAAACGGGGACTGTCACGCATTTTCTTGGCTTCCAAGAGGACGTATCCGAGCGGAAGCTCTACGAACGGGAGAAAACGCTCTTTGAGATGCAGGCTGACGCAAGCGAGCAATCGGTTTTCATTACGGACGCCGCGGGAACGATTGAGTACGTCAATTCCGCGTTTGAGCGAACGACTGGCTATTCGGCCCACGAGGCTATAGGGCAAAATCCACGGCTTCTGAAATCCAGGCATCAGGATGAAGAATTCTATCGGGAGTTATGGGAGACGATCACCGCCGGTGAGGTTTGGGAAGCGGAACTCACCAATCGGCGCAAGTCTGGTGAGTTGTACCAAACGACCCAGAAGATCATACCGGTGACTGCCCCCGATGGAGCTATCACCAATTTCATCGCCATCGAAGAGGACATCACCGACGCGCAATTCATCGAGCAGGTGCTGCACGTGATGGATCGGGTGATGAGACATAATGTTCGGAACTCCGTAACAGCGATCAGTGGCTATGCTGACCTATTGGAAGACAAGTTGGATGAAGAAGAGCACAAAGCAGCGATCCAAACGATTCGGGACCACGCTGAGAAGCTCGGCAAGCTGAGCGAAGAAACCAGAGCTATTCGGGAGTTGTTCCAACGCCGTCATGCAGAACATTCCCTCTCGGTAGATACGATCGAGGGATTCGTTGCAAAGCGGCAGGAGATGCATCCTGACGCAGTACTTGATCTCTCGATAGATGTTGAGGACGGAACAGTTATCCAGAACGGAAGCTTGCTTCAGTTAGCGATTGATGAAGCGTTGGAAAATGCGATTGTTCATAACGACCGAGACGACCCTCGGGTAGAGATACAAGTGACGCAGACAACAGATGGAACGGAACTATCTGTGGAGATTGCGGATAACGGTCCCGGGATGCCGGACGATCAGTGGGACGTGATTATGGCCGGCGAAGAGACGCCACTCTCGCATACAACAGGCATTGGACTGTGGCTGATCTATTGGACGCTGACTGCGCTGGGCGGTACTATGGACTGCGCCGAGAACGAGCCACGTGGCACTATCCTCACCTTCCGAGTGCCGCTTGCCGTGGGTGGACGGATTGAGGACTGGAATTCGGACACTTGAACACGTCGGTACGTAGAACTTAGTCACTTAACGCCTGGTGCACATCTTCTTCGGTGATCTTGGCATCACCGTTGCGGAACAGGCTGTTTCGGGCCGCCTCGTCAACGAGACTGGTCAAGTCTGCGGCAGTCATTCCGTCTGTTCTTTTAGCGATCGTCCGAATCTGTTTCCGTGTCAGACGGCAAGGTCTGTTAGACAACTGTGCTTGCAGGATTGAAGCGCGGGCGTCACAATCCGGCATCCCGATATGGATCTTCTTGTCGATCCTGCCAGATCGAATTCCCGCGTCATCCAGAGACTCCAGGCGGTTCGTTGCACCGATGAATACGATATTGTGCTCATCCGTGTTCTCCAGCCGGTTCAGGAACTCATTGACAACTTTCGTGTCTTCCTCGTGTGCCCGGCCAGCACCGCGGTTCTTCAGCACTGAATCTAATTCATCAAGGAACACCACGGCTCCCCCACCCTCTTCCGCAACGGCTTGTGCTTCCTCGAAGAGTGTCTGCACCTTCTGGGACGACTCGTTGATCCACTTGCTCTGTACGTCGGATCCGCTCAGCTTCACGAACGGGAGTTCGAGTTCCGTGGCGAGGGCTTTCGCCAGGAAGGTCTTCCCCGTTCCAGGCGGCCCGTGGAAGATAATGTTCGAGGGAGTTATCCCGAGTTCGACTGCCTTCTCGCGGTGCGTCGTGAGCGGCTTAATCACGTCTTTTTCTAATTCTGCTTTCTCATCATCCATTCCCCCAACGTCATCGAAATCCACGCCTGACCTCACCGTCCAGTCGAATTCCAATTCGGTCAGGTCGATACGATTACTCTGGGTAGACTGGCTCTCTTGTCGATATTCGGCTCGTGCTTCATCTGGGGTCATCGTCAGAGTTGACGAGTCTGGTGCAGGCTGGTGGCGGTTCTGCTCGTCCGATGCCCACTGCATCGTTTTGTCTCGTACAAACTGAGGGTCAAGCCCATCCTCATCTGAAGTCGCTGGCGAAGGGGTCGGGTCTGTTTTTGGTCGCCATAGTCGATACGACGCATACGTGACAGGGACGACGAGTACTACTAATGCAGCGCCTGACTCCAAACTCGGGCCAAATCCACCTGCAGTACCCCAGCTAATGACAGTACGAATTGTTCCTGCACTCGATCCAATAAGTCCGGCACCACCAACCAGCGTGTAGGTAGTCCTACCTAGCAATTGCGGCGGTTCAATCGACTCCAGTATTTCCAACAGGACTGCTAATGTCACTATTGCGGCAACGATAATGGCAAGCAAGGCTCCACCAACGGAGAGCGGCCACACGATACCACCAATGTAGGGGTTCGAAAGCTGGGAATGTACTACAGCATATCCGCCCCTGACGACCACATACGCGAGGATAGCACTACTTCCATAGGCGCAAACCCCAGATACTGAAGGTCTCATTGACGAGTACTATCAGTCTGTGGGATGGAGAAGCGGCAGGAAATCCATCTCAGCCGGCTCAACGACGTAATTCTCCGTATCCCAATAATCGGAGCTTGGGGTCTGTTTTTCGACTCTCTCTTTCGGTGCACAGCCGATGAGCCGGACACGAGCGCTCGATGAAGTCCAACTGATCACGTGAGCGCGGATGTATAGATCTGCCTTAAGCGGCTTATCAGTACACACTAACAGATCCGGGCGACGAACCTTTCGAGTCGCGGTCGCTTTGACATCAATATCCATCTCGAAGAGCGAATGGTCTTTTCCATCATCGCCCCCGCTGTAGGTGCCTGTGTCTATGCCAATCCCGTACAGCTTTGCAACGGCGAGTTCGCCGAGAAGGCCGATCTGATGGCTGGTGAGGGCATCACGGTTACCAAACACAGTACCCTCATCGACCGCTGAGCCGTTGCGCTTCTCCGCAAGGCTCAACGCCTGCTGAATGTCTTCTTTCGTCAGTTCGACGACGGGGAGTGCTTCGAGCGGTACCTCTGCGGGAGTCAGTCCGAGAGATTTTTCTCGGGACAGGTGCTTCTGTGTCATGGGTGCTTCACTTCTAGGTGGACACCCCCGGTCGCGTCTCATCCACGCGGCCTTTCTGCGAGGCGAAACCGGGTTGATGTCTGCACCCGATTGTATGCTACCCAGTAAAAAGTAGGCTTGTATTTCTATCCAGAACTCTGTATTAGAACGCCAAATTTCGGTGGTTTCCAGGGGAAACAGGGGGGTTCAGGGAATACGAGTCAGTAAATCAGATTCCAGATTCTCCGACATAGACTCAATTTCATTCGTACTCCACTCAATCTCCCAGGTTTCGTCAATATCGGTGAAAACGAGAGAGACGCGGACTGGTCGCTCAGTTTGCTGTTGATGCAGGGCAACAGCGTAGGCCTTCATCTGGTTCTCGTAGTACTCCGCATCATCCTCGATCTCCTCTGGCGTCACAGCTCCCGTCTTGTAGTCGATGATGTGGTATGCATCGTCGCTCACGAGGAGATGATCAATATAGCCGGCAATCTCGCCGCGATCGAACTCCCCAGTGACGTACAGCTCGTCATACTGGTGTTCAACTTCAACTTCCGCGGCCTGTTGGTCAACGTATTCGATTCCTCGTTCCGCGTGTTCACTTACGCGGCGCTGCAACTCATCCGTGAGTTCGACAGTGGCGTCCTCATCAACCAGTGTCTGCTCCATAAGATTCGGCCAACGTGATTCCGGGGGGCGTAGCTCACAAATCCGGTGCACCATCTCTCCGAACACCCTCGGATCGATTCCTGCCTCGCCTGTCGTTGACTCCTGCTCGTGATCGGGGTCGCTCTCACTGTCCTGCCCTGCCAAATCATCCTCTCCGTGACGATCGTCTGGGCTATCTTCCGCCTTTTCGACGAAGGCCGTTCGAGTCTCCTCATCAACTTCCAACTCCCCATATCCGCCGAGTAGTGCAGCTAGATCAGTCGCTGACAAGCGGAATGTGATGTCACGTTCCGGTGGATCCGGTGACAGCTCCATTGTTGGATCCACGCCCCTCGAATCCGGTTCAAGCTCGACTCGGGGAGTCGGCAACGAAACCCGGTACGAACCCTTACCGTATGACCGGATGCTGGTGATTTCCGAATCTAATTTGCTGCATACTTCGTCGGGGAGAAGAGCCGGCTGTACCCAATCTCGCCAACTTGATGCCGACTCCGGATCAGCGTCAGCGATCGCAGCAAGCGACAGTTCTTCAGCGTCATCGGCGAGTTCGTGATGTCCGCACAGTAGTAGGTGATCACGAGCCCGGGTGCAAGCCACATAGAGCACTCTCTTTTCCTCGGCTCGCTCTTCTTGGCGACGACGTTCTCGAACTGTTTCACGGGCAATTGTATCTTTCATTTCGAACGGATCGTCAGGGCTCGGGGCTTTCATCCCGACCGCGTGTTCGTCGCCCACACGTTCGAATTCGACTTTCCCGCCACCGAGCGAAGCATCGTCTTTGAATCCACGGCTGAGTTCGGGGACAACCACGAACGGGAACTCCATTCCCTTCGAGTCGTGAATCGTCAGAATCTGTACTCCCTCATCGGTCGTTTCTGCCTCACTCTCGCGTCCACCGAGTTCTACCCGGCGTTCGATCCGGTTCACGAGCGTGGTGAGGCTGCGAACACCATCGTCGCTCCATCCGCGCAGTTGCTCCCGGAACTTCTCGACGTTTGCCATCGCTTGCTGAGAGCGATCGCCGGCACTCACATTTACCAGATACCCCGTGTCTTCGAGGATTTCAGTGAGGAACGCAGCCCACGATCCGTCGAAGCCGACGGTTCCATCATCACCGAGGCCAGCACGACGACGCCACTTACAGAGCAATTCGTTGGCTGCAGTCAACTCCTCTGCATCTGTCGTCGCAAGGGCGTCCCATAGTGTTTCGTCGTGGATCTTGAGCTGTGCGAGGGTATCGTCGGTGAATCCGAATAGTGGTGATCGAAGTACTGCGTAGAGAGCGCGCTCATCCTGCGGATCGGCCAGTGCTCGGAACAGGTTCAGCAACGCGGTGATCTCGGTCGTCTCGTAAAAACCGATTCCGGACGCGACAGAATACGGGACTTTCGCTTCGTCCAGCGCTCTCTCGTAGGCCTTGAGATGGGTTCGACTGCGGATGAGGATTGCAATATCATTCGGTTCAATATCACGTGGTTCAGGCGTCTCTTCGTCAGACTCGGAGCCCTCGGGATAGACCTGGTATGGCTCAGCAAGCACCTGTGAGAGGCGCGCCGCAAGGGCCATCGCTTCCAATTCGACATCGCTCTCGGGTTCAGCATCAGCGAAGTCCTCATAGTGGCCGAACCGGGCGTCTCGAAGCTCTGCGTCAGTGGGTACGAGGAGATATTCGGCACTCCCTATGTCTGCTGGATCCTCTCGCGCTGCGGTCAATCGCTGTGGCTCTGCTTCGTACGGCTCTCCGTCTTCGTCGAGGACAGCCTGGAACAGCTCGTTAATTGTCTCCAGCACTGTGGGGAGTGTCCGGAAATTCGTGGTAAGCTGATCATCTCCTTGATCGCTATCCGGTGCTGTTTCCTCGTAGATGGTTTGTTCGAGCGTTTTTGCGATCTCCTGGAACTGCGTTACGTCGGCATTCCTGAACCGGTAGATGCTCTGTTTAACGTCACCGACCACGAAGACATTCCGTGCGTCGAACGTCTCCGTTTCAGTTGCCGTTAGGAGTTTGATGAGATCCCACTGACGAGGGTCTGTATCCTGGAATTCGTCCAGCATAACGTATTCAAACTGCTCACGAAGTTCTTTCCGGACGTGCTCATTACTCTCGTCGTCAAGGAACTCAACAGCATACGTGATGAGATCGGAGAAATCGACGGCATTCTGTCTACGCTTTCGATCTTCGTATTCGTTTATAGCGAGGAGCGTCAACTGTGCTAATGCTTGAACTAGTGGGAAGCTATTCGCCTCTAGCTCCGGATCGACGCTGACTGCGTAATCTTCCGGTTGGAGTGTCTCGACAAGCTGCTCTATTGCTGCATCGAACTCGTCTTTCCACGGACTATCTCCCCAATGTGTCTTCGCTCCAGTATAGTCTGCGTAGCGTTCGCCGCCCCCTTTCGTGAGATGAATACTAAGCTTCGAGATTGTCGTCTGTTTTGAGCGAGTTGGTACGCCGTCGTCGAAGTCGTCACTGACAATCTCGAAGATCGCCACAACTTGCTTCCAGGCTGTTCCCTCTGTCGAGATGTCCGGGGGATTCTCCACCATCTCTCGAAGCGTTGCGAGAGCCTCGGTGAACTCTGGATGGGCGAGTCTTTCGGCTGCCTCGTCCGGGTCAATAGGATGGAGTTCGGACTCAACGAACGAGATGTATTCTTCCTCGGTCGCGTCGGCCCACCGTTCGGCCCATTCGATGCTCTCCGGGCGCTCATTTACGAGGTCGGTTAGTACGTCCTGCAGTTGATTACGGGAAAATCGACGCGCGAGCGTTCGGACCGCGTCGTGATTCTCGCGTTCTTCGAGGACAGTGCCAACAGTATCGTGAATCAGTGCAGTTGTCTCGTTCTCGTCGAGGGTATCGAAGCCAGGGTCGAGACTGTCGACACTCAGCGCGTGTTCTCTTAGGAGTCGGGCGCAGAACCCGTGCAGCGTGTGAATATATCCGTGTTCGAGTTCATCAGCGACCGTTCGCCAGGCTTCGAACTCGTCCGCATCAAGTGATGCAATCCGGTCGGTGATCTCACTACGGACATTATCTTCAAGCTCGTTTGCTGCTCGCTCCGTGAACGTGGTCGTGAGGATATTCTCCGGGAGCAACACCTCGCTCCCTTCTCCCCCGTCAGTCGCTGCTTCTAACGACTTCTCAATCATCCGCAGGTATCGGGCCGTCAGTGTCGTAGTTTTCCCAGTACCTGCTCCTGCGGTGAGCGTCACGTTTCGATTAAGCGCATCGACAGCTCGCTGCTGTTCGTCGGTCAGATCGTCGTACGAAACCATCGTTACTCCACCCCCACGACATCTTCAGCATCGACATCACGGGCCATCGGGGGAACATACGCCGAGATTCCATCGTTATCGATGTGCTGGATCGTCTCCTGCCGCTGATGCGACCGCACATCGCAAACGTGGGCATAGTCACAGTACCGACATCCGGCATCTGACGGATCGAGTACCGTTGGTTGGAAGCGGCCTTCTTCGATTCCGGCTGCAAGTTCACCGAGTCTTTTCGTAGTCGTTTCTTCGACGAAGGTTCGGAACGCTTCGTGCGTTTCAAAGTGTGGATACGAATGACGTAGCAACGGCGTCTCCACTTCGTCGCTTCCCTGCCAAGTAGCCATCTCCTGTGACGTGATCTGGCCGCTTCGAGAATTCACGGACGTTGGCGGGGAGACCTGATAGTAGGCTGCGCCGACGGTCTCAATCCCATCAAGGGCGTCTTCGGCCATCAAGGCATAGAGTGGCAGTTGGAAGTTCAGACCGAGTAGCGCCTCGCTTTCACCGGGGATCGATGTTCCAGTCTTGTAGTCACGGACAACTGCCTGGAGAGGGCTAGTTCCGGGAACGGTATCAACACGGTCAATCAGTCCGTGAACTGGGACTGATCCATATTGCGTCTCTATAATTGCCGGATCGTCTGAAATTGGCGTCCCGGCATCGTATGGCTGGCCGACCCGTGCCTCGAACCACGTCGGGCGGCCAGTCGTTTTCGCAGGCTCGTCAAACTCGTGTTTGAGGAATCGATAGAACAGCCCTCGGGCGACTGGCTTCCCTGCGTCTGTTTCTCCTTTGGGTCCGTAGTATCTGTTCTCCTCTGGCGTTCCAAGTCCAGCGAGGACTGACGTGAGCCACTGCTCGTGAAACGCAGTTTCTGGATAGTCAGCGAACGCGTTATCGAGTCGAGTGAGAGCGATCTCAAGGAGTTGGTCTTGGCGCTCATCGAAATCGCCACCAGGATTGACGGGCTCTCCCGACTTCGACTGCAGGGAGAGATAGTAGTGTTCGAGCGTGTCGTGGATATAGGAGCCACGAACGCCAGGATCTGGCTCTCGCGTTAGCGGATCCGGAGCTTTGATCCCGAGTACTCGTCGCATATAGTACTTGAATCCACACGCAGCGTAGGTTTCGAGTCGACTGGGACTGTAGGGTTTGCGCTCGGTCGCTGCGTGAACCTGAGCGACCGTTTCTGGGGAGAGTTTCCCGTCGTAGGGCGATAGTGTCGCGTCTGCTCGCGCTGAGGAGCACTCTACGCCATTTCTGATGCGGGTATGTTGGTTGGGGCCGAACGTTCCTGCGTCGGCTGCCTCGTCGATGAGCGCCTCTTGTTGGGCGTCTGATGCCGAGCCCCAGACCTTTCCGATGGCCCGTTGAACGTCTTCCTGACTTCCCGCTGCAGCGTGATCTCCGTCGATTGTTATCTCGTCGAGATCGATGAGCCGACGGAGTTCAGTCATCACGTCAGCCTCAACGTACGGGTCACCGTTTTGGCTACGCTGTGGTGCCGATAACTGGAGCGATGACTCATTTACGGCGATTGCACCGAACTGGTAGCGAGCTTCCTTCCCGGCATCCTTCTGCTCGAAGTCGGGATGGGCCTCATAAATCGGCTGAGCGAACGAAAGTTGTTCTATATCCGACGGGAAATGCGAAGCAGTCATACCGAGCATATAGACGTGATCAAACTCGTGTAGGAACGCTTCGCCCAACCCGCAGACGGTGACACTCTCATCATCGGGACGACCACTCCCTCGAATCGACACCCCCGCAAGAGCCCGTTCGAGCCGCTCGGTGGGATCTCCGATGTCGGGATCCGCTACGGGTGCCGAAAGCACCAGTGTCTCAAGCACGCGGTCGAGCCGATTCTGGGCACTTGATTCTCGGGCCCGGAATTCGGACGATACGGCATCGCTCTCCAGGGTCGCCAACACTCCAAGTCGTTCGAGAAGTGCATCCACGTGACCGGGGAGTGATTCAAGCTCTACCGTTGACAGCGCCTCTGCGTCCTGGACGATCGACTCAATAGTCGCAGCGACAGTTTCGTCAACGTGTTCGAGAACTCTATCGAGCCCAGTCGTCTCAACACGAGCGGCAACGCGGGTGAGTTCCTGATGATCAATCGGTTCTCCTTGATCCGACACTGAGACAAGAGGATTCGTGAGTAGCGCGAGAACCGTATCTATCGATCGCGGCTTACTGGCAAGCGTACAGATCGATTCGACGACCTCTCCCAGTGCAGTCTCTGTAAGCGGGACTTCTGTCTGTATCGTGTACGGGAGCTCATACACATCGAATGACTCCCGAATCTGGTCGGCATACTCGCTTGGGCTCGTCGGTACAACGCCGATAGTGCTCGGATCAACGCCGTCAGCGAGTTGGCTACGGATCTGCCTCGCTACGAGCCGGATTTCGTCCGAAACCGTTTCTGATTCAACGTAAGAGAGCCCCAGCGCTGCCGGATCGATGTCATCAGTCGAGGGAGCATTCTCAGGATGCCGATAGAGATTAGCCGTAACACGTCGTCGGGCGTCTACTGATGGCGTTGAGTCCGGTTCATAGTGCTCTCGTGAGAACCCGAGTTCGAGATACGTTTCGAGCGCCCGAGCGGCACCTTGATCGATCCCGGAGACAGTATCCGAATCGGCCTGCGTCGGCAGTATTGCGACTGTGGGCCACGTATTGCTAATTCGTTCCAAGAAGTCGCGTTCAAGCGCATCGAACTGCGTGAATCCACCAAGAACGACTGCATCCACAGCAGGTAGTAGTTGGTCAAGCGGCGTCTCCATCGTGATGACGTGATGCATCCGCTCTGTCCGGTACGTGTCAGGAAGCTCGTCAGCCAAGATTTCCTGCCGAACTGTCTCGATTCCTTCAGCCAGTTCTGCGGCGTGGTGAGCCCGGTCTGTTAGTCCCTCTTCGAGGAGTCGCTCGCGCATCGCTTCTGAGGACAGTAGGCCAGCAAATTCGAGTTCAGTATAGAGATTCTCGGCCGCATCAACGAGTCCTGCACGAGGGAACCGGTCGCCAACATAAAACGGGTTTGCTGGGGAGTCTATCTCTTCAACTCCGAGTTCCACAAGCCGGAAAAGAAGAGGTCTATCGATGTAGGTTACCCTTCCCTTGTACTGATTTCGTTCATAACATTCCGAAACAACATCGTCGAAGGTACGGATGCTGAGACTCGCAGAATGGCCGTGGCCCTTCCAACGATCTTTCGTTATCTCTTTCGGATGTTCCTGTTGACCGATGTAGAGAATGCTTTCGGGATGATCGCCCACCGTCGTCGAAAGTGTTCTGAACGCCTTGTGCTCCAAAAGCGAGAATGTAGGACCGGTAAAGACCTGTGTAGAAGACATACTCCGGTAGTGACTCAAGACGGACAAGAAAGTTTGGCAGAAATTTAGCCATCTGAATGTTATCGCAGTGAATCTGATTAGGATTCCCATCAGAGGCTATCTGTCGAATTCGGATGGAAGTTTTATGTTGGCGTGCCTGCCACTTGAGGAATATGAGTAAACAAAGGGGAGAAATAACGCCGCTCTTCGAGGCCTGTCAACCTCGATCCGACGTTATCGACGGGACGTTGGAAGAAGAGCAGTTTGCGGCTGACTTAGCAACCGTCGCACACGAATCTGACGAGGCGGCGTCAGTGTATCGGAACACGGGTGAATTCTTTGATACCACGTATCCAACTGAGGGCCTCACGACCCTCTTGAGTAACCTCTCCGGACGGTTCCTGAGAGCTAATGGTCGAGATTCGCACGGATACAAGAGTAGCATTCTCTGTCTCGATACAACGTTTGGCGGTGGGAAGACCCACCAGCTGATCGCATCGTATCATCTCGCTACGAATCCATCGGAGATCGGTAACCTCTCCAAATTCGTCGATAAAGACCAACTCGCTTCTGATTACCTTGATGCGGTTGACGAGGGTCTCGATGCAAATACGGCGGTCTTCGTCGGCGGGCACGTCGACGCGCAGAGTGCACGAAGCAGTCGATCCGATCCCGAAGCCCCAGATACGAACACGATGTGGGGGGAAATTGCCTACCAGTTGTTCGGGCTGGAAGGCTACCGTCAAATCGAGAGCTACGATCGGGACCGGGATGTTCCGGGCACGAACACTCTCAAGGATCTGCTCGATCTCAGTGATCAGCCCTCTGTCGTTCTTATCGACGAGATTGCAGAGTATCTCGAAGATACCTCGTCAACAACGCTCGAAGACGCGACGCTTGCGAGTCACACTGTGTCGTTTATGAAGAAGTTGCTGACGACGGCGGCACAGGACGACTCTCTGACCGTCATTTACAGCGTCGCCGATTCAGCATTCACTGACGAAGCCGAAGAGGTTCGTGGACTCGTCGATGAACTCGACCAAGTCGTAAAGCGCCAGCAGAAGATCCTCACTCCAACGGGTGAAACTGAAGTCGGTGCCGTTCTTCAGCATCGTCTCTTCGACGAGATTGATTTCGATGTGGGGAATGATGTCGCAGAACGGTACTTCCACTTCTACGACCAAGCACCGCGTCAATTCCCGCAAGAAGTCCACGAGGACAGCTATCGGACGAAACTTGAACGTGAATATCCCTTCCACCCGAGTGTCATCGAAACGCTGACCGAGAAGATCGACACGATTCCAGACTTTCAGCGCACGCGTGGGGCGTTAAAGCTCCTCGGACGGGCGATTCACTACCTCTGGAATCACCAACCCACGGAGTATGACCGACATCTCGTTCGGCTCTACGATCTGACGCCTGCGGACGACGCACCCGACGGGAGCATCCGAGCGACGCTGAATGAATCGTTATTCGAATTCGTTGATCTGAGCGCTGCCGTTACCGCAGACATCTATAACCGCGACGAGACCGCTCACGCCCAGCTTGAAGATGAGAAGTGGACTGAGAAGGGAATCCCACCTATTGGGTCACATATCACGACGACAGTACTCTGGAACAGCCTCGCGTTCGGCGAACAGGCCTCAGGAATCGCACGAAGCGCGCTGAACGAGGCAGTCGGCCATCCTGACATTTCCTTCGACCACTACGACAACGCCCTGAAAAACCTCGCAGGAGACGATATGAATGTCGCCTGCTACTACCTCTACGATGAGGACCAGATCCGGTTCAAGGCCGAGCCGAACCTGATTCGGATCATAGACCAGCGGATTCAGAACACGGCCGAGGAAAAGGGCCGAAATCGGTTTGAAGCACGGCTGGAGCGCGAGGTCGGAACTGGTGGGTTCAACATCGAGATGTCCCCCGAAAATCCCGCTGACGTTCCTGACACTTCGTCGCGCCCCACGCTCTGTGTGATGCATATGCTGACTGCTCCTGTCAAAGCGCAGCGTGGACAAGAAACTCCAGTTCCAGACAAAATCCAAGAGCTGTACGAGAAGACAGCCGCAAAACATGGCGGCAAGGTTCAGAACCGATCGTATAAGAACTACGTCCTGTTCCTGGCTCCCGACTCGGAACTGTTGGATAACGCGGTCGACCAAGCGACTCGGCTGGAAGCAATCGAGGATCTGCGGGACGACTCCCAGCAGACAGCAGACCTCTCCGACGAACAGCTCCAGGAACTCCGCGAACGCGAGGACGAAGCGCGTGGGTTGCTCGGGGAGAGCGTTCGAAACGTGTATAGACACCTGTACTATGTCGGTGACGACGGTCTCACCCACGTAACCATCACATCGGTGGACGCCGGCGGCGGGACGAAGCTGGTGGATGCGGTCCGGGCGACAATGGAAGATATGAACCGCATCATCAGAGATGATGATCCACCGAAGGGAAAGGTCTGGTTCGAGCAGAAGCTCTGGCAGAGTCAGAAGAAGCGGATGACGACAGGAGCACTCGAAGCGCAATTCGCCAGGAAACCGGGGCTGCCCTTCCTCTTAAGTACGAAGCCGCTGCGAAAGACCATTGCTCGAATGGTCTCCGATCACGGATACGCGTACTGGGACAGCGAAACAGGAACCGCTTACTGGAACGCACAAACGCAGGCAACGAACTGGAACCACGATCAGCCACTTCCCGAATCCCCGGACGTGGCGACATCAATCGCCGATTCGCAGGTCAAGATAGGTGACGAATACGAGTTGTTCGAGAGTATCGACGCCCTTCTCGAACAGCACGGCAATGAGATCGAACCCCCGAAAGCCACGGAGTGTGACGAGTGTGGTGCGGAATTACCGAAGAACAGCCCTCACTCGCTGTGTGAGGAGTGTCGGTCGAAACCAGCCGAGTGTCGTGAGTGCGGGAAGACGATTGAGGGTACGACCAAATCGGACGAGCCGATCACATGCGAGGAGTGCCGGAGTACCGGTTCGGAGCCCTGGAGCAAATCGACAGGATCTGTGAGTGCAAAACGAGCCTTCAGCGAGATCCGCAGTCACGCGGCCTCGCAGGCCGGAAGTGACTCAACGCCGGGCGTGTCGTCACTCATCGTGGAGATTGAGGGTGATGAGCCGTTCAAGCACGGGTCGTTCATAGCCAAGCGCTCGCCACTGAAATCCCGAAGTGAGGACATCACAGTAGATCTGGAGTACAAGAGTCGCGCCAGTATTGGTGAAGGCAACGCGAACTTTAGTGCGAATTTCACTGGGCCGTTAGAGGCGTTTACTACGCTCAACCAGACCCCAGAAGGATTCAGTGACCGTGCCGGTGGGCAAAAACGTATTGAACTCAAGTTTAAGTGGCAGGTAGACAAAGCCGAATCCATCACGGACGAGGAAGACGACATCTTGGCCGACCTCAGTGATGACTTGGATGGTACAAACATCACGGTCCGTACGCAGGCGAAAGGTCCGAGCGACGTTGAAGAGAATAAAGAATGAGTATCCAACACAATCAGGAACAGATTGATTCGTTCGCGCTCGGGAGTAGCGTTTATGGCGGGCGTCCAACCTTCGCCCTTGTACGGGACGAGGATGGAAAAGACGTGACGTTGACGCTGTACGAGCTGCTACCAACGGAACAGGCGAACGCCCGACGCCGCCGCCTTGAACGTCGTCGCCAGCAGGCCTCGAAAACTATGCCGTTCGGTGAGATCATCGATGAAAATGTCGATGGTGTTGATGACTGGACGTGGGACAATTGGGTGGCTGTGAAAGTGCGGCAGCTTTCGGGGAGTCGTTTACGGAGTATTCTTCAACTAGTGGATGAGAGTCTGAGGGGTTCAGAGCACAATCACACAAAAATCACTAGTACTGGTGATTCAGCAGTTCTCCTTTATGAAGGGGCTGGAATTAGACTTTCACTAGGTTTCATCGGCATCAAACCATTGAGAAGGGTTGATCGGATGCGTGCGTTATCAAGAGGCATATCAAAGATGAGTTTAGAGGAGTGCTATTACTGGTATGCCAAGTGTCGGTCACCTAACTGTCCAGGTGGGGAGAAAGCACTCCGAACGCTGTTAACGGGAAATAGAACATAAATATGACACAACATCCCACATCAGAAGAGAAGATGAATCGACTGAAGATACAGGCTCAACTTCCGATTCGAGCGGTTGGAATAGAAACTCAACGGGAACGGAAAAATTACTCAGATCTCCCCCCACAAAATTATATCCACGTCTGGTGGGCTAGGCGCCCTACCCCAGCAACCCGGCTTGGAATTTTATCCTCAGTTCTTCCGGCCGAGGTGGACAATGATTCTCTACTTAAATGGATGGGGATGAATCCATCCAACCTAACTCCCGGTTCTTCTATTGAAGAACACGTCAGAAATAAAAATAAAACCGTAGATAGTCGAGATGGATTCGTCTATGAGCATTACGGGTACAGAAAAGCATACAAAAATCTCCCTTCCGAAGAGGAATTTAAAGAACTGCATAATACTATAAAAAGTGCCTGGGGTGGAGAATTACCCACAGTTCTTGACGCTACCGCTGGTGGGGGTTCGATCCCCTTCGAAAGTGTTCGATATGAACTTCCCACTATTGCGAATGAGCTAAATCCAGTAGCTTCTGTGATACTTAAAGCAGTACTTCAACATCCTCGTGCCGGGAAAGACCTGTCTGGGGATATTGAAAAGTGGGGCAATTACATAAACGACCAGGCACGTGAAGCACTTTCTGAATATTTCCCTTCATCGACGGGAAGTGAAAAACCACTAGAATATATTTGGGCTCATACAATCACCTGCCCCGATTGTGGTTTGACTGTTCCGCTATCTCCCAACTGGTGGCTTCATAAGGAATCTGGTAGTAGCGGAATCGCTGCTCATCCGCAGATTGACGAAGAGTCTGATAGAGTAGAGTTTTCCGTAGTGAACCTTCCCAGGGATATTGAAAAGTCTGAATTCAACCCCACAGATGGTACCGTGTCATATGGAAAAGCAACATGCCCACGTTGTCAGGTAACTATTGAGACTGACGAGGTTAAGGAGCAAGCAAACTCGGGTGATATGGGGACACAACTCTACGCTGTCCATATCGAAAAGAAGACGAGTGGCGAAGAGCGGATCTTCCGTGCCCCACGAGAGGTTGACCGCGAGGCAAATGAATCTGCGAAAGAAAGTGTAGAGGGCGATCCCGAACTGGCCACTCTACTGACGACAGAAATCCCAGATGGGAAGGAAACCAAACGTCTGAAGCCGTTCGGAATAGAGAATTGGAGAGATCTTTACTCTTCCCGCCAGCTGTTAGTTCACTACACCTATTGGCAAGCATTTGAAAAAGCTAAGGAAGAAATTAGGTCGGAATACACCCAAAAAGAAGCGGAAGCAATTCTCACATATTTAGCAATTGCTGCTGACAAAGCGGTTGATTATAACTGTCGACTATCACTTTGGGATAATTCAGTACCAAAGATTGCGCACGTATTCAGTAGACATGATTTCGCTTTTGCATGGTCGTTTGCAGAAAGTAATCTCACAGTAGAGGGACTGGGCTATGATTGGGTCTTAGAGTCCACTGTAGAAGTTTATGAAGAACTTCGTGAACTGTCTGGACATAGTAATGCACCCACACAGGTATATCAGGGAGACGCTGCAGATCTACAACTCGATGACGAAAGTGTAGAAGCCGTAGTTCTTGATCCCCCCTACTATGATAACGTAATGTACGCCGAGTTATCCGACTTCTTTTATGTATGGCTAGACCAATATTTGGGAGATATTTACCCGGACTTCTTCACTGGTCAACTGACAGAAAAGGACGATGAAGCGGTTGCAAACCCGTCAAAGTTTTCGGGGATAACAGGCGAAAGCCAGTCGAAAGACGACTTAGCAAAAGATGATTATGAGAATAAGATGTCTGATATATTTGCGGATATAAATCGTGTTCTCACTAATGATGGCATATTTACTCTTATGTTCACCCATAAAAAAACAGAAGCGTGGGATACTCTTACAACTGCACTAATTGAATCAGGCTTCGTAGTTACAGCGACTCATCCCATCAGCACTGAAAATCCAAATAGTCTACATCAAGCAGGAAAGAACGCGGCTGAGAGTACTATACTTCTTGCGAGTGAAAAACGAGATAGTGAGACAGAGGACTACACCCTGTGGAGTGACATACAAAGAGAGACTCAAAAGGTTGCACGAGATAAGGCCCGTGACCTAGACGAAAGTGAGGTGGACTTTGCGAAGGTGGACGTAATCTTGGCTTCTTTCGGTCCTACACTCGAAGTCTTCACAAAGAACTACCCCGTTGTGGACGATGAGGGGGAAGAAGTAACTCCTCAGACTGCACTGGATCAAGCACGGATCGCAGTTAGAGACTATTTCATAGATAAATATCTGAATGAGGGCGTCCGCGAAGTGGATCCAAAAACGGAGTGGTATATCCTTTCATGGCTAGTTTTTGAAGCACAAAGATTCCCTTACGACGAAGCACGCCGCCTTGCTATTGGTATCGGTGAAGATCTTGACTCTCTCAAGAAACCTCATCGGATGTGGCGGAAAAGAAGTGGTGACGTACTTCTTCGGCCGCATGAGGATAGAGTCCAGGATGTGAACAAGGATTCAGATAACCGCTCTGGACGGAAACCCGTCAATCCGGACTCATTGTCATTTGCCACGTCCCTTGATAAGGTCCATGCTGCGATGCATATACTCGACGCCAAAGGGTCGACTGAAGCGTGGAACTGGCTAAATGACCGTAATTGCGGTTCCGATCCTTCATTCAAAGCAACGCTTGAGGCTCTCCTTCGTGTGCTTCCTCACGACTATGATGATTGGAAACTCGCTCGGGATCTCGCTGCTGGAGAAACCGGAGAGCTACTAGATCTCGAACTTGATGCAGATATATTCCGCGACGAAGAAGACGAGGACGGGTATCAAGGTGATCTAGACGACTTTTAGTCCAGTAACTCTTCATTGCGGAGTTTTTTTGCGCCCCGAATGCGATACGTCTTCAGTAATACCCATTGAGGTTTCAATCTCAAACGCTATTTGTCCCAAAGGAATGTGCTGCGGTCTCTATACGATCAACAGGCTATTGTGAGCATATCTCTCATCTTATGTTCGAAATCGGGATAGCTGAGCATTTCTATGGAATAATCGACGATATGAACTCTGCCCGCTTGTTTACTGTAGGGTAGGAGTGAACGCAAAACTGCCCGTCTTTTTATAATCCATACCCCTCAAAAGGTCGTAAGGAATGACGGAGCCTCTTCGTGACTACGATTGGCAGTCAATTTACGAGAGCCAACCGGGTGAGGACATCTCCTATCTCGTTGATGAGTTCTACGTCCCCGCTCTCGAACGAAGCAACCGCTACGACCGTATTGCAGGATACTTCGACAGTGGTTCGCTTGCAGCTGCTGCCAACGGAATTGAGACATTTGTTGAGAACGATGGTACGATGCGTCTCATCGTCGGTGCACAACTCCAGCCGAAGGACCGTCCCGTCTTGGAAGCCATAGCAGACGATCTCAAGGAGTCACTGGAAGAATTGGATGATGAGGATTTGGATCTCCGTCTGCAATTGCTAGCGTGGCTTCTCCGCGAGGACCGCCTCGAAATCAAAATCGCTGTGCCACAACAGGGGGACTGGGGAATCTTCCACCCGAAACTCGGTATCTTCCACGATGGCGACGATTGGATCTCGTTCGAAGGTAGCATCAACGAGACTGCTGGGGGCTGGACGCGGAACTATGAGCGTTTCAAAGTCCATCGGTCGTGGGAAAACGGGCAGTCGGACTATGTTGAGGGCGACCGGAGCTCGTTTACCCGCTTGTGGAACGATGACCACGAGTTCGTAGATGTCTATGATCTTCCAGAGGCTCTACGTGAGGAGATTATCAATTGGAAGGCACCTGATACGGATACGGAGATCCATACTGTCGTCGAGCAACTCAAAGAGCCGGATGGACCGACTGCGGCTGACAAAGGCGTCTTGCTCGCTGACGGTGCACAGGCACCCGGTGGTCTCCAACTCGCTGAGGAAGCGAGTACGATCGAACCGTGGCCGCATCAACGCGTTGTCTCTGATACGACGGTCAATACCTATCCGAACTCGTTCCTACTGTGCGATGAGGTCGGACTCGGAAAGACGATTGAGGTCGGCCTTACACTCTCTCGACTCGGGTTGACTGGAGAACTCGACAACAGCCTCGTTCTCGCACCGGCAAGCCTCGTTGTTCAGTGGCAAGAAGAACTCTGGGAGAAGTTCAATATCAATGCCTATCGGTACGAACGAGGGAGTGACTACGACTACGCTTTTATCGACTCCTTTGGACAGGAACACCCCGTTCCGGGGGCTGTTGATCTCGACATCGATGCCGATCGTCGTGACGAAGCGTGGACGACGAGTCCACTCTGGCGGTTTGTCCATACACAACAGGATGAGCCGGGACCAACAGTCGTTATTATGTCCTGGCACACGGCTCGCCTTACAGATCGGTGGGACCAGGTTGCCCCCCAAGATAACGGCACAGTTCGACGCCGTGACGATATTTCAGCCAGCTGTCGAGGGAGAGGGGTGGACGAGCGAGAGGGTGTGTGGGACGCAGTCGTGGTAGACGAGTCGCATAATGCTCGCCGAGGGAGCAATTTCTACAATCTACTTGAACGGCTCCGTGAGCACACACACTGCTACTATCTCCTCACCGCGACGCCGATGCAGTTGCATCACAGGGAGTTATACGATCTCCTGACGCTGCTTGACATTCCTGAGGAGTGGGACAACCGCGACAGTTTCGTGGAATTCTTCGAAACACGGCAAGCGCTTTCAGAAGTCTTGGACGGTGGAATCGACCTCTCCAAGCGTAAGTCCTCGGGAGAAATGTCTCAAGCAACTCTTGATGGAACCTTCCAAGATCGATTCGAGAGATCCCCGGAATACGCTGACTTCGTTCTTGAAGGACTCGTTGACGAACTTGGGCTCGAAGACGAGGGCCGGGGGGTCGCAAAACAACAATTGCTTCAGGCCTGCAATCTGGCGCGAAGCTATGGCCAGCGATACGGCAATTACCGCGAAAAAGTGGATTCGGCGATCGATGATCGTATCGATCCGTTCGGGGCTAACGAAGACAGGAAGCTCCAACGGCTCTTGTATCCAGAAACCGTCCTTGATGCAGAGATGATCATCGCATCGCGGAAGGATCGGCTGGATGCACTGGATGAACTTAGCGAGGATGGTTGGGATGTCCTACAAGACGTGTTCTCCTGGGCAACGCCCGTTGATGCCTGTATCCACCGCAACACCCGCGACACACTTCGGAAATACCAGAAGGTCGGCTTGCTTGACGAAACCGTTCCGACTCGGAAGCCTGAACGCCGCCGTATCGAGCTTAATGACGAGACGAGACGGGTATACGACCGTATCGACGAATACACTCGAACCTTCTACAAGAAGGCCCAGCAGTCAACTGAAACCGAAACTCGCGCGATCGGGTTTGTGATGACAACTTATCGCCAGCGGTTGACCAGTAGCGTCTATGCGATTTCTCAGAGCCTTTCGACGCGCCTGGATAAGCTCCGGAAACAACGGGATGTAATGGAGCGGCGGAAGCGTATTCGAGACCAGTCCGACGAAGACAGGCAGGCTGCGCTGGATACGTTGCAAGACTTCGATGAAGAGGAAATCGCTGAAATGGAAGACGCTGGTGAGAGTCTCCTTGATGTTGATCTGACGGAACTCGCTCCTAGCCTTACAGACGAAGGCATCAATCTGCTTGAAGAGGAGATCGAAGAACTGGAATCGTTCATCCATGAAGTCCAACAGATCGATGAAGACCCCAAAATGTACCAGCTCTATGACGATCTCGATATGCTTGATCGGCAGGGGCGAAACCGGATCATCGTCTTCACGCAGTATAAGGACACGATGCATTTCGTTCGTCGGAAGCTTCGCTGGAAGTACGGCGAGAATATTGCATGTTACTCCGGCGACGGGGGTGAGATGTACGACGAAGACGCAGACACATGGCGGAACGTCGGCAAGGAGCGTGTCAAACGAGAATTTGCAGACAGCGACGGTGATGTCGACATACTTATATGTACCGACTCAGCGTCTGAAGGACTTAATTTACAGGAATGTGGGGCCTTAATAAACTATGATTTGCCTTGGAATCCGATGCGCGTAGAACAACGAATCGGACGAATCGACCGTATCGGACAGCGATACGACGAGGTGATTATTCTCAACTACAGCTACGAGGATACCGTCGAGTCCGACATTTACGATCGACTTGACGATCGAATCGGTATGTTCGAGTACGTTGTTGGAAATATGCAGCCGATTCTCTCAAGCGTCGGATCCAAGATCCGTCAGGCAACGATGGAACAAGGAGTGAAGGCAGGAAGTGAGGAATACAAGCGGCTAGAACAAGACATCGAGAGCGAAATTGACGAACAAGAACAGGAAGATGACCCAGTCGAACTCAAAGATTCGTTAGCGGACCTTGACAGCGAGACGCCACTCCGCGACCAAGTCATCCGTGAAGCCCAACTTGACGCTTGGAATACGTACTCTCACCCAGATCTCGGAACTGTTGGGCATCCGGATGAAGCCCGAGACCCGGTCTTCACAGTTGAGTCTGCAGAAGCTGTATTCTTGGATAATGAGATACTAAAAGACGCAGGCATAAGTTTCGAGTCCCTCTCAGAGCTGGAAACTGAGTTTGATTTTGACGATGATAAGCACGGTGATGCTATCTACTGTCTTCGTTCATCAGACGAGGTCTCCATTGGTACGGAACCTGAAGAGGGAACCTTAGCTGAGACCATCCATACCGATCACCAGGGGATTGGAGTGACGTTTTCTGCGGAAATCGCAGATCAGTACTCGTCGCTTCGATTCCTCGCCCCGGGCAGTCCGTTATTCACACAGCTGGCACGGATTCTAATAGAAGAAGACCAGCATACAGTAGCGACTTGGGCATACGGACGTGGTGCTGACGGTATTGAAGAAACCTCTCAGAGACCCTGGTTAGTTTGTGGATGGACGGAACAAGAACAGGATACAGACCTTGTTGCCCTCTCTGACAAAGGTCGGATGGTTGAATTAGGGAAAGACGTAGAGGATTTGGAGAAGTGGGCTCAAGAATTTATAGAAACTCGGACAGCTTGAATGCTGATTGTGATTGGAAATCTTTTGTACCAAAGCTGTAAATATAGTTGCTTATATTATATTTCCTGATGACGCGGGTTCTCCATACAGCGGACATCCATCTTACTCCTGACGACCAGGAGCGAATGGACGCACTGAGAGCGCTCCTCAACCTCGCTGAGGAAGTGGAAACTGACGTTGTCACAATCGGTGGTGATCTTTTCGACCAGCCCGAAAACGTGGAACAACTTCGCACCGACTTGCGGAACGACCTTTTTTCGAATCGGCCATTCGAGATCATTCTCATTCCGGGGAACCACGATATTGAGGCGTATCGTGGTGATGTCTTCTTTGGTGACTCCTGTACCGTCATTACCGAGAAACCGTTCGGGCAATGGACTGTGTCTGATGGCGATCTCCGGATTACTGGGTTGCCGTACAGAGAACGCCCTGACGACGATCTCCTACTGTCACTCCAAGATAGGGAGCCATTCGAGGGGACAGAAGTCCTGCTCTTACACTGTAGTCTGGATGCACCGTTCGATGATTACGAGACTGGTGATGAAGGAGCGCACCGTTATTTCCCAGTCACGGAAGACCTGCTCACGGAGTTGGGGTTCGATTACTATCTTGCCGGCCACTATCACAGCCCACACCAGGTATCCTTCTCGGATGGGTCGGAGTTCACCTATCCAGGGACACCTGCGTCGACACGCACCTCTGAAACTGGCCAACGCCGTGTGAGCGTGCTTGACCCCGACGAAGGAATCAGTTTCGAACCGCTAGATACCTTCCACTACGTCTCACGCAAGTTCACGGCCACGCCGGGAGCTGAGCAGGAGTTGCTAGACGACATTCGGGCGTGGGCTCAACAGCACGTTACTGATTCTTCGGAAGCCTCGATCCACATTGACGGGTTTGTCGAGATGGACGAAGAGAAGTTCCACGACGAACTCACTGCAGCAGCTTCGCCGGCGAACGTGACGAACGAGACGCGTAACGTCGAACACATTCTATCACACCCACTGTACAGGTCGTTCGAGGCAGAAGTAGAAGAGACGGACTGGGACGACGAAACAACCGCGAAGGTGACTGAACGAACACTCGAAGTATTCAGTCAGCTCACGGCTCAGGGGGAGATCTAGTATGCGTCTCACGACAGCAGAGATCGATCGGTACGGGCCACTCTACGACTGCCGGCCGCCCTGTCAAGACGGAATCTCGGTCATATCCGGACCGAACGAGGCCGGGAAAACGCTGTATCTCGAAGCCCTGCTTCAGCTGCTTGAACCCGACGTTGCGGACGTAATGGATCCGAAACCTCGCGTGGGTCAAACACCAACGGGGCGTGTCGTCGTCGAACACAACGGCGAGCAGTACGAATGCGATGGAAAAACGTCCTTATGCGAGATTACCCAGATCGAACCGGCGCATCTACAAAGCGTGTTCGTCGTCCAGGACAACGATCTCCAACTCCCCAGCGACCAGGAGTACTACACATCGCTCATCGAGAAGCTGGGTGACATCCATACGACGGAGATCAACGCGATCCAATCAGCACTGAAAGATCGTGGACGCCTCACCAACAGACGGCTCAACATCTCCAGCGACCAATCCTATCACAACGCTGGCGATGTACACGATGAGGCAGAGACGCTTGCAGAGGAAATCCGAGACTATACTGAGGAGATCGAAGAGGAAGGATTGGATGAATTAGATGCGCGACGACTCCGTATCAAACGGGATCTTCGTGAAACGCGCAAGCAACTCGACGAACAGCAAAGAGCGAAAACCGTAGCGGAATTCGAACGCCTGTCGGAACAACTCGATACGTATCGCTCAACCAGCGACCAACTCGCCGAACTTGAAGAGTACGACCGGGACACACTTGAGGAGCTCCGCACGCTGTCGAAAGATCTGCAGCGCGATAAGGAAGACTTGCAGGAGCTCGATGATAACGTCGAGAAGAAACAGGATGAGGTCAATGAGACGGCGAAAGAGCTAGATGATCTCACCGACCAGCAGTCCGATCTCGAACGTCGTGAGTCAGCAGTTGATGAGGCACGGACTGCGTTGGAGACCTACCGAGAGCGACAGGGTGAAGCAACGGGTGCTGAACGACAAGTTGAATTAACGAGACCGGCAGCACTCGTCTCATTACTCGGTGCAGGCGGCGCAGGCGTCATCGGAGCAATCACAGGTACGCTATTAGCAATCGGGTTAGGTGTCCTACTCTTGCTCGTGTCGGCCATTAGCGGCGGCCTGTACTACCGGGCGAACAAGCGCCTTACTGGGGTTGAGACCGCCCGTGAATCTGCGGTTCAGACGGCTCGGGACGCAGGGTTCGAGGTTGAGACTGTTGATGAGGTTGCGCCTGCGATCGAAGCGTTTGAGGGTGAACTTTCGCGTATCCGCGAGCGCACAGCCAAGAAGGAACAGGAGCATCAAAACGCTCAGGAGACACTCGAAAGGCTCCAAGAAGAGAAATCGGAGCTGGAGACTCAGATTGAGGAGCAGGAGAAGGAACTCGCTGAACGGTTTGAGGAAGCTGATGTCGAGTCGATTGACGAGTTTGAAGAACAGGTCACCGCCCGTGAAGAGTTAGAACCGGACCAACAATCCGCTAAGCAGAGTCTCGTTGATCGCTTTGAGGAACCGGACGCTGACGAACCTGCGGACAAAGCGGCCGCTTGGGAGCGTGAGCTTGACGAGTTCATCAGCGATGTCGAGACAGACGAGGTTGACGCTGAAACGTACGATGAGGAGACGCTTCAGCAACTCGAAGCCCAGGTAGAGCGCCTTGAGGAGAAACGTGATGAGTTGCAGGTACGCCTTGACGAACACGACGATACGCTTGATGAATTTGACCGGCGGGCCCGGGATCTCAACACTCAACCGTTTATTGGCCGTGGTCTCGGACTAGATACGCGTTCGAAGGAAGGCCTCGAAACGCTTGCTGAGGATCTGGATTCTGTCGTCCAGCAACTCGAAGAAGATGCGGAACTGTCACGGAAAGCGTTGGAGATTTTCGGACGGATCGAGTCGCAAGAAGAACAGAAGCTATCGGAGTTATTCGACCCAGACGGTCCCGCATCCCGAACGTTCGAACAGCTAACTGGTGGTCGCTATACCCAGGTCGCATATAACCCAGAAGCTCACGATCTCGTCGTGGAGCGTCAAGATGGGCGTGAGTTCGGACCTGAAGTGCTCAGTCAGGGAACGAAGGATCAGTTGTACTTCGCAACTCGGGTATCGCTGGCACAACAACTCCTGGGGAGTACGCCTGGATTCTTACTTCTCGATGACCCGTTCCTCGCAGCGGATCCAGATCGCCTTGATCAAGGTTTTCAGACGTTGCAAGAACTGGCGAATAACGGATGGCAAATCCTCTATCTCACCGCAAAGCAAGAGGTGAGTGAAACGATGGTTGAGGAATATGATCTCAACCATACGAAAATGAATCCCCCCATCGCTGAGTAGTTAAAAAGGAACTTGGAGTGCATAGCAAGGCTCGAATTCCAAGCACCTCTCCTAAATCCTATCAACACCTATTAATTCTGTAGGGGATGGCGAACTCCTCTTCACCTGGGCAAGTATCGAGTCTCAATAGGATTAATCTAGAGTTCCGAATGGTGAGCCGGCAACCCTGCTAAGCTGCGTTTCAGCCCAGATAAGTCAGATTTTTAAAATGAATGGGGATTTTCTTTATGTCACTCACCGTTATATTCAATAACAACCATTTCACCCACGGGGAGAGTGTTGTATCCGTCAACGTCAACGAGGAGTTCCTGTACTTCGTGGGCAACGTCTGCATCTGGTCGCCCCGGGGCGATGTCACGAATTTGAATTTCGTCGTGCATTCCCCATATCTCAGACATTCTCTGGATGTTGCTGATTCTCTCTGCTAGCCAGTCAGAACCCATCTCGTCAAGGTTAACATATATAATGTATTCCATCGATCTAACAGCCTCGTCCCGGTAGTTCTGCTCTACTTCCTCGTCGTTTCGCAACATCGAAATCAGGATTTCAAGGGTTCCATCGCTGATCCAGTCGGGTTGGTCCTCGTTGTACCACATAATCATATCCTCGACTTCGTCCCAGTCGATCGGGTTGGCAATGTCGATCCCGACTGTCAAGTCATCGGTTTCGATGATTGCGTCGAACCGCTGGTTGTCGATCGTTTCCTTGTTCGCGGGGTCTGTGGTTGTTCTCGTCATAGTGTCGGTCACCGGCTCGCGCCCAAGCACGCCCACGGGAACGATCCGCGGTTTCGCCACTGATCACGTGTTTCGATTAGTTTGGTTACTCGTACGTGACGGAAACCATCGCTTCGATCGGGGTACAGTACGCGTTCGGGACTTCCTCGGTCAGTCCCATAGCGTCGCCCCACGCCTGCTTGAAGTCTTTCCCCTCGTCGTCGTCCGACTCCGAGGCGGCGCGCGCAGCCCAGTCCGTGTTGTGAGAGTCTGCAAATCGATATGTATTGCACCCTCTGCAACGATCTTCACGTCCGCATCCAACGCATCGCGGGCGGATATTAGCACGCGATGGAATCGGGCTGCGATCTTGTGGTCATCATTCTGGAGCCCACAAGGATCGTCTTTCATATGTGTATCAGCTGTTCTGACTGTTTCCACGTGTCTTGGTACGTCTTTCATTGGTTGTTCGGAATGAATTTCAATTAGATGTGGTTCAACTCCTACAGGTACTCTGAATTAAGATCACCTAGTCACTGTAGTTTTGAATCCGTTCAAGCGGTGATACACATTCCCGATCCCATTCCCACTGCTCAGGATTTTCGAGCTTGTCCTGTACATATGCTAACCCGTCTTCAACCTGCAGTGAGTGTGATCCGAGGACATTCTCGTCCATATAGATCGTCGTTTGTGATGTGGAATCCCATGTGACGGGACCATCGAAGGTAGCGAAGATGGAGAACGGTACGAGAAGCGTCTGCTCTCCTCTATCTAATGCGATCTTATGCTCTGAGCTGAACAACTGTAAGTAGTCCTCAAAGCCATCAGCTTCGCCTGTATAGACTCTGACTCTGATACTTCTCGGCCGTTCATATGTCAGCAGGTGATCAACAGTGATCGAGGCAACGTTATCGAATTCATCTATTACTTTTTCAACTACCGCTTCTAATTCGACCTCGACTACCGTATCCTCGTTTGGATCTTCTACCGCGTTGTGTGTTGTCATGGTTTGTCTCTCTAGTTTCCCTCGACAACCAGTTGCTGAATCCACTGATTCAGTCTGCGTACCGCATCTGTGCTGGACTCCAGTTGCGAGGTACATAGATCACTAACAACCCCGTACTTATAAATCTTCTACATATTTCAGTTTACTACCTTACTTACTCAAACATATTATTGTCTATATCAGGTGGAGAGCTAAGACATTCAGATTTAACTGGCTGCAGTACTATGCTTGCATATGTACGACAAACCCCTTACCGTTCCAACCGATCTTGAGATTCTTGAACTCCTTTCAACAGGAGATCGACAAACGCCTGCTAATGTAGCCGCCCATCTGGATCACGATTCACGGTATATGAGTGAAAGACTGAGAAATCTTGAGGAACGGGGATACATCCGCGATGCACCACCAGCTGACCGGAGTGGGATGTATGAACTCACTAAGCTTGGTGTGATTGCCGCGTTTCACATCCACGCATATGTGCGAGATTACCACAATACGTTCCACGCTAGAACTGAAGTTATACTTGAGAATCAACCTGAGAACACGTTCTATCCAGATCTCTTCGCAATCGACGACGCAGATCGAACTGCCCTTCACGAACTCAATAACGTGGAAGGACTTACTGTCCCGTCAGAGCTACATATCGAAATAGTCCACGACGCGGGGTATGCTCCACAAACCGCGAATGAAGCACTGTACAGTCTATTTTATCACGGACTTGCAGAACGGGTCGACAATATGGATGTCTACCGTATTACTGAACGTGGTGAGAAAGCCGTTGATCTTCTATTTGAAGATGTGACAGATCCTGTGGAACTCACCGACCGTCTCCGAGAAACATACACTGACGATGAAATGGAACGGGTCAATATCTTCGTGGATGAAGTGAGGTAGCTTGTGGGCTTCTTTGGGAGAGTCCCTCTTGATGCGCCAGATTAGGCGACCACAGTACTTGTCCTTGTGGGATGCGCGTAGTTGTCTCTTTGACCCTAGTGGCGGAGAATGAGTAGCAGAGAGGATCGATCCAAGGCAGGAAATGCGAAAAAAAGCAGTACTGACAGTAGACGCGTCTGACTCAGCGCACGACCATATCGATGTCGCGTGTGGTAGGTTCGATGAGCAGTGAATGACTTTCCGACTTTATACAACGATCCAAGAGCAATATCCCGTATGCGGTACGATTGGTTGCTGCAGCTTGCGGAAGCGACTCTTCGCGCTCGACCCCACGGGGTCGCACGCGAATGTATGCAGATGCCTCGATGTATGTACACCCCCTTCGACGCGAGCGAAACGAGGTATATAGATCGAAAGGCTGTCCGTCGGAATCACACTGATACCAGGCCAAGAACTGTTGAGCCGTTTATAAAGAATCAGTGCTCGGTCACCTTAGAACGACAGCAACTACCCTACCGTATGGACATTTGTACATAAATGGCTGACAGAACTACACTCAGACTTAGTGACGAACGGAAGCGCAAGCTGGACCGCGCCAGCGAGATCGTCGCAGGCGGGCCAGATGATGATCCGCCGATGAGTGATGTCATTGACGCAGCGCTGACGCACCTCATCGAAAGTGAAGAAAATCTACAGGGTGTCCGTGATCGCTACCCGCCGCAAGAAGTCAAAGACTGCTGTAACACGTCGGTGCTTGGACTCCGGTACCGGACTAGTATAGAATCAAATTGGCGATAACTGGCATCTCACAGCCTTTGATTCTCCATTATCTGATTGCTGTCGATAAGAATGAAATTACGTCACTGCTTCCACAACCCTTCGCTCAGATGAGGGAACAATATTTTCTGTCTTTATTTCTACTATTTCGCGTTCCCCAAGCTTTTGACTACACTCCGGTGCCATAAAGTAGATGCTATCAAGGTTTAATTCCGCTTGTGTTTCAACAGAGGCCTGCTTCTGTGGATGGCTCCAAAATAGCTCGCAGGAATAGACTTTGGCACTCCCAAAGGTATTGTGCGATTTAGGTTGCAGAATGATGGGGGCCTGAGGGGCTGTCTTTTCAAATATTTGAACAATTGATGATTTTATTTCTTCATACTCCTCTTCCGATAGAATGTCAATATGACCGTGGTCAAGTTCATTTCTGATTTTGACTAGTTGCATTCCACGGATAATATTTCGGTTAAACTCTTTCGCAATTTGATCGCGGTCTTCAAGATCAACGTCAGAAAAGTCATCCATTTGGAAAAACTGAACTAGGTCCCCCAATGTGAGGTCTTTTTCAGGATCTTGAGCGATAATCTCTTTCCAAGATGATCCGTGGACTTCTCCGTAATATTCTACTATAACTTCCAAGTATTTCTCAAATGTTGAGAAAAGCTTACTAGCCACATCTGAATAATCGCCAGTTGGACTACTGTTCTCCTTAATTTCAATCCGTTCGAGATTTCTGTGAGTGTAAATGGGGAGATAGTTTCTCCATACCGTGTCTATCGAGACTTCCGAAAGTCCTGTATCAGAAACTACTTCCTCGGAGTTATCTGGGGTGAAAGACTCGGCTACTCCGACTTTAATAAATCTTCTTAGGAGATCTTCATTTACGCCACGTGTTTTTAATCGTTGTGCAGATAGAATAGCGGTTGCTGCCGGTTTGTAGTCAAAGGAAACTGAGAGTTTCCTATTCCCTTCACTTTCGGGTTCGGATAGATTCGCAAGTATCGAGTCGATTGGAGATTTCTCAGTATTATTGAAATCATTGAGAAGATCTATCAACAACGATAGATCTGCTGCTTCATACTTAAGCTCAGAAACTGATTCTCTTATGTCTTCCAGAATTTCACTTGCTTTTTCTATATCGTCTCTAAGAAGTTCTGACTTTGCACGACATATCTTAGATCGGATACTGTGATACTGTCGTTGCTGCTCTGTAGAAACGTACTCTGAATTTTCTGCAACTTCCGAATAGCTATCAGCAGCATTATCGAAGTTCGCCTGTGTCTCTGCCAAAACTGCAGTGATATGTTCTTTGAATCCAATTGCGCGATCTCGTTCGTCATCATCGCCAAGCTGGGCATATAAACTAATAACTTCGTTTATGGCTTCAATCGCCAGTTCATAGTGCCGAGTGCTAATTCTCTGGTTTGCAAGCAGTCTAAATTGTTTAGCACGAAGGTTGGTAACCGCAGACTCTACCGAAATATCAGTCCCCTCAAACGCCTCTTCCAGTAGAGTAATCCTCTCTTTGAGGAGAGAGAGCTTGCTCCGGATTTCTTTGGAGTCTACTTCTTGAATATCGACAGAGAGAGATTGATTCTCGTCAAATTCATATTCTATGGGTCCGCCGCTCACTTCGGCAAGTGTCTTATACTGAAGAGGGGTCACCATCAAGTCGGACCGTTCCTCGTACCATTCTTCTTTCTCGTTAATAGCAACTGATAGGGCCGCTTCAAATTCGTTGATTGCATCTGATAAGTGCCCATAAGAGAGGAAGTTGAAGCCCTGGCGTAGATGCTGATTGTACTTCGATAGCTGTGCATATTTTTTGTCTCCAACTGTCGTTGACAGCTCAGCAGCACCATAATTAAGAATCGGAGCTAACTCTAGATGATCGTCTTGTTGGGTATATACTCGCGTTTTCCAGTGCAGATACCTTCCCAGTACAAACTGTAGGGTTTGGTGCGAATATTCGATAGATGGTGAGATGAGATCACGCCATAGATTAGCTGTTTCTTCAAACGTATCCCCACCAAGTTTCGCGTCTTCAATTGCATCATCATAGTCTTCAACTTCTGCTTCTGTTGCTAACTCTGTTACAGCTGAAATTGGCAGGTTTTGTTCCTCAACTTGTGACTTAGCAATATAGAACTCTAGCTGGTGATCATACAGTAGATTTGGACGTTCCTCGGCGATTTGAACTTGGTTGAGTACTTCGTATAATTCTTCAAATCTCTCGTCTTGTTCAAGATCGCGCAGAGCCAACTTGATAGCAAAATCTTCATCAACGGGTTCCAACGATTCTTGTTTGCTAAATAGCTCTAATTTCCTCTGTAAATCCTGATAACTTGTAATTCTATGATATATCCCCCCGGAATCCCCAATCATCATATTCTTAAAAAATTGTGCACGAGTACTGCCAATTGTTGCACCGTATTGGTAATTCATACTTGATAAATCAGACATTAGTGCAACGAAGGATTTGAAGTCCAGAACTCGACGGGCTTCTGTGGTAAAGTCAAAAAGAAAATCTGGAGAATTACCTTGATAGAGTTCCGAAATTCTGTCCCAGACCTCTTGCTGCTGGCCCTTTTCAATAACATCAGTACATAATTCGAGCTTCTGGGCGGAGAGAAGACTGATATGTGTCAAATCGTACCTCACATCTTCTTGCTTATTACCAGGAACCCACGGAGAGAGTTGTATACCTAATTCGGTTTGATCATCTTCTGAAAACACCTTGAGCGTTGTGTGAAGATCACCCTCTTCATTTGCGGTGACAAAGCTAGGTTCGACAGCTTGGGCTTCCCGAGGTTGAATCAAAAATTTTGGAGAATCACCACTTTCAGCGGCCACAGATATATTCAAATCTAGAGTGAGTTCTATCCCATCTTCATCAGTAATATCTTCTAATGAAAATGAGATCTCATACTCTCCATTGAGATTATGCAGGTAGCCCTGCTGATTGAACATGGAACAGTATCTACTGACCCATACAACGAGAAAGTTTGGGATGGTTGAATTGGATACTTAACGAACCATATATATCGTGCACTAGTTGGTCAAAAGAACGCTCACTATGCGAACCGATGATTATTGTGGCATAGCTACAGAGGAATATTTTGCCAAAATCCCATCTAATACTCGGTGCAGGCTGTGACTTCACTAGGTTTCTTTGGGTGCCCATCCAAGCCGAGATTCCAAAGCTCAGTCATATCGACAAGCATCCCCACGGTCATTAACTTCTCAGCCGCCCTTTGAAGATCAGAAACCTTCCGGTCTTGAAGACCCCAATAATCATCAGACCTTCTTCGACAAGAAATGCGTTTTCGGCTACTATCGATTCGAATCTGACGATCCTCTGGATGGTCAATTACGATGTCGTGCCGTTGGTCAAGTTCGTGCGAGGGCTCCCACGGCTCGTCTACACACTCAAGAAATGACTCGTATTCTGTCTCTGTGTATGGAGAGGGATGGTTGGACATGCGTATTGATTTTTTAGTCACGCTCACAAGAAAAGGGCCGCATATCGAAAACAGCAGCAAATTATGTTCGGGCGACAGAGTAATTCTCTTCTCGACATTTAGTCTTGGAGCCGACTGTCAGTGGTAGATGGACATACACTTTTCAGTTAGCCCTCTTCATCTCAGGTTATGATAGGGAAGAAAGCCAAGATCGGCATCCTCGGGGTTTTGGCGCTGATCGGTATTGCAGTTGCAATCCCGAGTGGGCTAACCTCACTAGTCGTCACGGGGATAGCTGTTGTTGGAATTGCCGTGGTTCTAATCACGTCCGTATTGCGATGAGCGACAAAGACGACAAAAGCGGGATCAGAGAAGCACTCGCCCAAGGGCTAGATCGGGACACGTCTGAGGTAAGTAACGTTCTTTCCGCTCTCAAGGACACGCCACTGAATTATCTAGAGTTAGTTCAGGAAGGTGCCGCGTTCCTCAAAGAGCTCGCTCTCACTGAAACCCCTAATGACCCCGAGGAAATCAGTGAACTCAGTCGAGACGAGATTGTATTTGCGACCTATCGAGCAAACTTTTTCGAAAAAATCCGGATGCCGGCACTCGATGACGAGCAGCTCGAACATCTCCTTATGCGAGCCCATGAGTTGTGGGGAGAATCTCCGAGCGAACCTAGGGGCCGGTGGGTTGACTGGTGCTTATGGACTCACCTTCACAGACGGCAGAATGGTGTGCCGATTTCTGAAGTGGTTGCTGGTGACAGGACTGCTGAGGATTTGAAGCAATCTTGGATCGACCGCCACCAAGCGCGCGAAGAACGGCGGCGGTTACAGAAGGTAGACAATTATGATCGATACGAAACCCCCGAAGAGGTTCCGAAATCGGTGCATCAAATCATTATGAGTCCGTTTATTGAGGAAGAAGGGATGGTGGAAGTCGAGATCGAGTCCGATAGTCCCACCCAAGAGGTATCCGAGGATCAGTAAACGACTCTACCCGAAGCAATCGTCATACTTCGCCGGTAGGATCTCGCGCGCGGACAAGAGATAGCCTGCTGCCGGCACATCCAACGACCCAACAATTATGACCGATGCGCGTGAGTTTGGATGTACGCGAACCGCCGGACGGCACCGGCCTCATCGGGAAACGTTCGATCATCGAACGAAATCAAATCTGGCATCCAAAGTCGGTTTATAAGGAACCCGACGCTGTCTGTCGGATGTTGGTCGTTCGAAAATCGGATGGGCGCTGCAGGATTTGAACCCGCGACAACTTGGTCCGAAGCCAAGCACTCTGTCCAAACTGAGCTAAGCGCCCTCGCTCGCAGATACCGGGATACGGTAATTTAAACCCACGGATTCGCCCCGGACGAGTCCGCGTCCTTTATCTCGAAGCCGCGGAACGGACGACCTATGGAAAGCGGCGGAACGGTCGGAACAGAAACTGCCCGGGGTCTCCTCGAACTCACACGCCCGGGGAACGCCATCGCCGCCGGCGTACTCACTTTCACCGGCGCGTTCGTGGCCGCGGGATTCGCTTCGAGACCGCTCGCTGTCGTTGCCGCCGTCCTCGCAACCGTCTTCGCGACAGCGGCGGGGAACGCGGTGAACGACTACTTCGACCGTGAGATCGACCGCCTCAATCGCCCGGAACGTCCGATACCGCGCGGTGCCGTCACTGCACGCGAAGCACTCGGTTTCAGCGTTGCACTCTTCCTCGGTGCCGTGGCCGCCGCGGTCGTGCTCCCGATCCTCGCGATCGCCATCGCCGTAATCAACCTCCTCGCGCTCGTGGCGTACACGGAGTTGTTCAAAGGCCTGCCAGCAGTCGGCAACGTCGTCGTCGGCTATCTGACCGGTTCGACGTTCCTATTCGGGGCTGCGGCAGTCGGCCAACTGGATCAGCCGGCCGTGCTCGTGCTGTTCGCCCTCGCCGGATTGGCGACGGTGACACGAGAGATCGTCAAAGACGTCGAGGATCTCGCGGGCGACCGCGAAGAAGGGCTTCGGACGCTCCCGCTGGTCGTCGGCGAATCGACGGCCCTCCGGATCGCCGGCGCTATTTTGGCCGTTGCCGTCGCGGCCAGTGTCACTCCGTACCTGATGGGAACCTTCGGAGTCCTCTATCTGGCGCTCGTCGTGCCTGCCGACGGGGTGATGCTCTCGGCAGTCGTTCGATCCTTCGCTGACGCCTCGCTCGCCCAGCAGCGACTAAAACGCGGGATGTTTCTCGCGACGGCGGCGTTCGTCGTCGGTCGGGCGGTCGAAGTTGTCGGCGGAGTCCCGGGAAACTGATATTGTCGGCTGTACGACTGCGAAGAATATCGCGACTCCGGGGTCGCGAATCTCTTGCAATAGTTACAGCCGACAGTATGACATTCGACTGGCGGACCGCCGATCCGTCGACTGATCGTGCCACCTTTCGTTAGGAGTAATCAAAAAGAATATTATCTGTACCCGCTATCGTCTATTCGTCTAATGACTCCCGGCGAGTCGATCCATCGGACGATCAGTATTTCCCCTTTAGCCGGCGGTTCGGCGCCGAGGAGTTCAGATGTATGACCTCGGCACGGACCTCGATGCAGAGGTCCCCCCCGGAACGAACGTCCTGGTGAGCGGCCCGCCGCTTTCCGGGAAGCGGTCGCTCTGTCTGGACATCCTGGCATCCGGGACGGAGCAAGGTGAAGGTGCGATCATCGTCACTACCAAAGACAGCGCAGACCGTGTGCTGGACGACTTTGGATCGCGTGTCCCCCTCGAAGACCGGCCGGTCGCGATCGTCGACTGCGTCACCCGGCAACAGGGAGTCGCGGAGATCCGCGACGACGACCGGATCAAGTACACCTCCTCGCCGGTCGATATGACGGGAATCGGGATCAAAATCTCGGAGTTCCTCCAGTCGTTCTACCAGGACCGCGGCATCGAGCGGAACCGCGTGATGCTCCACTCGCTTTCGACACTTCTGATGTACGCTGATCTGCAGACGGTGTTCCGCTTTCTCCACGTCTTCACCGGTCGCATCCAGAGCGTCGACGGGCTGGGCGTCTTCGCCATCGACGCGAGCGCCCACGACGATCAGACGATGAACACGCTGAAACAGCTGTTCGACGGCATCATCACGACGCAGGAGGACGGGCCGCCGTCGGTCCGGCTCGCAAACGACTGATCAATCAGTCACGACAGTTCCGCTGAAAGGGAGACGAACGACTAGTCTTCGCTGACTCCACCCGCTCTCTCTCGCAGTCGATTTCCGCAAGGTAAGTAACTGTCAGTTCAGCCCGTGAGAGGTCCACGGCGCGTCTCTCAGCAGTTCCCGGGTTCACTCACCTAGAGTTCTCCTGTTCGTCGTCTTCCGCCTCGAGTGCCTCAACGACCTCGGGAAGTTCCTTATCGAGAAAATAGCGCAGCAGGCGATACACGACGAGTGCGAACAGACCGAGTAAAACGAGATCGAGGAGATACAGTTCCAGCAGTTCCACGGGGGTCAGATCGGCGAAGTCGATGTCGCCGAATAACAACAAAGCTTCGATGGTGGCCACGAGAATGAGGAGGGGCGCAAACAGAACGTATAGGCCGATGAATAGAAGCGTCAGTTTTTGTCGTCGATCTTCCCAATTCATAGTCTCGGATTTCACCGTTCGTGAGTTAAGTCTGTGGGCGTCAATGCGGGATAGCTGCCGGTTCGTCGGACCTGAGATGTCGTTTGCCATTCCTGTGGTGAGGTTTACAACTGAACCGCTGTCCGTCTCCTCGCTCACCGCATCGCAGCAGTCCCCCCAAACCCTCGCTAGTCGTCCTGCTCCGTCCGACGCGGCAGTATTTTACCCTTGCACACGTCCGTTGTCGTATGCACGTCACGGACGACGGCGGACTACGATCGATCTTCGATGCGGAGACGGTCGCGGTTGTCGGCTGCTCGACCACCCCCGGGAAGGCCGCCCACGACATCCCCGCGTACCTCAAGCGACACGGATACCGGATCGTCCCGATCAACCCCTTCGCCGACGAGGTGCTGGACGAGCAGGCCTACGATTCGATCGCGGAGGTGCCCGAATCTATCGAGATTGACGTTGTGGACGTGTTCCGGCCCAGCGAGGAGGCGGGCGACATCGTCGATGCCGCCATCGAGCGCCACGAGTCGGTCGGGGACGTCGACGCCGTGTGGCTCCAGTTGAACATCACCGACGCCGAGGCTGGACAGCGTGCCACGGACGCGGGGCTCGACTTCGTCCAAGACAAGTGTATGAAGGTGGAACACGCCCGGCTCGTCGACTGACACTGATTACTGAGACGGGGGATTGTCAATCCGTCCGATCCTGACCGGCCGCAGTACGTCCGGAAGGATCGTTACCGTTCAGATATCGGACTCGGTCTCCTCGACCGTGTCCGACTCGGATGTGTCGTCCGCCTCCGAGGCCTCTCCTGGGGCGTCGGCTGCGGTCGACCGTTCGGCTTCGGAGATATGCGCGTCCGCAGTGACGCGCTCGACGTCGATGTCTTCCCGCTCTGCGAGCGCTTCGAGCAGCGCACGCATCTCCGCGGTCTCCTTTTCGAGGCGATCGACGCGGTCGCTGGTCTCCTGGGTCGTCTCACGCATCTCGACGACCTGATCGCGGAGGTCGTTCAATCGCGTGTAGACGTCCTCTGCCATATCCGTCACTTTCTGGAGCTTCTTTGCCGTACCTCCGAGTCCCATAGCTCCTACTGCGACCCCTGGGTTTGAGTGCGTTCCGCCTCGCAGGTGCAGAAGAGCGGCAGTCGTCACCGAAAGGGGACGCTCGCCGTCGCGTCCGCACAGTCGTTCCTCACAGACCGTCTGCGTCGATCCGACCGATCAGCCTTCGAAGCCCGCCGTAGACGGCGACGGCGATCACGACGACGGCCGCGACCGCGACGTACTCCGTACGCCCGCCGCTGTCGATAGCGAGCCGCGACGCGGTGTTGACCGGGCCGTTCGGCAACAGCGTCGTCCCGCCGAAGACGAACAACACCCCCACAGAGTAGAGGAACTGTGCGGCGCGTCGTTCGGGTGCGAGCAGCGCGATGGCCGCGCCGAGCCCACAGATCACGAGGGCGAGCCCCGCGACCAAGGCGAGCAACGCGAGGACGTTCGCCACGGCAGTGCCGTTGAGTTCCAACAGGAGCACCCACAGCGCGGCCTGTGCCGGGGCGAGTCCCGCCGCTGCGAGCAGCTTTCCGTCGACGACGTCCGCGAGTGAGACGGGCGCGACCCGGAGCAACTCCAGTGTCCCGCGGTCGATCTCCTCGGTGAGAGAGTCGACGGTGACCGACCCGGCGATGAACACCGGCAAAAAGAGCAAAAGCGGCAGCAGCACCGTGTAGGTAAAGCCGAAGTACGGACTGGACGACGCCTCCGGCGGCAGATCCAGCGGCGTCGACGACAGGAACGCCGCCCGGTCGGTTCGCTCTGCGCGTTCGAAGGAGCGGACAACGTCGCGCAACTGCACGACGACGATCGTCGTCTGCACGTTCGAGTCGGGCGCGACGGCCCTGACGAACACGCGCTCGTCGCGCGTCTCGGCGACGATCACCGCGTCGATCCCCGTCGCGCGATACTCCTGGAACGCCCGCATCGCGGTCTCCTCCGAGCGGTAGAACTGGGCGTCGACGCCGCGGACCTCCTGCGAGGCCCTGATCAGATCCTCCGCAGCGTCGCCCGTGACCGCGACGTCGACGTCGTAGCCCTCGACCTGTCCCGGGTCGTACAGCGAGACGAGGCCGACGACCAGAAACGACGAAAACGCCGCGATGAAAAGTTGTAGCGTCAGCGCGAGGACGATCGTCTTCTCCTTCCGGAGGCTGCCGAGTTCGCGGCGGGCGATCGTCACCCGCGGGTCCGTGCGGTCAGCCAAGGGAGGTCACCACCGTGAGGTTGTAGGCCGTATGCACGAGGACGCTGCCGACGAACGCGGCGGCGTACCACCGCAGGTCCCGCATCGCGCCGAGGGAGGCCAGTCCCGCAGTGACTGTGTGGAGAACGAGCGGGGCGAAAAGCAGCCCCGCGGCGGAGAAGATGCCGATCCCCGAGGGGGCGAACGCGGCCTGGCCGAGCGCCAACTCCGGAAGGCCCACCACCTGCGCGACGGCGGTGAACTTCTCGCCGACGAAAAAGCCAAGTCCGGAGAGCGCGCCGAGGACGAGCGCGACACGCGGGACCCGCGGGAACGTCCCGCTCTCGAACGCTGCGAACACGTGGAGGCTCTTTGCGAGTTCCTCGACGACGGCGACGACGAAGAGGAGGAGGGGAACGGTGATCGAAACCGGAAGCGCAAACAGTATGGCGATCGCGAGCAACTCCGCCACGAAGACGAAGGGGATCGAGAGCCCCGAGAGCACGGCGACGTCGCGCGGCCGGGAGACGCGCGCATCGAGGGCGTCGAGGAACTTCAGCGGGACCGCCCGCTGGGTGAAGAGATCCTCCTCTCGGTAGATCCCGATCCCGAGCAGGAACAACACGCCGGCACAGAGGGTGAACGGAACCGTCGCAAAGAGGAACGCGCCGGGCGTCACCGACGCGAAGGACTGGAGGTCCCGGACGACGACCGTCAGCGGCGAGATGAGCGCGATCGGCGTCACGTTCGTGAAGATCGCCGGGACGAACGTGTACGCGGTCAGGAACACCGAGACGGTGACCGTGACGAAGGTGAGTTCCTTGAACGAGCGGGCGAACATCGCCCCGGCGAACGTCGCCGAGAGAAAGACCAGCGCGATCGGGAGGACCGCGGCCACGGCGACGACGCTCCCGCCGACGGCGACGGCGATGAGCGCCGTCACCGCGACCATCGCGCCGAGGTACGGCAGCGTCTTGCCCGCCACGATGTCGCCCGGGGAGACCGGCGCGACAAGCAGGAGTTCGCCGCGGCGGTTGATCCGCTCGTTGAGCATCGTGCTCCCGTACGCCTGGACGACGAAGTTCATCGGCACCAGGAAGACAAAGGCGAGGACGAGCGAACCGAACGGGAACGGCGGCTGAATATCGGCAGGCCCGCCGGAGCCCCCGCCACCGAGCGGGTTGATGCCGCCGAGTGCGGGGACGCCGAGGGGTCCGCCACCTCCGTTCGTTGCGGATCCGTCACTACCGCCGTCGTCGCTCCCTGCGGTGTCTGTTCCGCCATCACCGCCCCTGCCGCCACCGCCGTCGGTCTCGGCGCTGGTCCCGCCGCCGGCGCCGTCGGTCTCGGCGCTGGTCCCACCGCCGGCGCCGTCGCCGTCTGCAAGCGCGCTGTCCGGGATGCCGTCCGAGCGGGAGACGTACTGCAGGACGGCGACGACCGGAAACGCCGCGGAGCCGTTCTCCTCGGCCTGCATCCGCCCGGTGTTGTACTCGCGGACCGACGTTCGGAGTTCCGCGAGCGCCGCGCGACCTTTCGGCGTGTCGGCGGCGCGGAACTCGCCGTCGCGGATCAGGACCTCGACGTCGCCGTCGGCGAGCGCGTCCGGTTCGGGCGGCCGCGGATCGAGCGCCACGCTCCGTTCGACCGGTTCGCGGTAGGGGCTGTCGGCGGCGACCCCGACGCGGTAGATGTCGCGGTCGAGCGCGACGCCCCCCGCGAGCGCCCCGGCGCCGAGGATCGTCCCGGCGACGAGCAGGGCGAGGACGCCGAGTACCGCTGTCCGCCGGTCGACGATCCCGACGGACCGCTCGATCTCCCAGCGAGCGATGCGCCGGATGGCGGCGAGATGGTCCCGAAGCGACCGCTTCACGGTCGGCTGCCCCCGTTGCGTTCGGCCGTCGCTGGCGGGTTCTCTCCGGCGAGGTCGAGGAAGATATCCTCCAGGCTCTGCTCTCTCGTCCGGATGTCGACGACGTCCCCGCCCGCCTCGGCCGCGCGTTCGCGAACCCGGCCGACGGCGTCCATATCGGGGACGACGCTCCGGTACCGCTCGGATTCTGACCGCTGATCCCGCTCTGCGCCCTCGACCGGGACGGTCGTGAAGACGTGGTAGCTCGTCGTGCCGTACTGCTCGCGGATCTCGGGGACTGTTCCGCGGGCGATGATCTCGCCGCGGTTCATAATCACGATCCGGTCGCAGATGCTCTCGACGTGATAGAGGTTGTGCGCGCTGAAGACGACTGTCTTGCCCTCGTCGGCGAGTTCCCGGGTGAACTCCAGGACGTAGTTCGTCGTCAGTGGATCCAGCCCGGACGCGGGCTCGTCGTAGATGAGCAGGTCGGGGTCGTTGACCAGCGAGCGGGCGATCGCGACCTTCCGCTTCATCCCCTTCGACATATCGCCGAGCCGACGCTCCCGGTGTTCGAGTTCCAGCCGATCCAGCGTCTCCTCGGTGCGTTCCTGCGCCGCCGTTCGCGGGACGTCGTAGAGGTCGGCGAAAAAGGAGAGATACGAGCGGGGCGTCATGTCCTCGTACAGCGGCGACTCCTCGGGGAGAAAGCCCAGGTTCCGGCGCATCTCCGGATCGCCGGCGTCGTAGCCCGCCACCCGCGCGACTCCCTCGGTGGGCTCAACCAGGCCCGCGAGCATCTTCAGCGTCGTCGTCTTGCCCGCTCCGTTCGGCCCCACGACGCCGAAGATCTCCCCACGTTCGACGGCGAAGTCGCTGCCGACGACCGCGGGGAACTCCCCGTAGGTCTTCCGCAGCCCCTCGACGCGAATCATCGCCATTACCGGCGCGACGGCGGCGCTCGAAATAAACCCGACGGCTCCCCGGTCCGGAGTCCCGGCGGATCTTTAGAACCCCGGTCCGGAGTCCCGCCGGATCTCTGGAATCCCAGTCCGAGGGATCTCCGGTCCGGGCCGCCGGCGGCGTCGGCAGGGTGGCGTCGTGCCCCCGTCCGACGCCTTACAGCTGGATGACAGGCACGGAAATACTCAAGTTCCCGACTGCGGAGGTACAAACCGACGGAGGTAACCGTGACTGACGAGGGGGATGCGGACGACAGCCGCCAGCGACCGACCGACAGCCAGGGGGCCGTCGAACGGGGGATCGAAGCGGTCGCTGACGATGCTGAGTCGCGAGCGGCCGCCCCCGACCCCGACGACCTCGAGATCCCGTTACCGTGGAACACAGTCTCCAACGAAAGCGACGATGAGGAGGCCGCGGACGAGCAATCAGACCGGGATGCGGACGGCGAAGAGTCCGACGTGACTGCGACGCCGGATGCCTTCGAGGATCTGCGGTTCGTCGGGCCGAAGACCGGCGCCGTCCTCCGGGCCTCTGAGCTCACAATCGAGGACCTCACGAAGAAACGCGTCGCCTACCGAGATCTGAAGGAAGCAGGCGTCAATCCCGGCGTCGCGGCCAAGATCAGGCGCGAACACTCGCTTTCGTGGTCGCTCGACGGGGGCGGGACCGACCTCGGCCGTCGCTCCTCGCAGGTGCGCGGCCTCGACGACGACGAGCGGGCGTGGATCGCCGACTCGTCGGGGTGGTCCGAATCCGGGGAAACCGAAGCCGACGGCTCCGGCGACGCGGCGGACGCGGAGGCAGCGTGGCGCGAACGTACTGCCCACGGCAGCGGTGGGACTGCGGAAGGAGCGGACGAGAACGCGAACGGTTCCGACGAGTCCGCTGGAATCGATACCGGGGAGGCTCCCGCGACGGACGCCGAGGCGGCGTGGCGAAAACGCAGTGCACCGACGCCGTTGACCGCCATCGAGGGTCTCGATACGGAGACCGTCACCGCACTCAGGGAGGCCGGCATCGGATCGGTCCGGCGGCTTGCGACGGCGAGTCCGGAGAGCGTCGCCGACGCCCTCGATGTCGACGTCGACCGCGTCGCCGCGTGGTGTCGCCTCGCGCGCGAGCACGATTCGTGGTAAACGCCGGCCGACAGAACGTCACTGGCCAACCGAGCACCGGCCGACAGAACGTCACTGGCCAACCGAGGACCGGCCGACAGAACGTCACTGGCCAACCAAGCACCGGCCGACAGAACGTCACTGGCCGACGGCGTGCGTTCGAGCCAGCACACCGGCTGGGTGGCATCCACCAAAAAGTACCGCAGCAGTTCTTGTACGGCTATTCGACTGAACTTCCGGGAGTAACGGGCAACAAAGAGTTTATCTACCGAGTGAGTGCATTTCGAAGCGAACTCACTGTCGTCCCTGGCACGAGTGATCCGATGGTCACCAGAGAAAACCCGACACCGGATGAGACCGGACAGACGAGCGATACCGTCGACGCCGTCCTGGACGTCGTCGCGCGCAGTGCCCCGGAGATCCGTGAAGGCCTCCCCGGCCGCAGGGTCGCTTACGGCGAGGAGAACCCTTCCGGGGAGACCCAGATGGCCGCGGACGTCTTCGCCGACGAACTCCTCTGTGAGCGGATCAGCGAGATCGAGAACGTCGGCGTCTACGCCAGCGAGGAACGCGAGGAAGGCATCGACGTCGGCAACGGCCTGTCGGTCTGTGTCGACCCGCTCGATGGCTCCTCGAACCTCAAGCCGAACGCCGCGATGGGGACCATCGTCGCCATCTACGACGACGACCTGCCGGCGACCGGCCGCGACATCGTCGCCGCGGCGTACGTTCTCTACGGCGCGACGACGACGATGGTCACCGCCCGGGAGAAGACCGACACCGTCACCGAGTACGTCATCCACCCCGACGGCAACTACCAGGTCGTCCACGAGGAGCTCTCGCTTCCCGATGATCCGACAGTCTATGGATTCGGCGGCCGCGTTCCCCACTGGGTCGAAGAGTTCCGGGAGTTTGTCGAGAGCGTCGAGTCGGACCCGTCGATGAAACTTCGGTACGGCGGGGCGATGATCGGCGACGTGAACCAGGTGCTCACCTACGGCGGCATCTTCGGGTACCCGACGCTTGGGAACGCTCCGGAGGGAAAACTCCGCGTCCAGTTCGAGGGCTACCCGGTCGGCTACATCGTCGAAACCGCCGGCGGCGCATCCTCCGACGGCCACCAGTCGCTGCTCGACGTTGAGAAGGACGAACTCCACGCGCGGACCCCCGTCTACGTGGGGAACCGGGAACTGATCGACGACCTGGAGTCCTATATGGTCGACCGCGATTGACGAAACGAAAACTAACGTATAGTTTCAAACTTTTATCTGAATTCCCGGAAAGTACTATCTCTGAGTTCTCTAAAGCTATATAGAAAAGAAGAAACTAGTTCCTGTTTCACCGAAGAACCGTCGAAAAGTTCCTCGTAGGCGTCGGTCCGCCTCCGCTCGACGGCGGCGTTGCGAGTGTCACCACGAGCAGCAGCGCGAGCCCAACGGACAGAGACAGGGGGCAACGGTGTGGTGCTGAACCCACGGTGCTGTGGCAGAAAGCAGACAAGCCCCGACGATCGTCGTCTCGGCGAGTGTTAGGCCAGCACGTGTGCAGTCTCGTAGTGAGTCCGGAACGCGAACCAGAGGCCGTGGCGGCCGGGGATCCGCTCACGCGTCTCCGAACCGGCCCGCAGTTCGTTGCGCGTCACTCGCCAGCGGGTCCCATCGTCCCCGGCGAGCGTGATCCCCTCTTCGTCGTCGACGCGGTCGACTGGCGTTGACGGCGACTCGTAGACGGCGACGTCGCCGGTCGCATCCAGCAGCGCAATCACCTCTCGACCGTCGATTTCGCCGACGAGAACCTCTTCCTCGCCGAGATCGTCGACCGGGACGACCCACACCGCTTCGGGGTCGCTCCCGGTGATCCCGTACACCGACGCCTTCTCGGGGAGTTTGCCCTCGGCCCGCCTGACGCCCGGTTGGACGATCTCCTCGCGGTTCCAGTAGTGCTCGAAGAAGTCGTTGTTGCCGTCGTAATGGGAGTACTCGTAACCGTAACCGGTGTCGATGTCGAGTGCGAGCGTCTCGGGATACTCGGCCTTCCAGTCGCCCCACTCCGTCTGCGTGACCGCGAACTGGTCCAAGAAGAGATCCGGCGACGCGGCCAGGGTGGGGCCGCCGATCGGCGTGCCGGCGTGTTGGTCCCACAGCGTCTCGGTCTCCTCGTCGTACATCACCTTGTTTCCCGAGGCGAGCATCCCAGTGCTGCCGAACGTGCGGACATCGCTGTCGCCGTCGCCGACCCGTCGGTCGTAGAGGATCGGCGCGTTACAGAGCGTACAGTAGGTGAGGCTCACCGGCACGTCGTCGAGCTCGGCGTTCAGCAGTTCGTGCGGGAACAGGATCCACCGCGGTACTGCGTAGGCCGTTCCCCCGATCTCGAAGCCGAACACGACGTGGTCGTTATGCAGGTAGCGCTCCGGAGTGTCGGCGTCGTTGTCGGCGGTTGTATCGTCGGTTCCCCTCTGCACTCTACACCCACCTGCGTCGACGGCGTCGCCCGGAACGAACGACGGCGCGTTGAGCGCCGCGAGGAAGGAGCGATCGCAGTTGCCCCATCGGATCCCCTGGAGGTCGAACTCGCGGGGTTCACAGTCCAGCAGGCCGCCGACCGGCGGGAGATACGATCGGTAGAGGCGGAGTTTCCACCCCTCGAAGCCCGCAAGCGGTTCGATCTCCTGCTGGGAGTACCACGACTCCCACTCGACCCAGGCGTGTGCGGAGTCGAAGTCGGGTTTCGCGAGGCTCGCCAGGGCGTCCGCGACGCCTGGCCAGCGCACCTCCGGCAATTCGAGATACCGCGGCGGGTCGTGCTCGCGGAGCACCGCCGGGAAGCCGAACTCCGCCCAGTCGTTCGCGATGCTGTCGATCACCAGCAGTTCGACGAGATGCGGAACGACGCGCTCGTCACCCTCCTCGGCGAGTTTCTCGATCGCGGCCGCGTGGGCGTCGACGTCGCGATCGAGAAGTCGGTCCGTCAGCGACTGCAGACGATCGGTCGTGGTATCGTCGGTGTGGTTCACAGTGCCATCCCGCACGTCGCGGAGGACTATAAAAAATACGTGCTGTGGTGTTCCACGCCGCGGGGTCAGCAGGCGCCGTCGCCGCAACCGATCCGATCTCCGACAACGGCGGCTATAAGTGTCCCTTGCCCTCAGTAGTAGGCATATGCCCGACCGCGACAGCGATGCCGTTCCGGACGGCGGCGTGCGGAGCGCCGCGCCGGCCCGGGACGCCCGATCGGACTACCAGTACGTCTCCGAGATCGTCGAACGCCCCGATCTGGTCGATGCGCTCGCGGCCCGCGTCGACGGCGAGGTCCGGTTCGACACCTACACCAGACAGCTGTACGCCACCGACGCCAGCGCCTACGAGGTGACGCCGATCGGCGTCGTCTTCCCGACCTCGACCGCCGACGTCGCCGCGGTCGTCTCCTACTGCGCCGAGGAGGAAATTCCGGTGCTCCCGCGCGGCGGCGGCACGAGCCTCGCCGGCCAGACTGTCAACGAGGCGGTCGTCCTCGACTTCACACGCCATATGGATGCCATCCGTGACGTCGACTCCGACGCCCGCGAGGCACGCGTCCAGGCTGGAACGGTCCTCGCGGATCTCAACGACCGCGCTGCGGGGGACGACCTCACGTTCGGCCCCGACCCCGCGGCCGGCGACCGCAGCGCCATCGGCGGCGCGATCGGCAACAACTCCACGGGCGCACACTCGCTCGTCTACGAGAAGACGGACCACTACGTCGAGGAAGCGGAGGTCGTCCTCGCCGACGGGACGGTCACCACGTTCGGCGAGGTGGCGGTCGAAGAGCTCCGCGAGCGCGCCGATCCCGACGGTGACGCCGAGGAGCGGATCGCTGCGGGCGTCGTCTCGGTGCTCGACGAGCAGGCCGAGGAGATCCACGAGCGCTACCCCGAACTGAAGCGGAACGTCTCCGGCTACAACCTCGATCGCCTGCTCGCGGAGGCCGAAGGCGAGTTCGGCGAGGCGGGCGTCGTGAACCTCGCGCGACTGCTCGCGGGCTCTGAGGGCACGCTCGCGGTCGTCACCGAGGCGACCGTCTCCCTCGAACCGGTCCCGGAGACGAAGTCGGTCGCGCTCCTGACCTACGACAGCGTCGTCGACACCGTCAGCGACGTCGTCCACGTCCTCGAACACAACCCGGCCGCGGTGGAACTCATCGACGACGTGCTGATCGGATTGGCGGCCGACACCTCCGAGTTCGCCGACGTCGTCGCCAAACTCCCGGACCGGACCGAAGCGGCGCTGTTGGTCGAGTTCTACGCCGAGGACGAGGCCGAAGGCCGCGAAAAGGTGCGACAGCTCCTGGCGGATCGGGTGCCCGGTCGGGCTGACTCGGATGAGGATCAGGAGAACGTTGACACCGATACGACGACTGATGAGGACGCCGAAGCGACGAACGATCCCGAACGATTCGCGTTCGACGCGCTGGAGGCCCACGACGACGAGGACCGCGCGGAACTGTGGAAGCTCCGGAAGTCCGGGCTCCCGATCCTCCTCGGCCGGACCAGCGACGCGAAGCACATCAGCTTCCTCGAGGACTGTGCCGTCCCGCCTGAGCACCTGCCGCGGTTCGTCACCGAGTTCCAGGAGGTCCTCGAGGACAACGACACCTTCGCGTCCTTTTATGCCCACGCCGGCCCGGGCGTCCTGCACGTCCGGCCGCTCATCAACACCAAGTCCGCGACCGACCTCGACGCGATGGAGGCAATCGGCGAGGCGGTGACGGACCTGGTCGTCGAACTCGGCGGCTCCGTCTCCGGCGAGCACGGCGACGGTCGCGCGCGGACCCAGTGGAACCGCAAACTCTACGGCGACCAGCTCTGGGAAGCCTTCCGGGATCTCAAGACCGCCTTCGACCCCGACTGGCTGCTCAACCCCGGCCAGGTCTGCGGCGACGTCGCGTTGACGGAGAACCTCCGGTTCGACCCCGACTACGAGTTCGCGGCCGGCTTCGACTCGGCACTGGAGTGGGACAACGAAAACGGGATGCAGGGGATGGTGGAGCTCTGTCACGGCTGCGGCGGCTGTCGCACCCAGCAGTCGGAGGGCGGCGTGATGTGTCCGACCTACCGTGCGGCCGACGAGGAGATCCAGAGCACGCGCGGCCGGGCGAACATGCTCCGGCAGGCGATGAGCGGCGACCTCCCGGACGATCCGACCGGCGAGGAGTTCGTCACCGAGGTGATGGACCTCTGTATCGGCTGCAAGGGCTGTGCCAACGACTGCCCGAGCGAGGTCGACCTCGCGAAACTCAAAGCCGAGGTGACCCACGCCTACCACGAGGAACACGGCTCCTCGCTGCGCTCGAAACTGTTCGCGAACGTCGACACTCTCGCAGAACTCGGCAGCACCTTCGCGCCCGTCTCTAACTGGGCTGCGAAAGTGCCCGGCGCGCGCACGGTTCTCGAAAAGACGATTGGAATCGCCAGCGACCGCACGCTGCCGACGTTCGAGCGGGAGACGCTCCAGGACTGGTTCGCGGCCCGCGGTGGCTCCCGTGTCGACGCCGACGCGGCCGACCGCCACGCCGTGCTCCTGCCGGACACGTACACGAACTACAGCCACCCGGACGTCGGGAAGGCAGCGGTCGAAGTGCTGGAGGCCGCGGGCGTCCACGTCGACGTCGCCGACGTCACCGACAGCGGCCGGCCGGCGTTCTCGAAGGGCCACCTCGACGTCGCCCGCGAGACCGCCCGCGAGACCGTCGACGCGCTCGCACCGCGGATCGAGTCGGGCTGGGACGTCGTCGTCGCCGAGCCCTCAGACGCCGTAATGCTGCAGTCCGACTACGGCGACCTGCTCTCGGGCTCGGCGGTCGAGACGGTCCGGGCCAACAGCTACGGCGTCTGTGAGTATCTGGACACCTTCCGACTCGACGAAAACATCGACTTCGCACCGCCGGCGCGGTCGATCGCGTACCACGGCCACTGCCACCAGAAGGCGACGAAGAAGGATCACCACGCCGTCGGCGTCCTCCGTCGTGCGGGCTACCGCGTGGATCCGCTGGACTCCGGGTGCTGTGGGATGGCCGGGAGCTTCGGCTACGAGGCCGAACACCACGCGATGAGCGTCGCCATCGGCGACACGCTCAAAGGACAGGTCGACGACAGCGACGCCGAGGCCGTCGTCGCACCCGGCGCGTCCTGCCGGACACAGCTCTCGGACCTGGGAGCGTCTGTCGACCGTTCGCTATTGCCGAGGGCCGAGGGGAGCCGCGAGGAGCCGCCGACCCCGATCGAGGCGCTTTCGGCCGGCCTGGCCGACCAGTAGACCGTCGGACGGACTGTTTTCGACACTGCCCGCGCACGTCCTGCGATCGCAAAACGGACAGCAGACGCTCTCATACTGATTACTCTCACTTTTTACCGCCGAGCACCACGCCCGTTGGCGGCGTTCGGCGGCAAGAGACGAGAGTAATCAGTATCAGGCGGGGTCGCTGTCGGGGACACCGTCGTCCTCCGCGTTGTTTCCGCTCTCCGGTGCCGTCCCCCGGTAGAACAGGCCCGCCCCGAGGAGCGTGGCCCCGCCGATCAAAAGCAGCGGCGGGGCGTTGCTGCCGGTGCCTTCCGTCAGCACGTTCAGGACGATCGGCACCGAGAAGGCCGTCGCTGCCTGGGCGGCGGTGAAGATCCCGACGATAGCGGTCGCGTTCGCGGGGCCGAACCGATCGATGATGATCGGCGAGAAAAGCGGCGCGATGGCGCCGAGGCCGATACCGAAGACCACGAGCAGGACATACATCGGCAGCGGAGCGGAAATGACAGGTAACACGCCCATCGCCAGCGACGCGAGAACCACGCCGAAGGTGAGCGTGATTCGCATCCCGATCCGATCGGCGAACTCGCCGCTTGCAACCCGCGCGGCGACGCTGACGACGCCGACGATCCCGAAGGCGGTCGCGGCGACGGTCCGCTCGATCCCGTTGGCGGTCAGGATCCCGACGAGGTCCGCCGAGAGCCCAAAGTACCAGCTCCACAGGAGCGCGAATCCGACGACCGCCGCCACGAAAGGAGGGTCGGTCAGGTTCCCACGCAGCCACGACACGTTCACCGGCACGCCGTGTGCAGCCGCCCTGCCGGACGGTCGCCGGTAGAGGAGACTGGCGAGCAGGATCGTCGCCGCGGTCACGCCACCGACGACGACGAAGGCACTCCGGATGTCCGTCCGTTCGAGTAGCCACACCCAGACCGGCGGCAACACGAAGATCCCCAGGCCGTTGCCGGTCATCGTGATGCCCATCGCCCGGCCCTGGTACTGGTCGAACCACTGCGGCACGAGCGAGATGACGACGACGAACATCGTCCCGCCGGCCATTCCGATCAACGCGAAGGTGGCGGCCAGCCCGAGATACGAACTGGTGATCTGGAGGAGGCCGACGGCGACGGCGAAGACGCCCCCGGCGGTCGCGACGACGGGACGGAGCGGCAGGCGGGCGATGACGACGCCGATCAGCCCGCCCGCGATGTAGAAGACCGCGATCGTGATCGAAAAGACCGAGGAGACCCGCAGCCCGGAGAGGCCGAACGCCGACGCGAGCGCCTCCGAGTAGACGGTGAACGTGAAGATGAGGCCCCAATCGAGGATCAGGATGACCAGACCGAGCGCGACGATGAGCCAGCTGGTCAGCGAGTCCAGGGCGTCGGGTTCGGTTTCAGTCATAGGTGAGTTTGCTGCCCAACCCTGACACGCAACTGCGGGCTGGTGGGTTCGTCCGTACCGTGATTCTATGCTCTTTTATCGTTTTCTTTCCCCGGCTGTCGTCCACTCTCCGACGTGACTCCGTCCCGGTATCACCGATGTAACCGGGTTACAGTCGATGAAACTCCCGATTTGACCAAACTTTCATTACTGATACGGCGTAACACGACTGTATGGCACTCGAAGGACAGTCACCGTACAGCATCGAAGCCGATTGGAGCAAACTGTATATCGACGGCGAGTACGTCGACCCCGAAAGCGGCGAGACCACGCCCGTCGAGGATCCCTCCACCCGTGAGGTCGTCACGGAGGTCCCGCGCGCATCGGAGGCAGACGTCGACGCGGCCTACGAGGCCGCCGTCGAGGCACAGAAGGAATGGGAAAACCAGCCCCCGGCCGCCCGCCAGGAACACGTCCAGGGACTCATCCAGGCGGTCGACGAACACGCCGAGGAGATCATCGAACTCAACACGACGGAGATCGGCGGCATCCACGGCGTCGGCGAGACCGCAGTCCAGATCACACAGGACCACCTCGCCGAGGCCGCGACGCTGCCCCGACGGATGAAGGGCGAGACGGCCGCCTCGAACATCCCCGGCAAGGAGAACATCGTCTACCGCGAGGCCAAGGGCGTCGTCACGGTCATCTCGCCGTGGAACTTCCCGCTGAACCTCACTGCTCGCGCGCTCGCCCCCGCCGTCGCCGCCGGGAACTCGGTCGTGCTCAAACCGTCGACGGACGCGCCGATCATCGGCGGACTCCTCTGGGCCCGACTCGCCGAGGAGGCCGGCTTCCCCGACGGCGTGATCAACGTCGTCACGGGCAAGGGCTCCGAGATCGGCGATCACCTCGCCGGCCACCCCGACAGCGACGTCGTCGCGTTCACCGGATCGACCGAGGTCGGCCAGCACGTCGCGGGCCTCGCCGCGGAGAACCTCGCCGTGCCGGCGATGGAACTCGGCGGCAACAACGCTCACATCGTCACCGGGGACGCGGACCTCGACCAGGCCATCGACACCGCGGTGTTCGGCTCGTTCATCCACCAGGGACAGGTCTGTATCTCGATCAACCGCCACATCGTCCACGAGTCGGTCTACGACGAATATGTCGAGCGGCTGACCGAGCGCGCGGAGCAACTCCCCGCCGGGAGCGCACACGACGAAGTCGTCCTCGGACCCATCATCAACGAGTCCCAGCGCGACCAGATGCTCGACTACGTCGAAGAGACGATCGAGGCCGGCGCGACGCTCGAAACGGGCGGCGAGACGGTCGAACTCGACGGCGTCGAGGACTCGCTCGTCGTCAGGCCCACGGTGCTTTCGGACGCCACGAACGATATGGCGGCCTCCTGTAACGAGCACTTCGGCCCCATCGCGCCCGTGATCCCGTTCTCCGACGTCGACGAGGCGATCGAACTCGCGAACGACACCGAGTACGGGCTCGCCGGCTCGGTCCACGCGGGCGACGTCGGCACCGGGCTGCAGATCGCAAAGCGGATGGACACCGGCAACGTCCACGTCAACGACCAGGGGATCAACGACGAGGCGCACGTGCCCTTCAGCGGGACGAAGGCCTCCGGCATCGGCGGCTACAACTCCACGGACTTCCTGGATGAAGTGACCGAAAAGAAGTGGATCTCGCTGCAGCACGAGCCGCGGGAGTTCCCCTTCTGAGATCCTCCTGAGATGCTCCAGGAGACGGTGTGTGTCGTCGCCGGCGGCGGCAACGGCCTCGGCCGGGCGGCGGCACACGAACTCGCAGACCACGGCGCCCGCGTGGTGGTCAACGACCTCGGCACCGAGGTCGACGGGACGGGCAGCGACCCGTCAGTTCCCGAAGCCGTCGCCGAGGAGATCCGCGAACGCGGCGGGACCGCCATCGCCCACCACGGCGACGTGAGCGACTTCGCGTACGCCGAAGAACTCATCGCGGACACGGTCGCGGAGTTCGGTCGCGTCGACTTCGTCTGCAACTTCGCAGGCATCCTCCGCGACGGGATCAGCTACAAGCTCTCGGAAGACGAGTGGCGGAAAGTCATCGACACGAACCTCACCGGCCAGTTCGCGCCGCTTCGTGCCGCGGCGACCCACTGGCGCGAGGCGAGTAAGGCTGGCAACGCGGAGGACGGCGACGGCTTCGATCGGTAGCGCTCGTATCTCGCGGTCAGCGGCGGGGCGGCGCGCGGCGCCCTCGGCCAAGCCAACTACGCCGCCGCGAAGGCCGGCATCCTCGGGATGGTGCGGTCGGTCTCGACGGAACTGGTCCGCTCGGACGTCCGGGTCAACGCCCTCGTCCCGAACGGCTACACCCGGATGACCGAGACGGTCCCCGAGGAGCACCGGCCGTACACCGAAGCGGAGATGCCGCCCGAACGCGTCGCGCCGCTGGTCGCGTACCTGGCGAGCGAGGCCGCCGAGGACATCACCGGCTGTACGCTGTATGCGGGCGGCTATCGGGTCGGCGTCTACTCGGACCCGGCGATGGACGCCGTGGGCGTCAACCCCGAGGGGTGGACGCTCGACTCGATCGCCGAGCACTTCCGCGAGGACGTCGCGGCCGACGCGGAACTGACGCGGACGGAGTCCTACCTGTAACGCCTTCCGGAACTCGCGTCGCCGCCGGGCGGTCGGAGTGCAGCCGACATCATCCTCGAACGACGCCGTCTCGGCCGGAAAGGCATCTTTTATCACTGATTCCGACGATTGTCCGTGTATGCGATTCGTCCGCTACGACGACACCCAGCTCGGACTGCTCACCGACGACGGCACCGGTATCATCGACCTCACCGACCGGCTCGGGCTCGAAAGCGACGAGCCGCTCGTCGAGTACATCGAAGGCGACTACGACGCGTCCGAATACGAGGACGAAGATCCCGACCACGACGTCGCGGACGTCCAGGTCGGCTCGCCAGTCGGCCGGCCGGGGAAGGTCATCGCCGCACCGCTGAACTACGAGAAGCACATCGAGGAGGCGATCGCCGACAAGGACATCACCACCGAGGAGTGGTTCTCGATCAAGGACAAGGGCTACTTCCTGAAAGCGCCCTCCAGCGTCGTCGGCCCCGACCGCGGCATCGAACTCCCCTTCTCCGACCGCCGGACGGACCACGAGATCGAACTGGCGTTCATTATGGGCGAGGAGACGAAGGACGTCACCGCCGATGAGGCGTGGGACAAGGTCTTCGGATACACGATCCTGCTGGACATCTCTCTGCGCGGCGGGCAGGACCGCTCGAACCGGAAGTCCTACGACACCTTCTGTGTCATCGGCCCCTGCGTCGTCACTCCCGACGAGATCGACGACCCCCAGGACCTCCAGATGGAACTGCACCTCAACGGCGAGCGCCGCCAGTACGAGAACACCGGGGATATGGTCTACACCTGCGCTGACATCGTCCAGTACGCCTCCCTCGGCGCGACCCTGGAAGTCGGCGATGTGATCACGACCGGCACGCCGGAGGGCGTGAGCGAACTCCACGGCGGCGACACCATCGACGCCGAGATCGAGGACGTCGGCTCGATGACCGTCGACGTCACCGAACGCGACGTCAGCTACGCCGAGGCCAACGTCCAGAAGGGCGGCCAGGAGTAACGGCGGCTCACGGCACCGACTAACGCTGTTCGGTTCCCGGTTTTTTACTTCGCTGAACACCGAGTCCGGGGCGACACTGGCAGCCCTGCCGCTGCCTGTGGGCTGTGATCATCAATAACCGCACCGAAATACTGTGATTATCAGTAGCCGTACCAAAATAGAAGGGTGAGCGATCCCCGAGGAGCTGCGGTCCCGACGTCGAGCCCGATGACGACGGTGTGTCTACGACGACGGTTCGGCCTCGGCGTAGAGGTTGAACGCCTCGAAGACCGGCTTGTCGGTGATCGCGAGCAGGGTCGCCTCGCCGTCGGGTTCGTGGTGGTGGATCTCGTCCGGCGGGACGATGAAGATATCCCACTGGCTCCACTCGAAGGCTTCGTCACCGATGTGAGTGGCACCCTCGCCGTCGATGACGAAGAACACCTCCGTCATATTGTGGAAGTGCGGATCGGTCGCCTCCTGCATCAGCTGGGCGCGGAACGACATCGTCGGGAACAGCGGCGGCTCGCCCGACGCCGGGTTGACGTACGTGAGGCTGTAGCCGTCGTTCGGGTCCGGGTCGTTGTTGTCCGCCCGCTGTTCGAGCGACTCCACCATATTCGCCCACTGGAACCGGTACGGTGGCGTCGGCTCCTGGTTCCCCTCGAAGGGGCCGGGAATGCCGTCTTCTTTCAGATCCGACTCGGCGCGCCCGCGGCCGTACTGTGAAGCCCAGTAGCCCTGACTCTTCGTGACGGGCTGGCGTTCGAGTTCGTGGTACTCGAAGGTGTTCTTGGCGTTCAGCGAGTCGAGCACGAGCGGGAGATCCAGGACGTCGAGCCACGCTGCCGTCTCGTCGCTGTCGTTGACGTGGTCGTGCCACTCCCACTGCGGGGTGGTGATCAGGTCGTTGTCCTTCATCGGGAACTCCTCGCCCGCGACGACCGTCTTCATATCCTCGTGGCCGTCGATCGCAAAGCGCAGGGCGTTGGCCCCGTGACGGTGCGAGGGCGCCGTTTCGCCGGGCGATACCGTCTGGACACCGACGTAGATCGTGTTCGAGATGGCGTTCGCCGTGTTGATCGGGACGGCGACGCGCCGCTGGAATCCCGGTGGGAGTTCCGAGATAGGGACGTCCGCCTCGATGGCGTCGATCGCCTCCTTGATGTCCTCCCACTTCCAGATGTCCGCCTCGGGATCCTCCAGGACGGTGCCCATATCGTCCTCGATCTCCCAGAGCGGCTGGAGGCTGTGCTCCTCGAGGATGTCCCAGGTCTCGGAACTCATCTCTAGGAGTTCCTCTGGCTCTTGCTGTGCCATACCCAAGTGTTGGGAAAACTCGATAATAAGTGTGTTGGACGTATGCACGCCGCGAATCGCCGGCGTCGAGGCTGCAGCGGTTTGCAGTGTCCGAGTACCGAGTCGCCGGCCCCCCTATGCGACGGCCTGTGCCTCGAACACTTCCTCGGTGTCGAACAGCGATCGGCAGTCCTCACATACCATCTGTCGCTGGATCGCGTACTCCCAGAGTTTGCCCCCGCACTCCAGACAGTCGAAGTGCGCTTCGACGAACGGGTCTTCATCCGCGTACGGGTTCGTGAACTCCGCCATACACCGCTGTAACGGCGTAACTGTCAAAAGGGTATCGCTCGGAGCGGCGAGAATCCCGTCACACGGCAGGGATCGGCCGCAGCATACTGATTACTCCCCGTCGGCGTACTCGACGAACTGAGAACGGATCTCTTCGGGGATCTCGCGGGCGCCACCCCCGTCGGTTCCGGCACAGACCCGCTGCTCGTAGCCCGAGAACGCGAGAGTGTCGTCGCCGACGTAGGCCTCGTACTCGAACCGGACGGCCCGCGTGCTCGGGTCGGGGGTGAGCGTCATCCGGACGTCGTCGCCGGCGTGTAACGGATGGTCGAACTCGAAGCCCATATCCACGAGCGGGAACCCGAAGTCGTAGTTCGCCGTGAGTTCCCAGAACGGGTAGCCGATCTCCTGCATAAACATATCCGAGGTCTCGTGGAGCGCATCGACGATTCGCGGGTAGTGGGCGATCCCGTGCGGGTCAGTGTCCGAAAATCGGACGGTCCAGGTGCGTTCGAACATTAACGTTCCTCAAGCACGACGAGTGCATCGAGCGCAATCACTCCATCGGTTGCCGCCAGAAGTGGGTTGACGTCGAGTTCGGCAATCGGCTGTTCGACGACTAGATCACCCACTGCAGCGACCGCCGCCGCCAGCGCGTCGATGTCGGCGGGATCGCTCCCCCGGTAGCCTTCCAGCAACTCGACGGCCTGCAGTTCCTCGATGGCCGAGCGGGCCTCCGCGCGGTCGATCGGCGCGATCCGGTGGCTCGTGTCCTCGAAGATTTCGGTGAACACGCCACCGAGGCCAGTGAGCACGACCGGACCGAACGACGGGTCACGGACCCCGCCGACGATCACCTCGGTGCCCTGTTCGAGGTCCATCGCCTCCTCGACGAGGACGTCCGCGTCGATATCCCGCTCGGCGGCGGCGTCGAAAATCTCCGTCGCGGCCGAACGAACTGCTGCGGCGTCGTCGAGTCCGACAGCGACCCCGACGCCCCCGGCCCACTCACTTTTGTGAGTGACCGCCGGCGAGGAGACTTTCACGACGACCGGATAGCCGATCTCGGCGGCGGCTTCGACGGCGGCGTCTGCGTCGGGGCAGACCGTGAACCTGGTCGTCTCGATACCCACCGACGCCAGCAGTCGCTTGCCTTCGGCCTCCGTCAGCGTTTGTCGGTCGTCCTCGCGGGCGGCAACGATCGGTGCCGGCGTCGAATCACTCATCGGGACGCACCTCCGGGTTGCGGGCTGCCGTAACTTGTGGCTCCCCACCGATTTCGCCATCGGAGGCTCCGCCGTCGGGCACGGGGTCGCTGCCGGTCGCGCCGTCGCTGTGTAGCCGTGCGTAGCGGGCGAGTGCGCCCGCAGCGTCCGCCGCCCGCTCGGGGGTCTCGAAGAACGGGATGCCGACGTCCCGCAGCCGTTCGCGCTCGTCGGCCATCGACTCCTCGATCCCCTCGGTGGCGAACAGGACCGGCTTGTCGACGCGCTCGGCCAGGCCGTCGAGATCGTCGACCGGGAACCCCAGCGCCGCCTCGAACAGTTCGTAGACGAGTACGATGTCCACGCGGTCGTCCTCGGCGACGGCGGTCACGATCTCGCCGAACTCCGGCATCGGCCGACCGGTGTCCACCGGGTTGTCGGCGTAGGTGATCCCCGGGAGAATCTCGTCGACCCGCGCTTGGGTCTCCGGGGAGAGTTCCGGCAGTCGCCCGCCCGCCCGCTGGATCCGGTCGGTGATGATGATCCCCGGCCCGGCCTGGGCGGTGACGACGCCCACGTTCGGACCGTCGGGGGTCGGCGAGTTCCCGACCGCCGCGGCTGCATCCAGGAGTTCGTCCGTCGCGTCGACCGTCGGGACGCCGTACTGCGCGAACCCGGCGGTGTAGAGTTCGTGATCGCCGGTGAGCGCGCCCGTGTGGGACTCCGCGAAGTCGCCGACGTCGGACTGGCCGACCTTGTAGGCGATCACCGGCGTCTCGCTCTCGCGGCAGGCTTCGAGTAGCCCACGGCCGTCGTCGGTCCCCTCGACGTGGAGGACGATCGCGTCGGTCCGCTCGTCGCCGTCGAAGTATTCGATCGCCTCCGCGAAGCCGACGTTCGCGCGGTTCCCGAGGCCGACCTCGGCGGAGACGCCACGGTTCTGTCGGCGAGACTGGAACGCCAACACGAGCCCGACGCCCCCGCTCTGGGCGACGACCGCGATGTTCCCCTCCGGGATCTCCTCGACTCCGCTGGCGAACGAACACCGGAGGTTCAAGGCGGGGACGATGAACCCGCTCGTGTTGGGGCCCAGAAGCGAGATATCGTACTCCTCGGCGACCGCGACGGCGGCGTCCTGGAGGTCTTCGCCCTGCTCGCCAGCCTCGGCGAAGCCGCTGGCGTAGATCACCGCGGCGCCGATCCCGGCCTCACCGCACTCTTCGAGCACGTCCGGGACTGCGGGGCCCGGCACACAACAGAGCGCGAGATCGACCTCGCCGTCGATCTCCGTCACCGACGGGACGAACTCCTTTCCGAACAGTTCACCCTCCGTCGACGGGTTCACCGGATACACCGGCCCGTCGAACCGGACGGCGTTTACCATCGCTTCGTATCCGATCTTGCCCTCGGTCTGTGAGGCGCCGACGACCGCGATTCCCGAGGGTTCGAACAGGTGTGTGAGACTCACACCCGCCACTATACTCAACTCCGTCAAAGCGTTTTCCCACTGGCCGCGCTGTGCTCGCCGGTCGGTCTGATTCGGGAGTTGACAGCGGTTCCGGCGTTCTCTCTTCGACCGCCTCCGGTAGCTTCCGGGCCGGCCCCTCGGCTACCGTTTCCCGCCGAACTCGACGAACGCCGCGATTTTCTCGCTTGCGTTCTCGGTCACGCTCGATCCGTGGTAGACCAATCCGACGTCGAAGTCGAACGCCAGGAGTCGGTCGAGCGACTCGTCGGCGGTCGCGAGATCCGCGGAGTAGTGTGCCGTCGGGAGGACGAAGTGACCCGCCGGCAGCCCCCGGGCGTCCGATCCGAACAGCGCATCACCGATCACGGCGATCCCGTTCGGCTCGTCGACCAGCGCGTGGTGGGCGTCGGTGTGGCCCGGGACGTGGACGGCGGTGAACGGTCCGATGCGGTCGCCGTCGCCGAAGCGGTGATCGACGTCGACGTCGACCTCGACACCCTCGGGAACCCATGTTTCGAGATCGAAGCGCTCTGTGAGTCCCGCGAGGCCGCCGACGTGGTCGGGGTCGCCGTGGGTGACGATGATCCGTTTCGGGGTGACGCCCAGGTCGTCTGCGGCCGCCGCGACGGCGTCGACGGTGTCCTCGAAGCCGGCGTCGACCAGCGTCGGCGTCTCGCCGTCGAAGAGGAACACCCGCCAGCGCGCATCCGGGGACTCCTTTACCGTGATGTCGTAGACGTCCGGTGCGATCTCGACGATCGTCTGGTCACTCGTCATCGTGGGACCATACGACGTCACCCCTGTTAAAAATATAGTCGCGTTTGCGATTGCTCACCTCCTCCGTTCGCACGCAGTCGTGCGATCCTGTGCTCGAAGACTTGCAGCCGGTTCCATAGTCCGTCGGGGCGGGAGATCCGGGGGACTGCGACCGCACCGACACTCTCATTACGGTTCACGGTGAGCGACCGACACGGAAAATGACGGACGGAATTGGGCTGCGACCGGGACGGATGTTCCCCTTCGATCCGGCCTGGCTCTCGGTTCCGGCCGGGCTGCTCGCGGTCGGTGCGGTCCTGCGGTACGCGCCGCTTGCCGCCGACACCGCCCGGATGCTCGCGATCACGTTGTTCTGCGTCGTGCTGTGGATCGGCTCGCCGGTCGAACCGTGGTTTACCGCCCTGCTCGGGATCGGTCTGATCGGCGTGACGTTCTCGACGGACCTCGCGCTGTTCGGCTTTCGCTCGCCGGCGACGTGGCTGGTCGTCGTGGGACTGCTCATCGGCGAGGCCGCACGGGCCAGCGGGCTGGCGGAACTCGTCGAACGGCTCGCCTTGAACCTGATGCCCGAGCGGATCACCACCGACGCCGTCGCGGTGTACCGCTATCTGCTCGTCGTCCTCTCCGTTGGCAGTTTCGCGCTCGCGGTGCTTGTGCCCTCCTCGCTGGTTCGCGTGCTCATCCTGGCTCCGATTCTGGGTTCGATCGGGGAACTGTTCACCGAGCGGGAGGCGAGGATCGGCATCTTCCTCGGCCCGCTGTTTGCGACGTACTACGGCGCCTCCGGCGTGTTGACCGGCTCGCTCGCGAACATCATCATCACGGGTCTCGTCGAGTCCGGCGGCGGACCCGCGATCTCCTGGGCAGAGTGGTCGCTGTGGATGGGGCCAGTGATGGGAATCGGTCGCGTCGTGGTCATCGTCGCCGTCACGTACCTCCTGTACCGGCCGCGCGATCGGGACGCGATGGCTACCCCGGAGAACGTCGAATCGATCGCGGCCTCGCCCCGGGAGCGACGGATGCTCGCGTTCCTGCTCGTCGGTGTCGCCATCTGGGCGACCGACTTTATCCACGGGCTGCACCCAGTGTTCGGGGCGGTCGTCGTCGCGCTGCTGTCGTTTCTGCCGCGGATCGGCGTCATCGACCACGAGTCGGTCGGGGAGACTGATTTTTCGATCATCTTCTTCCTGGGAGCGATCTTCGCTATCGCCGAGGGGCTCCAGCGGACGGACTTCACCGACCTGGCCGCGGAGACGTTGCTGTCGTATCTGCCTGCCGATCCGTCGTTGCCGCTCGTGTTGGTCTTCGTCGTCGCCGTCTCGATGCTGCTTGCGTTCGTGATGGAGGGGATGGCCGTCGCGAGCGTGATCACGCCAGTCTTCGTCACCTTCGCGGAGAGCGCGGGGATCTCGATCGTCCCGGTCGCGATGGTCGAAGCCGTGGCGCTGAACAGCTACTTCTTCCCGTATCAGTCGGCCGTCCTGGTTGCGATCCTCGGGCTGGGCGTCGTCGACACGGTGGAACTCAGCCGGATGGCGAGCGTCTACACGATCGCGACGCTCGTGATTCTTTTGCCGATCCAGATCGGGCTGTTCGCGCTGTTTTTCTGACGGCGACGTCGTCAGTTTTGCTCGGAGGCGACAGCCCCGAACGCGTCGCCGTCGATTTCGGGAAGTCGCCGCTTACGAGAAATACGTCTCGACCAACTGGTCGCGCAGTATCGTCCCGGTGTCCGACCGCGGGAGCGCCTCGTCGGTGATCGCATACGCCCGTGGGCGCTTGAAGTCTGCGAGGCCGTCGTGCTGCAGGCAGTACTCCGTGAGCTCCTCTTCGCTGACCTCTTTGCCCTCATCGGTGACGACGACAGCCGTGACGACCTGTCCCCACTGCTCGTCGTCCTGCCCGAACACGCAGGCTTCGGCCACGTTGGGGTGGTTGCGGAGGACCCGCTCGACCTGGGCAGGGTAGATGTTCTCTCCGCCGCTGACGATCATATTGTCGACGCGGTCGACGATGTAGAGGTAGCCCTCCTCGTCGACCCGGGCGACGTCGCGAGTGCGGAGCCAGCCGTCGAAGAACGACTTCTTCTCGGCCTCCGGGTTGTCGATGTAGCCGGTCGACATACCGGGACCGCGGGCGATGATCTCGCCGCGCTCGCCCGCGTCGACGGTCGCCTCGGGGTCGGGGTCCTCCGAGAGCGGTACCGACTCGACCACGCGGATCTCCCAGGCGAACGCCTCCTTGCCGATGGTTCCGGGGTGTTCCTCCTGCGCGCTCGGGTGGGCGAAGGTGAGGTCCGGTCCCGCCTCGGTCATCCCGTAGGTGTTGTACACCTGCTCGCTGAGGTGCTCGTGGGTCTCCTCGACGAGGCTCTCGGTGACGATCGCCCCACCGGTCCGGATGTACGAAAGCGAGTCGGTGTTGTAGGGGGTCTCGGCGTCCCGCTGGACGTCGTTGAGCGTCTTGAGCTGTGTCGGGACAGCCAAAAGCCCCGTCACGTCGTGCTCCTCGATCAATTCGAGCGCCTCCTCGGGGTCGTACTCCGAGTGCAGGACGACGGTCGCGCCCGCGACGAAGTGGGGGTAGAGCCACGCGTCGGTCGTCACCATATGGTACCACGGTGAGGTACACAGCGCGATGTCGGTCTCGTCGAAGCCGTGTTCCATAATTCCCTGGATCGCCCCGTACCAGAGCTGTTCCTGGTCGAACGGCACCGCCTTCGGGACGCTCGTGGTGCCGCTGGTGTACAGTACTGCACACTCGTCGCCGTCGGCGTCGACGGGCTCGGTCGACGCATCCGCGAGGACGGCCTCGTAGGATTCGACGTCCTCGTGGTCGATGTCGCGGTCGCCGGCGTGGATCGCGGCGTCGAAGGAGCCGCGGTCCAGCAGTTCGAGCGCCTCGTCGGCGTTTGCGTCGTCGAAGACGAGCGCTTCGGCATCCGCGGTTTCGGCCATCTTGACCAGTTCGCCGACCGTCGCCCGGTAGGAAAGTTGGACCGTCGCGCGGCCGCGCTTGTTCCCGGCGAACATCGATTCGATCGCCGAGACGTGATTGATCGCGAGGACGGCACTCCGCCCCGTGTCGACCCGCTCGTTCAGGGCGTTCGCGAGCCGTGTCGCCCGCTGGTCCAGTTCCGCGTACGTGAACGAACGGCCGCTGTCGGTGATGAGGGCGGCCTTGTCGGGATAACAGCGTACCGTTCGGTCGAGGGCGTCTCCAAGTTTCATAGTGGCGTGTTAGGTGTTTCCAGACCAACAGCAGTGTTAATTGTTTTGATCGATGAACGGGATCCGCAGGTTCGCGACTGGAAACCGCCGATATCGCCGCAATCGAGTTGTCGACGGTCTCACTGTCGTGCGATCAACGACCGTAGCGACCGTGACCACGATCCTATTTCACCCTCCCCGTCGAACTGCCCCGTATGTCCGACGGGGCGCGTCGTCGGGGTCGGCCGGTCACGGGACTGCTCACCTACGTGCGCCCGACGTTTATGCTCCCCGCGGTCGGAATGTCCGTCTACGGCGCACTCCTGGCTCCAGCGCGGGTATTCCAGCCGGAAATCGCCGCGCTGCACGCCGGTACTGTCGGCCTCGCGCTCTTCGTCGCCCACCTCCGGGACGGCTACATCGACGGCTACCGTCGCGACGAGGAGACGCCCCGACTCGACGCGTCGGCACTGCAGTCGGGGATCCGACTGGGAAGTGCGGTGCTCCTCGTTGCCGCTGGTGTGCTCTTCGTCGCTGCCGGACCGCTCGCTGCGCTCTCGGCCGTCGTCCTGCTGGCGCTCGCGCTTTTGCACGCGCCGTATCTCGACCGACACCCCGTGACTGTCACAGTCGACTACTCGGTCGGGATCGGGGTGACGATCCTCGGCGGGTACACGGCACAGGCGGCCGGCTTCCCGCTCGCCGTCATCGCCGTCGCCGCGCTCTTTACCACATTGCTCTCGGGCATCAAGATCGGGATCGACAGCCTCGATACGGCGTTCGATCGGTCGATCGACAAGCGGACGGTCCCGGTCGCTCTCGGCCCGACGAGTGCCTCCGGGGTCGCCGCCGCCGTCTTCCTCCTGGCAGCGCTTGCGACTGTCGCAGTCGGGATTGGTATCGATACCGTCGGTTCGCGGTTCGCGGTTGCGGCGGCGGTCGTTCCGCTCGGCTGTCTCGCCACCACGGGCCTGGCGGCTCCCGAACCTGCAGTGCGGATCCAGATGGGACTGACGTACGTCTTCGCTGCGTTGCTTTTTCTCTCGGCGTGCGGCCAGGGGTGTGCAGCAATAGCCCCGGTGCGGAACGTGGCCGCGACGGCTATCGGCACCGCGCTGTGACTCTCGCGTCTCTCCTTCGTGGGATAGCAGCGATCCACGAGCCTACCTGTATGCGATCGTCAGGTCGATCTCGTCGGCCGCGGCCCGGAGTCGTTCGAGAATTTCTCCCTCACAGCGCTCTTTCGACATCCGGTGTGCGGGGCCGGCGACGCTCAGTGCCGCCTGCACGTCGCCGTCGACGGTCAACGGCACGCCGATCGCGTGGACGCCGGACAGATCCTCGCTGAGATTGAGGGCGTATCCCCGTTCTCTGATCGTCTCCAGTTCCGCCGCGAGGCGGTCTCGGTCGGTGATCGTGTTCTCCGTCCGCGCAGGCAGACCGTGTCTGTCGACGATCCGGTCGACCTCGTCTTCGGGGAGATGCGCCAGGATCGCCTTTCCGCCGGAGTTGTAGTGCATGTGCACGCTCTCCCCCAGAATCGTGTTCACGTTGATGTCGTTGTTGCCGCCACGACCGTAGACGTAGATCGCTTTCCCGCCCTGGTGCGCGATGAGCCAGACCATCTCGTCGGTCTCGCGTTCCAGCCTGTCGACCGCGAACATGCCGGACTCGAAGACGTCGAGTTGCCCGCGGACGTACTGTCCGTACTCGAAGAAGGTGAGCCCGAGGTGGTACTCGTTGCCCCGCTTGACGACGAAGCCACGGTCGCGAAGCGTCGTCAGGTGGCCGTGGACGGTGCTCTTCGCGACGTCGAGACGGGTTGCGAGTTGTGTCACGCCCGCGCCGTCCAGTTCTCGAAGCTGTTCGACGATGTCGAACAGCGTTTCGTCCGATTTGATCCCGCCGCCCCGTTCCTGTTCGCGTCGCATAGCGACAATTGCCACACGACGAACAAGTAAGTACCGCGTCGGCCTCGGTAGGTGCCGACTGTGTAACAGTATCCGCTCTGTGTTCGATGTGATCGAACAAAAGCCCTATTCGTCGGCTACGTAACAACCGTACGGCTGTTACCGGCGCTCGAACCGGGAACCCGGATCGTAGTGAACCCTGTAACCTCCCGAATACGGACGCTGAAGTCTCCGGCAGAAGGAATTCGGTTCCCCAGAGCACCAGTCTGTTCGATGCTGTCGAACAAGCCTTAGTCGGACCGGTCACGGCCCAATCGCGCTGCCCGGAAGCGCGCCGCCAGATCTACGTACGTCTCGTGGGTCCGATCGATCGTTGCTAACTGCTCTTCGGTCAGCGGTTTGGTTTCGGCGGGCGTTCCGTACGCCATATGCCCGGATGAAATCGTCTGATTATGCAACACTACCGCGTTCGCGGCGACGATGCAGTGGTCTTCGACCGTTGCCCCGCGCATCACCGCGCTCTGCATCCCGACGAGCGAGTGGTCGCCGACCTCCGCGTAGTCGACGACAGCGCCGTGGCCGACGGTCACCTCGTCGCCGAGCGTCGCCCCGTGGAGCGTCGTGAACTCTTGGACGTTCGTCTCGGTTCCCACCTCTACCGGCGTTCCGTGTCCCCGGAGACAGACGAACGGCCAGAGACTCGCTCGCGCTCCGACGCTGACGTCACCGACGAGATACGCCATTTCTGACACGAAGGCGTCGTCAGCAACAGCCGGTTCCGCGTCCTCGAAGGTCCGTTGCATACCGCGCCCCTACACCGGTCGCGATCATAAACCTGGGTGACGTCACGCCGCCAGTCCGGTTGGCCCCCCACCGATCCGTGCACCCCGCGACCCGTCCGTCGTTCAGACCGGCGACATCCCCCGAATATCGCCGAAATATAAGTAGGTGGCTGATCGAGTGGGAAATATGGTCCGAGTACTACTCGCACTCGACGACAACATCCCACAGGCACACGCACAGACGAACGCAGTCGAGGATCTGATCGGCGGAGAGGAGGGGGTCACGGTGTACATCCTCCACGTCTTCAGCGACAACCCCGAAGGCGCGTCCGTCCAGCAGGTCGAGGCTGTCCGGGAGGCCCAGGAACGACTCGAAGAGGCGGGTGCGGAGGTCCAACTGCTCGAAACCAGCGGATCGCCGGCCGAAGAGATCCTCCGGCACGCTGAGGAACACGACGTCGACCGGATCTGTGTGGGCGGCCGCAAGCGCTCGCCGACCGGCAAAGCGCTGTTCGGCAGCGTCACCCAGCAAGTCATCCTCGACACCCACCGCCCGGTGCTCGTCTGCGGTAGCACCGAAGAGGAGTAGGCGCCCCTCCCTCTCGAGGGACGATTCCGCTCCTGTCGACGCCCCCGGAGCGACGCGGTTCCCTCGCCGTCCGTTCGGGGAGTCCCCCGAGAGAGTGTTCGATCCATAGTGTCGACCCCCCTCCTCTCCCGTTCAGTCGTCGCCGATTGCGGAGCCGAGGTTGCGTTCGAGCGCCTCGACGTTCCGGCGGATCTCGGCGACCTGCTCGGTCTGCTGTCGGTTCGCGGTCGCGAGTTCGGCGATCTCCTCTGCGATCCGCTCGACGCCCTCGACGGTCGTACTCAGCATCGTGGAGATGTCCTCGGCGCTGGTCGCCTGCTCGTCGGTGGCTGTCGCGATCTGTTCGAGCTGTTCGGAGACGTCCGCGACCGCCTCCTGGATCTCCCGTTGGTTCTCGTTGACAGCCTCCATCTGCGTCTCGATCTCGTCGATCCGCTCGGCCGTCTGCTCGACCCCGTCGATCGTGTCCGTCGCGATCCCTGCGATCGACTCGACGAGTTCCTCGATGCGGTCGGCCTCGGTCTTCGACTCCGCCGCCAGCGACTTCACTTCGTCGGCGACGACGGCGAACCCCTCCCCGGCCTCTCCCGCTCGGGCGGCTTCGATCGACGCGTTCAACGCGAGGATGTTGATCTGGTCGGCGATGTCGTCGATGAGCGCGACCACGTCGTCGATCTCCTCGACGCGCGATTCGAGATCCTGGGCGTCGGAGGCCATCCGATCGCTCGCCTCGGCGACTGCCTCCACCGTCTTCAGCAGTTCCGTCGTCGATTTCTCCGAGTCGGCGGCCAGTTCCTCCGTCTCGGAACTCTGGGTGCTGATCGTCTCGACGCTGGCGGCGACCTCCTGGGTCGTCGCGCTGAACGTCTGGATCTCGTCGTCGACCTCCCGGACGTGCTCGGCCTCCGCTTCGGCGGTGTCGGCGATCACGTCGACGTTAGAGGTCACCTGCTTCGAGGCCTCCTCGAGACTCTCGACGGTTCCTTCCAGATCCCCGCTGACTTGCTTTTGGACCGATTCAATCGATTGCCGCTTCTCGACGAGGTCGGTCACGCGGTAGAGAATCTCGAAGGCGCCGACCGTCTCGCCGTCCGGGGCTGTGAGCGGGACGCCCATCGCGCGGCCGTGCTTTTCCTCGCCCGTCGGTGTGGTAATCGTCCGAATCTCCGATTCGCGGATCGTCTCTTCGGTGTTCGCTACCTCCTCTGCGAGCGTCTCCGTGACGTCTTTTGTCCCGATCACCTCGTAAGCGGGCTGACCGAGCGCTTCCTCTGCCGGCAGGCCGGTAAACTCCGTCTGCATCTCGTTCCAGTGTGTCAGCCGGCCGTCGCCGTCGACGACGATCACTGGTTCGGGAATCTCGGCAGCGAGTTGATTGAACAGATGGCGCCAGTGGTCCCGTTCGGCGCGGTAGCGTTCGGCCTCGTCGGCGCCCTCGGGGATGTCGGGGGCGAGCGACGCTTCCTCGGTCATCGGAGGTTGCTGTGTCATTGAACGGGCGTGGTCGGTGCCGGTATTTAATCCTCCGCGCCCGGTTTTCACTGCTGATACTGATTGTCCTCGCGGCGCTGGACCAGCGCCGTCGTCTCGAAACTCACGACCACCTCGTCGTCCCCGTTCAGACACTCGATGGCCGACGTGACAAAGCCCCAGTCGTCGCGGCCCTCGGAGGCGCGCTTCGAGAGCACCTCCGTGCGCAGGCTGAGCGTATCTCCGGGCGTGACGGGGTTCCGCCAGCGAATGTTGTCGGCGCCGACGCCCGCGAGCGCGGCCAGCGGATCCGGCCGGTCGGCGATCATCCGCATACACATCGCCATCGTGTGCCATCCGGAAGCGACCAGTTCACCGAACATCGAGTCGGCTGCGGCCGCCTCGTCGAGGTGGAACGGCTGAGGATCGTACTTCTCGGCAAACTCCATAATCTCGTCTTTCGTCACGGTGTAGGACCCGAACGAGTCGGTCGAGCCCACCACGACGTCCTCGAAGTACCGCATATTTCGGCCAGGCACGCAGGGATAGAAAACCCTTCGCCTGGAGCGACCACTGCGGGCCGTCGCTCCACCGCCGGCGTACCACAAACGTTTATATATCAGAGGTCACAGAATCCGGGTATGGGACAGCAGACGGATCTCAAAGAGGCGGCTGAAGCGGCAGAGGAACTCCCTGATCCCCACGACATCGTCGGCAAAGACGAGGAGATTCCCCTGCGTGAGGTGTTCGACGACACGTTCGTAGAGGAGAACACCGACTTCGAGACCTTCGACGAGCTGGTGGCTGCGAGCCCCTCCGATGCGTCCTCCGCGGACGATCTCGGTCGCGTCGGCGACGGCGAGTGGGACGAGTTCGTCGCGGAGTCGACCATCTACGACGACGAAAAGGAGTTCGTCTTCGCCGCACGCGACCACTGGGTCGGCGACAAGCTCGGCCTGAACTGACGACAGCGGGTCACCGTCGGTCCCGGACGCCCGGCGTTTCATCGACGCCCCCGCGTCGCAGACGACGATCGATTTTGCGTTAGTGATTCTGCCGTACCCATCGAAAACGGCCGCATACGGCCGTCTCCCTCGAAGTACAACCACAACGATTATGAGGTGTCTGTCACAAGGTTACAGTAGACGATGAGTTCCAGCGACACCGACCAGCCAGTGTTGATCGCCGGTGCCGGACCGACCGGAATGACGGCGGCCCTCGCGCTGAACGCACGCGGCGTCCCGGCGACGATTCTCGAAGCCGACCCCGCGGATCGCGACCGCGCCGGCAGCCGCGCGATCTACGTTCACGGCTCGACGCTCCGCACGCTCGAACGCGTCCACCCTGGCCTGGGGAAAAAACAGGTCGAAGCCGGTCTCGTCTGGCCGACGCGCCGGACGATGTGGCGCGGCAAAGACGTCTTCAAACGGACCTACGACAACCCCGGCGGCGACGGCGAGTTCCCGCATTTCACCAGCCTCCCGCAGGTCAAGACGGAGCAGTTTATGCACGAGGCCCTGGAGGAGGCCGGCATCGACATCCACTGGGAGGCCGGCGTCGAATCCGTCGAATCGACGCCCGACGGCGTCCACGTCGAGACCACCGACGGGCAGGAGTGGGACGCGCCGTACCTCATCGGCGCCGACGGCGGCGGCTCGCAGGTCCGCAAGGAGATCGGCGCCGAGTTCCACGGCGACGAATCCGAGAACTCCTTCATCATCGTGGACGTCGAGACGCTCGACGGCAACACGATCGAGGAGGATCCGCTCCCGTTCGAGCGGCTGTTCCACTACGACGCGCCGGCTGCCGACGGCCGGAACGTGATGCTCGTCCCCTTCACCGGCGGGTGGCGGCTCGACGTCCAGTGTCTGGGCGACGACGACCCCGAGGAGGTCGCCGGCGAGGAGAAGATGCGCGAGATCGTCGCCGACGTGATGGGCGAAGAGTACACGGACAACATCAAGTGGACCTCGACGTACAAGTTCCTGCAGGTCATCTCCGACAAGTTCGTCGATGAGCACCGCCGCGTGCTCTTGGCCGGCGAGGCCGCACACCTGCTTGCACCCTTCGGCGCCCGTGGAATGAACTCCTGTGTGGCCGACGCCGACGAGGCAGCCTCCGCGATCACGGTGGCGCTGCAGGCCCAAACCCGGGGCGTCCACGACCACGAGATCGACCGCTACGCCTCCCGGCGCAAGCAGGCCGCCGAGTACAACATCGACGCGGCGGGGCAGGCGCTGGAGTACCTCGAAGACAGAGACCCGGTGACAGTCCTGCGGAAGGAGGTCGCCGCGTCGCTGGCTGATCACTTCGAGGTCGCCGGCGAGTACCTCGACGACGCGCCGTACGGGCCGCACGACGCCCCGCCGACGTCCGCCGGCGGCAACTACTGACTCGGTCTTTGGTATCGGTTTACTGCTGATCGCAAATCGGGGTCCGCGATCGGCAGCCGGAGATTACAACAGTTCTCGTGAATCCCTCGCGGACGCGATTCATCGAATTCGCTGTCCCATCGGTAGCCCGCAGTTCGTTTCCACCGGCATTCCCCTGAACGACGACGTCGTCGGGGTCGGCCATCGACTCGGTCGCGACGGGCTCGATATCGTCAGCCGCGACCGACCGAGGGCGGTGTGACAGCTCGTGTGCCTATTCGAGAACTACCGTTTCGGTGAGTATATCTGATACCATAGTTGTCGGGTGGCCGTTGACTGTCAGAATCGATGATGAGGAACTCTCGCTATTCGTCGAGCGGGAGCGCTCCTTCCGTCTCGATGAACTGATCACGGAGGTTCCTCTTGTCGAACTTGTGAGTCGTCGTTTTGGGGATTTCCTCGACGAACCGGAATACGTCCGGGAGCCACCACTTCGGGAAGGTCTTCAGTAGATACCCCCGGAGTTCCTCCTCGTCCAGCGACTGGTCCTCGCGAACGACGTACGCGACCGGTCGCTCCTGCCACTTCTCGTGGGGCACGGAGACGACGGCCGCCTCGGCGACCCCCTCGGCGTCGATGAGATTGTTCTCCAGTTCGACCGAGGAGATCCACTCCCCGCCGCTTTTGATCGCGTCGTCGAGTCGATCGACGATGTCGAGGTAGCCGTACTCGTCGATGGTCCCGATATCGCCGGTCTTGAACCACCCGTCGTCGGTGAACGACTCCTCGTTGGCCTCCGGCCGCTTGAAGTAGCCGTCGGTGAGCCACGGCGAGCGGGCGTGGATCTCTCCCGGGGTTTCCCCGTCGTGTGGCACCGGTTCGCCGTCGATATCACGGAGACGGATCTTCGCGCCCGGCGCCGGGATGCCCGCCTTGCGCTTGAGTTCGTAGCGCTCCTCGTCGGGAAGCTCCTGCATCTCGGTCGTCTCGAAGGTGTTTGTCAGGTGCGGCGACGCTTCCGTCATCCCGTAGCCCTGGTAGATCGGGGCCTCGTAGACCTCCTCGTACTTCTGCATCAGCGAGGCTGGCGGCGCGCTGCCGCCCGTCAGCACCCGATCGAGCGATTCCAGCGGTTCGCCCCCGGCGGATTCGAGGTAGCTGTCCATCTCGATCCAGACGGTCGGCACCGCGGCGGCGACGGTCACGTCCTCCGCGTCGACGAGGTTGGCGACCGCCTGCGGCGAGGTGTGCTGGCCCGGCAGGACCAGTTTCGAGCCGTAGAACGTCCCCGAGTAGGGAAAACCCCAGCCGTTGACGTGGAACATCGGCACGACCGGCATCACGGTGTCTCCCTCCCCGACGCCGAATACGTCGGCGTGACCGTGGATCAGCGTGTGCAGGAACATCCGTCGGTGGCGGTACTGGACGCCCTTCGGGAGGCCGGTCGTCCCCGACGTATAACAGAGCGCGAACTCCCGTTCCTCGTCGAGTTCCGGCCAGTCGTAGTCGGTGTCGTAGCCCGCGATGAACGACTCGTAGTCGACGACGGGATCGAGGCTCGTCTCGGGCACCTCGTCCGCGAGGACGACGTACTGCTCGACGGTCTCGAGGTCGTCGGCGATCGCCTCCACGGTCTCGACGAACTCGGGATCGACGAACAAAAGCCGGTCTTCGGCCTCGTTGATGATCTCCGTCAGGTGGTGTTCCGGCAGCCGGTGGTTCGTCGTGTGGATGCTCCGGCCGCTGCAGGAGGGGCCGAAGTACAGTTCGTAGTGCCGGTAGTGGTTGACCGCCATCACCGACACGCGGTCGCCGGTCTCCAGCCCGTAGTCGTCGAGAGCGTGCGCGAGCTGACAGATTCGCTCGTAGGCGTCCGCGTAGGTGTAGCGGTGAATCGACCCGTCGGTCTGTTTGGTGACGATTTCCTTGTGATCGAAGAGATCGACCGCCCGCTTTAGGAACTCCGTGATCGTGAGTTCGTAATCCTTCATCGCGCTACGCCTTCGGTTCGACCCGGTAAAAAACCCGTTCGTGATCGATCGGTTCGTCGACCTCGACGATCTCGTGTTCGACGGGATCGCCGGTTTCGAGATCCTCGCACTCGGCGTTCTCGACGCGCGCCGACACCTGGATGTCGCCGAGGTCGCCGAACACGAACGCCACTTCGTCTTCCATTCCCATCGGCGCGCACGCTCGCACCGTCGAGAACGCGAACTGTTGGCCCTCTTGTGGGAGGTCGACGTAGTCGAGATTCTCTGGTGATTCTGTCCGAACGTAGGTAGGCTGTCGTATCGGAAACGGCAGTGGCCGTCTGAGACGCTCGAACGCAGTTCCGAGAGTTCCCCTGCCTGACTCGGCTACAGCGAAGTCTCTGGTGGATGAACAGATCGCACGGAAGAGCGGCCTCGATCCGTCTCAAGGCGCGTACTGGTAGTTGACCGAGACGACATTTGCCGACTGCTGCACCTCGGCGGCGAGTTCCTCGCGGTAGTCCGGGTCCTGAAGCCGATCGCTCGGACAGACGATATCGATCGATCCGAGCACCTGGTCTTTCACCTGCACTGGTGCCGCAACCGAACCCATCCCGACAACCTGCTGGTTGCTGTCGACGGCGTATCCTTGTGTGCGGATAGTCTCCAGTTCCGCGGTCAGATCGTCGGGATCGGTGGTCGTGTGATCGGTCTTTGCCTCCAGACCGTGCGTTTCGATGATCTGATCGATTCGTTCCTCCCCCAGGTGTGCCAAGATGGCCTTCCCGCCTGCGTGCGTGTGAATCGGAGTTCTGAGCCCCGGATAGGTCCCGAGTTGGAGCGAATCGGACCCGAATTCGGTGTGGACGATCACGAATTCCCCGCGCTCCTCGACGTTGACGCTCGCCTGCTCGCCAGTTTCGCCGGCCAACCGCTCCAGTTCCGGTTTCGCGACGTGGAAGAGCCGATTCCGGTATTTCACCTGACCGCCGAGTTCCAAGAGTTGAAAGCCCAGCCGGTACCTGCCGCTGTCGTTGACCACGTAACCCATTGTCCGAAGCGTCCGCAGATAGTCGTGGACAGTGCTCTTCGGGAGATCCATCCGACGCGACAGTTCGGCCACTCCGATTTCTTTCTCCTGCTTGAGAAGGTTCAGTATCTCGAATGCGCGCTGGACCGTTTTCAGCGGCGGGGCATCGTCGGTCATCCTTACTCGTCTTCACGTCGTCGGTAAGGTAAAGACTACGGTTATCTCGGACGCTGTGGCTCCCACGGTGGCGATACGACTGCAATGGCGCTTTGATCTCAGTTCCAATTGCCGCCTGTTCTGACTCGGTTGACTCGTCCGATATCGTCACTCTGACGGCATTTTGCGGGACGATTCGGATCGATATCTACTCAGGTGTTGATCTCGAAGTGGGCCGAACCACGGCCTCGGTTCCACACCCACGAAGGGATAACTTACTATCACCCGTCCGATATTCCCGGACAATCGGCGATATACTCGGAGTTCGGACCAGAACCGAACCCGCGGTTTTTCTCTCTGACCGGTGCCCGCGATGACGTGTAACTGTAACGAAGGTACGATTGTTATTCTGATCGCGGGCCAGGATAGATTTTCCACGCGTATTCGGCGCGGTGAGACGGCCGCCGGAGGCGGTATCATACCACTTGTATAATATGAAGTGACTGCCGTGAAGTTCACCTAACAACACATATAGGCGTGAGTTGGGAATTTTTATCATATTATAATCATCATCTCGTCGCTCCCTCGGTAGATCAGGAACAGCACAGGGGGAGTGTGTCATTTGTTCCAAGCAATAACGGGAATGTCGAATCTCCTCTCAAAGGCCAGGGAAAACTCGGAATCGAGTACACAAAGACTATATACGCGAGAACTGATACGGCAGGTATGGCGACTTCCGAACAACTAACTGAATCCGCACACTTCTCCGTCGAGAATATCGGCGGCATCGATTACACGGAGGTAGACATTCCCCCCGGCGTAACTGTCCTCACTGGCAAAAACGCGACGAACCGAACTTCGTTCCTGCGATCGATTATGGCCGCGATGGGGAGCCAACGTGTCTCGCTGAAGGGTGACGCCGACTCCGGGAAAGTATCGATGACACTCGACGGCGAAACCTACGAGCGGACGCTCAAACGGGTGGGCGACGGGGTCCAGTTCGAGGGTGAGGGGTATCTCGACGATCCGGAGGTCGCGGATCTGTTCGCGTTCCTGCTGGAGACGAACGACGCCAGACAGGCGGCCGCTCGCGACGACCAGCTCCGCGACGTCATTATGCAGCCCGTCGACGTCGACGCCATCCGCGCGGAGATCCGGCGTCTCGAATCCGACAAGGGCGAGATCAACGACGAACTGGCGCGGATCGAATCCCGCAAGCGGGAACTGCCGGAGCTGGAAAAACGGCGCAACACCCTCCGAGAACGGATCGAGGAGAAGCGCGACGAACTCGCCGAGCTCGAAGAGGAGATCGACGACAGCAGCCGGGACGTCGAAGAGGGCCGCAAGGAGCAGGCCGAACTCGAAGAACGCTTGCAGGAGCTTCGGGAGACGCGCTCGGAACTGGAGTCGGCCCGCCGGAAGATCGAGCGCCAGGAGGAGAGCGTCTCCTCGCTGAAGCGCGAACGGAGCGAACTCGAGGACGACCTCGAAGAACTGCCGGAGACGCCGATGGGCGATCACCGCGATCTGGACGCCGAAATCGACCGGCTCCGGTCGGAACGGCAGGATCTCAACACCGAGATCAACGAACTCCGGAGTCTGATCCAGTACAACGAGGAACGGCTCGAAGCCGAGGATTACGACCTCCTCGACGGCTCCGAAGCCGCTGGCGACGGCTCGAACGGTTCGGTGACCGACCAGCTCGTCGATAGCGACTCCGAGACAGTGGTCTGCTGGACCTGTGGCTCCTCGGTCGACCGCGGACAGATCGAATCCACGATCGAGCGGCTGAAATCTCTCCGGTCGGAGAAGGTCGAGGAACTCAACGACGTCAAGAGCCAACTGGACGAACGGAAGGCCGAACAGCGTGAGGCCACGAAGAAGCAGAAGCGTCGGTCGGAGATCGAACGAAAGCTCGACGACATCGACGCCGAGCTCTCCCGTCGGGACGAACAGATCGAGGCGCTGAAAGCGCAGCGTACGGAACTGACTGAGGACGTCGAGTCCCTCGAATCGAAGGTCGAAAGCCTCGAGTCCGCAGACTTCCAAGAGATCCTCTCGCTGCACAAGGAGGCAAACCAGCTGGAGTTCGAGATCGATAGCCTCGAATCGGACCTCGAGGAAGTGACCGACGAGATCGAGGAGATCGAGGCAGCGGTCGAACGCGCAGAGGAGCTCCGCGAGGAACGCGCGGAACTCGTCGACGAACTCACCGACCAGCGGACCAAGATCGACCAGATCGAATCGGAAGCGGTCGAATCGTTCAACGACCACATGGAGTCGATCCTGGACCTGCTCGGCTACGAGAACATCGAACGCATCTGGATCGAGCGGATCGAGGAAGGCGGCGGCAACGACGTCCAGACGCGGTTCGAGCTTCACATCGTCCGGACGACCGAGAACGGGGCCGCCTACGAGGACACGATCGAACACCTCTCAGAGAGCGAACGGGAGGTCACTGGACTGATCTTCGCGCTCGCGGGCTATCTCGTCCACGACCTCCACGAGACGGTGCCGTTTATGCTGCTGGACTCGCTGGAGGCCATCGATTCGGACCGGATCGCCGCGCTGGTGGAGTACTTCGCGGACTACGCCGACTTCCTCGTGGTCGCACTGCTGCCGGAGGACGCCCAGGCACTCGACGACGACTTCACGCGCGTCACGTCGATCTGAGACACGTCGGCCGTCTCTCACCCCGGCGATAGCCCAGTACATTTTTGGGACTCTTCGGCGAAAGGACCCCAATGCCAGATTCGACCGACAATCGACCGTCGAGCAAGGTGGCGCGGCTGATCGGGGAGTACGATCTCGACGGCCTCGGTGACGAACTTGAGGCCCGCTGGACGGGCGACGGCGTCGAGCGGACCAGTCTCCGTGATCTCGCCGACTACTTCAACGAACGGCTCCTGGAGCAGGCCCTGCTCGATGCGGGGATGAGCGCGCTCGAGAGCGACGTCTCGACGACCTACCGGAACCTGACCGACGACGACGTGAGTCCCGGGGTTCGGACCGACGCCCGGAACCGACTCGAAGCCGGCGGCGTCGACGTCGACAAGCTCGAATCCGACTTCGTCAGCTACCAGGCGATCCGATCGTATCTGACTGATTACCGGGACGCCGAGTACCGCCGGCTCTCCGACGAGGAGAAAGTCGAGAAAGACCTCCAGAGCATCCAGCGGCTGATGACGCGGACGCTCTCGGTGACGGAGGAACGGATCGAGAAGCTCCGGGAGACCGGCCGCGTCGACGTCGAGGAGTTCGAGGTCCTCTTGGACGTTCAGGTCCTCTGTCAGAGCTGTGGGGAACAGTATTCGATTTCGGAGTTCCTCGAATCGCGCGGGTGTGAGTGTCAGCGGGACTGATCGGGCGTGAGTGGAACGTCGTAGAACAACCACGCTGTCGAGAGACCGGGGTGTTTTACCATACGAAACGGTGGGAGACCGCGGCCTGCGAATTCGGACAACCCCAGATTTTACAACAGTTCACCCGCAACCCGAGGGGTATGTCACAACAGATCCCCCAGGAGGGGGGAGCACCCCGCGACGATCCGGCTCCGACAGCCGGGACGGGCGCGTACGAAGCGCTGGCTTCGGATCTCCGTGCAGAGGTCGACGGCGCCGTCCGGTTCGACGAGTACGCGCAGGTACTGTATGCGACCGACGGAAGTATCTACCAGGCGCGACCGGCGGGCGCCGTAGAACCGAAAGACGTCGCGGACGTCCGGTCTGCCCTGTCGATTGCGGCCGACCACGACGTGCCGGTGATCGCGCGTGGGGCCGGCTCCTCGCTCGCCGGTCAGGCGGTGGGTCCAGGGTGTGTCGTCTTGGATCTGTCGACCCATATGGACGATATCCTCGAGGTCCGTCCAGAGGAGCAACGCGCGGTGGTCCAGCCCGGTGTGGTGCAGGATCACCTCGACGCACGGCTGGCGGAAGACGGGCTCAAGTTCGCGCCGGACCCGGCCTCGTCGAACCGCGCGACCGTCGGGGGCGGCATCGGCAACAACTCCACTGGCGCCCACTCGGTCCGGTACGGCATCACCGACGCCTACACCGAACGCCTGAAAGTCGTGCTCGCGGACGGCAGTCTCATCGAGACCCGCGAGATCGTCCTCGACAGCGACGAGTGGGACCGACTCGTCGCGGCCGACACGCGCGAGGCCGAACTCCACCGAGCGGTCCGCGACCTAGTCGAAACACACGAAACGGAGATCGAGGCCCGCTACCCCGAGCTGAAACGCAGCGTCTCGGGCTACAACCTCCAGAAGGTCGTCTACGAGAACGACGACGGCGAGCGCGTCATCAACCTCTCGAAGCTGTTCGTCGGCGCCGAATCGACCCTCGGCGTCGTCGTCGAGGCCGAACTCTCGCTCGTCACGAAGCCCGAGGAGACGGCGCTTGCGCTGTACTGCTTCGACGACCTCATCGAGGCGCTGGAGGCCGTCCCCCACGCCCTGGAGTACGACGTCAGCGCGGTCGAGTTGATGGACGACGAGGTGTTCCGGCTGGCCAGAGAGTCCGATCAGTACGCCCAATACGAGGAGCCGATCCCCAACGACGCCGCCGCGGCCCTGATGATCGAGTTCGACTCCGAACTCGTCTCCGACTTCGAGGCGGCGATCGCCGAGACCAACGAGCGGTTCCTCGACTACGGCGACGCCTTCGACGTCATCGAAGCCTACTCCGAGCCGGCGCAGGCGGATCTCTGGAAGCTCCGCAAAGCGGCGATTCCGCTGCTTATGAGCCTCGAAGGCGATCCCAAACCCTACCCGTTTATCGAGGATGCGACCGTCCCACCCGAGGAACTCGGCGAGTATACGGCGAAGTTTATGCAGATCCTCGAGGACCACGATACCTCCGCGGCGTACTTCGCCCACGCCGGCAGCGGCACCCTCCACATCCGCCCGATCCTCACGCTGAAAGAGGAAGAGGGGATCGACAAGATGCGGTCGATCGCCGACGACGTCACCGACGTCGTCTTGGACCACCACGGCGCGTTCTCCGGCGAACACGGCGACGGGCTGGCGCGGACGGAGTTCAACCCCAAGATGTACGGCGAGGAGCTGTGGGGCGCCTTCCAGGACCTCAAATCCGCGTTCGATCCCGAGTGGCGCCTCAACCCGGGGAAAGTCGTCTACCGCGAGGGCGAGCCGACCGATATGCGGGAGCATCTTCGGTACGGCGCCGACTACGCCTCGATCGAGCCGCAGACGACGCTGGATTTCTCCGACGAGGGCGGGTTCTCCCATCTCGTCGAACTGTGCAACGGCTGTGGGACGTGTCGCCAGCAGGACGACGACGTGATGTGTCCGACCTACCGGGCGACGGACGACGAACTGGCGACTACCCGCGGGCGCGCCAATATGCTCCGGGCGGCGATCAGCGGCGAGATCCCCGAAGAGCGGCTCCGGTCCCCGGAGTTCCAGCAGGACGTTCTCGACCTCTGTGTCGGTTGCAAGGGCTGTAAGTCCGACTGCCCGACGGGGGTCGATATGGCGAAACTCAAAGCCGAGGTCAAACACCAGTACTACCAGGAGAAGGCGCCGGACCTTCGCTCGAAGCTGTTTGCGAACATCGATACCGCCTCCAAGTGGGGTTCGCGGTTCGCGCCGCTCTCGAACTGGGCGACAGCGATTCCCGGGTCGCGGGCGGTTATGGAGAAGGTCCTCGGGATCGCGTCCGATCGACCACTGCCGCCCTTTGCGGGCGAGTCGCTCATCGAGTGGTCCGAGGAGCGCGACCCGGGCGTCTCCGCGGTCGAAGCCGACCGCAAGGTCCTGCTGTTCCCCGACACCTACACGAACTACAGCTATCCGGCACCGGGGAAGGCGGCCGTGCGGGTGCTCGAAGCGGCGGGAGTGCACGTCCACGTCCCGACGGACGTCGCCCCGAGCGGCCGCGCGGCCTACTCGGTCGGCCTCCTCGATCGGGCGGCCGAACGCGCCCGGGAGAACGTCGATACCTTCACCGACTACATCGAGGAGGGCTGGGAGATCGTCGCCGTGGAACCGAGCGACGCCGTCGTCTTCCAGGACGAGTACACGGATCTCCTCTCGACCGACGCCGCAGCGCGCGTAGCGCGAAACGCTTACGGCGTCTGTGAGTACCTCGACACCCACCGGCTCGTCGAGGAGCTACCGGTCCAGCCGGGGGGACTCGACCGGGCACTCGCCTATCACGGCCACTGTCACCAGCACGCCGCCGGCAAGGACCACCACGCGGTCGGCGTCCTCCGCCGCGCGGGCTACGACGTCGACCCGCTGAACTCGGGGTGCTGCGGGATGGCCGGCAGCTTCGGCTACGAGGCCGAACACTACGACGTTTCGAAATCGATCGCCGACCGGCTGTTCGAGAAGATAGACGCGAGCGAGGCGACACAGGTGGTCGCTCCCGGCGGCTCCTGTCGCAGCCAGATCGGCGACAGGGAAGAGGCAGCGGAGAACCCACCCCACCCGATCGAACTCGTCGATAGCGCAATCGATCGGTGAGACAGCGCGATTTGGCAGTGTAAAACGCGGACGTCCCGACGGTCGAAGACGGTTGATCTCGCCGAGATCCGATGAATCACCTAACAGATGTACGGCTGATATGCAAGCTGCTACCCCCCTCAGGAGTAGGTAATGCTCAGTTCGACAAGGTTGGCGGTGTTCTTGATTTCGTCGACGTAGGCCTGGCGTGCTGACTCGTCGGCGAGGCGGTTCTTTGGAACCGAGAGGCTGATCGCTCCTTCGACGACGCCCGTGTCCGTGAGGATCGGGGCGCCGACGCACCGCAGTCCGCGCCAGTTCTCCTCGTCGTCGAATGCATAGCCCTGCTCCTCGATGCGGTCGAGTTCCTCGAACAGCGTCGCCTCGTCGGTGATCGTGTTGTCCGTCGTGGCCGGAAGCCCGCGGTTGTCGAGGATCGCCTCGACGCGTTCCCGGGGGAGATGTGCGAGGATGGCTTTCCCGAGTGCGGAGTTGTGGAGCGTGAGCTGACTCCCCACGTGGGTGTCGATTTCGACGGCCTCCTCGCCTCGCGCCCGATAGAGGACCACGCCGAGTCCTCGCTCCTCCGTCGCGAGCGTGACGAGTTCACCTGTCTCCCCTGCGAGCCGATCGAGTTTCGGCTTCGCGGCCTCGTACAGCTCCACCTCGTTCCGCAGGATGCCACCGATGTGAAGAAAGCTCAGACTCAGGCGGTACTCCTCGGCCTCCTTGACGACGTACTCGTGTTCGCGCAGGGTACTGAGGTGGTTGTGGACCGTGCTTTTGTTCATCTCCAGGTCCTCGGCCAGTTCGCGAAGCCGGGCCGAGCGGCGTCGCTTCAGGGCCTCGACGATCCGGACCGTCTTTTCGACGGATTTGATCGGGTGATTCGCTTTCTCGGTCATACGCCCCATAGCGATTGGATCGGCATCAATGTTTACTATTGGATAACGCTCTACGAACCGACAGAAAACGATCATCTGGGTATTAAACCCGCGCTTAACAGATTGCCGCCGATCGAATCCCGGTCACTGCATAGGGAGGGTTCGAAAACGACCGTTTGTCATCACAAAACGGATGTCGAGGCACGAGTGTGGGTCGAGACCGGTGGATTGCCGACCGTCTCGTCGTGTCGCTCGGAACTTTTAATACGCTTCCCCGGGAGGATCCGCCCGTCCGATATGAGTACTGAAAGACATTACACTCGGGAGTTCGTGCGAACGTTCTTCACGTCGCCGACGGCCGTCGAGGGTGAAGACGACTCAGCGAAGATGCTTCGGAGCGCGGCCGGGTTGCGCGGGATGCAGGCCCCGGACGTCTGGGTCCCGGACAACGAGGACGCCACCGCCCCGTCGATGCGGGAGGAAGGAATCGATAACATCATCGAGGTCGTCGCCGAGCACGGCGCGGACTTCCCGGGAGAGATTCATCCGCGGGTCGTCTGGCACCGCGAGGATCCCGCAAAGCGGTACGCGGGGTTCCAGCAGATGCTGCGGATCGCCCGCTCCGACACCGGAGCTATCGAACATATCGACGGCTTCGTGATCCCGGAGGTTGGCGATATCGACGACTGGAAGAAGGCCGACGAGTTCTTCACGATCATCGAGACCGAGTGCGGCCTCGAACCGGGGTCGCTCTCGATGTCGGTCATCGTCGAGTCCGGCGAGGCCGAACTCGCCCTCGGCGACCTCCGCACGGAGATGGGCAAGCCGGCGAACAACCTCGAACGCCTCTTCCTCCTCGTCGACGGTGAGGTCGACTACACCAAGGATATGCGGGCGATGACGCGGACCGGCGAACTCCCGCCGTGGCCCGAACTGCGTCACAACACCTCCCGGGGCGCCAGCGCCGCCGGGCTCGTGGCCGTCGACGGCCCCTACGACGACATCCGTGACATCGAGGGCTACGAGGAGCGGATGGCCGACAATCGCGCGAAGGGAATGACTGGCATCTGGTCGTTGACGCCCGGACAGGTCGTCACGGCCAACAAAGCCCCGCTGCCGCCGAAGACCGGGTCCTGGCTCCTCGACGTGGGCGACCGCGAAGTCGAACTCAGCGCGGAAGACGGACAGCAGGTGTACGACGGCTCCGAGGTGGGACTGGAAGTCACGGGCGACCGGGAGTACACACTCCGCGTCGGCGACGACGAACGCGTGCTCGACGAGGACGAACTCCGTGAGGAACTGCTGGATATGACCGCCTACGTCCCCAGTATGACCGACATCGTCGATTCGATGGAAGAGTTCGAGGCGGCCAAGGAGGCCGGGAAGGGTGCGATCGCGATGACGCAGTCGACAACTGTGGTCATCGACGGTGTGAGCGTCGAGATCAGCAAAGACCGGATGTGGGACGAGGCGACGTACCAGGCGGCGGGGACGCCGATCGCGCTGTTCCAGGACGTCTACGAACACCGGCCGGATCAACACGAGGAACTCGAAGAGATGTACGGCGAGGAGATCGTCGAGCGGGCGACTGCGGTCGGGAACTGATCGGGCGGCCTTTCGGCTCGGGAACTGCCCGGGATGCCGACGCTCACTTCTCGGGATCTACCCGGAAGCGTCGTCCGAATTTCCCGGGAGCTACCCGGAAGCGCCGTCCGATTCATAATGATTACTCTCACTTTTTCCCGCCGAGCGCCACCCCCGCTGGCGGCGTTCGGCGGTAAGAGACGAGAGTAATCATTATCAGTCGGCGCGTGTTTCCGCGGGCTCGACCACCGTGTTCCGGAGCGTCCCGACGCCCTCGTAGGTGATCTCGATCTCGTCGCCCGGTCCGACAGTTCCCGGGTTGGCTGGACTTCCGAATGCGATGACGTCGCCGGGGCGAAGCGTGAACCGTCGGGAGAGGAAGGCGACGATCTTCTCGGGGCCGAACAGCATCAACTCCGTGTTCGAGTCCTGCCGCTTTTCGCCGTTGATTATCGTCTCCATCTCGATGCCCTCGGGATCCAGGCCCGTCTCGATCCACGGACCCAGCGGGCCGGAGCCGTCGAACGCTTTTCGGGCGGTCCGGCCGCCCTGATCGAGCGCGTCGACGTCGTTCATAATCGTGAAGCCGCGGACAACCTCGGAGACGTCCGCTGCCGCGACGTCGCGGCAGCGGCTGTCGATGACGGCGGCGAGTTCACCGGCGTAGGTCAGTTCCTCGGTCCACTGCGGGTACCGGATCGGATCGTCGGGGCCGGCGAGCGCAGCGGGCGGCTTGATGAAGAAGTCCGGTTCCGACGGTCGCTCGTAGTCCATCTGATCGAGGGTTTCCGCGTAGTTGCGGCCGACGCAGTACATCGCCGACGGCGAGCAAGGGGCCGTGAGCGTGCCGTCGCGCCCGACGACGTACTCGCCGTCCGGTGCGTGGATCACCCCGTCTCTGTACTGGCCTTCGACGATCCCCTCGGGCGTTTGTAATCGTGCGAGTCGCATACGCTGGGAACGACGAGCCGAAATATATGACTGTTGAAACTGGGTGTTCGACTGGGTTTGTCCACGCGGCGCTCTCGGAGACGGCGCCGCGCATATCTCGTCCCGATTTCGGGGTGACCCGACTCCTGTATTTCGAACATAAGATAGTCAATAAATGAGTAGAATACCCGTTCTCGTGATTTACTTCTCTGTGAGGCGGATACCGTATCTGGTCTGTGTAGGAGTTGAGATGGAAGTTTTCGACGGCTGATGAAGAGAACGTAACCTCGAAAACAGTAGTTTCAATCTGAAACATACATCAGTTCGAATATAGATAGTGTCTCTCCTGGCGGAGTTTCAGTTCCAGTTCGTTGGCCGCGCCCAGAATCTGATCGGCGATACCGTCTTCCAGTTGCTGGTCGGTCAGTCGGTTCGCCGGCCCGACGCCGAAGGGGTGCGAGTCGCCGAGTAGCACCCGAGTGTCACAGGGGTTGTGTTCGAACCGCCGAGAGATGACAGGCGTAACTCGATCACTTTCTAAATGTGAAAACGAAATACGCAAGATACGCTAGTAGCTTTGCAATCCACCGGTCGAAACAGAAGTACATCTGTTATCATCAGACCGGACCTGGCAGCCGAAACCGGCCGTTCTTCACCGCCCCTGCCGTGACTTTCCAACGAAGCAGTAGAATCACAACAGATTCTTTGCTTTTGAATCTTCATCCGGAAATATCTCCCTACTTTTTTCGTCTGGCTTGTTTTCTTCGAATAATTCACCTTGGATCTTCGGCGGTCGATCGTTTTGAAATACAGAATACCTCAGAGACGGTGTCATCTCCCACCACTGGAAACGCGATTCCGCAGGCTTTGCGACCAGAGGGGCGCTTCCCGTCTATCGCGTCGTGCAGGTGTCTCAGCGCATCTGGGTGAGCAAGTGGTGACATCCTCCTCGACACCGATCTGCTCGGTCAGGACCGATTACTCCCGGATGGGGTATCCATCAACAAGTATAAGCGGCAGCCAGCGAGTCTTCGCTGGTAGATGCTCACCCCGTCTTCCCATCTGAAAATTCTCATACTGATTACTCTCACTTTTTACCGCCGAGCGCCGCCAACGGGGACGGCGCTCGGCGGTAAGAGACGAGAGTAATCAGTATCAGGGGGACCGACTGCCGCGAACCGCTTTAACCTGCGAATGATGTCACTTCTCGAATTGGATTCGAGCACTCGGCTGTCGACGCTCTCTATAGCAGTCGCTCTGCTTGTCGCCCTCGCCGTTCGATTCGGTGCACCCGTCGATCCGGCCGGGGAGACGATGCTCGCGATCACCGTCTTCTGTGTCATCCTCTGGATCGGGAACGTCTTCGATCCCGCCTACACGGGTGTGATCGGAATCGGGCTCATCGGCGTTGCCTTCCCGGTCGATCTCGCATTTTCGGGGTTTGCTTCGCCCGCGACGTGGCTGATCGCGTTCGGCTTGGTGATGGGCGAAACGACCCGGCGGAACGGCCTCGCCGGGTGGGTCGGTGGGTCGTCGATCGACTCACGCCGATGCATCCCTCGTCCGCGGCGGTTCGGACCTACCGGCGGTTGCTGTTCGGGTTGTCGGCAGCCGGACTGCTCTTGGTTTTTCTCATTCCCGTCGGGATCGTCCGTGTGCTGGTCCTCGCGCCGATCGTCCTCGAAGTCGGCGACCGGTTCGATTCACGGGAGGCGACACTCGGACTGTTCTTCGGGCCGATTTTGGTCACGTATCTGGGCACCACGTCGGTGCTTAGCGGCGGCTCGCCGAACATCGTCGTGCTCGGCATCTTCGAGTCTGTCACCGGGGCCTCGATCGCGTGGACCGACTGGTTCGTTCGCCTGTTTCCCGTGATGGGGATCGGGCGGTTGTTCGTCATCGTTGGGGTCGGCTACGCGCTGTACCGACCGAGTCCGGGCTGGGAGATCCGAACGTCTACCGAGGCTCGCCGGCCGATGTCGAGTTCGGAACGCCGGATGCTCGCCTTCCTTCTGGCCGGCGTCGCGCTGTGGGTGACAGACGTCGTTCACGGGCCGCATCCGGTGTACGGCGCGTTGCTCGTCACCGTCCTTGCCCTCCTGCCCGGGATCGGGATCGCCGACTTCGAGGAGACCGTCGGCGACGTCGACTTCTCGATCCTGTTTTTCGTGGCCGCCGTGCTGACGATCGGCACGGGGCTGACGCGGACGAACGTGGCAACGGCGCTCGCCGAACGGTTGCTGCTTTACGTGCCGACCGACGCGTCGCTCGTTGTGATCCTGGCGGTCGTCTTCCTGTTCACCGTGGCCCTGCTTTTCGTCGTCAGCGGGCTGGCTGCCGCAAGCGTCGTGACGCCCGTGCTGCTCACGTTCGCCGTCGATGCCGGCTTACCGCTCCTCCCGGTCGCGCTGACCGAGGCCGTTGCGCTCTCGATGCCGTTTTTCCCCTATCAATCGGCCGTGCTCGTCGTCATTCTGGCGTACGATATCGTCGACGTTCGGGAACTGATCCGGGTCGTCTCGGCGGCCACGCTCGCGACGATGCTGCTTTTGGTCCCGATCCAACTCGTCGTGCTCGCCGTGCTGGCTGGGTGACCCGATCGGCGGTCGCGGGCGATCGGCGACGGGTTTTAGTGCTGGCTTGCGTATCTTCGGACGATGCTCCACGCCAACGGCTCGCTGCTGACAATCGACGTCGGCGACAGGACGACGACAACGGAAAACATCGACGAGGAACTCGCGGAGTTCATCGGCGGGCGCGGCGTCGCGACGAAACTGGCACACGATCGGATCCCCTTCGACGCGGACCCGCTCGGTCCGGAGAACCGCGCATATCTGGCTTCCGGCCCCCTCCAGCAGTCGGATATGAGTTTCACCGGCCGGATGAATATGACCGGGCTCTCGCCGCTGACCGAGGGACTGCTCTCCTCGAACGCGGGCGGGTATCTCTCCCGAAACTTCGTCGGCACCGGCCACTCGGTCGTCGAAGTAACGGGCGAGAGCGACGAACTGCTGGCCGTCCACGTCACCGACGACGGCGTCGAGTTCGAGGCCGTCCCCGACCTCGAAGGCGCGACAGTCCCCGAAGTCACGGAAGCGATGAACGAACGCCACGGACTGGAGAGCGAGAACCTCGTCTCGATCGGCCCTGCGGGGGAAAACGAGGTTCGGTTCGCCTCGGCGATGACCTACGACGCCCGCGCGTTCGGCCGCGGCGGCCTGGGCGCCATCCTCGGCTCGAAGAACGTCAAGTGCCTCAGCTTCGAGGGCGACTCGGCGCCCGAGATCGAGATGCCGAACGAGGACGTCCAGATGGACGTCCACCGGCAGGCGGCGACAAGCGACGACATCTTCCGCCGGCAGGGCACGACCCATCTGGTGCAGATTCTCAACGACAACTTCTCGCTGCCGACGCGATACTTCTCCGAGCAGTCCTTCGAGGGCGCCGAAGGAATCAACGGCGACCGCGTCGAGGAGAAGAAGTACAAGAAGGCGGCGTGTTCGGTGTGTGCGTTCGCCTGCAAACTCCCGACCCGCGACGAGGCGAGCGGACTGGAGACGGAGGGGCCCGAGTACGAGACGATCTTCGCGTTCGGCAGCAACTCCGGCGTCGACGACATCGTCGACATTATGAAGTCCAACGACCTGTGTGACAAGGTCGGCGTGGACACCATCTCCTGTGGGAACACCATCGCCGCGTATCTGGCGAGCGAAGACGAGTTCGGCAACGAGGAGTTGATCCACGACCTCATCGAGAAGATCGCCCACCGCGAGGGCGTCGGCGACACACTCGCGGAGGGGATCGACCGCATCCACGAGGATCTGGGCGTCGACAACTGGACTGTCAAGGGGATGGACTTCGCCGCCCACGATGGCCGTGTCGTCCACGGACAGGGGCTCTCCTACGCGGTCGCGGGCCGCGGCGCCGACCATATGTACTCGACGACGATGATCGCAGAGTACAACGACGACATCCCTGCGAAGGGAACCGCCGGGAAGGCCGAGTTCGTGATCGACAACGAGAACCGCAACGCGATCCGCGACTGCGCGGTGCTGTGTCAGTTCGGCCTCGGGCGCGTCATCGAGGAGGACATCTTCGAGGCGCTGTTGGCCGAGGATTACGAGGACCTCCTTGCGGTCGGCGACCGGATCGTGAACCTCGAGCGCCACTTCAGCAACCAGCGCGGCCTCGATGCGGAGGACGACCGGCTCCCGTACGACCTGCCGGATCTCGACTCCTCGATTCAGGAGTACTACGAGCACCGTGGCTGGACCGAGGACGGTATCGTCCCCAGCGACCGCGTCGCCGACTTCGCGCAGGCCGCCGACGACTGAGACTGAGTACTCTCGTCTCTTCCCACCGAGCGCCATCCCCGTTGGCGGCGCTCGGCGGTAAACAGTGAGAGTAATCAGTATGAGACGGACTGCTGTAACCGTTTCGTTCATCGATAATCTTCGCCCGGGTCGTCGCGTTCGGTTCCGAACCGTTAGCTCAGCGAGAGTCGAAAAAATCCGCACCGATCCGCGGGCCGTCGCTCAGTCGTCGGCTTCGGCTTCGGCCTCGTCGGGATCCTGTGACTTATAGCGATCCCGCAGGTGGTGTGCGCCCTCGTCCGACCAGTCGGTCTCGTCGGTCGGGATGTAGTCGTACTGCCGGCGGGCGTGCTGGCCGGCTTTGCCGCCCCACCAGACGAAGCCATCGGAACCGTCCTCGGGGGTCCAGGTGACCGTCTCCCACTCGGGATCGAAGATCAGGTAGCCGCCCGCGAAGATCTCCACCTTGTTCCCGGAGGGTTCGAGGTAGTAGTTGAAGTGTGCCTGACTGATGCCGTGGCGCGCGGGGCCGCCGACGAACTCGATTCCGCGCTCCCGCAGCAGATCCGCGGCGCGTTCGAGTTCCCCGCGGTAGCCGCCGTCCATGTAGTAGGCGACGTGATCCATCTTGTCGACGACGTTGGCGTCCGGCGGGGGCGCGACGAACGCGATCTCGTGAACTAACGGAGAGACGCTGAGCCACGCACCGGCCTGGTTGCCCTCGGGATCTAACCCCTCCTCGCGGAGGTTGAAGCCGAGGACGTCCTGGAACCACTCCGAGCACTCCCTGACGTTGCTCACGTTGAAGTTGACGTGGTCGATACGGCGGAAGCCAGCGCCGCGTTCGGGTTTGCGCGCGGGCTGATTTTTGAGTCGGGGTTTGTGCTCCTCGTCGACGGTATCGAACGCGCGGTCGACGTCGTAGACGAGTTCCCAGTACTCGGGGGTCGCGCCGGGGTAATCGAACTTCAGCGCGCGGCCCTGGCCGGGTTCGGCGCCTTCCTCGACCCACTCAGTGTCGTATCCGGACTCCTCGATGCGTTCTTTGAGCACCTCGAAGTCGTCTTCGTCTTCGAGCATCCAGGCGACGTGTTTACAGCCCCATTCGTCGCCTTCCCGGAGGATGAGCGTGTAGTCCTGCCAGTCGCCGAACGCAGCCAGGTAGTAGGCGTCTTCTTCCTCGTGGCGGACGTACATTCCCATCGTATCCCGGAAGTGCTCCAGCGACGCTTCGAGATCGGGACAGTATAGCTCTGCGTGTGCAAGTGTTGCAATTCCCATACGATTCGATGGCCGGTCCATTGTTAATAATAATTGTATTCGAGTACAGGGAACTGAGAACCACCTCAGACTTTTTATTGTGACAAAACAAACATTAAAAGTTGAATCGCTTAGAAAAACGTATATGTGTAAACAGCGAAGAAACTTCGTATGGCAGAACTTGCCAAACTCGGTCACATAGCCTTCGAGACGCCCGATCTCGAGGAATCGCTCTGGTTCTTCCGCGACCTGATGGGGATGAAGGTCGTCGAACGCGACGAGGACACGGCGTACCTCTGTGCGCTTCGAGATTACGAGCACCACACGATGAGCCTCACAGAAGGCGAGGCGGGAGCGGTCGATCACATCGCCTTCCGGGCGAAGAACCCCGAGTCCGTCGCGGAGTACGCCGACCGCTTCGCGGAACTGGGGCGCGACGTCTGGTGGACAGCGGACGACCACGAAGCAGGCATCGGCGACTCGATCATGTTCGAGTCCGAGGCGGGCCACCGCTTCGAGATCTACTACGAGATGGAGAAGCCGGATATCGACGGCAAACAGCGCTCGAATATCCCGATGCGCCGCTATAGCCCCGAGTACGCCAACCGGGTGTATCCCCAGCGGATCGATCACACGCACGTCCAAGATGGGACCCCGGAGGCGACCTCGCGGCTCTTCGAGGAGGAGTTCGGGATGGGGCTCAACGAGGTCTTCAAATCGTCGGACGGCACGACGTGGGGCTGGTGGCACGCGACGACGCCGCTGCCGCACGACATCGCCGTCCACCGACTGGAAGAAGAGGCCACCGAGTTCCACCACATCGCCTACCACCTGGATCACCTCCAGGATCTGTGGGACGCCGCAGACATCCTCTCGGAGAACAACGTCGAGATCGACGGCGGCCCGGGCAAACACGCCATCACCAACGCCAACTACCTCTACGTGAAGGATCCGGCGAGCGACATCCGGCTGGAACTGTTCGCCGGCCCGGGCTACCTCAACTTCGAACCCGACTGGGAGACAGTCGTCTGGCAGGAAGATATCGGCACCGAGTCGGATCACCAGTGGTTCGGCACGCAGTACAGCCTCGGCGGCATCCCGTACACCGAGTAGCGCCGTCCCGCTTCTGGAGGTTCGTCGGGCCTTTCCTTCCGAAGAGCCGTCGACCGGCACTCGCGACCCGAGCTGCGACCTCCTATTCGTCGGCCAGCCGTGCGTTGACGGTACCGATGGAGGTGAACTCCACGGCGATCACGTCGCCCGGCGCGAGGTCGACCGCGGGGGTCAAAGAGCCACTCAAGACGAGATGGCCCGCTTCGAGCTTTTCGTCGAGATCCGCGAGCGTGTTCGCGAGCCAGGCCACCGAGCGGGCGGGATGATCGAGGACGGCCGCGCCGACGCCGGAGGATTCCAGTGTCCCGTTCTTGTAGAGTTTCACGCCTTCCAGCGAGAGATCCGAATCGGCGGGTGTCGTCCGCTCGCCCGCGACGTACAGCGCCGAGGACGCGTTGTCGGCGATCGTATCCTGGATGCGGATGTCCCAGTCGGCGACGCGGCTGTCGATCACCTCGACGACCGGCAGCACCGAGCCGGTGGCGTCGAGGACGTCCAGATACGTGACCGGCGGCTCGAGCGGCTCGTCGAGCAGGAATCCGATTTCGGGTTCGACCCGCGGTTCGATCAGATCGTCGCCGGGAATCTCCCGTCCCTCGACGAACATCGTATCGAGCAGCCGGCCGAAGTCCGGCTCGTCGACGCCGAGTTGCTCCTGGATGCCGTCGCTCGTCAGCCCGATCTTGTGCCCGACGATCTCCGCGCCGTCGTCGAGACGACGCTCGATCAGCCGGGTCTGGACGTCGTAGGCGTCCGCCATCGTCAGGTCGTGGTCGGCGGTGAGCCGGTCGATCGGCGACTGGGTGCGGAGCGCCGTATAGAGGTTCTCTGCTAACTCTTCGCGGGTGTCCGGTGAAACTCCCATACCCAGCATAGCTCGCGGCGTCATCAAATAGGTTGGTGATCGATCCGTCGGTCTCCGGTACGGATCCACGTCATTTATGATAGATCCCGCCCCGTTGTGGGGTATGGACGTCATCCACAGCGCGATCTGGGTATCGGACGTCGAGGCGACCCTGGAGTTCTACACCGAGGTGCTCGACTTAGAGAAGACAAACGACTTCGTCGGCGGCGACGACGCACGAAACGTCTACGTCGGCGGCGAGAGCGACACGGAGATCCAGTTCAAACACAAGCCCGAGCACGACCTCGGCGAGCCGTCGACACGGCGGTTCGACCACCTCGCTCTCGAAGTCGACGACACCGACGCCTTAGTCGAGCGGCTGACCGAGGAAACCGACAGCGAACTCCTCCGCGGGCCGCTGGATTCGACGGGCGTGAGCGCGCGGATCGCGTTCGTCACGGATCCTGACGGCCACGTGCTCGAACTGATCGAGCCGCGCGACGACCTCTGATACTGATTACTCTCACTTTTTACCGCCGAGCGCCGCCAACGGGGACGGCGCTCGGCGGTAAGAGACGAGAGTAATCAGTATGAAGGCGCGATCCGGGAAAAACGAAAACGGCCTGTCTCAGTCGTCGGACGCGGCGTCGGCGGCCGTGCCCGCGTCACGCTCTTCGGCGAGTCGCGCGGCGACGTCGGTGATGAGGTCCTCCTGGCCGCCGACGACCTCCATCTCGCCGAGTTCGACGAGGACCTCGCGGGGGTCGATGTCGTACTTCTCGCCCACGCGCCGGGTGTGCCGCAGGAACGACGAGTACACGCCCGCGTAGCCGAGCATCAGCGAGTCGTTGTCGAGTTCCGGCATCTCGTCGTCGTCGATCATCGGCACGAGGACGTCCTCGGCGGCGTCCATCACGCCGAAGAAGTCCGGGTTGACGTCGTAGCCGGCCTTCTGCAGGACGCCGACGAGCACTTCGATCTGCGCGTTGCCCGACCCGGCGCCGAGGCCGCGGAGACAGCCGTCAGTCGTGACTGCGCCCTCCTCGATGGCCGCGAGCGTGTTGCCGATCCCGAGGCCGAGGTTGTTGTGGGCGTGGAAGCCGACGTCGATCGAGAGTTCGTCGACGAGGGGGCTGATGCGGTCGCGGACGTCGTTCGGCAGCAGCGCGCCCGCCGAGTCCATCAGGTAGACGGCGTCGGCGCCGTACTCCTCCATCAGTTTCGCCTCGTTGAGGATCCGCTCCGGTTCGGCCATGTGCGAGAGCATCAGGAGGCCGTTGGCCTCCATCCCACGGTCTTTCACTTTGTCGAAGTGGTCCTCGGAGATGTCCGCCTCGGTGACGTGCGTCGCGATCCGGCAGATGTCCGCGCCGCGGTCGATGGCCATATCGAGCTCCTCGACCGTCCCGATGCCGGGCAACAGGAGCACCGAAAGCTCCGTGTCCGTGAGTTCGGGAACGACCGCGTCGAGGTACTCCTCGGTGTCGGCCGCGGCGAACCCGTAGTTGATCGAGGAGCCGCCCATCCCATCGCCGTGTGAGACTTCGACGACGTCCATCTCGGCGGCGTCGAGCGCGGCCGCGACCTCGGCCATCTCCTCGGGCGTGAACTGGTGGTCGACGGCGTGCATCCCGTCCCGGAGCGTCATATCGACCAGCCGCACGTCCGCGTCAGTCATCGCCCCCACCTCCGACGACGCCCGCATCGACTGGCTGCTGTGCGACCCGTTCGGCTGCGCCGAGTGCTGCGCTCGTCATAATATCGAGATTGCCCGCGTAGGGGGGCAGGTGCTGCCCCTCGCCTTCGACTTCCAGCATCGTCGTGAGGATGATCGAGCCGTCGAGATCGTAGGCGACCTCGTCCTGATCTTTGACCGTCGGTTCGAGCGTGACGTCGTAGCCCGGGACGTACTCCTGGACCTCGGACTCGATCCGCGAGACCGAATCGCGGACCTCGTCGACGTCGGTGTCCCCGTCGACCATCGTGTAGACGGTGTTTCGCATCATGATCGGCGGTTCCGCCGGGTTGAGGGTAATGATCGCCTTCCCCTCGTCGGCGCCGCCGACCGCTTCGAGGCCCGCGGCGGTGGTCTGCGTGAACTTGTCGATGTTCTGTCTCGTACCCGGGCCGGCGCTCTTGGAAGCGATATGCGAGAGCATCTCCGCGTACTCGACGTCGGCGACGCGGTCGACCGCGTGGACGAGCGGGATCGTCGCCTGGCCGCCGCAGGTGACCATATTGATGTTCTCGTGGCCCTCCGCGACGACGTCGTCGACGTTGACGACGGGCACCGTGTAGGGACCGATCGCCGCGGGGGTCAGGTCGACCGCGAACAGGCCGAGGTCCTCGTAGACGGGCGCGTGCTGCTCGTGGATGCCCGCGCTCGTCGCCTCGAAGACGAGGTCGAAGTCGTCGGCGTGTTCTTCGATGCTGTCGATGCCGTCCGTGCCGACGTCGACCCCCTCGTCGACGGCGGCCTGCAGGCCCTCCGAGTCCTCGACCGGGAGGATGCCGACCATCCGCTGGAGATCGATCTCCTCCCCCCGATCGAGTATCTTGTACATCAGGTCGGTTCCGATGTTACCCGGACCGACGATCGCCGCATCTAACGACATACGCCGAAATACGAATCTATCGTACAAATAACTTCCCTTGACCGGTCCCGAAACCGGCTGTCGGCGTGTCGGCTACGGGTTAGGAACCGACAGCCTCCACCGGTCGAGTGAGGGGATCTGCGACGGAGACAGCGGGGAACTGGCGGCCGGGACGACGGCGCGTTCAGAACAGGTAGTCCCGCGGCTCCCGCTGGACTGACGTCCACTTCGTCTCGGTGAACTCGTCGATGATCCACTTGCCGTTGTACCGGCCGAGCCCTGATTCCTTCACCCCGCCGAAGGGGACGTGCGGTTCGACGTTGACCGGCTGGTCGTTGATGTGAACCATCCCGACGTCGATCTCGTCGGCGACGTCACGGGCGTGCCCGCGGTCGGCCGAGTGAACGGAGCCGGCGAGCCCGTACTCGGTGTCGTTGGCGATCTCGATCGCCTCCTCGTCGTCGCTGAAGGGGATGATCGGCGCCACGGGCCCGAAGTGCTCGTTGCACGCGGCGGCCATCTCGTTCGTCACGTCGCGGATGACGGTCGGCTCCACGAACAGGCCGTCGGCCTCGCCGCCGGTGAGGAGCGTCCCGCCCGCCTCGACCGTGCGGTCGACGTAGTCCAGCATCTCGTCCCGCTGGGACTCGTTGATGATTGGCCCGATCACGACCTCGTCGTCGAGCGGATCACCGACCGTCAGTTCGCTGGCCCGCTCGGCGAGTCGTTCGGCGTACTCGTCGTAGAGCGACTCGTGGACGAGGTGTCGGTTGATCGAGATGCAGACCTGCCCCTGGTTCCAGAAGGAGCCGAAGGTACCGGCGTCGACGGCCTCGTCCAGGTCGGGGTCCTCGAGGACGACGTGGGGGTTGTTGCCGCCGAGTTCCAGCGCGGGGAACGCGAAGTGGTCGATGGCGTTGTGGCCGACGAGCCGGCCGGCACCGGTCGACCCGGTGAAGGCGATCACGTCGCCGTCCGGGTGCGAGGCCACCCGGTCGCCCGCCTCCGGCCCCGTGCCGGTGACGACGTTGAGGACGCCGTCGGGGAGGCCGGCCTGCTCGAACAGTTTGGCGAGGAGAAGCCCGCCGGAGATGGACGACTCCTCCGCCGGCTTGAGGACGACGCTGTTCCCGAGCGCGATCGCGGGCGCGACCGCGCGGATCGAGAGCTTCATCGGGACGTTCCACGGCGAGATCACGCCGACGACGCCGGCGGGTTCTCGCTGGATGATGTTCTCCTTCCCGGGGATCTTCGATTGGTTGTGGCCGCCGGAGGCGCGGAAGGCGAAGGAGGCGGCGTCGTGAACGAAGGTGACCGTCCCGCCGTGTTCGATGTCCTGTCGGGGCTTCGTGGCGCCGGTTTCGACCGCCAGCATCTCGCGGATCTCCGCCTCGTACTCGTCGATGAGGTTCGCTACCTCCCGGACGACCGCGGCGCGCTCGTCGGGCGTGGTGTCCGCCCACTCCTCTTGGACGCCCGTGGCTGCCGCGAACGCCCGGTCGACGTCCTCGCTGGACGCCGCCGGGACTTCCGCGATCGATTCGCGGGTCGTGGGGTTGCGGACGTCGATCGTGTCGCGGTCCTCCGGCGCTACCCACTCGCCGTCGATGTAGAGGCCGTTCCAGGCCGCGTCGATAGCGATCTGCTGGCCGATGTCGGGTTGACTCATACACTACGCATACCGTCCTGACGAGTAAAATGATGTCGACCACGCAAATCCAGCGATGTATATTCCGAACGTTTTCGAGTAATTGATATTAGTTACGTCCAGTACCGGATGCGCGGGTCGTCGACGTCTGCCGAAAGTATAATGAGCACACCAGCGAACGTAGGGGACGTATGCCACTCAGCGAAGACGAGATCGACCGCCTCGCGACGACACTTTTCGAGGCCTACGAGGAGAAGGAGCCCATCGAACCGCTGTCGGAGGAGACCGAATTCTCCACCGAGGACGCCTACCGGATCCAGTTCGAGGTGTTCGACCGGCTCAGCGCGGGCGGCCGCGAGGACATCGTCGGCCACAAACTCGGCCTCGTCAGCGAGGCCAAACAGGAACAACTCGGCATCCCGGAGCCGATCTTCGGCTACGTCGCCCACGAGACGGTACTGGAGAACGAACCGATCCCGACCGACGAGATGATCGCGCCGCGCATCGAGGCCGAGATCGGCTTCATCATCGACGAGGACCTCGAACCGCCGGTTTCGACGATGGACGTGCTCACCTCGACCCGCGCGGTCGTGCCCGTCGTCGAAATCCTCGAAAGCCGGTTTCAGGGCTGGTCGATCCCCTCGGCGCAGGACGTCATCGCCGATCTCACCTCCGCCGGGAAGGTCATCGTCGGCGAGCAGTACCGCGACGTGACCGACCTCGATCTGGCGATGGAGGGCGTCGCCGTCTCGGTCAACGGCGAGGTCGAAGCAACCGGTCTGGGAGCTGACATTATGGGCAACCCTGCCCGCCCGCTCGCGTGGCTCGCCGAACGACTGGAGGACGTCGATGACGGTCTCCGCGAGGGCGAACTCGTGATGAGCGGCGGGATCACGGCCGCAATCGACATCGAACCCGGCGACGTCTACGGGATCGACTTCGCAAATCTCGGATCGATCGACGTCCGCGCCGAGTGAGGTTCCCCCCGGATCGAGACTCAGGTCGTTCCCTGTCTGAATACCGTGGATTTTCCGCCTGAAAACAGGCTACCGCTCAAATCGGGGGCACAGAAAGGACAGGTAATCCGGCGAACACTGCGACGGCTACACTAACATACGTACGTTTGTTCTTCCACGCTCGTCGGGGACCGGGCCGGCCCCAGCCGCTGAGCAAACCGTTTCAAAAGTGAAAACGACAATCAGTCGATCAGGCCCGAGAGGTTGTCGGCGAAGATATCCGCCTGCGTGTCTTCGTCGACGTTCATCCGCTCGACGGCGTCGATAGTGACGTCGACGGTCCGGCGGCCGCGCTCGGGACTGAACGGGTAGTCGGTGCCGAAGATCACGTTTCCATCGTTGAAAAATGACGCCGCACAGTCGAGTGCGGGTGCCGAGCCCGAGACGGCGGTGTCGGCGTAGAACTTCTTGAAGTACTCCTCGGCGGGTTCCGACAGCGACGCTGCGTTCTCGTGGAACCCGGGGTAGTTCTCGGGGTAAGCGAACCGCTGCTGGTAGAACATCTCGATCCGGCTGCCGTAGTAGGGGACCATCCCGCCGCCGTGGTGGGAGACGATCTGCAGATCGGGGTACGCCTCCATCACGCCGCCGAACACCAGCCGTGACAGCGCCAGCGTCGTGTCGAAGGGCCACCCGAACAGTCGGTGTTCCATATACTCCGAGGCCCAGTCGTACCACTCCCACAGTTGCGGGTGGATCCAAAGCGGCGTGTCGGTCGCCTCGGCACGTTCGTACAGCGGCCAGAAGCGGTCGTCGTCGAGGGGCCGACCGTCGACGTTCGAGAAGATCTGGACGCCGGCCATATCGAGGTCGTCGACACAGCGGTCGAACTCCGCGAGGAACTCCTCGCTGACCTTCGGGATCGTCGCCACCGGGATGAAATCGTCGGGATGTTCCTCCGCGAGGCGACGGATCTCGTCGTTCGCGAGCCGCGTGATGTCTAAGGCGAGGTCGTGGTCCATCCCCTGGAACATCGTCGGCAGCGCGAGCGTGATGATCTGTTTGTCCACGCCGTAGTCGGCCATATCCTGCTTTCGCTGCTCGATGTCCCAGAGGAACTCGGGCCGGCCGGACAACCCCTGGAACCCGAACTGCTCGGTCAGATCCTCGAAGAACCGCTCCGTCAATACGTGGGTGTAGCCGTCGACGATTTCTGGCATACCCCTACCACACCGGACCGTGGTCATAATTGTTCCCACTGATGGGTGCGAGGACCGCCCCAGCGACGCTCACAGCCGTTGCAATCTGTGCGAAGCCACGAACGTTCGCTACTCCTCTGCGTATTTGATGTCCAACGCGAGTTCGTGGGCCGTGCTCTCGACTTCCGCGGTGATGTCGTCGTCGAAGCCGGCGTTGCCGAGTCGTTTCGTCGGTGCGGAGATACTGATCGCGCCGAGGATCTCCCCGTCAAGTTGAACGGGTGCGCCGATGCAGGTGAGGCCTTCGGTCCGCTCCTCGTTGTCGGTCGCGTAGCCCCGCTCGCGGATCTGTTGTAGCTCCGCAAACAGTTCCTCCCGCTCGGTGATCGTGTTCTCGGTCGCCTTCGGCAGCCCCCATTCGTCGATAATTGCCTCGACGCGCTCCCGGGAGAGGTGTGCGAGGATCGCTTTCCCGATTCCGATGTTGTGCAAGCGGAGCCGATAGCCGACGTGAGTGTCGAGACTGACGGCGTAGCTGCCGCGGGACTGATAGAGGTACACCGCGCGGCCGCCCTCCTCAGTGGCTAGGTTGGCCAGCATCCCGGTGTCGCTCGCCAACTGGTCGATCTTCGAGCGGCCGTGCCGGTACAGCGGCGACCGACTGCGGACGTGGCCGCCGAGCGAGAGGAATTTCAGGCTGAGCGAGTACTCGTCGCCGTTTTTCTCGACGTATCCGTGCTCTCTGAGCGTACTGAGATGGTTGTGGATTCCGCTTTTGCTCATCTCCAGCCGCTCGTCGAGTTCGGTGAGTCGGAACCCGTCGGCGGTGTCGAGCGTCTCGATCAACGCCAGCGTCTTTTCGCTGGTTCGAACGGGGTGGTTGGCTTTCTCCTTCATACGGGATCTACATACTGGATCCTCCAAACGTTTTCGGTGTGAAAACTCAAGCTGCCGCCTCAAAATAAATCTAATCCAGTTTGAAGAATTACTATTTATTTATATATTGCCTAAAATACGCTTTTTCAAGGCCTCAAATTAGATATTGTATAATAAAATTAAAACTATATAGGAATTTATAATTTAGACAACTATTATTGCTGACCCCGTTCCCATCTCGCTGAGTTCCGGCCAGGAATTCCTTCAACACCCTTAAATTCCATCCGAGCGAATATGCATAATATGTCTGAAATTAATCCGTTCGAGAGTTTGCAGGAGCAGGTCGACGACGCCGCGGCGTATCTCGATGTCGCTCCGGACGTGATCGAACGCCTGAAACATCCCGAACGGGTTCTGGAACTCAGTCTCTCGGTTGAACTCGACGACGGCACGATGGAGCAGTTCAAGGCGTTCCGATCGCAGTTCAACGGCGACCGAGGCCCCTACAAGGGCGGGATCCGGTATCACCCGGGCGTCTCCCGCGACGAAGTGAAGGCACTCTCGGGATGGATGGCGTACAAATGCGCCGTCGTTGGTATCCCGTACGGCGGCGGGAAAGGCGGTATCGTCGTCGACCCCTCAGAGTACTCGACGTCGGAACTGGAACGGTTGACGCGCTCGTATGCGACCGAACTGCGGCCGCTCGTCGGTCCCGATCGTGACATTCCGGCGCCGGACGTGAACACGGGCCAGCGGGAGATGAACTGGTTCAAGGACACCTACGAGACGCTCGAACGGACGAATGCACCGGGCGTCATCACAGGCAAGGCGATCTCCTCCGGCGGCAGCGCGGGACGCGTCGAGGCCACCGGCCGTTCGACGATGCTGGCCGCCCGCGAGGCGTTCCGACATCTCGGTCGTGACGTCTCCGACGCGACAGTCGCTGTACAGGGATACGGCAACGCCGGGTCAGTGGCGGCCAGACTGCTCGAAGATCAGGGAGCGACGGTCGTCGCCGTCTCCGACTCCTCGGGCGCGGTCTACGATCCCGACGGACTCGACACCCGTGCGGTGAAGTCATTCAAGAGCGAGACGGGATCGGTGTCGGGCTACGAAAACGTCGAGGAATTGACGAATGAGGAGCTGCTCACGCTGGACGTCGACCTGCTCGTCCCGGCGGCACTAGAGAACGCCATCGACCGCAAACTCGCGGAGGATGTCCGGGCGGAGGTCATCGTCGAGGCTGCAAACGGTCCCCTCACGCCGAACGCGGACGACGTCCTCACGGAGCGCGACGTGGTCGTCATCCCGGACATCCTCGCCAACGCCGGGGGCGTCACCGTCTCGTACTTCGAGTGGGTCCAGAACCGACAGCGGTTCTCCTGGCGGGAGGAACGCGTCAACGAGGAACTGGAAGCGGTGATCACGGACGCCTTCGACGACCTCGTCGACGCCTACGAGTCCCGCGATCTCCCGAACTTCCGGACCGCTGCGTACGTCGTCGCCACCCAGCGGATCGTCGACGCCTACACCGAGGGCGGCAACTGGCCGTAGCGTTCGTCTCCGGTCGTTTCTCTCCGTTTTCTCAGGCGACGCGACACCGATTCCCGATCGGTCCGACGCCAACCCGAGGGGTTGAAGTCCGTTCCCGCCGGGGACGTAGATAATGCGTCAGGACCACCTCATCTCCGCGACGCAACTGTCGCGGGCCGACATCGAGGCGGTGCTCGACCGCGCGGCGGAGATCGACGCCGATCCGACCGCCTGGCAGGAGCGCCACGCCGGATCGGTGCTCGGCCTCTGCTTTTTCGAGCCGAGCACCCGCACGCGGATGAGCTTCGACACCGCGATGAAACGTCTGGGGGGACAGACCGTCGATATGGGTTCCGTGGAGTCGACGTCGGTGAAGAAAGGCGAGACGCTGGCCGATACGATGCGCGTCGTCGAGGGGTACGCCGACGCGCTCGTCCTCAGACACCCCTCGGAAGGATCCGCGAAGATGGCCTCGGAGTTCGTCGACGTCCCGCTCGTCAACGCGGGCGACGGGGCGGGGCAGCATCCGACCCAGACCCTGCTTGACCTCTATACGATGCGCGAGAACGCCGGTCTCGACGACATCACGGTCGGCATTATGGGCGATCTGAAATACGGCCGAACGGTTCACTCGCTGGCGTCGGCGCTGACGAACTTCGACGTCCGGCAGCACTTCATCAGCCCGGAGAGCCTCCGTCTTCCACGAAACGTCCGGTACGACCTTCACGATTCAGGCGCGCAGGTCCGTGAACACACCGAACTGGAGGCGGTTCTCGCCGAACTGGACGTCCTCTATGTGACTCGGATCCAGCGGGAGCGCTTCCCGGACGAAAACGAGTATCGCAAGGTCGCCGGCGAGTATCAGATCGACACCGACGACCTCGATGCGGCCAAGGAGTCGCTGACGGTGATGCATCCGCTACCGCGGGTCGACGAGATCGCGCCCGCCGTCGACGACACGGACCAGGCGAAGTACTTCGAACAGGCTCACAACGGCGTTCCCGTCAGGATGGCCCTTCTGGATATGCTGCTCGACGACACCGGAGGTGCACAATGAGCGACACCGACCGCGAACTGCGCGTCTCGAAGATCCGCAACGGCACCGTCATCGACCACCTCGCCGCCGGGCAGGCGCTGAACGTCCTCGCGCTGCTCGGGATCGACGGCTCCGGCGGCGAGAGCGTCTCCGTCGGGATGAACGTTCCCTCGGACAAACTCGCGAAGAAAGACATCGTGAAGGTCGAAGACCGGGAGCTGAGTCAATCGGAGGTGGACGTCCTCGCCGTCATCTCGCCGGAGGCGACGATCAACATCGTCCGGGAGTACGAGGTGATCGAAAAAGAGCGAATCGACCGTCCGGAGTCGGTCGCGGGGGTCCTCGCCTGCCCGAACCGGAACTGTATCACCAACGACGAGGAACCCGTCGAGACACACTTTGTCGTCCTGGATGATGGCCTCCAGTGTGAGTACTGTGGCGAAATCGTCCGCGAGGACGAGGTCGCGACACACCTCGACGTCTCCTGACGGCACCGAACGGAGTCTTGACGGCACCGAACGGAGTCTTGACGGCACCGAACGGAGTCTTGATGGCACCGAACGGAGTTTCCTCCCCCGCACGAACGCTCGACAGCCACCGGACGGGGAGGGAAATGATTTTGTACCGAGGCGGCGAACGGATAGGTATGTCCGGAAAAGCAAAATTCATCCTGGTACTGGCGCTCATCGCACTCGTCTACTTCGTCGTCTCCGGCGGCGAAGACCCCGTCGAGGTCGACGTCGACGACGAGTAACCAATCCCACCCCGTTACCCCCTTTTTCCGCGATCGATTCGGAGAGCCGCGGCCATCTGAGAAACCCACAGAAGCCCCGTCGCTCGGTCCCGACGGACTGATACCGCTTGGCGCGGAACGACGGGTATGTACGGTGTCGTCACGCGGAACGCCGAGGAGGTCGGCTGGAACGAGTTCGACGTCGGCTTCTACGAAGTGAAGGACGTGACCGGGCGGGCCTCGGAACCGCTCGCCGACGCGGTGAATATGCTCTCCTGTTTCGGCGACACCGCGGCGGTCGACGCCGACCCCGACCTTGTAGCCGTCGACGAGGACGGGACGCCGGCGACGCGCGAACAACCGTACTTCGATTGGTCCTACGTCTGCCCGACACACGAGCAGTACCGCGCGGGTCTCTTCGAGATCGTCGAGGACGCCGCGGAGGCAAACGAAGACGTCCGGCTGGACGACGTCGGCTTCCCGAGAGAGGGATACTGCCGCTGTGACCGCTGTGAGCGGCAGTTCGCGGCGAGCGGCCACGAGAACCGATCTGCGTGGCGCACCGCCGTCGTCACTGAATTCGTCGCCGAAGCTGCCGACCGGATCCCCGGCCGGACGTACCTCACGCTGTATCCGGATCCGTATCCCGGCCACCTGGAAGCGCGGGCCGGCATCGACGTGGCGGCGCTTGCGCCTCACGTCGACGAGTTTGTGGTGCCGCTCTACGACACCCACTACGCGACCACGTACTGGCTCGAAACGATCGCGAAGGGGTTCGAGAGCCTGCTCGATCCGCTGGAAACCACCTTCTCGATCGAACTGTACGCCGTCGACGTCGACGTCGACGATCTCGTCCGGGCCACCGAGGTCGCCGAGACCTACGGCCGGAACGTCTACTTCGGCTACGACGCCTCGAACGCCGCTGCAGCGATCAGACGGAAAGACGCCGAGGGACGATCCGGGGTCACACACCGCCCCGACGGCACCGATGGGGACCTCTCCGAGGAGTCGCGGTAGTCGGTCAACCGGGGGAGGATTGTTTTTCACCCGGAATCGAATTCTCGGCAGGCGCGATCATCGGGACGAACGGACCGAAACTCCTCTCAGAGCACCCCAGCGAGGAACGCGACGACGACGATTCCGGCGACGAACACGACCGCAGCGAAGGCGAACAGCCCGGCCATAAGCCTACGCTGTTCCGACGTGGATTGGGGCATACCAACAGTCTGGGTCCGGATTCGCTTATTACTCTCGGCCGCGATCCCGAAACGACACGCGCGATTCTTTCTCCCACCGCCGTTTCCTGTGGCGACGAAGCCGCACCGAGAATCGGGCAGTGTCGATCACAGTGGGAACTCGGTGAACGAGAGCCCGACGGCGAAGAGGACGGCGTAGGCCGCAAGCAGGCGGCCAGTCCGTTCGAGGGTCGGGTTCAGGACGTCCCCGGCCGTCTCTTCGAGCATCGTCCGCGTGATCGAGAGGGCATACGGGAGCGTGAGGACGGGCAGCGCCGCGGCGACGGTGAACCCGGGGCGAAGGACGAACCACAGCGGCACGGCGTACGCCAGCAGCAGCAGGACGACGAACTCCGCGCGGGCGAACCCGTAGCCGAAACGCACCGCGAGGGTTCGCTTGCCGGTCGTGGCATCCTCCTCCTTGTCGCGGACGTTGTTGACGACGAGGATATCCGTCGACAGCGCTGCGATCGGCAGCGCGGCGATCACTGCCCCGAGTGGAAGGGTTCCGGGCGGAATCCCGACGGTCAGCGGGTCCGCCAGCACTGCTGCGGCCTGGACGTAGTACGTGCCCGTGACTGCGACGAGACCGAAGAAGACGAAGACGAAGAGGTCCCCGAGGCCGTGATAGCCCAGCGGGTACGGGCCGCCCGTGTATGCGATCCCGGAGGCGACCGAAAGCAGGCCGATCACCAGGATCGGCACGCCACCGACGTAGACCAGATACGTCCCGAGAAGGATCGACGCGGCGAAGGTCAGATACATCGCGCGCTTGACGGTCTCGGGTGCGATGAGACCGCCGGCGGTCACGCGGGTGAAGCCCTCCCGCTGCTCGGTATCGGCGCCCTGGACGGCGTCGTAGTAGTCGTTGGCGAAGTTGGTACCGATCTGGATCAACGCGGCACCCAAAAGGGCGGCAAGCGCGGGCAGCGCAGCGAAGACGCCGTCGTGCACCGCCAGTCCGGTCCCGACGATCACGGGGGAGGCCGCCGCCGGCAACGTCTGCGGACGGGCGGCGATCACCCACGCCTCCCGCTTCGTGATGTCCTGCGTGCTCATTACGATGCCATCAGAGCGGCGGTGGCGTCAAAGTTCGCATCCACCTTTTTTGACGGGGGTCCTCGGCCGCGCGCAGCGCGGCCTCGAACCCCCGCAAAAAATCTGGACCAAAAAATGCCGACTGAGCCGTCCGACGGCTCAGTCGGGGAACCGCTCGCTCCGCTCGCGGATGCTCAGTACAGACGAACGCTGTATCACATCGGGTCGTCATTTACTCAGGATCTGCCAGGAATGAGCTGCTGAATACAGAGCGTGAGCTCAGCACGGTTCCCGCGTCTGCTACATCACAATATAATTGACCCATCCTCACGGGTCGTAGATTTCTGTGTTGGAGTTCCCATTGGCGGTTATCTCGGTTCCACACTCTGGGCAGAAGTCCACGTCGCCGTATTCAGTTAAGTCTGCCTCGCACGCTGGACAAACCTGCTCAGTCGCATCTGTGGCCTCCGTAATCGCGTAGATGGTGTCACCGCCACTGATATACACCTTTCCGTCGGAGATCGCTGGTGAGGAATCACTCGGATATCCGATTTCATACTCCCACAACAGTTCTCCTGTGTCCGTATTGATTGCGTACAGGTGACCGTCCACATCTGTGAACGAATTCGCTTCATTACTTGCTACGTAGACGACTCCATCAGCCACCGCAGGTGATGAGTCCACTCTCCCATCGGCGCTGAACGCCCACTCTTTTTCACCTGTCACTGCATCGATCGCGTAGAGGTACTTGTCGCGGCTCCCGACGTAGACTGTGCCATTCGCAATTGCAGGTGATGATCGGATCTCATCGTCTGTCTCGTAATGCCACTCTTCGCGACCGGTTGTCGTATCAATCGCGTAAAGGTGTCCATCTCCGCCCCCCACGTAGACAGTGTTCCCTTTGACTGCTGGTGTTGAGGGATGCAGAGAAACGCCGATGTCTTCAAACTTCCAATGTGGATCCTCCGGATGCTCATCAGAATACTCGTCACGTCGGAGAGGGATACCGTGTGCCCCGTTCCGATCAAGCGCATACACTCCGTGGCCGTCGTTAATATACAGGGAGTTGCCTGCTATTGCAGGAGCGCCGGAACCGTATTTATAAATATACCATTCCGCTGTACCTGTCCTAGTATTTATTGCATACAAGTTGTTGTTCCGATCACCCACATAGACTGTTCCAGCGACAACGGCAGGGGCTGCTCGGAAATACTGCCGATCTTTGTCGACAACAGAATCGAACTCCCACTCAAGAATTCCGCGAGTAGCATCAATTGCACAAAACCCGTTTTCGTTCCCGACGTAGACGGTTGAATTCTCTACTGTCAAGTCGGATTTTACCTTCTGACCTGTATCACACGTCCACTCCTGCCGTCCAGTCGAGGAATCGAAGGCATATACGTTGCCGTCCGTGCTGCCTACGTAGACCAACCCGTTCTTGACGACCGGTGAAGAAGTGAATGAGTCACTCGTCTGGGCAGTCCAGCTCTCCGTTACATTCGTCTTTGGCCCAGTATCGTTGGAGACGTGTCCAGTGCGACCCAGATCGAACTGAAATGTCGGCCAGTTCTTCTCGTGCATCAAATGAGTTATGTCGGTAGGTGGATAATAGAATTAAGGGTTCCACGCTTAGAGCGTCTGATGAGAGACCGTTGGGAGACTTGATTTAATACAGACGAACGCTGTATCACAGCTGGTCGTCATCTACTTACGATCTGTCAGGAACGGCCTGCTGAATATAGAGGCTGTGTCTATCACAGAGTTTCAGTTGATTAAACCTGTTTCGTGCTGCGTGTCAATCGAAGCCGATAGGACCGAGTTCCTTCTCTTGCGTTGTCGCTTATCAGGTTCCAGTGCGTAGTTCATCCTATGGCAACCGTAGCCAAATTCACAGTTCAAGCGGACACGTTTCCGCTGGGTGCGCTCTTTCGAGGACATTCAGAGGTGGAGATTGAACTCGAGCGCATCGTTCCCACGCGACCGGCACTCATTCCGTATATTTGGATCAGAGGACTGAGTCAAAGCGAGATCTCGTCAGTACTCACCAGCGCGAGCCAAGCACCGGACACCAAAAGTATCAAACAACTCGATAAGGTCAACGGAGCGTACTTGCTTCGTGTCGAATGGAAGCCAGAGAGACAAGGGCTCCTCCGAGCCATCAGTGAGACGAATGGGACGCTCATTTCGGGGACCGGGACAGCCGACTCGTGGACGTTCGAAGTCCGTGGTGAAACCCATACCGCCATCACGCATCTCCAAGAATACTGCCGCGAGCACGATATTCCAGTTTCACTCACATCAATTCGAACTCTCTCCTCGGCCACAGTTGGACAGGAGTACGGCTTGACTGCCGCCCAGCGAAAGGCGCTGGTTCTGGCCTACAATCGCGGCTACTATCAGACACCGCGGGAGGTGTCACTGGATGACCTTGCGGGCGAGTTCGAGATTACTGGCCAAGCATTCGGGTCCCGCCTCCGCCGGGGTGTCAATCAGCTCGTCAAAAGTACGTTGATTAATACCGCGTGACTCCCCAAATCAACACATTTCATATGAAAAGTCAAGGTTGATACGGTCACTTAATCTACAGCGGACCAGATGACCTCATCAACAAAACCGAACGAGTCGCCGGACAGAGACGCGGTTGCGTCCGATCACGTGACATTTAGCGAGGAGACGGGGACCTACTGGACGGAATTCGATGGTCATACACGTCAACCCACGGAAGCAGTGGTATTCGCCGTTGCAGAAGCAACCCAAACAGATCCACTCGATCTCCCTCCCCTCTGCTCTGCCTTGGATCCCGATGCACTAAATATGCTCTTCGAGACCAGCACCAACAGTCGGCCTCAGGCCACGATAACCGTCTCTTTCGAGTATGCCGACCACCAGATAGTTCTCAAGGAGCACGGGAGCATCGTGGTTACACCGCCAGCACCAGGGAGGTAAGTCCTGATCACAGCGGGCCACAGATTCATCAATTTGTCTCGGAGGAAAGTGGTGTATTCGCACGTTGTATTCAGCACGACTCTGTATAGATCGATGGTAATTGGCAGACCACTTGATAGTCAACACGCACGTTCTGATGGATCATTCACGACATATCGGCGAAATAAACTGCAGTGAGAGTAGTTCTATGATCTCCCATCCTACGGAACAATCAACCCATCAACGAACAACTGAGCCAGGAGAGGAACACCGACAAGCATTCGGGCGAACGAGCGGTCCGAAGGACCCGGAAGTGAGCGCGATTCACCGAGATCGAGGCCGACGGCCGAGATCTCGGCATTTTTTGGTCCAGATTTTTTGCGGGGGTTCGAGGCCGCGCTGCGCGCGGCCGAGGACCCCCGTCAAAAAAGTGGGTTAGTAGTGCCAGGGGAACTCGGAGAAGTCCGGCTCGCGACCGTCGAGGAACGCGTCGCGTCCCTCCTGGGCCTCGTCGGTCATATACGCCAACCGCGTGGCCTCGCCAGCAAACACCTGCTGGCCGACGAGTCCGTCGTCCGTTAGATTGAACGCGTATTTGAGCATCCGCATCGCAGTCGGCGACTTGTTCGTCATCTCTTCGGCCCATTCCAGGGCAACGTCTTCGAGGTCCGCGTGGGGAATTGCTTCGTTGACCATCCCCATCTCTGCGGCCTCCGCCGCGGAGTAGGTCTTGCCGCGGAAGAACACCTCTCTGGCCTTCTTCTGTCCAATCTGCTTTGCGAGCAACGCCGAGCCGAACCCGCCGTCGAACGAGGCCACGTCGGGATCGGTCTGGAGGAACTTGGCGTGCTCCTCGGAGGCGAGCGTCAGATCGCAGACGACGTGCAGCGAGTGGCCGCCACCGACGGCCCACCCCGGCACGACGGCGACGACCGGTTTCGGCATAAATCGGATGAGTCGCTGGACTTCCAGAATGTGGAGACGGCCCGCCTTCGCCTCGCGGACGAGCGGGTCGTCGGACTCGTCGGCCTCGTCGTCGTCGCGGTACTCGTAGCCCGACTCCCCGCGGACGGACTGGTCGCCGCCGGCACAGAAGGCCCAGCCGCCGTCTTTCGGTGACGGCCCGTTCCCAGTCAGGAGGACGCAGCCGACGTCGGCCTGCTTGCGTGCGTGATCGAGGGCCGCGTAGAGTTCGTCGACGGTCCCCGGCCGGAAGGCGTTGCGCTTCTCGGGGCGGTCGAAGGCGATCCGGACCACCGGGAGGTCGCGCTCGCGGTGGTACGTGATGTCGTCGAACGCCCCGGCACCGTCGACCTGCTCCCAGCGCGACTCGTCGAAAATCTCAGAGACCATACCGGGAGACGGGTCGGACTCAGCAAAAAGATTCGTTTCGGCCGAGAAGGACCCCCGCGGACGGCTGCAGTTCAGTCGGTCGCAGCGAGCACTCGATCGACCGTCCGCTCGCGGAGGTCCTCTCGGACACGGTGGCTGGCTTCGGCGTCCGTCTCCACCTCGATGACGTGCGAACCTTCGCTCGTCGTCGCATCCGCGAAGGCATCGCGGAAGGCGTCGCGGTCGCCGCCGTCGACGCGCGCGAACGAGAGATCGTACAGGTCCGCCGTCGGGGCGAAATCGAGGCCGTGCGGCGTCACGAACTGCGAGGTAAACGGCGGGTCGTACGCCTCGATCGGGAGCATGTGGAAGATCCCGCCACCGTCGTTGTTGAGCAGCACGATCGTCGCCTCGACGTCACACCGCCCGAGCGCGAGCAGGCCGTTCATATCGTGGTAGTACGCCAGATCACCGGTCACGAGTGTCAGGTCGTCGGTCGTCGCCGATCCGGCACCGAGCGCCGACGAGACGATCCCGTCGATGCCCGACGCGCCGCGGTTGCCGAGAGCGATGTATCCGCTCGTCGTCGGTACGCCGAAGCGATCGAGATCGCGGACTGGCATCGAGTTCGAGACGAAGATCGTCGACGGGTCGGGCGCGAGATCCGTGACGTCGGCGAGGATGCGTCCCTCACAGAATCCGTCGTGCCCGTCGAAAACGGCCGCGTGTTCTTCCTCGGCGGTCGTCCACCGCTCGCGCCACGCCGCACTCCCCGGTCCCGCGAGGAGTCGCGAGAGCCGGGCAAACAGCCTGGACGGGTCCGCGACGACGAGGTCGGTGGCGGTGAACTCCGCCTCACGCCACCCGGCGGCGGGGTCGACGACGACCTGCGTCGCGTCGACCGCGGCGAGATACTTCCTGAGCGGCTTCGACGTGGGCGAGGCGCCGGCCCGAATCACGACCCCCGGGTCGGGCCACGCCTCGCGGACCCGCTCGCCGAGATAGGCGTCGTAGCCGCCGATCACCGGCGTCGTCCGAACCAGTCCGCCGTAGCGAACACCGGAGAGCGGATCCGCGAGCACCGGGAAGCCGCTGGCGTGAGCGAACGCGCCCACCGCTTCGGGATCGATGCCCGGCGCGTCGGTGGGACCGACGACGACGAGTCCACGGGGCGCAGAAAGGTCTGCGGCAAGGTCCCGGAGCGCGTCGTCGTCGAGTTCCGGGACGCCTGATGTGGTCTCGACGAACGCGCCGTCCCGTCCGTGCGCCGCCCTTTCTGGGAGGTCGGCGGGGACGTCGCCCGCGACCGGCGTCGGCTCCAGCGGCTTGCGGAACGGGAAGTTCAGATGTACCGGACCTGCCGGGGTCCCGGTCGCCTTCGCGACCGCGCGCGCCGCCGTCGTCCGCAGAGAACGAAGCTTTCGCGGCGTCGCCTCCGGCTCTGCCACGTCCCGGTACCACCTGACTGCGTCGCCGTAGAGCTTCTCTTGGTCGATCGTCTGGTTGGCGCCGGAGTCGCGAATCGACGGCGGCCGGTCGGCGGTCAAAAGTAAAAGCGGCACCCGTGACTGCGAGGCTTCGATCACTGCCGGATGGTAGTTCGCGGCCGCCGTCCCGGAGGTACAGACAAGCGGCGTCACGTCTCCGGTCCGCCGGGCACGCCCCAGCGCGAAGTACGCCGCCGACCGCTCGTCGAGATGTGAGAAGACGTGGATGTCCTCGTGGCGGTCGAACGCGACCGTCAGCGGGGTTGATCGGCTCCCCGGCGAGATGCAGACGGCGTCGACGCCCGCGGCGACGAGTTCGTCGACCAGGGCCCGCGCCCAGAGCGTATTCCGGTTGGGGTCAGTCATCGTCTCTGACTGTCTCGTCGCACCATTACTCGTCGCTCCGTTCCAGTTCGTCGAGGATCGGTCGGTACTTCAGTTGTACCTCGTCCCACTCGGAGTCGGGATCGGAGTCGCGGACGATCCCGACCCCGGCAAACAGGGTCGCGGTGTCGGCGCTCGCGACTGCCGAGCGGAGCGCGACGGCGAAGGTGCCGTAGCCCGCGGCGTCGATCCAGCCGACCGGTGCCGCGTACCAGCCGCGGTCGAACGGTTCGGTCTCCCGGATGGTTTCCAGGGCGGCTGCGGGCGGCAGACCACCGACTGCCGGGGTCGGGTGCAGCGCCTCGACCAGCGAGAGGACGTGTTCGTCGCGGTCCAGCGTCGCCGTGATCGGCGTCCAGAGGTGCTGGACCGTGGCGAGGCGCTTGATCTGCCGTGGGCCGACGTTCACCGAGGCAGCGTACGGCGAGAGCTGTTTGCGGATCGTCTCGGCGACGAGGTCGTGCTCGTGGGCGTTCTTCTCGTCGTTGGCCAGTTCCTGTGCCAGCCACTCGTCCTCGGCGGGGGTTTCACCGCGCCCGGTCGTCCCCGCGAGCGCGCCGGTCTCGACCGTCCGCCCGCGCACCGAGACGAGCCGTTCCGGCGTCGCGCCGAAAAAGGACGCTCTCTCCCGGTCCCCCGAGGGAGCCGGTTCGACGAGAAACCGATAACACTCCGGGTACCGTTGCCCCAGGCGAGAGAGCACGTCCGGCAGGCGGAGTTCGGCCGCGAGATCGACGTCGAGCGCCTGCGCGAGGACGACCTTTCGGAGATCGCCGGCCTCGATGCGGTCAATCGCCGCATCGACGCCCGACTGCCATTCCGACCGGGTAGTGGTCTGTATTCGCTCCTCGACGCCGGGCGGGTCGGCGAGGTCGCCGGGGTCGGGCAGACTGGCGATCCGTTCCCGTTCGGCCGCGAGCCGGGTCTCGACGTCCTCGGACGACGTCTCCGGATCGACGGCGTTCACCGTCAGCCACGACTCGTCGTCGGTCCAGGTGATCTGCACCCGAGGAAAGACGAATCGGGCGCCGGGAAAATCCGTCCACGGCTCCCGGCTTGTCCCCTCGGCGTGGAACGCGAAACCGCCGAACAGTCGGGGTCGGGCCGCCTCCGTCCCGGCGTGGACGTCGCCCGAGGCGAAAAGCGCCTCCGAACGCTTCCGGATCTTCTCGAAACGATCGGGGCCGTCTGCCGTGAGTGTCGCCGCCGCGCCCTCACCGACGACAGTTGCCTCGTCGGGAGCACTCCAGACTGTCCGGGGCGCGTCGGCCGCCCGGAGGACGGCGCGGAAGGAGGGGATCTCGATCCGCTTCGAGCGGCTGAGGAGTCTGCCCTCGTCCGCGTCGGTCCGCAACGAATCCATTACCGCTCTTCGGGGTCCCACACCCTTTTATTTGACTATCGGGACGTTTGCAACCTTTTGCTCCGTCCAAGCGCGCGACGGCGCACGGATCGACGAGAAATCGGGTATAGCGGGGTCGACCACCACCTTCCGGCCGCCGTCGGCGAAATTTCTCCCGCACTGGACGGCTATCCGTACCGCTCCTGGTTCCAGGGGTCCGCCGTCACCGAGTACCCACGCTCCTCCCAGTAGCCGTGCTCCGGTTCGGTCAGAAACTCGACGCCGTCGACCCACTTTGCCCCCTTGTAGGCGTACTTGTGTGGCGTCACGACGCGGAGCGGTCCGCCGTGCTCGGCCGCCAGGTCCTCGCCGTCGCGCCCGTAAGCGAAGAGCACCTCCGGACGATTGCAGTCCTCGAGCGGCAGATCGGTGGTGTACCCGTCGAGCGCGTGAAACAGCACGTGGACGGCATCGTCGTGGACGCTCGCCCGCTCGGCGATCGCCGGGAACGGAACCCCGGTGAACTCACAGTCTAGGGCGGTCCATCCCGTAACACAGTGGAAGTCCTGCCGCTGCGTCGTCGCGGGCAGGTCGCGGAACGCGTCGTACGATAGCGTCAGTTCGTTCTCGACGGCGCCCCAGACGTCGAAGGACCACGTCTCGCGGGTCCAGGAGGGTGTCGCGCCTTTCGAGAGCACCGGGAACTTGGAGCTCTCGTGCTGTCCCGGCGGAACCCGCTCGTCGCCGAATTCCCGGTAGAGATCGGTAACGTCTTCGACCATAGGGTCGCTACCGGCGCGAAGTATCTAACAGTAACGACAAGTAGGTACCGATTAACCAAACTATTCTGATTAGAAGCAAAATAGACATACATTAATGTGAAAATATAGTTGCTTAAATGGTCAAACTCCGCCGCAGGCTTTAAATAACCCGGATCCAAACCCCCTCACGTTCAAATGCCCAAGGTGAACATCAACGTCCCCGAACATCTCGAGATGCAGATCGCCCAGCTCGTCGATCAGGGCGAGTTCGTCAGCCGCGAGGAAGCCATCGAGGAGCTGCTTTCGACCGGGTTGCGCGCGTTCAAGACCAGCGGCCCGATGGACGAGGACGATCATCTCGAGGACGACGGAATGATGGGCCACGAAGACGAGTACGTCTTCTGATACTGGTTACTCTCGTCTCTTCCCGCCGAGCGCCAACCCCCGTTGACGGCGCTCGGCGAGAAAAGTCAGAGGAATCCGTATGAGAGGTACCAGCACGGACGGCAGGGTCCAGACTCGACCCGCGATGTCGACGCCCGTGGGAATATCCACCAATAATACTTAAATCGATCTCCTACGTATCCACGTCTATGCACAAAGAAGAGCTACTGGAGTTACACGAACAGATGGTGATCATCAAGGACAACTTCGCCGCGCGAGAGGAGGTCGACGGCAGTATCTTCGACGAGTACGAGGAAATCGGCGTCGACCCGTCGCACGTCCACAAATCCAAGAGCGAGCACAAACACGCGGTGTTCGTCCTCGGCAACGCTCTGGCGTCGGCGATGAGCGAAGACGAGTTCTCGAACGCGGGCCGCGTCGGCAAGCGGATGCAGGAACTCGCCGAGGACGCCGAAAGCAAACTCTGAGAGGCATTCGTTCCGTAACGAGGTCACCGTTCTTTCGCGATTCTCGCTTCGTACTGATTACTCTCGTCTCTTCCCGCCGAACGCCTTCGACGGGGATGGCGCTCGGCGGTGAAAAGTGAGAGTAACCATTATCAGTCTTCCACCCGGTGACCGAGGGCGGCAGTTCGATCCGGGACGGGCGGTTTCTTAACCGTTCGGTGACTTCCCTCCCACGATGGATTCGCTTCCGGTGGAGTTGCTCCAGCGTGTCGGCGTCGTCGCAGCCTTCGTGGTGTCTGTCGCCGTCGTTCTCTTATTGGATCGGCGATCATCGCTCCTTGCGTCGCTCCGCCGCCGCCTCATCCTGGGTGTTCCGTGGGGCACCCTCGTGTCGGCAGCGTTCGTTCTCGCGGTCTATCTCCTGGTACAGGGCGGATACGACCACTGGTACTCGCCGGTGACGATACCGTTCCGCGCGTGGTCGTACTTCTACCCGCTCGGGATCGCCACTGCAGCGTTCTCTCACGGGAGCGCGGGCCATCTCGTCGGCAATCTCGTCGGAACGCTCACCCTCGCGCCGCTGGCGGAGTATGCGTGGGGGCATTTCCCTCGGGGACGCGGCGCCCACTCGTTTTCGTCGCTCCGGACGAACCCGTACGTTCGAGCCTTCGTCGCCTTCCCCGTCGCTGTCGTCGTCGTCGGACTCCTCACGTCGATCTTCGCGATCGGGCCGATCATCGGCTTCTCCGGGGTCGTCTTCGCCTTTGCGGGCGTCGCGCTCGTCAACTACCCGCTGGGAACGGTGATCGCACTCGCTGGTGGCAGCGCGCTCCGCCTGGTGTACAGCGCACTCCGGAATCCGGTGCTCACCGCCAGTGGACGGCCGACGTACGTCACGCCGTGGTGGGCCGACATCGCCATCCAAGGGCACGCAATCGGACTGTTGATCGGCGTCCTCATCGGCCTCGCAATCGTTCGCAGACGACAGCAAGCGGCCCGTCCGAGCGCCCGACGGCTCTGGCTCGGGGCGCTTTTGTTCTCTGTCGAGCAGTCGCTGTGGGCGGTCTACTGGTTCCGCGGCGGCGAGACGTTCGTGCTCTACCGGGCTGTCGGCGTCATCCTCGTCGCGGCGCTCGCGCTCATCATCGTCTTCGCGGTCGTTACCCGCGACGACCCGCTCTTTTCCTGGGAGCTTTTGGGCGACAGCGGCGTCGTCCGCAACTGGCAGGTCGCCGCCGGGATCCTGCTGCTCTCGACGGCTGCGCTCGCCGGCCCCGCCGTTCCGGCCAACCTCTACACCGCCGAATCAGGCGATCTCGCGGGTGAGGAGATCGAGGTCCGCGACTACGAGGTGACCTACGCGGAGAACGTCGAGAACGGACTCGTCGCGACGGTCGACGTCGAAGCCTTCGGCGAGACCACGGGGGTGAACACCTCCGGCGTCATCGTGCGGAGTGAGCAGCGGGGCATCTGGACCACGGCGGTTTCGAGAGGTCGGCTGGCGTTCGACGGCCGGAGAGCCGTCCGCCTCGGCGGTGTCGGCTGGCGTGAGACGGTGACCGCCCAGCGCGGCGGGTGGCGCGTCCTCGGCAACAGCTCCGCCTACCGCGTCGCGCTCGGCCACAACAACACCACACGCGTCGTCTACGCCTCGGATCCCGTTACGGCAAGCCCCACGCTCGACGGCCGGAACGTGACGGTCGTCCCGAACAAAAGCGGGTATCTGCTCCGGGTCACCGAGGGCAACACGTCGACCGACGCCCGATTCCCCACGCAAAACGAATCGGTGACGGCAGACGGACTGACGTTCACGCGGAACAACTCCAGCGTGTACGTCTCCTACAACCGGACGCGGGTGCAGTTGCTGGAGCGGGAGTCGTACGAGTGAGACGGTTCGCCGAACTGGTGATATTCAGTCGCCTCGCTGACGGGGATTAAAACTCGACTGTCCTGGTGTCGGATACCGACGAACCGTCTTTTCTGTACGGCTCTTCTCCGGCTTGATCCTTGGTGATCACCGCGGTTACCTCACACGACGTATCGTCCGGTGCCGTCTGTACGACCACCGAGGAGTTCCGAAAGTGCCCGGCGGGCAGTTCGATGATCGACTGCCCCTTCACCTCACAGTCGTTGTTGGCGTTCTCGACGTTGATGTACCCCCCTTCCGGCAGATAGGCGCTGTTGATCTGGATGACCGCGTTGAACCGCGGGTGGTCCCGCGCGGTCTGTGGGACCGGAATGTCGATTTCCGGCTCGTCCGTGTGCGAGGCCGCGGCGCCCGAACTCAATCCGGCCACGCCACCCCCGACGATTGCGGTTCCGACGCCGAGGCGCCGGAGCAGTGTTCGTCGGCTAACGATTCGATCGTTCTGCTTGTCTTGTTTCATAGTTGCCCCCATCCGTAGCCCCACGTCCGCAGCACTGCGGTCGAACGTGTAAGGCCTGAAACCGCAACGGAGGACGGAGAAAATAAATATAGGGGTCCGAGTGGGCCCGATTTCGGACGGAGTTTACCGATCCGCTGGCGTGCTCAGCTTCCCGGTTCCGACCACGCGATCCGGAACACCTCAGCCTCGATCTCCTCGCGGTCGGCCTCGTGGAAGTCGAACTGGCGTTCGATCGGGAACGTCGCCCGGAATGCCTGTGTCACCTCGCCGCCGTTGTCGGCGGCAAAGGACTCGACGAACTCCCGGGAACCGGCGTTGTGGATCGAGTAGGAAACCGTCGCCAGGTCCGCGGCCGTGGCCAGAAACGCCCGATCGGCGTGTTCGTTGCCGTCCTGGGCGCCGAACGGCGGGTTCATCAGCACCGTCGTCTCCGCCGATGGGCGGAGCGGCGCACGCGTCGCGTCCGCACAGACCCAGTCGATAGACGTCGCCGCCCCGACGCGTCGACGGTTCTCCGCAGCGGTCGTAAGCGTCGTTCGATCGATATCGACGCCCACGACGCGGTCCGGGCCGCGGAGCGCGGCACCGAGCGCCAACATCCCCGTACCCGTTCCGAGGTCGACGACCGTCTGGCCTTCGATGTCTCCGTTCAGGTCCGCCACGTGGACGACGTGTGCGGCCAACGCCGGCGGCGTGGGATACTGTTCGAGATCCGCCCGCGGCGCTTCGAAGCCCGCGACGACCGCCAGTTGCGTCTCCAGCGCTGATTTCGTGGCCATCAGACTCAGTCTATGGATTCCCGGTGATAATACAAAAATCCTTCTCGAATACGCGCAGTTATCCCTTCGGTCAGTAGGAATGCTGCAAGACCACGCTCAGTAGGAATGCTGCAAGACGACCGTCCCGTTCGCGTTGCGGACGGTGATCGTGTCACCGCCGTTGTTCCAGACGGCGCCGTCGGCACCCCAGTAGACCTCCGATTCGGTGTCGGTTCCCGAACCGGTCCGGAGCGTCAGTTCCGCCCCCGCTGGGAGCGTGGTCCCCGTCGGGAAGGTATACGAGTGGCCACCGTCGTCGGAGACCGTCCACCCCGAGAGGTCGAGTTCGGTGTCACCGGTGTTGCGGAACGTCACGTACTCGTCGTCGAGATTCTCGTGGTCGTTGCCCGCGGCGTCGGCGTGGACCTCAACGACTGCGAGCGGGCCCTCGGTGGCTGTCCCGACAGTCCCGCCGGTGTCGTCGATGCACGACCAGAGTCCGCGGCGGTCCTCGCGTGCCGCGCTCGCTGCTCGTTCGTACCGCTCACGTTCGGTAAAGGTGCTCTCGTAGATCCGGGCGTGGCCGTCCCGGAGCAGGGCGTAGTTGAAGGACTCGTTCCCGACGTAGACGTAGGCGAGCAACCTGCCGTAGTACCCTCGCTTGTCGGCGCGTTCGTCGAAGACAAGCGTGACGGTTTCGCGCGCTAACCGATCCGACGCGTACGTCGAGGCGTTCTCGCCGGCCCGTCGCAGACAGCGTGCCCCGGCGTCGGTGTCCGGGATGCCGTCGAACTCCTCGGGGGTGTTTTCCGCGTGAACCTCCGGAGTATCGACGCCCAGTAGTCGGACAGTCTCCCGCGTCCCGTTCGGGTAGGCCACCTTTATCGTGTCGCCGTCGACGACCTCGGTGACAGTCACGCGGACGCCGTCTGTCGGCGTCCCGGCGGTCGGTCCCGACGAGTCATCGGTCGCTGCGCCGTCACTCGGCCCCGGTGCCGGAACGCCGGCGAGACAACCGGCCGAAACCACGAGGAGAACGACGAGGAGCGTCTGTGCACGCATAGGGAAGCGGACCGGCAGCGGGTGTCGGAAACCGAACCCGACCGATTTATGTCCGTTTTCTGTTACAAAGGTTTAAATTCACCGTTCACCACAAACCTTATAATGGAACGTCCGAGTCGCCAGCGCCAGCGGGAGCAGGAAAGCGAACAGTCGGGCGAGGAACGCCTCGTATGCCCCGAATGCGAGTCGCAGGACATCGTGACGGACGCCGACCAGGGCGAGTTGGTCTGCGAGGACTGTGGCCTGGTGTTGGACGAACAGCAGATCGATCGGGGGCCGGAGTGGCGGGCGTTCAACCACTCCGAGCGACAGTCGAAATCCCGCGTCGGTGCGCCGATCACCGAGACGATGCACGACCGCGGGTTGACGACGACGATCGACTGGAAGGACAAAGACGCCTACGGGCGGTCGCTCTCCTCGGAGAAACGCTCGCAGATGCACCGCCTGCGGAAGTGGCAGGAGCGCATCCGCACGAAGGACGCGGGCGAGCGCAACCTGCAGTTTGCGCTCTCGGAGATCGACCGAATGGCTTCGGCGCTCGGGGTCCCGCGATCGGTTCGGGAGGTCGCCTCCGTCATCTACCGACGGGCACTCAACGAGGACCTGATCCGGGGGCGCTCCATCGAGGGCGTCGCGACCTCGGCGCTCTATGCCGCCTGTCGACAGGAAGGCATCCCCCGCTCGCTGGACGAGGTCGCCGAAGTGTCGCGTGTCCCTCAAAAGGAGATCGGACGGACCTACCGCTACATCTCCCAGGAACTCGGACTGGAACTCAAACCGGTCGATCCGAAGCAGTTCGTGCCGCGGTTTGCCTCCTCGCTCGGACTGAGCGAGGAGGTCCAGTCGAAGGCGACTGAGATCATCGACGTCTCCGCCGAACAGGGCTTGCTGTCGGGCAAGTCGCCGACGGGGTTCGCGGCGGCCGCGATCTACGCCGCCTCCTTGCTCTGCAACGAGAAGAAGACCCAGCGGGAGGTCGCCGATGTCGCGCAGGTGACCGAGGTCACCATCCGCAACCGCTATCAGGAGCAGATCGAAGCGATGGGCTTCCGGTAAGTAGCCCCACCGCTCGGCTCGCACCGTCCCGTTTTCCTGCTGTCGCTTACGTCCGCACTCACTCCACGACATCGACTCCGGTGAACTCGAACCGGGCACCGCCGTCGCCGCTTTCGGTCACGGCGACGTCCCACCCGTGCGCGTCGGCGATCTGCTTGACGATGTTCAGCCCCAGGCCCGTCCCGTCGTCGGTCGTAGTGTAACCCGTGTCGAACACCTGTTCGCGCTCTTCGGCCGGGATCCCCGGGCCGTCGTCTGCGACGTAGAAGCCGTCCGCGAGGTCGCCGACCGTCACGGTGACGTCCGGCCGCCCGTGTTCGATCGCGTTGCGGACGAGGTTCTCGAACAACTGCTGGAGCCGCGAGCGGTCAGCGCGAATCTGTCGGTCGGTGTCGACGACGAACGAGGCCTCGGGTGCCGAGACGGTCTCCCGGCAGTTCGACAGTAGCTCGCCGGGATCGACGGGTTCGGTCTCGCCGGTGTTCCCACCCTCGCGTGCGAGGACGAGGAGGTCCTCGATCAACTCCTCCATCCGGCCCAGGGCGTCCTGTGCAGCCTTGCGGTGTTCGCTTCGGTGATCGGGATCGGTTTCGACCAGATCGAGCCGTCCCTTCGCTACGTTCAGCGGGCTGCGCAGGTCGTGGCTGACGACCGTAGCGAACTGTTCGAGCCGATCGATCTGCCGTTCGAGTTCCCGCTCGTCGGCCTTCCGGTCGGTGATGTCGCGGCTGAAGGCGATGAAGCGCTCCGCCGCGTCGATCTCGGCTTTCGTGATCCAGACCTCGACGGGGAACGTCGAGCCGTCTTTCCGCCGGTGCCGGCCCTCGACCTGGACCCGCTCGCCGACGTTCGCTTTCGCCCACGTCCCGCGGAGCGTCTCTCGGGAGTGACGGGCCTCGACGTCGGCGACGTTCATCGAGAGCAACTCCTCACGAGAGTAGCCCAGGTTCTCGACCTGCTGGCGGTTGACCCGCAGGATCTCCCCGTCGACGTCGTGGACCGTGATGGCGTCCGGCGAGTTCTCGAAAAGCGCGTTTAGCCGTTTTCTGTTGCGTTCCAGCGCCGCCTGGCGCTCCTTGTGCACGGTGATCTCCGCGTTGACGGCGACAAAGTGAGTGGCCCCCGCGTCGGTTTCGACGGGGGCGATCGTCTGATCGACGACGTACCGGTCCCCGGATTTCGTCCGGTTCGTGATATCGCTCCGCCAGACGCCGCCCGCGAGGATCGTCTCCCACAGCCGTTCGTAGAACTCCCGATCGTGCTCGCCCGATTTCAGGATCCGGGGCGTCTGGCCGATCGCCTCCTCGGCGCTGTAGCCCGTCGTCTCCTCGAAGGCCTCGTTGACGTAGATGATTGTCCCGTCCCGTTCGGTGAAGTACACCGCGTGCCCCGACGCCTCGACAGCCTCGCGGAACAGGCGGAGTTGCGGTACCTCCACCGTCTCCCGACTCCGAAGTTGATCTACACCGCTTCTCACCGCCCGCGCCGCGTCGACGGCGGTTTTTATTCGCTTCGCGAACAGCGCTCTCTGTTCGACGCCATCGCGCCGCCGGAGGAAATCGGTGGCGCCCGCCGTGATCGCCGCCTCGGGCGTGACGTCGGCGTCGGATTCGACGAAGAGCAGAAAGGGGAGATCCGGATGTCTCTCGCTGACGTCGCCGAGCAGTTCGAGGCCGGTCGCGTCAGGCAGTCGGTATCCCGACACGACACAGTCGAACCGCTCGTGGCCGTCCGCCAGCCGATCGAGCGCGTCGGCGGCACTGGTCGCCCTGACGACCGCGAAGTCCGCGACGGCGTCCCCGGAGTGGTGTAGTTCCGACTCGGCGGCCGCGTCGGCAGCGACCCACAACACCCGGATCCCACCAGTCATACTGAGATTGTCCCGATCATCGGTTAAAAAGGTAGGGCGGTCGGGTCCTCAGCGCCGCGAGTGGTTGACGAACACCACTACCTCGCGGTTCCACAGTCCCAACCGGTACGTCGTTGCCTCGTACGCCGGATCGAGCCGCTCTGCGACCACGTTCCGATTCCCGCGGTCGGTGACGACGATCGGCGGCACGGCCCCGGTTTCGGCCAGCCCGTCCAGTTCTGTGGCGTTCGCCACGCTCGTCGCGTCCGCATCGGCCGACGCGACGTACCACGGCAGTGGCAGTCGGTTCCCCCAGGCGTCGCCGACGGGCGGGAATCGCGTCGAGCGATGGTCGGGAACGTGGTAGGCGGATCCCACGTACACCACTTCAGCAGTCGATCGATCCCCATCGGTCGCGTTTGCCGCCGCAGATCTGATCGGGTCGAGATCGTCGCTCGGCTGTCCATACTGCGCAAGCCGGTTGTCCCGGTCCGAGGGCCCGTAGACGTCACCGGCGATGACGCCACCGACCGAAGCCGTCACGGCGAGGACGACGAGCACGACGGCGACGACCGTGCCGGCGTCGAAATCGACGCCAGGGCCGATACGATCGCCCTCGTCGAACTCGGTGCCAACGTCGATCTCAGTATCCGCGTCGACGTCGTCGACGGGGCTCTCGGGCGCCGAATCGGCCGCGTCTCTCACCTCGACTGCAGCGTCGGCACCCCACCGAAGCAAGGCCACCAGGCCGACCGCAGCCGGGAGCGACAGCGGGACGATCACGTGCACGAGCGTCCACGGAGCGGACACCTCTGCGATCGTCGGGAACACCACGACCGCGAGCAGGCCCCAGTAGCCGACGCCCTCGACCACCGGCCGGCGCGTTTCCGTGTACCGTTCCCGCAACGTTGCCGCGACCCCGAGGAGGACGACAGGGAGCGAGACGGCCAGAAAGAGCCTGCCGCTGTCGGCCACGTACGGAAGAATCGCGTGCGTCCCCTCCGGAAATCTGTTCACGATCCGAACGCCGACGAACCGCCGGAAGGCGCCGACGGTCCCCTCGTAGACCGCCAGGTGGACCGTCGACGGATCGTAGAGACCGATCGGGACGCCGGGCCCGGCCCGCGGGGCGAACAGGAAGGCGGTCACGCCCGTCGCGAGCAATCCCGCACGAGCGGCCGGCGTCGACGTCCCTTCGAGGCGCTTTCGAAGGGTACCGACGGCCGCTCGTGCGCTGCGCCCCTCGTCGGCGGCGACGCTCCGCTGGTCGACGACGATGAAAAGCGCCGCGAGCCAGCAGGCGACGTAGCCGACGACAAATCCCGAGGCTGAGGCTGCAAGCGGCAGCGCAACCGCGGCCGCGTACGCGTCACGTCGGCTCCGCCGATCCCAGGCCCTCACCGCGAAGCCGACGGCGGCGAGACCGAACAGCGCGAGCGGGACGTCGCCGCGGAGAAACCGGGAGTAGTACAGGAGGAGCGGCTGGACGGCGAGGACTGCCGCGAAGGCGATCGTCTCGGCGTCGCCGAGCCGATCCCGAAAGAGGAGGGCTCCAAGCGGGAGTGCGGCGCCGAGAACCGCCACAGGGAGCCTGGCGAGCCGATCCGAGACGCCGCCCAGAGAGAAAATCACCCGATCGAGATGGTAGAGGAGCGGCCCGCCGGCCACGGGGCGGTACTGGAACGCGCCCGTCTCGACGTATCGAAGCGCCCAGTAACCGACACGCGCCTCGTCCCAGTGGAACGGCCGTGCCCCGAGGTCGACGAGGCGGAGCGCGAGGCCGACTACGGCAATCCCGATGACGGCGACGACGACGCGATCGATCGGGAGCGATCGGCTCTCGACAGTGTCGACAGCCGAATCGGGGGACGTCTCCTCGTCGCCCTCCTGCGACATAGGCCTCCCGTCGTCACCAGGGGGTAGAAACTTTGTGATCGGCGTCGGCTCCAGTGGACTGTGATTCGGTTTGCTCGGGGCGGTACGCCAGCCCGATCCGGAACGCCCAAGCGCTCGCAGCGCCCACTCCGGGTATGACTGTCGTGGATTCGCTGCCACCGCGCCCGCTCGGCCCGGAGGAGTTGATGCAGCTTAACGCCGCCGACGCGCTGGAGCTCGCGGTCCCGATCGAAGAGGAGGGCCGCGCGTCCGGCGTGCTCGTCGCCACCGACGCGTGGGTGAAGGGTCTCGCCTTCGATGCCGACGCCGAGTCGTGGACCGTCGTGGAGACGGTCAGCCTCTCGGAGGACGTCCAACGTATCGACGGGTTACAGACGTGTGAGGCCGCAATCCTCCGATTCCGCGGGACCGATCCGGCGGACGTGACGGCCGAAGACGCCCCCGGGAACTTCGAGCCCGCAGTCGACGACAGCACCGCCCCTGAGAAGACCGACTAGAAGGCCTCGGGACCGCATCCGAGGATACTAACTAAAACCCCCCGGGACGTAGGTTGTCCCGACAGATGTACGACACCATACTTGTTCCGACGGACGGCAGCGACGCGAGCGAGGGCGCAGTCGAACACGCGATCGAACTCGCGACGCAGTACGACGCGACGCTCCACGCTCTCTACGTGGTTGATACTGGTGCGTACTCCTCGCTGGAGATGGGCGCAGAGATCGTCGCCGAGGCACTTCAGGAGGAGGGCAAAAAGGCGGTCGACCGCATCGAGAAGGCCGCCGAGGAAGCGGGCGTTTCGGTCGAGGCGACCGTGAAAACCGGCCTCGCCCACCGATCGATCGTCGACTACGTGGCCGAGGAGGGAATCGATCTCGTGGTGATGGGTACCCACGGCCGCACCGGCGTCGGGCGCTTCCTCCTGGGCAGCGTCGCCGAGAAGGTCATCCGCACCGCGGACGCTCCGGTGATGACGGTCCGAACGCCGAAATCGGCCAAGGAGGAAGAAAGCGAAGAGTAGCCCGCCCCGTCCGGTCGGGGAGCATCGATCAGATCATCTCCCGGCTGCTTCGCAAAGAGTTTTGAAGCGATCCGCCGAACGGCGAGGTATGACCGAGTACAGTGTCGAGTTCATCGGCACGGGCGAGACTCTGGCGATTTCGGACAAACAGACGATTCTCAAAGCCTGCATCGAGGCGGGAATCGCCCAGGAGTACTCCTGTCGCGTCGGTATGTGTCTGGCCTGTTCGGCGGAGATCGTCGAGGGCGACGTCACCCAGCCCGCAGCACGGGCGCTGACCGACGAGGAGCGCGAGAACTACGCGCTGACCTGTATGGCCCGCCCCCAGAGCGATCTGAAGCTGAAACGGGGCGTGTACCCGCCGAGCATCGAAGCGGACGCCGCTGACGCCTCGCAGGCCGCCGCAGACGACTGATACTGATTACTCTCGTCTCTTCCCGCCGAGCGCCACCCCCGGTGGCGGCGCTCGGCGGTAAACAGTGAGAGTAATCAGTATGAGGGTGGGTCGACGGCTCGGCCCGTCAGTCGGCGTCGGCCCCTCCGGCCGCGCAGTTGTTCGGTCCGAGTTCCATCTCGAACGCCTCGTCGTCGTCGACGCGCTCGCGGCCGAGGTTCGTCGCGATTATCTGCTCGTAGTTGTTCGGCCGCGGTGGCATCGCCGAGAGGACGTGGTCGACGAACGCGTCGGACTCCATCGACAGCGCGTCTAGCGACCCCCGAAGCTCACCCAGTGTGGCGGCGTAGACCCCCGACTCGGCGGCCGTCGTGGTGGTGTCGTAGTGACCCGGCGCCACGATGACGTCGTCAGCGAGTTCGCCGAACTGCTCCGTCAGCGTCCGGTGGAGCAGCGCAGCCAGTTCGGGTGCGCCGTCGAGACCCGCCTCCAGGTCGGGGCGTGCGACTGAGCGCAAGAAGAGGCTATCGCCCGCGAGCAGGACGTCGACTCCGGCAATTCCGGTGTCTCCCCCGCTCCGGGCGGTGTCGGGGTCTCCACCGGTCCCGGCGGTGTCGACGACTCCCCCGCACCCGACGGTTTCCCCGACGGCGAACGCCGTCATCTCGTGGGTGTGACCGGGCGCCCCCAGCGCACGCAGAGTCGTCCCGCCGACAGTGAGCGTCTCGCCGTCGCCGACGAGTGTCGCGTCGAACGCGAGCCCGCGGTCGGCCGCGCCGGCGGGGAGGATCACCTCGGCGTCGGTCCGCTCGGCGACTTCGCGGACTCCGCTGACGTGGTCGGCGTGGACGTGCGTGTCGATCGCGTAGGATACGTCCGCGCCGAGATCCGCCGCGTCCGCGACGTACCGCTCGGCGAAGGCCCGGAGCGGGTCGATGACCGCCGCTTCGCCGTCGCGCTCGACGAGGTAGCCGAGACAGCCGCTGGAGGGGCGCCGATACTGGCGGACGGTGGCCGGTCCGTCGGTCGGCACCTCGGCGGCGACCAGCAGGTCGGCCCACGCGTCCATCCCGCCCGCCAGGTTCGCCGCTTCGACGCCGGCCGTCGTCAGGAGGTCCGCGACGTACGCGCTGGCTTTCCCCTCGCCACAGACCACCACGAGTGGTTCGGGGAGGTCCGGCGCTCGCTCGGCGACGGTCCCCTTGACCTCGGCCTGGACGAATTTCACGTAGGGGATCTGTCTGCTGGTGACGCCCGGCCCGTCGACGTGCCAGGCGTCGTACTCGTCGCGGTCGCGGACGTCCAGGATCGAGACGGGCTCTCCCGAACCGATTCGGGCGGCGAGAGTCGCCGGCGAGAGCGTGTCGACCTCGCCGTCCGGTTCCGGGTAGTCACGGTCACTCATACTCGCAACTACGGCGCTCGGTGGATTAAACAGCAGGGTGGCGGGATCGCGCCGTCCGGATTACACCTCGACTGATAATGATTACCTCACTTTTTACCGCCGAGTCCCACCCCCCCGGTGGCGGCGCTCGGCGGGAAGAGACGAGAGTAATCAGTATGAGGGCACATCCACACTGATTGTTCCGCCGCGGTGTCGATCGAAGCCGATCGCCACCAAGGCTTAACGCCTGCTGCTCCGAAGCGGGAGTATGGACACAGCCGACCTCCGAAGCGCCGTCGAGACGGCCAAGGAAACGGAACTCGACCGTCTCAGTTCGAGTAAACTGCTTCTCGCGCTGACCGACGCCGAACTCGACCGCGAGAGCGTTCTGCGAGCGGCCGCCGCCAGCGAACTCGCCGCCCGCGAGACGTTCTCCACGTGGGCCGACGACGAAGAACACGATGCGGCCGCAGACCTGTTCGCCGACGTCGCCGACCAGGAGCAGCGCCACTACGAGCGGGTCGCCGACCTCCTGGGCGAGGAGATCGAGCCCCCGGGCAGCGGCCCGATGCACGGCTACCTCCGGGAGCGTGCGGGGACCGTAGATCGCCTGGCCGGAGGGTTACTGGGCCGGACGCTGGTCAGCGACCGGACCCACCTCCAGGTGGTCAGCTTCTTCGTCAACGAGGCCGACGAGGCCGCCGCCGACGTCTTCCGCGAACTGCGGACCGAAACCCGCGAGGCCCAGGATCGGGGACTGGACCTGCTGGATACGGTCTGTGAGACCGAAGAGGACTGGGAGACCGCCGAGGCCGTCGCGAGCTACGTCATCCAGCTCGCGTACGACGACTACACCGACGTGCTCGTGGGGATGGGTGTCGATCCCAAGCCGATCTGCTGAGGGGAAAGAACAGGCTTTCGCACACGACTTCGCTCCGATCGGTCGAACACCGTCGGATCGGTCCGTTTGGTCGAACACCGTCGGATCGGTCCGTTTGGTCGAACACCGTCGGATCGGTCCGTTTGGTCGAACACCGTCGGATCGGTCCGTTTGGTCGAACACCGTCGGAACGTCGCTCCGGCGAGCTCGATCCGACTCACGCCGGATCGAACAACGCAAATCGGAGATTGGCTGGCTCGACGAACCTACGCTTCGTCGAACAACTCCTCGCCGTCGACCATATGCTCCGCGACGGCGTCCATATCGAGCGTGACGCCGAGGCCGGGGGCTTCAGGAACCTCGATCGATCCGTCCTCGATGACGGTCTCCTCGACGAGTTCGTCCCACCAGCCGAGTTCGTAGGAGTGGTATTCGACCGCCAGCGCGTTCGGGATCGCCGCGCCGACGTGGGCGGCGGCCATCGTCGCGACCGGCGAGGAGACGTTGTGCATCGCCACCGGCACGTAATACTGGTTCGCGACGTCGGCGATTTTTCGCGTCTCCCGCATCCCACCGACTTTCGGCAGGTCGGGTGCGATGATGTCGACCGCGCCGTTCTCGATCAGCCGCCGTTCCTCGGTGACGCGGTAGCGGTTCTCGCCGACGGCGATCGGCGTTGTCGTCGACTTCGTGACCTCCTCCTGGACTTCGAGGTTCTCCGGCGGCACGGGATCCTCCAGCCACCAGACGTCGTACTCCTCGACGGCGTCGGCGAGGCGCTTGGCCGACCCGCCGGAGAACGTCCAGTGACAGTCGAAAGCGACGTCCGCGCGGTCTTTCACGCGCTCCGTGACCGCCTCGACGATCTCGACTTTGTGCCGGATCTCGCCCGGACGGAGGTGTCGGTTCGCCCGGTCTTTCTCCAGGCCGGAGGGCACGTCGAGATCGAATTTCAGCGCGTCGTAGCCGAGTTCCTCGACGACGCGCTCGGCCTCGTCGGCACAGGCCTCAGGATCGGCTTCGGCTTCGGTATGACAGTCGCAGTAGACCCGCATCTCGTCGCGGTACTTGCCACCGAGCAGCTGGTAGGCCGGGATCTCGAGAATCTTGCCCGCCAGATCGTGGAGGGCGACCTCGATACCGGAGATCGCAGTGACCGTGACGCCCTCGATCGAACCCTCGCCCGACATCTTCTGGATCAGATGTTCGTAGAGCCGGTCGATGTCGAGCGGGTTCTCGCCGACGATCATCGGCTTCATCCGCTGGATGAGTTCCGGGACGCCGGCACCCCAGTACGCCTCGCCGGTACCGACGACGCCGGCGTCGGTGTACACCCGCACGAGCGTCCACGGGAAGTTCCCGTCGATCATCGTCGTCTGGACGTCGGTGATCGCGACGTCGCGGCCGCCACCGCGCTCGCGCGTGACGCCCATCGTTTCCGCGGAGAGTTCCCGCATCGTGTACTCCGCGTTCGGATCGTGTAGATCCGCGTAGTCGATTCCCATAGTTGCGTATTTACTCGGTCCGATGTAACTCTTTGGAGGCTGGGAACTGCCCCGAGAGACCGGCCGATCTCACCACTCGTTCAGCCGGTTCAGCACGGAGACCGTCCGCAGGATCGATCCCGCGTCTCCCGGCTCGTAGACGAGTTCGTCGGTCGCTCGGACGTGTTCGAGGACCGACGCGGAGGCGTGGCTCGGCGCCGCAGCGATTCCGGCGTCGGCGGCCTCGGCCCACTCCATCACGCGCAGATCCGACTTGCTGTCGCCCATGACCGTCACGAAGGGGTCGTCGATCCCGAGGACGTCCAGCGCAGCCCTGACGCCGGTGGGCTTGTCGAGGTCCAGGGAACCGATTTCGGCGGCGTCGGCGTGGTAGTACCCCACGTCGATCCGGTCGAACCGCTCCCGAACCGACTCTGGGATCTCTTCGACCCCACAGGACGGCGTCGCGTCCTCGCGGTCCAGTACCTGTGCGATCTCCGGATCGGCGTCGGCGTAGTACGCCCGCGCCCAGTTTGCGGCGCGTCCTCTGTCGTCGCCGTCGACGTCTCGGACCTCGATGCCGACCTCGCCGATCCCTTCGACGGTCTCGGCGACGGCCTGCCCGAGGAGGTCGACGAGGTACACCAACCCCTCGTCGATGACTGCCGCTGCGGCGTCGCTCCCGACGTCGAAATTCGGTTTGAGCGTTACGTTGAACTCGTTGCCCTGCAGATGTACCGAGCGACGGAGGTCTTCGGGGGCGGCGGTGAGAACGCGCGAGCGGACCACCGAGAACACCTCCTGGACGTCCTCGTCGAGCGTCTCGTAGAGCAACCGCTTCGTGTCGGAGCCGTGGCCCGGGGTGAAGACGCCCGTTCCCGCCTCGTAGACGATGCTGAGCGCCCCCGAGTGGACGAGTTCGGTGCCCAGTCCCTGGATGGCGAAGCCCTTCACGTTTTCCAGCGTCTGGCCCGTACAGATGACGATCGGGAGGCCCGCCTCGTGCATCTCCGTCAGGAGGTGCAGCGTCTCCCGGGGGATCTCGTTGTCCGTACGGCCCGCGGAGCGAAGTGTCTCGTCGACGTCGAGTACCAGGGCGTTCACCGACCGACCGTACTTCGAGTGGAGGTCCAGCGCCGTGAAAGTCTGCTCTCGGGTCGCCCGAGCGGCGATTTCGGCGAGTGTGCCCCTGCCGTCGAACGCCGCGGTGATCTCCCGCTTTCGGGCGTCCAGTTCGTCGCTCGCGTCTTCCCAGTAGTCGAGCGCGACGCGGGAGTCCACCGGCGGAAAGAGATCCACGAAGTTCTGGAGATCACGCAGGGTATCCGTCTCGTACCCCTCGTAGAGTCGGTAGAGGAGATCGTATCGATCCATAGGCGGAGTCGGTTATGTGGGGATAAAAACGCATCCTCCGTGTGATCCGGCCTGCCGATCGCGACGGGGCGCGCCCGGAGCCGCCGAGGGGAAACGCTCAAACGGTCGACTGGCCTACACCGTCGTATGACAGACTGGACCGACAGCATCGTGGGCGACCGGATGACTGTCGACCGGGAGTTCACCGACCGGGTCGAGAATTCCGAGTTCACGAGCCAGGAGTGGGGCCTGATTATGACGGCGACCGAACTGGACATCGAGAACGCCGAGGACCCCGAGAACGCGCGGATGATCGCGAATACGGAGAAACTCCCACAGATTATGCCGGAACTCGAGAACGTGCGATCGCAGATGGGATCGATGGCCGGCGGCCCCGGCGAGGACGACTCCTCCGGTGGTGGCCTGCTGGACTCGCTGAAGGGGGCGATCGGCCTCGACGCCGGAAGCAGCGGCTCGGATCAAGAGCGGATCGAAGCCGCAGAGCGGCTGACGCAGGCGTACGCGGACGAACTCCAGCGACATCTGGAATCCCGCGACAAGTGGGAGCAGGTCCGAATCGCATATCTAGAGTAACCCCCGGCGGTCCAGTATCGGAGCGGCGATCGCTCCGGGAGGAGAACGCTTTCCCTGCCGGCCGTCGTGTGTCCGCGTATGAGCGACGATGACATCCGCGAGTTCGACGGCATTCGGCTCGAACGGGTCCGCGAGCACGTCTGGGAACTGCCCCGTGAGGGTGATATGCGGGTCCCGGCGCGGGTGCTCGCGAGCGAGGAACTACTCGAACAGATCGGCGACGACAAGACGCTGACCCAGCTGCGCAACGCGACGCATCTCCCGGGGATCGTCGAACCCGCGGTCTGTCTGCCCGACGGCCACCAGGGCTACGGGTTCCCCGTCGGCGGCGTCGGCGCGACCGACGTCGAGACCGGCTGTCTCTCGCCCGGGGCAATCGGCTACGACATCAACTGCGGCGTCCGGATGGTGACGACGAACCTGACGTACGACGACCTCGTCGGCCACGAGGCGGAGCTGGTGGATGCGCTCTTTGCGAACATCCCGTCGGGGCTCGGCGGCGGCGGCGTCGTCGAGGCCGGCAAGGAGACGGTCGAGGAGATTCTCGCTCGCGGCGTCGACTGGGCGCTCGAACACGGCTATGCCGTCGAGGACGACCTCACACACTGTGAAGACGAGGGGATGCGTCGGGATGCCGATCCGAGTGCGGTGTCGCAGAAGGCCAAGGACCGCGGCAAAAACCAGATCGGCAGCCTCGGCTCCGGCAACCACTTCCTCGAGGTCCAGCGCGTGACCGACATCTACCGGCCGGCTGTCGCCGAGGAGTTCGGCCTCGAAGCCGACCAGATCGTCGTCCTCATCCACTGTGGTTCCCGCGGGCTCGGTCACCAGGTCTGTACCGACTACCTCCGCGAGATCGAACAGGCGCACGGCGACCTTTTGGCTGAGCTCCCGGACAGGGAGCTGGCGGCCGCCCCCGCCGGCTCGGACCTCGCGGAGGAGTACTACGGCGCGATGTGTGCGGCGATCAACTTCGCGTGGGTGAACCGCCAGCTGATCACCCACCGGGTGCGGCAGGTTTTCGAGCGCGTCTTCGACCGGGACTGGGAGACGATGGAGATGAACCTGCTCTACGACGTCGCCCACAACATCGGTAAGAAGGAGGTCCACGAGGTCGGCGTCGACGAGGACGGCCGGCCGACGACCGCCGACGCCGCGGTCGGCCGCGAGAAGCGGGAGCTCTACGTCCACCGGAAGGGCGCCACGCGCGCGTTCCCGGCCGGGCGGCCGGAACTGCCGGCTGCCTACCGGGACGTCGGCCAGCCAGTCATCATCCCGGGCAGTATGGGCGCGGGATCGTACGTGCTCCGGGGCGGTGAGAATTCGCTGGACCTCTCGTTCGGCTCGACCGCCCACGGCGCCGGCCGGACGATGAGCCGGACGCAGGCGAAAAACGAGTACTGGGGTGAGACCGTTCAGGACGAACTCCGCGACCAAGAGAAGATCTACGTGAAGGCGCAGTCGGGGGCGACCGTCGCCGAGGAGGCACCGGGCGTCTACAAGGACGTCGACGAGGTGGTCCGCGTGTCCGACGAACTCGGCATCGGCGACAAGGTGGCGCGGACGTTCCCCGTCTGTAACATCAAGGGGTGAGCGCGGCGAGACAGCGCATCAGGGAAAGGGCGAACAGGCGGCGCATTCTGACGCCCCCGACGGCGCGCCGCGCTCCCGCTGTGACCGTCGGGGGACCGTCTTCAGGTCACGCCGGGGCTGGCCTCCCGATCGGGTAAAAGCCCTCGCGATGTTCCGATCCGGCAAGATCCCTGCTACTGGTCGTGCGTGCAGATCACCAGCCGCTCGTCTTCGTGGGTTACACAGACCCGTTCGGCGCCGCCGAGGTCGAACGAGTGGCTGCGCCGCTCGGTGAGAAGCAATCGGGAGAACGGGGCGCCGCAGGCCGGACACTCGACGTCTTCACGGTTCTCATACAGCGTGACGTCGCCGCCGTCGCGGAGGAGTTTCATCCGGTGACGGACGGCGTGTTGGTCGAATCGCTCGGCCATCGCCGGGTGTCTGAGAGCCGCGGCCAAAACCGTTGCTGTCGCGATCGCCACCGGCCGTGAAACGAGTCTCTTTAGCCCAGGCGCGAAAGTCGATCCCGAGCACGGGCGAGCGCCGCCTCGTCGTCGTCGTGGAGGTACGCGACGAGTTCGCGGGCGGCACGGACGAGTGCCTCCGATTCCTCGGCCGGCACGTCGCCGTAGATGGCCTCGACGCGTCGCACGTGCGTATCGAGCCTCTCACGCACCTTGCTCGCGGCCGTGTCCGGATTGTCCTCCAACCAGACACCGACGTCGGTGATGAACCCGTCGAGCACCTCCGCGTACGCGAGTCCCCGGGCGGCGGTCATGGACGCCGGGACAGTGTCCGGGGCCGGTCGCTCGCCGAAGTCGGCGCCGCGGAGGAGTTCGAGTACGTACAGGCGCGAATCGTCGTCGGGATCGCGCGTCCGGTCGAAGACGTCGACGGCGTGGAGCAGTTCGGCCGCCGCGAGCACCGTCTCGTCGACGGGACGCAATTCGCCGCCGTGCAGGAACCCGCGACGGCGAACGTAGTCCCGGAGCGTCGTTTTCAGGTCGGCCGCGACGTCTTCGATAACAGTGTGCTCGCCGAGGGCAGCGCGATGGTCCGACAGGTCGAGTTCGACCGCCCCGTCGGTGTGTCGTTCCCGGTCGCCGAGGCCGACGCTCCGGAGGCTCCCGCAGTCCGGACAGTCGACGCGGCCGGTGTCGTAGTACGACCATTCCCGGCCGCAGTCCGTACACCGGCGACGGCCTCGGATTTCCATACGCTCCGGTTGCGTCCCGAATACAAAAAGCGCGTCGCGACGGCGCTCGCCGCAGTCGATATATTTATGTAGAGAAATCCGTAACCGTCGGATGACGCTTCGCTTGGAGGGCCGAAGCGTCAGCGGGGACCAACTCAGGGCGGCAAGCATCCGCGTGCCTTTCACGCGGCTTGCTTCCTTTTCCGTTCGGGTCGTTCGCCAGCCACTGGTCTCTTTGATCCCCATAAGGGTCGAAGTCACGCGACGGCCGACATATTTACTCGTTGACTTTCGAGGGGTAAATCTCCGGATATGTCCCTTGATCGGTATAGCGCATACGAGACGCTCTTGCCGGTTTCGAGCGCCCTGCGGCCGTCGTGAGCCGATATGTTTATTTCCGAGAACACTAAATAACACATAGAGTTCACCGATGTATGACCTGACAGGATTTCAGCGCGACCTGCTGTACGTGATCGCCGGGCTCGACGAACCCCACGGGCTCGCAATCAAAGACGAACTCGAAGAGTACTACGAAAAAGAGATCCACCACGGCCGGCTGTACCCCAATCTCGACACTCTCGTGGAGAAAGGACTCGTCGACAAGGGACAGCGCGACCGACGAACGAACTACTACACTCTCACCAGACGCGGCCGCCGCGAGATCGCCGCGCGCAAAGACTGGGAAGCGACCTACATCAACGTCACCTTCGACGGCATCGACGACGACTGATACTGATCACTCGCACGTGTTCCCGCCGAGCGTCGCCAACGGGGTGGCGCTCGGCGGGAAGAGACGAGCCTAATCAGTGTGAGACGGGCTCGTGGATCTGACGACCGGTGTTCACCACCCGCCGGTGGGCACCGCCCGGAGACGACACCCGGCCTGCCCACCCCGACGACTGCGGGTGACTTCACTCGCCGCTCTCGGAGGGGGCTCCAGCACCTTCTTCTCCGTTCTGCGCCGTCGCCGACGTCGGCTCTGCGAGGGAGGCGCCAAACTCGAAGCCGTCTCCCCCCTCGTGGTTTCCGTCACCGTCGGTGACAACATCCGGATCCCACCCGGGCGGCTGAGAAGATTCGTCCACCTCGGCGACGCTTGGATCGATCGAGTACGGAACCAGCGACTCGCGCTGAATCAGCACCGGCAGTACGTGCCGCGCGAAGTTGACGAGTAACACGAGGATGATCGGGCCGAGGAAGATGCCGTACCAACCGAACAGCAGCGGCCCGAGCGTGTAGGCGATCATCACGGCGCCGACGTGGAGATTGCGGCCCGAGACGTACGGTCGCAGGACGAGATCCGGGATCGTATCCACGATGACGAACGAAACGCCGGCGAACACGCCGGTGAACCACAGGGTAGTCGGGTCAGAGAGGTACGCATCGGCGCCTATATACACCGCGACGGGCACGTAGACGAGTTTCATACCGACGACGGGGATGAGACTCGCGACGCCCGCGATGAGGCCGACGAGGGCTGCAGCGGGGATGCCGGTCCCCTGTGGTGCGAACAGATTCAGGACCGAGTACGCGATGACGCCGATCGTCCCGGTGAGGACAGCGTTGAGGATGTTGCCGAAGAAGATGTTCGTGAAGTCCCGGTCGACGCCGTCGAGGAAGGCTTCCAGGACGCCTCGGTCGTCGGCCACCTGTGTCCGCGTCCACATCGAGAGCTTCTGGTCGTCGCGGAGTAGATAAAACGCGACCGCGATCATCGCAAACAGGTGCACCAGCCCGATGCCGACGAAGGCGAGAACGTTACTCGCCGAGCTCATCGAGGCGATCACCTGCTGTAATTGCGCGACTGTCAACGTGGCCGGATCGAGCGCAAGCAGCCGCTCGAAGTCGGTCAGCCGCGTGAGTTGCTCGGACGTGATCGGGTACTGTGAGAGATCGAAAATCCCCTCGTTCGTCAGGCGGATCAGTTCACTGACCGCGATCGCGCCCGTATACGCAACGAGTGTCAGCGCCGGTAACGCGAGCACGAAGAGCGCGACGGCGGCAGCGAGACTCGGCGGTCGGACTCGTTTTTTGATACGCCGGTAGATGGGACGTGTCGCGTAGTAGATGAACAGCCCGAAGACGAACGTCCCGATGAAAGAGTGGACGACGAACAGCAGCGCCCCCATCAGGGCGAACCCGGCCACCCACCACGACAGCTGTGAGCGGTCCATCCCAACTACGGACATACCCAAGCAGGGACCGGAGGCGGCAAAAAGCTACCGCGAACCCGACCCCTGACCGGCTCCTGTCCGACGATTCGGCTACTCGGCTGTCGAATCCGACGTAGCGGTTTCGGCTGTTGACTCGGCGGCTGGGGTCGCTGTCGCCGTTTCAGTCGGCACCGACGCGGCCGACGACTCGTTCGAGACTGTTGCTTTCGATGACGCAACGTCACAGGCCAGCGCCGTCGAAAACACCCGGGCTCTGACGCTCCCGTCGGGTCGGACCGCCACGTGCGTCGCGGAGTCGTTGCAGTCGACGAAATCCCGCCGGATGCCGAGCATCCGGTCGTCCTCGTTCGACAGTGCGATGTCGAGGACGTAGTCCCGCGCTCGGTAGATTTCGATTCGGAGCGACCCGTAGGCCGGAAACTCGGCCGTCGCGTCCACGACACTCTCGCCCGTCGCTGCCGCGCGGAGTTCGACCTCGATCGTCCGTCGGTCGGCATCGTCGTTCCAGATCACTGCGCGGTGGTGAGCCGCGTCCGACGCCTCACCGACGCGCCGCGTCTCGAAGGGGTCCCTGGCGTCGAACTCCGAGAGCGTCCCGTCGCCCGTCGGTGGGAGTTCCTCGTCGGCCCCGGGGCTTCCGGGGGTGTCAGTCGTCGCCCCCGAACTGCACCCGGAGAGCGGGCTGACGAGGAGGGCGGACGCCACGGCGAGGAACCGGCGTCGACGCATCGATACCGAATACGGAAGCGGGTATCAAACCCGTTTGGATAGGTCGAATGCGCGTTTGAGTTACGCGGGCCGGTTTCCTCGAATGCGCGTTTGAGTTACGCGGGCCGGTTTCCTCGAATGCACGTGTGAGTTACGCGGGCCGGTTTCCTCGAATGCACGTTTGGGTAACCCCGACCGGACAGCAGGTTAGGTCCACTCGTCGAGCCCGGTCTGGACGACCGAGGACTCGATGCGTTCGAACCCGCGGGCGACCTCCTCGGCCGGGATCTCCCACTCCTCGGTAACGTAGGCGCGCGCGGCGTCGATGTCGGGTGAAATCTCCGTCCCGAAGTCGTACTCGTCGGTCACGGGCGGATCGAGAAACAGCTCGCGGATCCGATCCCCGTGTTCGATGTACACCCCGCGATCGTCGAGGACGGCCCACAGGTCCCCGTGTTCGCGGATCTCCGAGAGGGCGGTCTTCGGTCCGATCCCGGAGATACCCTCGTTGAAGTCTGTCCCACACAGGATCGCGACGTCGACGAGCTGTTCGCGGGTGAGTCCGTGCTTCGCGAGCGTCGCTTCGAGATCCATCAGTTCCGGATCGCCCTTCGAGGTGAGTCCGCGCAGGGTGTACGGCGCACCGAAGAGCAGCGTGTCGTAGTCCTCGCTACCGACGTAGTCGACGTCGCCGCGGGCCGCCATATACGACGCCTGGGCCTCGCCCTCCGCGGGCGCCTCGACGATCGGGACGTCGAGTAATCGGAGGAGTTCCCGCGTCGTCTCGTGGATCACGTCGGTCAGCCGTTGTGTCCGCGCCTCCAGTCTGGCCGCGGCGACGGCGTCGCCGCGCTCCTCGGCGTCCTGCTTCCGCTCTTCGGCGCGCTCGCGGGCCGCTCGCCGCTCTGCCACCTCGTCGTCTTTGAGTTCCGTCACGCCGCCGTCGAAGACGAACACCGGGACCAGATCGTGCTCGAAGAACTTCGGCAGCCCTTGGACGACGCCGAGCAGGTTCGCTACCTCCTCGCCCGCCTCGGTGGTGTAGACGTCCTCGGCGGTGAACTTGACTGTCGTCGTCAGATACCGGTACAGCCAGTTGTGTGCGTCGACGGCGACGACGCTGCCGGCCACCTCGTCGAAGCCGACCTCTTCGAGCGCCGCCAGACTCCGCAGGTCTGCGTTACCCATCGCTCGGCGTTCGGTTGCCCGTCGATTTAACCCTCCGGGTCCGTCGGCTGTGTGATCGGCGCCGGTGGATCGGCACCGCGCTTCCGGTGGAGAAATGTCGCTTCCTGCTCTCCGAGGTCGCGCTCGCGGAAGCGGTCGAGACCCGCCTGGTATCGATTCGCGTCGGCGGTTTCTGCCACGTCCGTCGGTACACCGTCGGACTCCGTCGCAGTCATCTCCTCTTCGACCGGTCGTTCGAGGACCAGTTCGGCCAGTCCCGTCTCGCGACCGGTCCACCGAAAGCCCGCCTTGTGCATCGCCTCGTAGGCGAAGGGGTTGTTGACGGCGATCCGGAGCCGTTCGTAGCCGCGCGCTGCGGCACGTGGGGCAGTGAAGGCCGCCAGTCGCGGGCCGATCCCTGAGCCTTTCACGTCCGAACGGACCGTCACGTAGCGGTACCAGAGCGTCGCGTCGTCTGTCCGGTCGGCGTTGAACGCGAGCGCGGCGACGACGTCGGTCTCGAAGTCGTCGGCGTCGGGGACATCCCGCGGTATCTCTCCCGAGTCACCTCTCTCTCGCATCGCCGTATTGCCATCGGGATCCGCCGATGGCCCGCGAACGACGGCCTTGCCGGTGTTCGACATCACGAACTTGCCGGCGTACGCGAACCGCCGGTAATCGAGGCGGAGCGTCGGCCCGTCCGGCGGCCACCCGAGGACCTCGAACTCCATTTCCGCACCCTACGGACGGCAGGGGAAAGAGTGCGGCGGTGCGACAGGCCCTTGCCGGGCGCCCGCGAAAGTGGGGGTATGTCCTCGCGGTTCGGTCCCGGCGATGTCCGTTTCTTCGACCGTCTCGCACGGCTCTACGACGCTGTGATGCCGCCCGCGCGGGTGAAACCGCTCCGCGATGGCTTCGCGTTCGCCGATCGGCCGATCGACCGCGTCGTCGACCTGGCCGGCGGCACCGGCCGCGCCGGACAGGGACTCGCTACTGTCGGGTACGCCCCGCTCGTCGTCGATATCTCCGGCGGGATGCTCGCACGCGCTCGCGAGAAGGGCCACGCGGTCGTCCGCGGCGACGCGAGTGCCCTCCCGATCAGCGACGACGCGGTGGACGCCGCCGTCGTCGTGGACGCGCTGCATCACCTCCCGGACCCGGAAGCGGGGCTGTCGGAGGCCTTCCGAATTCTCCGTCCCGGCGGCGTACTCGTCGTCCAGGAGTTCGATCCACGCGGCTTCCGGGGGCGCGCGCTCGTCGCCGCCGAACGGCTCGTCGGGTTCGATTCGACCTTCTGGCGGCCCGCGGCGCTCTGTCAGTTGCTGTCGACGGCGGGGTTCGAGGCCCGGATCGTCCGCGAGGGGTTCGAGTACGTCGTGGTGGGCCGCGTGCCGCGGGAGTGACGGCCAGCGCGACGGGAGGCGGACCGAATCCGGGAGAGCCATTAGGGAGCGTCCGAATCGACGTGTATGGCATCCTCCGAGGAGTCGTTCCTCGCACGACGAATCGACGCCGAGGCGTTTCCGCTGGCGGTCGTCGACGTCCTCGCGCTCGCTGCGGTCCTGACGATCGGCGTGATCAACCACAACGGCGTGGAGTACCTCTCGACGAACACCGTCGGGTGGCTTTTGACGCTCGTCCCGTTTCTGGTCGGGTGGGCGGTCGCGGGGCCGCTCGTCGGTGCATACTCCGCGGGCGCGGCCGAATCAGCGAAGGCGGCGGTTCCGCTCGCGGTTCGCGCGTGGATCCCCGGTTCGATCATCGGCTTCGCCCTCCGCGCGTCGCCGCTGTTTTCGGGCGGCTTCCAGTGGACGTTCGGGGTCGTCGTGCTCCTCACGGGCGGGGTCTCCCTCGCCGTCTTCCGGTGGCTCTTCTTCAAACTCCGCGGGTGAGTCCGGCCGTCGGTTCCCGCGTGGGCCGACTCCCGTCGCTACACATCACAGTCGGCTGAATTGGGCTCCCACTCGTAGGTCTCGGGATGGTCGACGACGAGGAAGTCACACTCGTTTTTCAGGAACCGAACGTCGTCGTCCTCGATCCGCACCAGTCCGGCGTGGTTCAGTCCGTCGCCGCGGAACTCCGGCGGACAGACGCGGACCGTCCAGGTTTCGCGCACGCGCTCCCCCGTGTCGAGCGTCGCCTCGACCGCGTAGGACTCCCGGACGGCGCCGACTCCTTCGAACGCGATTCCCTTCGCGCCGGGGACCGTATACGTCCCATCGAGGACCGTCTCGTCCGTCTCCGTGTGTCTCACCGACAGCGACACGCACCGGTCGTTCGGCCGGTGGTTCTCGACGTAGAACGGGTCGGGACCGTCACGGGGGGGGTCCGTGGAAGTGGCGGCCGTGGGGGAGTTCCCGTCCGCGAAGGAATCTGTCGCGGTGTCGTCCGTCCGGGCAGTCGCGTCGCTGTGGGTTGTCGATTCCGAGTCGGCGTCCGTCGTCGTCGCAGCCGGAGCAGTGTCGAGACAGCCGGCAGCGGCGGACGACAGCGCGGTTCCGACGGCGGCAAGCAGCGTTCGGCGACGGATGGAGGGGGTCGGCGGGACGGCCATACTGTTCCGGTTCGGCGTGGGCTCTATATGCTTTCTGCGCGCGGGCGGACGGGGTCACCTCGTCGTGGCGCCCGCGTCGGCACGGCGCCGCAGGAGGTAGAATCCGATCCCGGAGGCGACCGCCGCGAACACCGCAAGCGTCGCAAAGAGCACAGCCGGCGTCGCGTAGGTCAGAATTGTGCCCGCGATCCCGCCCCCGAGCGCACCGACGCCGAACACGCCGAGATAGGTGAAGCCGTAGGAGAGCCCCCGCGTCCCCGCCGGGGAGTACTCCGCGACCGTGGCCTGGTAGAACGGCTGGACGAGAAAGAGCGCCGCGCCGAGCACCGCGCCGACGGCTAAAAGCGGGACGATCCCGGCGTTCGCGGCCGGAAGGAACACGAGCGCGAGCACGGCCAACAGGCCGAAACCGCCGGCGAGGCCGCGCTCGACGGGGATCCGGTCCGACAGCTTCCCGCCCAGGTACTGGCCGAAGACGCCGACGATGAGCAGCCCCGAGTAGAAGTACCGCTCGGGGTTGATCGAGCGCGTCGACCCCGGCTGTACGCCCAGGGCGTCGGTCACGACCGGGGGAAGCAACGACGTCAACGGCACCGGCTCGAACCCGGGGAGCCCTTCGAGGAGATTCGGCAGGAACGTCAGGAAGCCGCGGTAGTAGAGGCCGGAGGCCATCACAACCACGAAGACGAGCGCGAACGCGCCGGCGAAGAGCCGGCGGGTCTCGACGCTGAACTCGGCCAGCGAACCCACGCTGTCTGCCCGAGAATCTCCTCCGGCGTCGGTGTTGCCGGCGTCGGCACCGCCGTCGCTCTCGTCGTCGCCCCCGCCGTTCGGGGTCGCCTTCGCAACGTCGTCGACGGCTGCTGTCTCGTCGAACTGCGCCCGGACGGCGTAGGCCCCCGCAGCGAGGGCGGGTACCGCAAGCAGGATCGCCACCACCGTCCAATCGAGAAAGAGCAGCAGGATCGCCGTCAACAACGGTCCAAGGCCCGTTCCGACGTTGCCGGCGATTCCGTGGTACGCAAAGCCCGTCCCGCGCTCGTGGACGCCCTTCGAGAGCAGCGTCAACCCCGCGGGATGGTAGACGCTCGCGGCCGCCCCCCACAGTAGGAGCGCGATCGCGACGACGAGGAGATTCGGCGAGAGCCCGAGCAGAACGAACGAAGCGGCCATCCCGAACAGACAGACCGTGATCAGTCGATCGGAGCCGATCCGGTCGACGAGGACCCCGCCCGGCAGCGCGCCGACGCCGAAGAGGCCGTAGCCCGCGGTCACGACGAGCCCCAGTGTCGCCTCCGTCACGCCAAATTCGACGAATCCAAGCGAGAGGACGTCGAACTCGACCAGCCAGATCGACACGAAGATGGGGATCGACAGCTCGTAGGTGTGGACCATCCCGTGGGCGAGCATCACGAGCGCCACGATCGACCGGTCGTTCGCGTTCACGTCCCCTTTTCCGCGGAGCGGGACTTTCAACGCTCCGGATCGATGCCGCGGGGGTCCCTCGACGCCGACTGGAACTTCACTCCGGTTCGATCGAGGGGTCCCGTTACGGAACCACTGCGATCTATAAGTTATGAGTCGTATTTCATAAAGCAACACAGGTTGTATGCGTTACCACTGGAAAAAATTTATAATCCCTACGTCAGTAGTTGACAATGAATTATGCCAGGGTACTACGACTACGTGCTCGGGCTGATCCCGATCACGCTCTTCGGATTGAGCAGCGCTCTCGTGCTGGCCGGCCTGTCGCTGACGGCGGCGCTGCCGGTCGCCGCGACGGTCGCGGCCGGAATCATCGCTCACGCGATGTTCGTCCGGGCGCCCGTGGCGACGACCCCCGACCGACGCGAACGTGATGAGATCGGACCCGACGGCAACGCACCGTATCCGAACGCCGACTGATCGTTTTCCGTTCGATTTTCCGTTTCGCCGTTTGCTTGTTCGCTCGCAGTTGGTCAGTCTCCACACGACTTCTCCCGCACGTTCTTGTCGGTGGCCGTCGAAGTCGGAGATATGACCGAGACGCTGTTTCTCACGAGCGACGACGTCGACGGCCTCGCGACGCCCGCGGAGTTCGTCGACGCGGTCCGGGAGGCCTACCGACAGCGCGGCGAAGGTGCCCCCGCCGAACCGCGGACGAAACTGAAAAACGCCGACCCGCCGGGCTTTCTCACGACCTACGCCGCAGTGCTTCCGGACACCGGCGTGATGGGCGGATATATGTACGCGGCGGGCTTTGCGGCCGAGGATTCGTGGTTCGCGACGCCGCTTTTCGACGCCGAGACCGGGGAGCCGATTGCGCTGCTCGACGGCGCCAGTATGAACCCCTTCAAGACGGGCGCGACCGGCGCGGTTGCGGCCGACGAGCTCGCCCGACAGGACGCATCCTCGGCGGCGATCATCGGCAGCGGTGCGCAGGCACGGGGGCAACTCCGCGCGCTTTCGACGGTCCGCGACCTGGAGACGGTGTGGGTCTACTCGCCGACCAAGGAACACAGAGAGTCCTTCGCCGGGGAGATGGATCGCCGGCTCGACGGGAGCGTCGCCGCAGTCGCCTCCGCCGCGGCAGCCGTCGAGGGCGCGGACATCGTCGTGACAGCGACGAACGCGAGCGAGCCCGTCTTCGACGGCGACCTGCTCGAACCGGGGGCGCACGTCACCGCGATGGGACAGTACGACCCGGCGAAACGCGAACTCGACACGACGACCATCGAGCGCGCGACGTACGTGCCTGATCTCCGCGCCCGCGCCACGCAGGACGCCGGCTCGTTCCTGCACGCACTGGAGGAAGGCGTCGTCGACGAGGACCACATCCACGCAGAACTGGGCGAGGTCGTCGCCGGCTACGAACCCGGCCGCCAGGCCCGCGACGACATCACCGTCTTCGACAGCGGCGGGACGGGTATCGAGACGGCCGCAGGCGCGTACTTGCTCTACGAGCGGGCGAATGCGGCCGACCTGGGGACCACTATCGACTTCGCCCCGGGGAGCGAGGCGCTCACCGGCGAATAGCGGCCCCTGGTCTTCGTCGACATCCCGTAGCGGCGGTAGCTGTCGGGAGTCAGGCACGTCCCAAGACGTTCAGGAGCGCAGTCACGAAATGGGGATGATTGATCGATACAGACGAACGCTGTATCACCCCGGATCGTTACCTACTCAAGCTCTGTCAGGAATTGTCTGCTGAATATCGAGCGTGTATCCGTTGTAGACGTGGAGCATCCGGTAGGCGAGGCTGTGGCGTAGCGTGTGGGCGGTACCGTCGACGACCCGAGGGGGCCGACGTGGGTGACGGAACGAACGCCAGTAATTCAACCGGCGTGCTGAGGTGGTCTACTCGCCGCCGTCGGGGACGGCCTCGCCGGTATCGGAGTCGAGATCACGGAAGTGCTTCTCGGAATCGTACTCCTCGGGATCGCCGTCGAGGTCCGCAGCGAGATCCTCGCGGATCTCTTCGCGGAGTTCTTGGATCTCCTCTTTGGCCGCAGCGAGTTCGGCGTCGGTCATTGGTTCCTGATCCCGTGCCATTGCTCAAATCTCTCGATAAAGCGTTCGAGGTTCTTCGCTAAATGGTCTTCGGCGTGATCGAGGGCGACGGCAGCCGGAAGCGGCGGCGTGACGAACTCAGTCCGATACGTCTCACCCTCGCGGTAGATATCGATGTGGAGTCCTTCTTCCTCAACGTCGTGACCGAACTCGCTCCCGGGATCGTGGTCGTAGCGAACGACCGTCTGCCACTGGCCGTCGTGGTGATACGCCAGCTGCACGACGAAGCGTATGACCTCGCCGCTGTCGGTGTCTCGACCGACGCGCTCCCGAAGCGGCCCCGGCAGAGACCGCTGGTATTCCCGGTCGTAGTCGCGTGGGTCCTCGTCGGTCACTGTTCGCCTCTGCGGAGACGGACCGACGTAAGGGATTCGGAAAGCGTCATATGGCGGTCTGTATATCCAGGTCTTTGCTTCCGTGAGTCGGTCCGTACAGCCCACCTTTTTGCTGCGTCGGGTCGCGCTGCGCGCGACCACTCCTTGCAAAAATCTGGACCAAAAAGTGACCGACTCCGCCGCCTTCGGCGGCTTCGTCGGTGAACCGCTCGCTCACTACGTTCGCTCGCGGATGCTCAACTCGCAAGCCCAGTCCAACGGCCAATTCAGTGAAATGAGTGTGAAAACAAGATCGTGGTATCGTTCTCTATTCTCGTCTGGGAGAGTCGATGTCGCCGCGCGAAGCGCGGCGTTCACCGCGAGGCGAGCAAAGCGAGCCGAGCGGCCTTTTTTGGTCCAGATTTTTTGGCCGAGCGGGTCGCCGGAGGCGACCCCGAGGCGAAAAAAGGTGGGTTACTGTAACCGATACCGTAGCAGCGCCGCGATCCCGCCGAGGTTTTTCAGCTGTCGACCGGGGTCGAACTCCCCGGAGAAGACGGTGACGTCGCCGCCCTGCTGTTCGACGCTCCGGATGACGTCGTTGACGTCGACTTCCCAGTCGCCCTCGCCCTGTCGTTCCTGCCGCAGCCGATCGTCGACGACGAGTAACTCCTCGACGGCGCCGAACTCGGCGGCCTCGGCCACCTCCTCGATCCCGTAGGCGACCTTCTCGCCCGTCGCGATGCCCTCCATCAGCTGATCAAGTAATTCGGCCTCCTTGGAGATGCGCGTCTGGGTCTGTACCTCGTCGACGGCGCCGCGCTTCAGGACCTCGTGGACGCCCCGATCCCCGACAGCGGCGGTGTCGACGACGGTGATCAGGTCGGCCACGTCGGGGTGGTTCTCCGCGATGTAGTCTTGAGCGTCACCCTTCGTGAACCCCGGCCCGGCGAGGATGATCGCGTCGACGTCCATCCGCGCGAGCGCCTGCCCGAGTTCCGCAAATAGCTCCGAGCGCGGGCGGGCGTACTCGCCCTTCCCGGTCGGCGCGGTGAAGGAGAAACGCTCCTCGGTGCCGTACTGGGCGACCGTGTGGATGTGCGCCTCCCCCTCTTCGACGGTCGCGATCGCGACGTCGGCGTTCTCGGCGGCCTGTTCGGCCTCCTCGATCCGTTCGAGCTGATCGGGCTTGAAGTGTTTCTCGATCGTCACCTCGTCGTGTTCTTCGACGTTCAGCGTGTGGTGGTGCCCGAGCTGATCTTCGCGAGAGCAATCGATGATCTCACCGCCGACGCGCAGCCGGTTCGCGAAGCGTGCGAACTCCACGTCGGAGACCTCGACCGTCACGAACAGGTGTTCGCGCTGGCCGCCCGTATCGCGGAGCTGGTCGTCGTCGCGCTGAATCCGCCGTGTCGTGTCACCGGAGACCCGGTCCCCGGATTCGAGGACGTGGGAGAGATGCCAGAGGTCGTCGACGTTCTCGGGGACGAGGGTCATCCGCTCGCGGCCCTCCTCGCCGTGGCCGCGGCTCGAAATTCGCATACACTGAGGTCGACGGTCGGGAAAGAAAGGTCCTGCTATCCGTGGGGACGGTAGCCCCGGATCAATCGAGCGGCGCGAGCGCTACAGCCGCGCTCTGTTCGCGCCGCCGTAGCTGCCGGGTTCGTCCAGTCCGTCGGCGAACCCACGGGCGAACAGATAGAACGTCACGACCTGCACGTAGAACAGCCCGAAGATGCCGATCACCACGGCACTCAGGAGGCTCGCAACCGTGCCGAGGACGACTGCGACGGCGATCGCGAGCACCCAGGCGGTGAGGTACTCGCCGGTCGTGACGCCCGCGACGATCGTCGAGACGTCGAACGCCGCCGCGAGCGAGTCCTCGCGGGCGAAGTTCGCGAGCATCGCCGGGGCGACGTAGCCGATCGCCAGTGCGATCACCAGAAAGAGGAGGAATCCGACGACGCCGAGCACGGCGATGAGTCCGCCCGGGCCCGGATCGGCGCCGGGCCCTGCTCCGCTGAGCAGCGAGCCAGCACCGAAGAGTGCTCCGATGACGAGCATCGCGGCGACGAAGACGAGGGAGAGGAGGATGTTCACGACCAGAAGCTTCACGCCGTCGATGAATAGATCGCCCCAGTCGTTGAACACGGGGGGTTGGCTGTCACCGTTGGCGACACCGCGAAGCACGCGGACGAAGTAGCCCTGGAGGAAGAATATCGGGACCACGAACACCGTGAGCACGCTCAGGAGGCCGCCGATCAGTATCGTCCGAAGCCACTTGTCGTCGTTCAGCGGATAACGGAGGGCATCTGAGAGCATCGACCCGACCCTCTCGGTGCTCACAAGTAACTCTTTTTACTCTCTCGCGATGGGTCCGGAGGGAGATGTCGGCGAAGCGTCCCGCCGAGTTTAGACGGCGACTTGGTCGTCGACCGTATCGTCACGTTCGGCCCCATCGAGACTGCGGAGTTCCCCCCACGCGCTGCCGATGAGGTAGTACGCGGCCACCGCGGCGTAAAACGTGAGGAACGCCCCAACGATCGCCCCGAGGAAGGGGATCACGTTGAGGGCGCCGCCCACGATGACGGCGGCGAGCACGACCGCGAAGGCGGAGAGCCAGGCAGTGGCGTAGGTTCCGGACGTCAGGACAGGGCTGAGTTCGTCGAACGAAAACGCCGTTCCAATCCGGCCAGTCTCCGCGAAACCCGAGATCGCTGCGGGGACGATGTACGCCGCAAGGAGGCCCAACACGAGTGCCAAGAGCCCGCCCAGGAGGATGCCGATCGTCCCGAGTCCCAGAAAGCCAGCGCTTTCGGTTCCGCTCCCGACGACGAACGAGAAGATCCCGCCGCCGACGAAAACGCCGCCGACGATTCCGGGGACGAGTCCGTACACGAACGCGATCACGAACGCTCTCAGCCCGTCTCCGAAGAGGTCCCCCCACTCGTCGAAAGCGGGGGGCCGTTCGTCACCTCGCATCGTCCCGCGCGCCACTCTGACGAAGTAGCCGAAAACGAGGATCGTCGGGATGACGAAGACGCCGAGCAGGGTGAGGATGCCGCCGATGATAACCGTGGTGATCCAATTGTCGTCGTGTCTGGGATACTGCAGTGATTGTTGTATCATTATTTCTCCGAGCGACCCCACAGGTTGGACCCGAGGCGGTGGTCCGGGTGAGTTCGCCCTGCGTTATCGTATGCCATTATCCCAGATAACTATGAACAGCTTACCCCTGGTATGCTCGCCGTACACCGTCTGAGGCTCGCTTCCGTTTCGTTCCGGCCACTCTTCTTCGACCCGGTCGCTCCGGGCGCTCCTCTTCGACCCGGTCGCTCCAGACACACCTCTTCGATCCGGTCGCTCCGGGCGCTCCTCTTCGATCCGGTCGCTCCGGGCGCTCCTCTTCGATCCGGTCGCTCCAGACACACCTCTTCGATCCGGTCGCTCCGAGCCCTACTCTTCGACCAGTTCGCTCCCACCCGGCGGCAGGAACTCCTGGATCTTGTCGGGAGACGCGACTTTCCGGAGGAAGGACTGATCGGTGAACCGTTCTTTGAACTCCCGATAAAGCATCTTCGCGGCGTCGTTCTGCGCGTAGCGACCGGGGCGCACCCGGACCGCCGTCTCGACGCGATCCTCGATTGCCGACGGCGGCCCGCCGAGGACGCGGGTCTCGCCCTCACACTGGATGCCGATCGCGACCTCGGCGGCGACATCCCTGAAGTACGTCCGGTCGCCGCGGATCACGAAGGAGCCCTTCTCGATGTACTCGCCGGACTCCGGCGTCTTCGACACCTGGTCCGGCGTCACCATATACGCGTCCCCGGCGTATCTGCCATCTTTCCAGATCGACGAGTACGAGACGGCGAACTGTGCGGCCTCCTTTTTCGTCGATTCCGGGAAATCGACAGCCTCCGAGGGCTCCGAGGGCCCTGTCGCCTTCACGATCGTCACCGGGCCGCCGTGGGCCTGGGTGTGGAAGAACAGATCGTGTTTGTTCAGGTATTTCGTGACGATCTCCTCGTTCTGGTCGGCGTTGCGGCCGCCGATCACCAGGAATCTGTCGGAGGTGTGGAACCACCGGAAGCGCTCGTACCACTCCTCGGAGCTTCTGATGGGAATCGACTCCATTTCGAGCCAGTCCCGATCCTCGGGCTCTTCGTCGGTGTCCGCCTCGTCGGCCTCGCCGTCGTCGGCCTCCCACTCCTCGCGCCGCTGCTTTACGGCTTCAAGTTCCTCGCGGGTGTTTTCGATTGCGGCGAGCGCGCCGTCTTTCTTCTCTTCGATCCGCTTTGCCTCGGTGTACAGTCGATCGGCGTTCTTCTCGACCCCGGTGTCGACGTTGACCGCAACCTCGGTATCGTCGAGTTCGATCGTCACGGTTCCTTCCGCGCCGTCGACGTCGACGACTGCCTCCGCCGCGGGGATGCCCTGTTCGGCCCCCGCCGCGAGCGTCTCGCGGATCTCGTCCCAGGAGACGTCGTTTTCGCGCGCCTCGCGGACTGTCGAGATGACCTCGTCGACGAGGTCGTAGTTCGCGTACAGCAACTCAGCGCGGCGGCGTTCCTCGTCGGCCTGCGCCTCGAAGTCCTCGATTGCCCCCTCCTGCTGGGCGATGATCCGCTTTTGCTTCTCGATCTCGGCCTCGAAATCCGGCCGCGACGATCCCGTGTCCTCGGTCTCGTTGGCATCGTCTGCCAGTTCGAGTCGGAAGAAGTACTCGTCTACGGCGTCGTTAAAGGTATCGTACGCCTCGCTGTCGAGGCCCGCCGCCTCGTGTTCCTCCAGTGGGAACGGCGTGACATCGACCACGGCACCCTCCTCGTCGGTGTACACGCGCGGGTCGAACTCGCCGCCTCGGAGTCTGGTCCGCAGATCGTCGATGGCGTCGTGGAGCGCCCGGTAGACGTCCTCGTCGGCGTCCTCGATCGGCGTCGTCTTCTCGACGCCCGCGCGGGTGCAGACCTCCTCGGCGTAGAGGCCGCCCATATTCAACTGCGTCGCGATCGTTCGCACGACGTCGGTGTCCGAATCTTCCATCTCCCGGGCAAACGGTTCGTAGTCGACGGTGAGTGGGTTGATCCGCGATTCGGGGAACTCGTACTGGGCGCCGGGAGCGACGGTCCGGGATTTCAGCCGGACCGTCTCCAGGCTCCGGACGACTTCGCCGGTTTCATCGAGCACGGCGACGTTGCCCTGGCCGAACAGTTCCACCACGATCTTCGTGTTCTCGTCGCCGCGCTCGAACTCGAAGACGAGGATGCGGTCGAACTCGTACTGCTCGACACCCGCGAAGTCCGCCCCCGAGAGGCGGTTGCGCAGCATCATCGCGAAGTTTGGCGGCCGCCCCGGGGCATCAGGCACCCGCTCCGGGTCGGCGACGTGCGCGCGCTTGACTTCGCCGACTTCGAGGATGAGTTCCACTCGGCCACGGTCGAAATCGCGCATCTTGAAGCGGAGCAGGTCGTCGCCGTAGAGGTAGGCCTTGTCGACCTTCGCCCCCTCGTACCGGGTCAGTTCGGTGACGAGGGCGGCCAGATCGACGCTCGTGAGCTCCCGCTTCGGATCCATACCCCCCGTTCTCGCGGGGGAAGGAAAAGCCGCACGTTCCGTTCGTCGTCGGGACGCGCCGTCACGTCACCACCGGGCCGCAGCTCGGACCGACGAGACGTGCTCGGCTACGGGGTGACGACGTGCTCACCTACTGGCCGACGACGACGCGCTCACCTACCGGCGGGCTGCATCTCCGGCCGCCGACGCGCTCACCTACCGGCGGGCTGCATCTCCGGACGCCGCCGACACGCTCGACTACCTAGCCGAGACGCTCCCACAGCCGCCGTGCACCCGCGCCGACGACGAAGCCGGCCGTGCCCGCGCCCACGGCGACGCCCGCGCCGATCGCCAGCCCGGTCAGAAGCGTCGCGCTCGGGTACGTCAGCTCGAACAGTCCGAGCGGGAGGTAAAAGCCGAAACTCGGCCCGCCGGCCAGGGCCAGGCTGACGAACAGCCCGTCGTTTCGGAAGGCGCCGACTGCCGCCGCGAGGAAGGCAATACCGACCAAGAGCGGCAGGAACAGCCCGAACGGGACGGAGAGACCGCCGACGAGTCGGGGCGGCAGGTGGAGGACGAACGTCACGACGAACAGCACGCCCGCGACCGCCGAGAGCCGGATCGATTCGGCCGGGTCCCGGCCGAGTAACAGCGACTCCACGCGCGGCGACAACGGCGACGGCCCGGACGGCGACTGCTCTTCGGACACGTTCGGTCGTTTTCGGTGACGGCTCTTGATACTTCCCCCGGCAGGCCGAATACACGTGGAGGTCGCCGAGACGCGCTCTTTTTATCCGCTCGTCCGCTACCCTCCGCTAATGGCCAAAGTCAGCATCGGCCTCCGCGGCTGGCGCTTCGACCAGGAGGAGGTGTTCGACGAGGACGGCGAGTTCCGCCCGCTCGATGAGGTTTCCGAGGACATCCGCAAGCGGCTCATCCGTCTGACGTACCTCCAGGAGAAGCCCTGCGACGCCTGTTATCTCACCTACGGCGAGGAAGAAAAGCGCCGCGCCAACCAGGCTGCGATCGTCTACGGCGAACCGATGGAGGAGGTGCTCCTCTGTGCGGACCACGAGGCGGACTTCCTCTACTGGTTCCGGGAAGCCGGCGGGAAGGAACTGGTCGGTTCCGAACGGTTCCGCGACGAGTTCCACGAGTGGTTCGCCGCCGGCAACCGCGCTCCCGAGGGCTACGGCGGCCTCGAACACGTCGATACCGACCCGAGCACGCTGCCGACGCCCCCGGATCCGGCGGAGCTCAACCGCCGGCTCAACGAGAGCTACGAGGGCGAGCGCAAGCGGATCGACCTCCGGACGGGCGAAATCACGACCGTCGAGGAAGCCGAGGACGCGGACGGTGAGGCGCCGCCGCCGCTGGACGACGTCGACCTCGGCCGCGAGTACCCCACCAAGTAGATGTCGGGCGAGGGCGACGCTAACGGCCGCAGCCACGACCCCGTCGTCGTCGTCGTGGAACCGAAGACGCCGGGCAACATCGGGACGATCGCCCGCGCGATGAAGAACTTCGGGCTCTCGGAGCTGAAACTCGTCGATCCCCCGGAACTCTCAGAGGACGGCGAGGCGTACGGCTTCGCCGGGCACGCCCGGGAGGACGTTCTGCCGAACGCCGAGGAAGTGACCTTCGAGGAGGTCGTCGACACCTACCACACCGTCGGCACGACGGCGATCACGAACGAGGATAGCCGACGGCACGTCCGCTTTCCCTTCAAGACGCCGCTGGAGGTCCGCGAGAGCCTGAAAGCAGTCGACACGCGCACGGCGCTCGTCTTCGGCCGGGAGGGCACCGGCCTCGACAACGAGGAGCTCGCACAGCTCGATGAGGTGTGTTCGATCCCCGCAAGCGAGGACTATCCAGTGTTGAACCTCGGCCAGGCCGCGACGATCCTCCTCTACGAACTCCGGCCGCTGACCGTCGGCGAGACGCAACTCCCGGACGTCGAGCGCGAACGCGCCGACGAGGCGGCGATCGATCGGTTCTACGACTTCTTCGAGGAGTTCCACCACTCGATCGAGAGCCGGGACCACAAGCGAGCGAAGACGGGGATGATGATGCGTCGACTGCTCGGTCGTGCGCATCCGACCGAACGGGAAATCACCACGCTCACCGGCATTTTCCGGCGGGCGAACGAACTTCTCGGCGACCGCTCGTTCGGCGACCACACGGAGACAGAACCCGACGCGAGACCCGACACAAGTGGCACCAAAGACGACGAGCCCGTCGCAACCAACAGCAACCGAACCGACTAATCCGAATGGTTCCGTGACACCACTACTGAACGCCGCCGTTCCGCAGACCGAAGATACTGATGTCCTCACCCCCGCCGCGATCCCGTAGATCAGCCAGATCGGTCCGGCCCGGGAGGGACCCCGGACCGGGGCTCGTCGCGCGTGTCCTCGTCGGACTCGCCCTTCTGGCGTTCTACGGCGTCCTCGCCGCGGGGAGCGTCGTCGTGTTCACGTCGCTGTGGCAGGGCGGGCTGGACCCGGGTGTGGTCGTGCTCGGGATCGGCGTCGGCACGCTCGTCGCCGCGTACCTGAGCCTCCGTCTGGGCACCCAGCGTATCCTCTCACAGCTGGACGCTCGGGAACTGTCCGAGGCACGTGCGCCCGCAGTTCACCGGCTGCTGGCGGACCTCGCCGACGCGATGGAGATCGACCGGCCACGGCTGCTCGTGGCCCGACTCGGCGAGCCGAACGCCTTCGCCCTGGCGACGCGGGGGCGTGGGACCGTCGTGGTCGCCGCGTCGCTCTTCGAGTTGCTCGATGGGGGGGAGATCGAAGCGCTGCTCGCTCACGAACTCGCGCACTTGGAACGGCGGGACAGCCTCGTCCAGACTGCCGTCCTTTCGGTTTCGCAGCTCGTGGTCGTACTCGTCGAGGTGCTGCTGTCACCGGTCGTGTTCCTCGTGACCGGAATCGCCCTCAGCCTGGCGTGGTTCCGCGGTGCGCCGCGTTCGTGGCCGGAGACGGTTCCGGGTCGAATCAGACGACGGCTCGAATCGGGCGTCGTGTTGGTCGGCGTCGCCGTGACACTCTTACTCCGCGCTCACGCCCGTCGGCGGGAGTTCGCGGCCGACCGACGCGCCGCAGAGGTGACCGGCCGACCGCGCGCCTTGGCGAGCGCGCTCCGGAAGCTCGACCGGGCGTCGAAGCCAGCTGCAGTCGGGCGATCGCCCCTGTGGCACGGGGAGGTCGAATCCGACGCCGAGCGTCGGCTCCGGGAGTACTTCTCGACGCATCCGCCCACGAAAGAACGGATCGAGCGGCTGGCGGATATCGCAGCGGATTCAGCAACCCGAATACCCGTCGAGTGATCCCGACTACTCCGGCGTGCCGCCGTCGCCGACCGCGACGCTGGATCCCGATGTCGCAGTCGGATCGGGGTCGCGCCCGGCGGGCTCCCCCGTCGTCCCGCCTGCCTCGAATGCCGACAACAGCGACTGGAGCTGTTCGGCCTGCTCGGCGAGTGACTCTACGTTCGCGCTGACCTGCGAGATCGAGGAGGCCTGTTCTTCGGCAGCCGCGGAGACGTCCTGTGCGTCGTCGGCCGTCGTCCGGCTGATCTCCGCGGCCCGTTCGACCATCGACACCGTCTCCTCGGCGGTTTCGGCCTGGTCGTCGGTCGCGTCGCTGATCTCCTGAATCCCGCTGTCTGTCTCCTCGGCGTTCGTCGCCACCTGCGTGAACGCGTCCAGGACCTCCTCGACGGCCTCGACGCCTTCCTGCATATACTCTTTTGCCGCCCGCGCCTCGGAGACCGTCGTCCCGGTCTGTGCCTGGGTCTCCTGGATGAGCTCCTCGATCTCGTTTGCGGACTCCTGGGTCTCTTCGGCCAGCTGTTTCACCTCGTCGGCGACGACGGCGAACCCGTCGCCGTTGGCCGTGCCGGTGCCGTTGCCGACGCGGGCGGCCTCGATGTTCGCGTTCAGCGCGAGCAGGTTGGTCTGCTCTGCGATGTCGCTTATGAGTTCGACGATCTCGCCGATCTCGGTCATCCGATCCTCCAGCCGTTCGACGTTGTCGACGGTCGAGTCGATCGCCGACTGGGCGTCGCGGGCGTCGTCGATCGCCCGCTGGGCGGTCATCTCGCCGGTTTCCGCGATCTCGGCCGTCTCGTGGGACGTCTCGGCGACGGTTTCTGCCGAGGCGGCGACCTCCTCGACCGTCGCGGAGAGGTCGGTCATCTCGCCGTAGACCTCCTCGAGCATCTCCCGCTGTTCGTCCGTGCCGCCGGAGATGTTCTGGATCGCGTCGGTCACCTCCCCGCTCGCCTGCCTGACCTCGTCGGTGCCGGCGTCGGCTTCTTCACTCGCGACAGTGACCTCCCCGGCGACCGTCTGGACCTCCCGCATCGTCGGCTCCATCTCCTCTATCATCTCGTTGAACGCCTCGGCGACCTGGGTCATCGCTTCGCTGTCGCTGTCTGGATCGAGTCTGACGCCGAGGTCGCCGTCGGCCGCTTTCGCCATCGTGGCGCTGAAGTCGTCGGCCTTGGTTTCGAGGTGGGCGTTCAGTTCCTCGACCTCCTGCTGTCGCGCTTCCGCGTCGGCACGCGCCTCCTCGACCTCCTGGGTCTGCTGGAGTTGCTTTTCGGTCTCCTCGCGGGAGCGCTCGATCGAGTACCAGTTCGACATCAGCGCGGCGGCGAGAAACAGGACGAACGTGGCGTGAATCATCGCCCACGCGAACGGGTTGTTGATGGCGGCGGCGTGGTTGTAGACGAGGCCGGGGGTCGTCATTCCGAAGTACCCGTGCTGGACCGCCACGTACACGATTCCGACGAGGAACGGGAGCCAGTCCTCGTAGACAGCGACCACTGCCATCACGACGAAGAAATGGAAGTGCGCCTCGATGTACCCGCCGGAGAAGTACACCAGCACGGCCGAGGACGTCGCAAGTCCAAGCGTCGCGAACGTGGTCCGGGTGCGCCGGCCGAACCGGGAGACACTCGCCAGGACGATGAAGGCGACGATGGTCCCGATGCCGAGACCGACCTCGGGCACGGAGAAAGCCGGGATCGTCGCGCCAGTGAGTACCGACTCGGTTCCCTCGTAGAGTCCGAGGAGGAGCAAAAGCGGCGTGTGTGCCAGCAGTAGGACCAACACCTTTCGGTGGCGTCCACGCCAGGTCTCCGCCGGAATGGAATCTCCACTCGGCGTGTACTTGATGATCTCGCTTACGACCCCGCCCCCGCCGCCGATTAGACCGGGACTGTCCACCCCCGCGTCTGTCGTGCTCCCCGCCATACTTTGTCCGACCCCACACCGGGGGAAAAATCTGTGCCCCAAATATCAAAATAGATAATTAGAATCTTCCGGTAGCGGAACGTTTCGTTCGGAAATAGACGGAAGCGCAGTCTTGCTATTTTCACTAAAAACTGGCGTGGAACGGCCGACCCATCGAACAGATTGGCCGCAGAGTGGCGCAGATGCGGCCCGCAGACTCCTAATCAGTATCAGGCGCGCTTTTGGATCTCCTCGCGGAGGACGTCGCTGACGATTTCGCCGTCCGCCTTCCCGCGCAGCGCGCCCATCGCCTCGCCCATCAGCGCCGAGAACGCGCCCATCCCCTCGGACTCGACCTGCTCTATGTTCCGTTCGACGACCTCGCTGACGGCCTCGCGGACGTCGGACTCGGAGACGGCGCCGAGGCCGGCTTCCTCGATCGCCGCCTCCGCCGAGAGGTCGGGGTCCGCGGCGATGGTCGAAAGCACCGCCGCGACGCCCTCCTTTGCGAGGTCGCCGTCCTCGACCAGATGCATCACCGCGAGCAGGTGCTCGTCCGTCAGTCGCTCGACGGCGACGTCGTCGCGGCGGAGTTCAGTCAGCGTGGATTCGAGCAGTCCCGCCGCGAAGGTGGCGTCGATCCCCTCCTCGATTGCCTGCTCGAAGAGCGGCATCCGGCGGCCGTAGGCCACCTGTTCGGCGAGGCCGGAATCGAGATCGTACGCCGCCTGATACCGTTCGACCTTCTCGGTCAGTAGCTCCGGCGTCTCGACGGCCGAGGGGTCGAGGTCGACCGGCGGCACGTCGGTCTCGGGGTACATCCGCGCCGCGCCCGGGAGCGGACGGAGGTAGCGGGTCGTCCCGTCCTCGTTGGCGCCGCGGGTCTCCTCGGGAACGCCCTCGATTGCTGTCTTGGCCCGCGCTGCGGCGGCGTCGATCGCCAGTTCCGCGGTCTCGGTGTCGGCGGCGACGATCGCGACCGCGTCCTCGTCGCTGGCGTCGACCGCCTCACGGAGCGCGGCGACCTCCGCCGCTGTCACGCCGTAGGCCGGGAGTTCGTCGGTGTGGAAGATCCCGCCCGCCCCGTGGCGCTTGGCGTGATCGGACAGTTCGGTACCGAGCCGGCGGTCCGGCTGGATCTCGCGGCCGACGAGGCCGTCGAAGCCGAACAGCGGCACCGCCATCACCGACCCGCCGTCGGAAAGTGCGCCGCCGATCACGCCGGAGTCGGTGTCCGTGAAGACGTCGGAGACGTCGGCGACGTCGCCGACCGACGCGTCGCGCTCTCGGAGTTCCGCCCGGATATCGAGGAGTTCGACCTGCCGACCGACTTCCCGGCGGACGATCTCGTCGATCTGATCGAGCGCCTGCACGCCCTTGATCTCGACGCGTGCGCCCTCGGCGATAGAGACGTTGACGTCCTGCCGGATGGTCCCGAGGCCCCGCTTCACGGCGCCGGTCGACCGCAGGAGCATCCCGATCGTCTCCGCCGCCTCGCGGGCCTGCTCGGGGGAGTCGATGTCCGGCCGGGTGCCGATCTCCACGAGCGGGACGCCCAGCCGATCCAGGGAGAAGGTGACACCGCCCTCGCGTTCCTCGACGCGCTGTGCGGACTCCTCCTCTAAGAGCAGATCCTCCACGCCGACCGGCCCCTCGCTCGTCTCGATCTGGCCGTCCTGCGCGACCAGCGACGTCCGCTGGAAGCCGGAGGTGTTCGACCCGTCGATGACGAGCTTTCGCATCACGTGGGCGACGTCGACCGGCTCCATCTCCAGCAGGTCGGCGATCTGCAGCGCGACCGCCTGCGCCTCCTCGTCGAGCCGGTGGGGCGGTTCCTCGTCCTCCTCGACCAGACAGGTGGTGTCGTAGGCGAGATACTCGAACTCCCGGTCGACGCGGCTCTCCTCGAGGGCCGCCTCGTCGAGTTCGCCGAGTTCGCTCTTCGTCGGGTGGAGATAGCGGGTAAACGAGCGCGACGCTGCATCCGGGTCACGCTCCGCAGTCGGACACCCGCAGAACAGCTTCGTCGGGGTGTCGAGTTGCTGGTGGATCTCCAGCCCCGCGACGAGGCCGAGGTCGTCGTAGTCGTACGCGGTCATTACGGGCTACTGCGAACCCCCGGCGTAAAAACCATTCAGTCCGCGGCGAGCGGTCCCCCCGTCGGCGCGCGATCCGGCGACCGACGCCCGCAGCCACTGCAAGTCGGCGCGTAATTCGGTGGCCGCAGTCTAGAGTCGCCGCAGTCCGTCGCCGATGCCGCTGCCCTCCCCGCACTCGGGACAGGCGTAGTGCCACCCGTCGGTCGTCGCCTTCCCTTCCGGAAACGTCGCCCCACAATGTCGGCATTCGAGGAGGTCGCGACCGCGGTCGCGACTGTACTGGAGACCCTGCATACGGCGGTATTCGACGGAATCGTGTATCAACGTATCGATCTTCCGATGATCGGACCACACTGATCCTGTCGTTCCGCCAAACCGGTATTTATCCCGTACCGGGTGAACCCCAAGACGTGACCCGATACGATCGGCCCCGACTGATCGAAGATACGACCGGCGCGACGAAGCTGAAGGTGTCGCTTCCCGGGGGACGGTATCAACTCTCGCTCCGTGACGGCGGGCGGTCGCTCCTGTGTGACAGGCTCGGCTACGAACTCCGCGACGTCGTCCCGGACCCCCTCGTCCGCGTCCTCGTCGCGACCGGCGACGCCTGGTTCCCCCACCAGCGGGATTACGAGTCAGTCCTGGCGGATCTTCCGGAGAACGCGCCCGCCTCCGAGAGGGACCGTGCGGCGGTGGCGGAGTACCTGCGGACGACACGCGTCCCTGCAGTGCGGCTCGAAACGGTGACGCGCGTCATCGAGGAGACCGGCCTCTCGGGACACATCGATCCCGACGACGTCCCGGTGACCGAACTGCCGACGATTCCCGACGGGATCTTCGAGGACGATTCCTCCTCGGCGGAGGCCTCCGGGGAACCGGACGAACCGGACGAACCGACCCGGGAAGCGGTCGAACCGGACGAACCGACCCGGGAAGCGGTCGAACCGGACGAACCGACCCGGGAAGTGGGCGAACCGGACGAACCGACCCGGGAAACGATCGAACCGGACGACCGCATCGAGGAGCGACCGGCCGATCGACCGCCGGTCGGCGACGAGGGAACCGAGGGGAAAGGCGAGGAGACCGACGCCGAACTCCGCGAGATCCCCGGCGTCGGAGCCAAACGCGCGGACGCGCTCCGCGCCGCGGGGTTCGACTCGATCGCCGAACTGGCTGAGACGCGTCCGGCCGACCTCGCGGCGGTCCCTTCGTTCAGCGAGGCGACGGCGACCGTCGCCGTCGAGGGCGCGCGGGAACATCTCGACGACGGGCCCTCGACGGCCGAGAAACTGGCCCGACAGACGGGACGGGAGGCGTCGCTCTTCGAGGCGGCGCTGTCGCAACTCGCGGCGGCGGGCGTTCCCCCGTCGGCGGCGCGTCAAACGCTCCTGCGACAGTACGGGCCGTCGGTGGCCGATATCGACGCCGTCGACGGGCGGATGGCGTACTTCCTCTCGGAGGCGGGCTACTCGACGCCGTTGGAGGTGTCGGGGGCGAGCCTGGAGGAACTCGAAGCGGTCGACTACGTCGGGGCGACGACCGCCGCGCGGATCAAGGAAGGTGCGGCGGCGCTTCTGGACGACTGACAGGCGGGCGAGGGGTTGCGGTTCGAGGCCGACCCGCCGAACCGCGGCTCACTCGTCGCCGAGGATCCCGCGGTGCGTCATCGTCTCGGGGTCGAGCACCTCGTCGGCCTCGCTCTCGGTGAGATAGCCCTTCTCGATGACGACCTCGCGGACGGTCTTGTCCTCTTTCAGCGCGGTCTTTGCGACTTCGCTGGCCTTGTCGTAGCCGATCGTCGGGTTCAGCGCCGTCGCCAGCGCCATCGACCGCTCGACCTGCTCCTCGCAGACGGCCTCGTTGGCTTCCAGTTTCGCGACGAAGCGCTCGGCGAACGTCTCGGCGGCGTTCGAGAGCAACGCCGCGGACTGCAGGAAGTTGTGCGCGAGGACGGGCTTGTAGAGGTTCAGATCGATCTGTCCCTCCGCGGCCCCGGCGGCGACGGCGGCGTCGTTGCCGACGACCTGTTTGTGGACCTGATTGACCGCCTCCGCGACGACCGGATTGATCTTGCCGGGCATAATCGAACTCCCGGGCTGGTTCTCCGGCTGTTCGATCTCGCCGAGGCCGTTCCGCGGCCCCGACGCGAGCAGCCGGAGGTCGTTTGCGATCTTGTTCAGCGAACCCGCGACCGTCCGGAGGGCGCCGTGGGCCTCGTTCATCGCGTCGTGGGCGGCCTGCGCCTCGAAGTGGCTGTCGGCGGGCCGGAAGGATAGCCCCGTCTCCTCGGAGATGTACGCCGCGGTGCGCTCGGGGAACTCCGGGTGGGTGTTGAGCCCGGTCCCGACGGCGGTGCCGCCGAGCGCGAGTTCGCCGAGGTGGTCGCTGACGTCCTCCGCGCGCTCGATCCCCTTCTCGACCTGCGTCCGGTAGCCGGCGAACTCCTGGCCGAGGCGGATCGGCGTCGCGTCCTGCAGGTGGGTCCGCCCCGTCTTGACGACGCCGTCGAATTCGGACTCCTTCGCTTCGAGCGAGTCGGCGAGCGTCTCAAGCGCCGGAATCAGATCCTTCTGGACGGCTTCGAGCGCCGAGACGTGCATCGCCGTCGGGATGACGTCGTTCGAGGACTGCCCGTAGTTGACGTGGTCGTTGGGGTGGACGGTCCGGTCACCGATCGACTCGCCGAGGAGCTCCGCCGCGCGGTTGGCGATCACCTCGTTGGCGTTCATGTTCGAGGAGGTGCCCGAGCCCGTCTGGAAGACGTCGACCGGGAACTGGTCGTCGTGCTCGCCCGCGATGACCTCGTCGGCGGCGTCGACGATGGCGTCGGCTTTCTCTTCGTCGACGAGGCCGAGGTCCCGGTTGGCCTCCGCGGCGGCCTTCTTGACGATCCCGAGCGCCCGGACGAAGCGGCGGCCGAAGGCGATCCCCGAGATGGGGAAGTTCTCGATCGCTCGCTGGGTCTGCGCGCCCCAGTAGGCGTCTTTCGGCACCTGCATCTCTCCGAGGCTGTCCCGCTCGATGCGGTACTCGTCGTCGTCGGACATACTCGGAGGGACGGCCGGCCGGCGCGTAAAACCCGTCGGTTCGCGTCGCGCGGGACCTCGTATCGACGACGCTCAGCGTCGGAGCGGAAGCGCGATTCCGACGGTTTAAGAGAATTCCCCGCTACCCCGTAACCGTGAACGCGTGGCAACGTCGGGTCGTCGGATACTCCGTCTTCCTCGCCGCGGTGATGCTGCTCACGGCGCTGGCCTACCAGTGGGGGATGCGGGTCTGGGAGAACGATCCGGTGACTTTCCTCCACTCGCTGCAGGTCGTCGTCGAGATGTTCACAACCACCGGGTTCGGCGGCGACTCGCCGTGGACGGCGCCGCAGATGCAGGCGTTCATCGCCGTGATGGATCTCGTCGGAATGGCACTCTTGATCGGGACGCTGCCGGTGTTGGCGACGCCGTTGCTGGAGAACGCGTTCTCGACGACGGTCCCGCGAGCGGTCGAGGAGTCGCTCTCGGAGCACGTGGTGATCTGCTCGGATACCTCGCGGGTGGAGACACTCACGTCGGAACTGGACTCCCTCGACGTGCCGTATGTGATCATCGAGGGGGACCGCGATCGGGCGGTCGAACTATACGAGGACGGCCACCGCGTCATCCGGGCGGATCCCGAGTCGACAGACGGACTCGCGCGGGCGAACCTCCCCACAGCGCGGGCACTGGTCGCAGACCTCTCGGATCAGGTCGACGCGAGCATCGTCCTCGCCGCGAAGGAACTCGCCGCGGACGTCCGGATCGTCAGCGTCGTCGAGGACCCCGACAGGGAGCGGTACCACCGGCTGGCCGGCGCCGACCAGGTGCTCTCGCCGCGGTCGCTGCTCGGTCGGAGCCTCGCCGCGAAGGTGACCACGGCGATGAACGCGGAGATCGACGAGGCGATCGAGATCGGCGACGACATCGAACTCGCGGAGATCCCGATCCGCCACGGGAGCGAACTCGCCGAGTCGACGCTCGCCGACAGCGGGATCCGGGAGAAGACCGGCGTCAACGTCCTCGGCGCGTGGTTTCAGGGCGAGTTCGACGCCGTTCTCCATCCGGACACGAGGCTGACGGCCGGGACGGTGCTCTTCGTCTCCGGCCACTCCGAACAGCTCGAACGCCTCGTCAAACTGAGCCGGGCGCAACTCCGCCGGTTCCGGACGGGAGAGACAATCGTCCTCGGCTACGGCGAGGTCGGTCAGACGGTCGCGACCGCGCTCGAAGAGGCCGGCGTCCCGTTCACGACGGTCGATCGGACCGAGGGCGAGGGCGTCGACGTCGTCGGCGACGCGACCGATCCGGAGACGCTCGTCGAGGCCGGTACCGAGGACGCCCGAACGGTGGTGCTCGCGCTGCCGGACGACACGACGACGGAGTTTGCGACGCTCGTGGTTCGGGATCTGGCCCCGGAGATCGAGATCATCGCCCGCGTCGAGGAGCGCCCGACGATCCCGAAGGCCTTCCGTGCGGGTGCGGACTACGTTCTGTCGCTGGCGACGGTCACGGGCCGGATGATCGCCTCGCAGATCCTGACGGAACGGGACGTGCTCTCACTCGATCAACAGATCGAAGTGGTTCGGATGGAGGCTCCCGAACTCTCGGGACAGACTGTTTCGGAGGCGGATATTCGCGCCCGAACCGGCTGTACAGTGGTCGCGATCGAGCGCAACGGTGATGTGGTGACTGACGTCGGGCCGAAGACCCGGATCGGCACCGACGACAAACTCGTGGTCGCCGGAACCGACGAGAGCATCCGGGAGTTCGAGCGTCTGTTCGTGTGACTGCAACGGTGGTGTCGGTCACAAAATAGCCGCGACCGACAGTATCAGTTCGCTTCGCGGTACTCCTCGGGCGTGTACGTCTTCAACTCCAGGGCGTGAATCTCGGTCGTCATCGCCTCGCCCAGCGCGTCGTACACCAGTTCGTGCTGATCGACGAGCGACAGGCCCTCGAAGGCCGGCGAGACGACGACTGCCGCGAAGTGTGCGTCCTCGTGGTCCTCGTCGGGGACACGCGGGAGCGAGACTGACGCCTCCGCGTCGTCGATTGCGGCTTCGATTCGTCGTTCGACCTCGTCGGTTTCCATACGCGGTCTGAGCGTCGCCAAGGAATAAAGCCCTCCGCTCGGGCCTCTGTCGACAGCGATTCCACTCGGGTTCGCTGACGGGGGCGACTACATCTGATACCGGCGCTCGTCGTCGCGCTGCGGGAACTGATCGGCACCCGTCATCTCCTCGAAGGTCATCCCCGAGAGATACTCGTCGTATGTCACGTCGTAGTCCTGTCGGAGGTGGAAATCCAGCGTGCCGCGATCGACCGTCGTCTGGAAGAGGAGATGGACCGCCCGCCGCAGCAGCTCGTCGGTCTCCTCAGTGCCGAACGCTGCGGCCAGCATCGCCAGTTCGTGGCGGGTCTCCCTGTCCAGCGACACCGACTGCTCCTCGTCGATGTCGGCGTAGGCGGTTTCGACGTCCTCAGTGAGAGCATCGAGGCTCATACCCCGAGGCTGGGGTGGCGTGGGCAAACGGCTTTCGCCTCGGGTGCGCGATCCCGCCGAGGCCAGGGTCGAACCGTCAGGCCCGATCAGAATCCACAAACCCTGCGAGCCCACAGGGACTATCGATGACCGACGAGGAGGCCTCCCAGGCCGCGACGGCGGCGGTTCCGGCCGACGATCTGGCGTCGATCCGCGACGCCCTGCTCTCGTGGTACGAGGCCGACCACCGCGAGTTCCCGTGGCGCGAGACCGACGATCCCTACGAGATCCTCGTCTCGGAGGTGATGAGCCAGCAGACGCAACTGGGGCGCGTCGTCGACGCCTGGGAGGACTTCCTCGACCGCTGGCCGACCGCGGCGGATCTGGCGGCAGCCGATCGCGCCGACGTCGTCGCCTTCTGGAGCGACCACTCGCTGGGGTACAACAACCGCGCGAAGTACCTCCACGAGGCTGCGCGACAGGTAAGCGAGGAGTACGACGGGGAGTTCCCGCGGACGCCCGAGGAACTCTCGGAGTTGATGGGCGTCGGGCCCTACACCGCCAACGCCGTCGCCTCCTTCGCGTTCAACAACGGCGACGCGGTCGTCGACACGAACGTGAAACGGGTCCTCTACCGCGCATTTGCAGAAATCCATAATGCGGACGATCCAGACTACGAAACTGTTGCGAACGCCCTCATGCCGGCCGGAGAGTCCCGAATCTGGAACAACGCGATCATGGAACTCGGCGGCGTTGCTTGCGGAAAGAAACCACGGTGTGACGAGGCCGGCTGCCCGTGGCGCGAGTGGTGTCACGCGTACCAGACCGGTGATTTCACTGCGCCCGACGTACCCACACAGCCGAGCTTCGAGGGGAGTAGGCGACAGTTCCGCGGGCGGATCGTCCGGTTACTCGGCGAACACGACGAGATGGACCTAGACACACTCGGGCATCGGATACGAGTGGACTATACACCCGACGGCGAGCACGGCCGGGAGTGGCTTCGAAATCTCCTCTCAGACCTCTCTGACGACGGTCTCGTGCAGATCGAGGAAGGAAACGATCAGATAACTGCTCGCCTCCAGTAGTCCGATTCACATCGACGCCCCCATCTCGCCCATCGACGGGCCGATGATCCCCAGAAAGAGCTACTTGTGCTCGCAAAGGTGGTATCTATAATGGATTTCAAAATAGAATTCGCAAGGTTGAGAGTCTATGTCACCATTATTCACGGCTTCAGGATTTCGGGGCGTTTTGCCCTTAAGTACTCATTTGCGCTGAAAGAAGAAATTTAGATTTCCGAAATCACGATTTCTAAAATCGGGAGTTCTATTTGGGTGGGGATGCTATCGGGTGTATGGAGCAATTCGTTGATCGGGATGTCGAACTCGATCAGCTCACGGACTGCTACGAGTCCGAGACCGCAGACTTCGTCGTCATTTACGGCCGGCGTCGTCTCGGCAAGAGCGAGCTCGTCCGTCAGTCCATCGCTGATCGGGATGACGCCGTCTACTACCAAGCAGTCGAATCCACGGCACAGAACCAACTCGAACAGTTCGTCGACACCGCCACTGCACAGTTCCCCTCGTTGCAGAACGTCCGCCGCGACTGGGAAGCCCTCCTCGAAACACTCGGCGAGCAAGACGCTATCGTAGTCATTGACGAGTTCCCGTTCCTCATTGAGGAGGACGAATCGCTTCCCTCACGGATCCAGCGAGTGTGGGACATGGAGCTACAGGAGACGGGGATGACGCTTGTGCTCGTCGGCTCCTCGATCAGCGTCATGGAGGACAAGGTGCTCTCCGGCAGCGCACCGCTGTACGGCCGTCGGACAGCGACGATTGATCTCAAGGCTCTCGATGTACCTGACGCACGCCAGTTCTTCCCGGCGTACGATCCGGAAACGGCCATCACGGCGTGGTCCATCTACGGCGGTACGCCGTACTACCTCCAGACTATCGACCCCGACCAGTCGCTCAGCTCGAACGTTCAGCAAGGAATCCTCTCGGAGCGCGGGCTCCTGTACTCTGAACCCGAGTTCCTGCTCCGCACCGAACTCCGCCAGCCGAACACGTACTTCAGCATCCTTCGCGCACTCGCCCACGGCCGTCGCACCCCGAACGAGATCGCGGGGATGGCCGGCGTGGAGTCAGGCTCGCTCAGTACCTACCTTCAGAAGCTTCGTCGACTCCGCCTGGTCGAACGCCACATCCCCGTGACGGAATCACCGACGGTCTCGAAACGCGGTCGGTATCGCATTGCTGCGCCGCTGTTCCGGTTCTGGTTCCGATTCGTCTACGGGAACCAGGACCAGCTTCGGATGCTCGACGACGACGCGTACAACGAACTTGTCGAACCAGAAGTAGCGGATTACGTGAGCCCGCTGTTCGAACGGCTCTGCCAGCGGGCGCTCCCAGACCTCACCGACCGGCAATTCCGTGACGTCGGGCAGTGGTGGTTCAAGGAACACGAACTCGACGTCCTCGGCCTCACCGGCGGCGGACTCGTCGCCGGCGAGTGTAAATTCACGTCCCAACCCGTGAGCGAAGGCATCCTCACCGACCTCGAACGAACGGCGGCGGAGGTCCGGTGGTCAGAAGAACCGGCAGACGGGGAGACGCTGTACGTCTTGTTCAGCCGCTCCGGGTATACTGACGACCTCAGAAACGTCGCTGACACGCGTGATGACGTCCGACTCTTCGAGTTGTCTGACCTGATGACGACTGATAGTGATTACTCTCACTGTTTCCCGCCGAGCGCCGCCAACGGGGATGGCGCTCGGCGGTAAGAGACGAGAGGAAGCATTATGATACGAACGCGTAGCAGGGAGTGCTGGTCGCCTCCAGGAACTCATCAACGGTGACAGCTCTCCAGTCGGGGAGGACGTTGTTCAATTCTTCTCGGCGGAAGATTCCGTCCCTCGTTCCGAACACTGCCCGAATATCATCCAGATTCAAATACGGTTCCCGGAGGCGGAGTACCATAAGTTCTTCAAGTAGCTCGGCGCTCGGGAATACGATACTCTCGACGGCGGTTGTCTCCCGAAGCTCACGCAGTGTGCTGTGATCGGGGTTAGTGCACGTCGAGGACACGATGGCGAAATAGATGCGGCGAACGCCTTGATCGCGCAACTGCCGGGCGTGCGTCTCGATGTACTCCCGAATCGCTCGGTCGTCCGTGGCGATAGAGTAGCCGTCACCGCGGACTTTTCGCGTCGTAGATGACGGCGTAGTCGTTTCGAACGGCGGTAGCGATACCATCAGGCCGGCGATCGGAGCCCTGCCCTAGTTTTTCGACGTCGCAGACGACGATGCGGCGTTCGAGGCGACCGCGGCCGAACTGCTGCCCGCGGGCGAATCCCGCGTCTGGAACAACGCGATGATGGAACTCGGTGGCGTCGCGTGCGGGACGATCCCCGACTGCGACGCCGCGGGCTGCCCCTGGCGCGAGTGGTATCACGCCTACGAAACTGGCGACTTCACCGCTCCCGACGTGCCGACACAGCCGAGTTTCGAGGGCAGCCGTCGACAGATGCGGGGCCGCGTCATCTCGACGCTCAAGGAGTACGACGAACTCGAACTCGCCGACCTCGGACCGCGGATCCGGATCGATTACGCGCCCGACGGTGAGTACGGTCGGGAGTGGCTCCGTGGCCTGCTCTCGGATCTGGCCGATGACGAACTGGTCGCGATCGACGACCGGGGCGACGAGACCGTCGCCCGGCTCCGGTAGCAGGGGAACACGTCTTTGATCCCACCCCGGTTATTCCGCAGCAATGGTTAGTACCCCCGTCGCAATCGTGCTCGCGGTCGTCGGGACCGCCGTCATCTGGAAGGGGAGCGGGCTCTTCGAGGGGGCGGCCGACCGCCTGAGCAGATACTACCGGCTGCCGGTGGCGGTCCACGGTGCCATCGTCGTCGCGGTCGGGTCGAGTTTCCCGGAGATCAGTTCTGTCGTCATCAGCACCGTCGTCCACGGGGAGTTCTCCCTCGGCGTCGGGGCTATCGTCGGAAGCGCGATCTTCAACCTCCTCGTCATCCCGGCGCTGTCTGCGCTCTCCAGTGAGACACTGGGAGCGACGCGCGACATCGTCCACAAGGACGCGCAGTTCTACATCATCAGCGTGCTGGTCCTGTTTATCGTGTTCGCACTCGGAGCGACCTACGTTCCCGGCGGGACCAACAGTGCAGCGATCCTGACGCCGACGCTGGCCGTGATTCCGCTTGCGACCTACGTGGTCTACGTCTTTCTCCATTATGCGGACGCGAGTGATCACGTCGGCAAGGGCGCGCCCGAGGTGAATCCGCGCCGAACCTGGGTGACGCTGCTCTTTGCCCTGGCGCTCATAAGCGTCGGCGTCGAAGGGCTCGTCCGCGCCGCGCTCTCGTTCGGCGAGACCTTCGGCACGCCCTCGTTTTTGTGGGGACTGACCGTCATCGCCGCGGCGACGAGTCTCCCGGACGCCCTCGTCAGCATCCGTGCGGCCCAGCAGGACGAGGACGTGACGAGCCTCACGAACGTGCTCGGGAGCAACACGTTCAACCTCCTCGTCGCCATCCCGCTCGGCATTCTGCTGGCGGGGTCGGCGACGATCGATTTCCGCGTGGCGATCCCGACGATGGGGTTTCTCACGCTTTCCTCGATCGTGTTCGTCGTCTTCGTCCGGACCGGGCTGGAACTCACCGATCGCGAGGCCTACGGCTTCCTGGCGCTATATGGGCTGTTCCTCCTCTGGATGACCCTCGAGACCGTCGGGGTGATCGAGACTGTCCGTGGGATCTGATCGCCCCGGTTGTGTCCGTGCTAATCCAGCACATACGCCACCCAGTTGTATTGTTCAATACTTGCAAAACTGTTTTATTACTGGCTTCCGTAGCGGGAGGTGATGAGCGAGTCACAATCCGACGAGACGCTCGACGAGATCAGAGAGCAGAAACGCCAAGAACTGGCGTCCGAACTGAACGATGGACCGAAAGCCGACGAGGAAGCCGAGGAGAACGTGGTACCCGCTGAACCGATCCACGTGAACGGCGCCGGCGAGTTCCAGGACGTCGTCTCGGAATACGACGTCGTGCTCGTCGACTTCCACGCGGAATGGTGTGGTCCGTGCAAGATGATCGAGCCGACGGTGAAGTCGCTCGCGGAGTCGACGGACGCCGCTGTCGCGAAGGTCGACATCGACGAAAATCAGGGACTCGCCCAGCAGTACCAGGTCCGTGGCGTGCCGACGCTCCTGCTCTTCAGTGGCGGCGACCCCGTCGAGCAGATCGTGGGTGTCAAAGACGAGTCGACGCTCCGCTCGTTGATCGACCAGTACCTCTAGGCCGGCGGCTTCGGCCAGCACTCGGGATCGCGGCTCCGGGACTAACCCCACCGACACCCGTTCTTATTGGTCAGCGCCTCGAACGACCGGTATGGCCGACCACGGCATCGACGGCGATCCGGCGGATCGGGTAGTGGAGGACGTCCACCGCGTCGCCGAGGACATCGGCACAATGGAGATTCGGGGCGCGGCGACGATCGCCGACGCTGCCGCGCGCGCACTCGGGACACAGGCCGAATCCAGCGCAGCCGAGACGCCCGCAGAATTCCGGGCGGAACTGCGCGCGGCCGCCCGCGTCCTCTACGACACCCGCCCGACAGCGGTGAGCCTCCCGAATGCGCTCCGATATGTCCTCCAGGACGTCGACGGCGACACGATCGGCCAGCTCCGGGCGAGCGTCCGCGCGAGCGTCTCGGAGTTCTGCGACCGACTCGACACCGCACAGAACGATCTGGGTCGCGTCGGGGCACACCGCCTCCGCGACGGCGACACGGTGATGACGCACTGTCACTCGACGGACGTCCTCGCCTGCGTCGAGACCGCCGTCGAACAGGGGAAGTCGCTGTCGGCGTTCGTCAAGGAGACCCGACCGCGGAACCAGGGTCACATCACCGCCGAAGCGCTCTCCGAGATGGGCGTCGACGTCACCCTTATCGTCGACTCGGCCGCCAGACGGTATCTCGACGACACCGATCACGTCCTCGTCGGCGCCGACAGCATCGCCGCCGACGGGTCGGTCATCAACAAGATCGGCACGAGCGGGCTCGCGGTCAACGCCCGCGATCGCGGGGTTCCGATCGTCTGTGCGGCCCAGACGATCAAACTCCACCCCGACACGCTCACCGGCCACATCGTCGACATCGAGATGCGCGACGAAACTGAAGTCGTCGACGAGGCGACCGCAGCAGAGATTGGTGACCTGACGGTCCTGAATCCGGCTTTCGACGTGACGCCGCCGCGATACGTCGACGCGATCGTCACCGAACGCGGCCAGTTCCCGCCGGAGAGCATCGTCACGCTGATGCGGGATCTGTTCGGGGAAGGAACGGACGAGCCCTGGCAGGAATCCTGACCGCACGCCGAAAGGGGAGGACGGCGGTCCCACCGTGTAGCCTGCCGGGCCACAGAAGAGTTTTACCCACAGGTCGGCGACTGCAGGGCGATGGCGACGCCCCCGCATCTCTCCCCGAAACTGGTCGTCGGGGTCGGCTCCCTCCTCCTCACGCTCCTCGCGACGTGGGCGACGACCCGGACGGCCGGGTATCCGACGCACCGTCCCCTCCGCTCGTGGCCGACGCGGTTGGCTACACGGCTCCGTCGTGAACTCCCGCGCGGCGACCACCTGACCGCCGCGTGGGCCGCGATCGCGCTCTGGTCAGTGCTCGTCACCGGGCTCCACTTCGGAGGGGTAATCTACAACGTCTACACCGTGCTCCCGTGGTGGGATCTGCTCACACACGCGATGGGCGGCCTCGGCGTCGCGGCGCTGCTCGGGTTTACCTTCCGCAGGCAGACGCTCCGCGCCCCGTTCTGGCTCGTCGCTGCCGTGCTCGCGATCGGCGCGGGCTTCGAGGTCTACGAGTTCCTCTTCAAGACCTTCTGGCACCACTGGTCGCTCGAATTCTACGTCGTCGACACGATCATCGATCTCGTCGTCAACACCGCCGGAGCGGCCGTTTTCGCGGCCGCCACAGCGGTTTATCGGAGTCGGGTCCGAGCCGACGCGGCCGAGGCAGTCGGCGACCCCGACCCAGAATCGGTTACCGACTCGGACTGAGGCTCGTACCGATGGCGTCCCTCCTCTCGTGGCGTCCCTCTACCGCGGTGTCTCCGTCCTCTACCGCGGCGTCTCCGCCCTCTACCGCGGTGTCTCCGTCCTCTACCGCGGCGTCTCCGTCCCCCACTCCGCGATCGCCGTTTGCAACGCCGGGCTCTCTTCGGCCTTCGCGTCGAGTGAGACTCCCGCCGCGTAGGCGTCTGCGGCCGCCCGGAGCGCTTTCGCCCCTGCGTGGGTGCCGCCGGGGTGGCCGTGGATCCCGCCGCCAGCCTGGACGCAGACGTTCGTCCCGGTCGCGTCGAGGAGGTCGGGAAGGAGGCCCGGGTGGAGGCCGCCGGAGGCGACCGGGAGGACGTCCCGGAGGCCATAGAGTTCCTTGCGAAGCCACGCGTTGATACCGACGGTGTCCTCGTTTGCGAGTTTCCCGAGGCCGACCGTCCCGGTGTGGAGCTGGTCGACGCCGACGAGTCGGGCGATCTGTGCGAGGACGCGCATCGAGACGCCGTGGTTCGGCAGGCGGTCGAACGCGGCGTGCATCGCGCGGTGAGCGTGGATCGCCAGTCCGAGTTCCGCACAGCGCTCGCGGACCGTTTGGACGGCCGCCCAGCCGGTCGTGATCACGTCGACCATCACGTACTCACAGCCCTCGGCGGCGACCTGATCGACGCGTTCGAGCATCTCGTTCGTGCCTGCAGTCACGTTGATGAGATACGACTTCGGCTCGCCGGTCTCCTCGGCGGCGCGGTCCCGCTGGGCGAGGCTCTCGATCAGGCGATCCTGGAAGGGGTTAAAGGCCTGATCGGTGAGGTTCTCGTCGTCCTTGAGCAGATCCACCCCGCCGGACCACGCCTCGTAGCCGACTTCCGCGTGCCGGTCGGTCGAGAGGCCGACCTTCGGCTTCGGCACCGTCGCGAGGATCGGCCGATCCTCGACGTCGAAGATCTCCGCCCGGACCGCCGACCCGAACTGCGGTCCCGGGAACGACGTTGCGAGCCCCTCGGGCCACTCGCAGTCGACCAGCCTGATGGTGTCGACGGCTTTCATCCCCATGATGTTGCCCGCGATACACGAGAGGATCTGGGGCATACTGCCCGGTTCGAACAGGCCCTCGGGGTACGCGACCCTGATCTCGGTAGTATCGGCGGCCGCACGGGGGTCCGCGGCGGTGATGTCCCTGCCGGTCCCGTCGCCTCCGGCCTCTATGTCGAAGGCCGTCGCTCCCATATCGGTGAACCCCTCACCGGTCGGCAGCGCCGCCCACGTCCCGTTCGAGGATTCGGAGGCGACCCGGGAGGCTGCCGCCTCGACGTCCATCCCCTCGGCGGGCACGATCCGGAACGTGCAGACGAGATCCGATGCCGCGGGCTCGTACGAGAGATCGATGAAGTCCTCGTATGTGATTCCAGTCATCTCCATTCGAACTCGCGGCCAGCGGGTATAAAATCCGCCGCCGGGTCCAGAGAGCGACCGCCTGTCGGACCCCGACTCATCGACGTGGCGGCTCCCCGTCCCCTCCCGGTGCCGCAGGGAGCTGCTCTCGGACCGTCCCGAAGACCTCGACGTCGACACCGAGCGTCCGCGCGACGGCGTCGCCCGCGCCGAGGAGCCACCGCGCGCGCTCGACGTGCGATTCGACGTCGCCGGGGCCGACGCGGTAGCGGTCGACGAGCGTCTCGATCGTCGCGCCCTCGCTCCACTCCACGAGCAGGCGGGCGAGTTTGACCGCACGGAGCCACGCCTCGAAGTCCTCGGCCTCGTCAGGAGCGGTCGTGAACTCGGCGGCGTGCTGCGAGGCGAACCGGTAGACCTCGGCGCGTTCGCGGTTCCCGAGGTACGTCCCGCGCATATCCGGGGTCGCACAGACGACACCCAGCGCCGTGAGCGCAGTGACGGTCTCCTCGGTCATCGACTCGATCGTTCGCGCTCCGGCCGCGAGTGCCGCACCCGTCTCCGGCCGGACGTACTGCCGGGAGACCGTCCCGCCGAGGTCGGTGGCGGTGAGCCCGTCACTATCCTCGCCGCCGTGCCTCTCGTCGACATCCCCCTCACGGCCGTGTCTCTCGTCGACGTCCCCCTCTCCGCCGTCTCTGTCGTCGACGTCGAGCAGTTCCATCGACGCCAGTTCGGCCGCGACGTCGTCGAGCAGCCCCGAGAGGTCGACGTCGGGCGACTGGTGGGCGAAGAACGTCGCATCGAGCAGCTCGAGGACGCCCGCTTTCGAGTCCGCAAAGCCCGAGGCGACGACCGAGAGGACGTGCGTCCGGAGCGCCTCCCGGGCTGTCAGTTGGGATTCGACGGCCTCCGGGCCGGCTTCGACGTACCGCTCCCGGAGGTCATCGGCGGTACGCTCGTCGCCCACGAGAATCGCCTCGCCGTAGGGGTCGAGGTGGGGCCGTCCGGCCCGGCCGCACATCTGGTGGACTTCGAGGACCGGGAGTTCCGCCATCTCCTCGCCGGTGTAGCGTTCGAGGTCCCGGACGACCACGCGGCGCGCGGGGACGTTGACGCCCGCCGCCAGCGTCGGGGTTGCACAGATCACCGCCAGGTTGCGCTCGCGGAACGCGGATTCGACGAGCGCGCGGTGATCGCTCCCGAGGCCGGCGTGGTGGAACGCGACACCGGCCTCGGCGGCGTCGGCCAGCCGATGGGCCGTCGACGTGCCGTCGACCGCGCGGACCGCGTCCGCAAGGGCGTCGCGGGCGTCTTTCGATCGGTCGCTTTCCGTCCTCTCCCCGCCAGCGAGGTCCTCCTCGGCGAGGCGGGCCGCCAGCGACTCCGCCTCGCGACGCGACCGGACGAACGCCAGCGACTGCCCGCCGTCGTCGACGGCGTCGGCGACGAGCGCCGCCGTGACTTCGGTGTCCATCTCCTCGTTTGGTCCCACGGGGCCAACGTCGACACCGAGCGTCGACCCATCGTCGAAGCGGACGCCGTCGCCGTCGTAGACGCCGGTCCGGAGGTCGACCGGCCGCCACGTCGACTCGACGAGTTCGGCGTCGAGCCACGCGGCGACGTCCTCGGGGTTCTCGACCGTCGCCGAGAGCGCGACGATCTGCACCCCGGGCGCGCGCCGCTGCAGCGTCGCCAGGGTGACTTCGAGCGTCGGACCACGGCGCTCCCGGCCCAGCAGGTGGACCTCGTCGACGACGACGCAGGCGAGGTCTTCCACCCACGAGGCGCCGTTCCGGATCGCGGAGTCGACTTTCTCGGCCGTCGCGACGACGATGTCCTCGTCGCCGAGTTCCTCCGCGGGCGAGTCGAAATCGCCCGTGGAGATGCCGACGCTCACACCGGGGAGTTCAGCGAAGGACTCGTACTTCTCCCGTGCGAGCGCGCGAAGCGGGACGACGTAGAGGGCGGGGCCCTCGGCCGTCAGCATCGCCAGTTCCGCGATCAACGTCTTCCCCGACGCCGTCGGGATGGCGGCGACGACGTTTGCCCCCGCTGTGACGCCCGCGTCGACGGCCGCGGCCTGCGGCGGATACAGTCCTTCGATGCCCGAGGCGCGGTAGTGTTCGCGGACGGCGGCGGAGACGGGGAGGTCCCGAACGTGCACATCCGTGGGTGGGACCGTCATCACATAAAAACTCGCGGCACCTTCGGGGTCGGGAAGTACGCGGTCCGGGTAGTCGTCTGCGCTGTGGATGGTGTGGCGACGACTCGCGTCCTACCGAGCGAACTGCTGTTCGAGCAGCGTCGTCAGCAGGTACGCACCGAGCCGCGAGGTGTTGTCCGTCGGATCGAGCGTGGGGGCGACCTCCATCAGATCGGCGGCACCGACAGCGTCGTGCGTGCCGAGCGTCTCCATCACCGAAAGCGCCTGGGAGGCGCTCAGCCCGCCCGGTTCGGGCGTCCCGGTGCCCGGCGCGACCGACGGCTCCACCGAGTCGATGTCGAACGTGACGTAGACCGCGTCGGTGTCGGCGGCGGCCGCATCGATCGCGTCCTCGACGACCGCGTCGATCCCGCGGTCCTCGACGTCGCGGATCGTGAAGAGCGAGAGCCCGCTGTCGTCGGCGAACTCGAAGAAGTCCGGGGACTCGTAGCCGCGGATGCCGACCTGCGAGACGTGCTCGTAGTCGGTGTGCGGCGACTCGGCGATGTGGTGCGTCGAGGAGCCGTGGAAGTGTTCGCCGTGGAGCGCGCTCTCGGCGACCGTGTCGGTGTGGGCGTCGATCTGGACCAAGCCGACGGTGTCGTGGCCGCTTCCCTCCGCGAACCCCCTGAACGCCGGGAACGTGCAGTAGTGATCGCCGCCGAGGAGGACCGGCATCACGTCCTGCGCGGCGACGGTGGCGACGTGTGCGGCGATGGAGTCGGCGGTCGTCTCCCGATCCATCGGGAAGACGGGGACGTCGCCGCAGTCGACCAGCTCGAGGGCGCCGAAATCGACCTGGTGGCCGGTCCGGATGTTCGTCAACCCGCCCTTGTAGCCCGAGAGGTACGCCAGCCACCCGCTGGCACGGCGGAGCGCACGGGGACCGTAGCGCGTGCCCGGCTGATTGCTGACCGCTCCGTCGTAGGGTGCCCCGAGGACGGCCACGTCGGCGCCGGCGACGTCCTCGACGTCCGCGATGTCCCGCTTTAGGAACGTCTCGAAGCCGGCGTACGGCAGTTCGACGGCGCTTCCGGGGGTCGAATCGCGAAAGGCCGTAGCCCGACTTCCCTGTGTTTCGTCTTTCATCTCAGGTACTCGCTTCGTCCCGGCTGGCTTCGATCGTTGTCCGGCAGCTCTCGACGCCGCACTCGAGTTGGTCGCGGGGGATGGTCAGCGGCGGCTGGAACCGCAGCACGGTCCTGTGGAACCCGCCGATACTGCGTCCCTGCTTGCGAATGTACCGTCCGGCCAGTTGTGATGAGTCTGCTTGTCGTGACATTGTATCTGGAACTCGTTTTCCACCGTTACCGGTGCCTTGTGCCGACCTGTTCAAAAATCTTGAGGTGAGAAATCCCCGCTACAGGGATTACTGTCGCCTGTATACGGATCCAGCAGTCAGCCGATCGTTATAGCTGAAAGACATCTTATACGGTAATCCGTTTCCGCTCCGGCGAGCAGTGTCGAGGGTTTTTAATCGGGCCTCCCCTGTATCGGAGTAACCGATGGCATCAGGGGGCGAACGGCGGCGATACGATCTGCTCCGTCTCATCGACGAGAACGAACCGATCGGGAGCATCCGGCTCGTCGATCTGATGCAACAGCGGGGCTACTCGATCAAAGACCGGACGATTCGGCTTTTGCTCTCGGAGCTCGACGACCAGAACCTGACGGAGAAGGTCTCCGGGAAGGGACGACGGTTGACGCCCCAGGGCCGACGGGAACTGAAACGGGGAGACGTCAGCGGGCGGCTCGAACAGATCCGCGAGCGCATCGCCACGCTGACCAGCGAGGTGACGTACGATCCCGCGGAGGACGGGGGAGAAGTCGTCGCCGGCGCCGGCCGCGTGCCGGCAGCGCGCGTCGATGAGGCCTTCGACCTGCTGACTGCGCTTCACGAATCCGAAGTGGGCCCGGTCCCCGTCTCGGTCGTCGAACGCGGTCGCACCGTCAAGCTCGCGGTTCCGTCGAGCATCACGATCGACGGCGTGTTGCTCTCCCGCGGCATCAATGCACGGCTCGTGACCGCGGGACTCGTGGAGTACGACGGGGAGATCACCCGCTACATCGACGCCATCAGCGGCGAGGGATCGACGATGGACGTGGTGCGGTTGCTCGTCCAGGCCGATCGCACCGACGTGGACGGAATCCTGCACGACTGCGAGGGCGTCTTGATCGTCGACAGCCGGGAGTTCCCGCTTACTCGCTTCGACGAGGCGCAGGACCTCTCGACGGCGACGCGCGACCGGATCGGTGGGGTGTTGTCGTTCCGCCGTCCCCGCGAATCCGGGCAGGTCCCGGCCGGAACGCAGGGCTGGGAGTTCGCTTCCTGCACCTACGGCGGCGTCGGCGAGATGGCGTTCGCGCTGCTGCACGAACACGGCCTGCTCTCGGAGTGGGACTCCCTCGACGGCCTGCGACCCCGGAGCGCGTTCGAGGCAGCGCCCGCTCTCCGCGAGCGGTTGTGATCACCACAGCAGAAAGGGGAAACGAGACGATCGGGGCGGCGAGGCAAACTCTCCTGCGTTCAGGCGCCGACGACGATCCCGAGGATGATCGCCGCGAAGAACGCGGCCCACATCCCCAACGAGCGCAGGGTCACCGATCTGTCCTCCAGTTCGACCGGCCCGTCTCTGGCGGTATCCTTGTCGCTGTCGAAGCCCTGGGTGACGAACCAGTAGAGGACGAGCGTACCGAAGAGCGCCTCCGCGGCCCAAAACAGCACGATCATCCCAGTGAAGAGGCCTTTGCTCATCATTGGTCGTCACCTCCGTCGACGCCGCCGTCGGTGACGACGGCCGACCCCTCCTGTGCGATAGACTCGAAACGGAAGTCGTCCGGTGATGCCGCACTGATGAGCAGGGTGAGCCCCGTCGAGACGAGGTGGCCGACGGCCATGATCTCCCAGAGCTTGAGCGTCGGGCTGGTGACGACGACGTCGTAACTGGCTGCAAGCAGGAACGCCGTCACGAGCTGGGAGACGATCACACCGGTGACAAAGCCCGTCTGGGAGGCCTTCGTCCAGAACAGCGACAGTGCGAAGGGACCGACCAGCGCCGACGCGCCGATGCCGCCGATCAAGAGCAACTGGACGAAGCTGACCGAGCCGAGCGCGAACACCGTCGCCGCGAAGATGACGGCCGCAAAGCCGATCGAGGCACCGCGAGCGACTCTGAGTTGCTGGTCGTCGGAGGCATCCGTGTTGAGGTGGCGGTAGTAGATGTCACGCGAGGTGAGACTCGCGATCGCGGTCAGATACGAGTCGACCGACGACCCGAGCACCATGAGCGCAACGAGCAGGAAGATGATCGCTGCCCAGTCGGGCAGGAGCCCGAGCGCTTCGATCGAGAGGTTGCCCGGGGCCACGTCGGTGAACGCCGCGAGCCCGACGAAGCCGATGACGGAGTACATCGCTATCGTGGTGAACACGCCGATCCCGCCGATAGTGAGGAACCGGGAGGTCTTGTCCCGGCGGACCGCGAACACTCGCTGCCACGTCGCCAGCGAGACCACGCCCCAGACGCCCAAACCGAGCGCGTAGGGGAGGAACAGCCCCTCGATGGCGTTGAAGTTCGCCATCGAGAGGAACTGCGCCGACTGCTCGCCGAGGTTCGTCACCATCCCCTCGTACACCTGTCCCGGACCGCCAGCCTCCACCAGGAGGAGTGGCACAAAGACAAGCGTCAACACGAGTGCGCTGACGAACTGGACGAAGTCGGTCGTCATCGAGCCCCACAGCCCGCCGAGCAGGATGTAGATCCCGATGACGCCCATCAGGATCGCCATCACGATGTTGGGATCGATGCCGGTCAGACCGCCGATGACGCTTCCCCCGACGAACAGCTGGATCACCCCGCCGAGCACCATCGTGTAGAGGATGACCAGGATCACCGCGAGGTGCGCCCACTTCCCGAATCGCTCGATGAAGTACTCGCTGTACGTCAGCCCCTGCGGGAACAGTTTCCGCATCCGCAGGGCGAAGGGAATGACAACGAACGACGACAGGACCGCGGGCGCGGCGTACATCCAGATCCCCGCGACGCCGGTGATCCCGACGTACTGGGGAACCCCGAGGATGTCCCCGGCCCACATCCAGGTGACCGCAAAAGAGGCTGTCGTCAATCCGAGCTGTGCGCGCCCCCCAGCGGTGATGAACTCCTCGGTGTCGGTGACTGACTGCCGCTGGTAGATGTAGTAACTCAAGGCGATCATCGCGATCCCCCACGCCGCCAGCAGGGCACCGCCCGTGAGCTGTGTTACCACGCTCCGTCACCTCGCGCTGCGCGCTGGCCGTCCGTCCGCCGCCGATGGTGGTAATACATTACCATATCAAAAGATGCAAAGTTTAACCAGGTATATAAATATTGTGGAAGTGAGTGACATGGCTTACGTACCCGCGGCACGAACCCCGCTACGATGGCTACCGATCTGACCCATCCGATCGAGACGGGAATGCAAACCTACCCAGGCGACCCTGACGTGACGGTCCGCGACTACGCCTCCCACGAGGCCGACGGGTACCGCGTGTCGGCGGTCGAACTCGGCAGCCACACCGGCACTCACATCGACGCGCCCGCGCACGTGCTTCCGGACGGAAAGATCCTCGAAGCGTACGATATCGATCAGTTCGTCTTCGACGCAGTCCGGGTTGACTGCCGCGATCTCGGCCCGCGTGAGCCCGTCCCACCGGAGCGAGTCCCCGACGAGGAGGCCGACTGTCTGGTCCTGTGGACCGGGTGGGACGATCACTGGGGAACCGATCGATACCTCGATCACCCGTATCTGTCACCTGCGGCCGCAGCGGTCTGTGTCGAGCGCGGGCTCGCTGTCGCGTCCGATACGCTGAATCCGGATCCGACGCCGACCGAGGCAGCGTCCGCCGACGAACCGGACGGGCTCCCGGCCCATCAGACGCTGCTCGATGCGGACTGTCTGATAATCGAGAATCTGACTGGACTCGACGCAGTCACAGACCGCTTCGAGTTGCGGGCGTATCCGCTGGCCCTCGGCGGCGACGGTGCCCCGATCCGCGCGGTCGGCGTCGTCTGAATCCCGGAACTAGTATGCCACCTTGGAATCTCCATTCGATTGGGCACTCTCAGACAATAGAGATCGCTTCTCTCACTCGTTTTGCGCCGCAAAAAGTGCGAACAGAGGGTTCGACCTGATCGCGCTTCTCAGATGTAGTCGTGTTCCGCCAGCCGATCGACCGCTTCCCGGAGTCGTTCCTCGCTCGCGGCGTAGGAGATCCGCGCGTAGCCGGGCGAGCCGAACGCCGAGCCAGGGACGGTGGCGACGTGGGCGTCCTCGATGGCGCCGGCGCACCACTCCTGGTCGTCTGCTCGCGGCTCGTCGCCGCTCGCACTTTCCGAGGCGCTCCGCGCCTCGCTGTCGTCCGCGACGGGCAGCATCATGTAGAACGCGCCGTCGCCGACCGGGACGTCGACGCCGTGCTCCGCGAAGAGCTCCGCGAGCATATCGCGGCGCTCGCGGAACGCGTCGCGCATCTCCACGACCGCCTCGTCGGTGTTCTCCAAGGCTTCGAGGCCGGCGTGCTGGACGAAGTTCACGGCGCAGGACACCGAATGCGAGTGCAGTTTCGCCGCCTGAGAGATCAGCGACTCGGGAGCGTGGAGGTAGCCGAGCCGCCAGCCGGTCATCGAGTACGCCTTCGAGAAGCCGTTGATCGTGATCGTGCGGTCGCTCATCCCCTCCAGGCTGCCGAGACTCGTCGGCTCGACGCCGTAGGTGATCTGCTGATAGATCTCGTCGGAGATAACGGTGATGTCGTGTTCGACCGCGAGGTCGCGGACACCCTCCAGCGCCGCGTCCGAGTAGACCGCGCCCGTCGGATTCGACGGCGAGTTGACGACCAGAAGCTTCGTGTCGTCGGAAACCGCCGCCGCGAGGTCGTCGAGCGCCGGTTCCAGCTGGAAGTCGTACGGCGCCAGATCGACGCGGTTCAGCGATCCCCCCGAGAGCTTCGCCATCGCCTCGTAGGAGACCCACGCGGGATCGAGCAGGACGACTTCGTCGCCAGCGCGGGACGACGTCCCGCGGGCTGACGAGCCCTGCTCGTCAACGCCGTCGATCAGGGTCTGGAACGTCTCGAACAGCGCCTGTTTGCCGCCGGGCGTGACGATGACCTCCTCGCTCGTTGCGTCGAGGCCGTCATCTCGGAGCTTCGCCGCGATCGATTCCCGGAGTTCCGGGATGCCGTTCGAGGACGTGTAGCCCGTGTGTCCGGCGTCCATCGCTTCCTGGCCGGCCGCGACGATGTTCTCCGGCGTCGGGAAGTCCGGCTCCCCGACCGAGAGGTCGACGACGTCGACGCCCTCCGCTTCCAGTTCGCTCGCCTTGTTGCTGATTGCCAGCGTCGCGCTCGGTTCCACCCGTTCGACGCGGGCTGCGAAGTCGAAACTCATGCCAACGTCTCCACCATATCGACCGCGGCGTTTACCGCTTCCGCACCTTTCTCGATCCGCTCCCGCGCCTCGGCCCCGCTCTGGCCGGGGCCGGAGACGCCGAAGGTGACCGGCACGTCGCGATCGAGGCTGATCTCCGTCAGCGACTGCGCGGTCGCGTCCGCGATGACCCGGTCGTGGTCGGTGTCCCCGGTGATGACGGCGCCCACGACGGCCACCGCGTCGATGTCGTCCCGTCGCGCGAGTCGATCGGCCGCCAGCGGCGAGTCGTACACGCCGGGGACCGACAGTTCAGCACCGACCGCCGCGTCCCGTTCTTCGGCCGCTTCCCTGGCGGCTGTCGCCATTCGCTCGGTGACCGACGCGTTGAACTCGGCCACCACCAGTCCGAGAGTTACCATACTCCGGCGCTCGCCCGGCGGTCTCATAATGATTGCTTTCGTCGCTTCCCGCCGAGCGCCGCCCGTTGACGACGCTCGGCGATAGCCAGTGAGAGTACTCAGTATCAAAGGGAAACCGGCACGTGCTCGCCCCTGCTCGGATCTCTCGCCTGAAAACCGCGATTCGAGCGGGGAAACTCAAATAGTCGGATTCGCAAACACAAGAGTTGTAATGGCGTGGTTGATCAGAGGGTTGTAATGAGCCCTGACGAGGGCCCGTCCGACACCTCCGAGATGCCCTCCACCGACAGTCACGACGGCGACGATCCGACCGACGAGCCAGTCCCGGCGCCGGAGAACCCGGCTGCTCCCGACAAAGACGTCGGTAACGACGAATACACCGATACCGACCCGCCCGGACGCGACGCCCCGTGGTGGCGATCGCTCTCTGCAGACCGGTATGTGCTTCTCGGTGTCGGCGTCGCCACAGTCGTCGCGCTCGCGCTCCGGCTTTTCGCACTCGGCGGCCGGATCTTCCACTGGGACGAGGGCCGCGTCGGCTACTGGATCCTCCGGTACCACGAAACCGGGGTTCACTCCTACCGACCGATCGTCCACGGGCCGTTCCTCCCCATCGTCAACGACTGGCTGTTCGCCCTGATGCCGGTCTCAGACTTCGCTGCGCGGCTTCCCGTGGCGGTCGTCGGCGGCCTGCTCCCGCTCGCGGCGTGGCTCTTCCGCGAGCGCCTCCGCCGGACCGAAGTCGTCGCGCTCGCGGCGCTTCTCGCGCTGAATCCGCTCGCCGTCTACTACTCCCGGTTTATGCGCAACGACGTTCTCGTGGCGGCCTTCGCGGTGTTCGCGCTCGGCTTCGTCGTCCGCGGGTTCGACACCGGACGGCTCCGGTATGCGTTCCCGGCGGCCGCCTCGCTCGGTCTCTCCTTTACGACGAAGGAGAACGCGATCCTCTACGTCCTCTGTTTCCTCGGCGCGGGCGCGCTGCTCGCCGACCATCGGTTGCTCGCTGCGCGGGCCCGCGGGGAATCCGCGGGCGCTGTCGTCGGTGGCTGGTGGACGGCCGTCGTCGACCGCTTGCTCGCCCACGGCGATACTTCCCGCTCCTCACTCGGGCGCGTCCTCGGCACGGCGGTGGGAGCACTCGCGCTGTTTCTCGGTGTCGTGCTCTTCTTTTATGCCCCGCGTCCGGACCTGTGGCAGGCCTTCACTGCGCCCGGACAGATTCCCCAGGTCGTCGACGCCGGCACAGTCGGCGCAGCAGAGAAGTTCTTCGACACCTGGGGCGACGGGGGCCATCAGGACCACCCGTACCTGCCGTTCCTGCAGGACCTGGCTGAAACGCTCGTCTACGGCGCGCCCGCACTCATCGCGTTCGGCCTCCTCGGCGTCGTCATCGACCGATACGGCGTCCGCGGGACGGGGCCGCGGGAGTTCGTCACCTTCGCGACCTACTGGGCGGTCGCGTCGCTCTTCGGGTATCCGATCGCGACCGACATCCAGGCGCCCTGGGCCGCAGTCCACGTCGTGGTTCCGCTGGCGATTCCGGCCGCCGTCGGCCTCGCGTTCGTGATCGACTCCGGCCGCGAGTCGCTGGCCGCGCGCGATGCAGTGAGCGTCGGCCTCGCGGCGCTCGTGGTGCTCGCGGCTCTGAGCGGGGCGGCCGCGGCCAACGCCGCGTACTTCAATTCGGCGGACGAGGCGGACAAGCAGGTACTGCAGTGGGCCCAACCCGAAAATTCCCTGAAGCCGACGGTGCAGATCGTCGGCGAGGTCGCTGCCGACAACGACGACGGCCCGGACGTGCTGTTCGTCGGCTCACGGCCGCCCGGGAGCGACGGCGAGGTGTTCTACGTCCGCAACGAGTCGTCGCTGCGGACCGCGCCGCCGGGCGGCCCCGCGTGGCACGATCGCCTCCCGCTGCCGTGGTATCTGGAACGGTACGGCGCCGAGGTCACCAGTTCGCCGCCCGACGCGACGAAGACGGAGGCGCTTTCGGATCCGCCGCCGGTCGTGATCGCGAAGGGCTACGACCGGAGCGAGGTCGCCGCGGAACTGACAGGCTACACCGCCTTCGAGCACAAGTTCCGGCTCTGGAACGACGACGTCGTGGTCTTCATCGACGACGAGCGGCTGCAGCGGGTCGCTCCGGAGCGGGTCGGCGGAGCGGACGCCGACGCCCCGGAGTGATGCCCCGGAGTAGCTGGTGGGTCTCACACGCCAAGACGACAATCAGACTCCTCGCGTCGACTCCGCTGTGAGTTCCGCATCGTTCGGCAAGGTTTATTCGATATCCTGCGGTACCGTCGCTCGTGCCCGTCACCGTACCCGGACCAACGCTCGGCGTCGTCGGCGGCGGACAGCTCGGTCGGATGCTCGCCGAGGCGGCCGCGCCGCTCGGCGTCGAGGTCGTCGTCCTCGATCCGACTCCGGACTGCCCCGCCTCGCCGGTCGCCCGCGAGCAGATCGTCGGCGAGTTCGACGACCCCGAGGCGTTCCGCGAACTCGCCGAGCGCGTCGACGCCCTGACCTTCGAGATCGAACTCGCGGACGCGGACCTGCTGGACCGGGTCGCCACGGAGTACGGCCTCTCGGTCAACCCCGCGCCGTCGACGCTGGAGACGATCGAGGACAAACTGATCCAGAAGCGCACGCTGCGGGAGGCGGGCGTCCCCGTTCCGCCGTTCCGGCAGGTCGACGACGCCGACGATCTCCGCGCGGCGCTCGAAGAGTTCGATGCGGTGATGCTGAAGGCCCGGACCGGCGGCTACGACGGCCGCGGGAACGTGCCGGTTTCGGACCCCGACAACGCAGAGGCGGCGATGGACGCGGTCGGCGGCCCGGCGATGGCCGAGACGTTCGTCGACTTCGCGCGGGAGCTGTCCGTGATCGCTATCCAGGGTGACGGCGAGGTGCGGACCTTCCCCGCGGGCGAGAACGTCCACGAGGAGGAGATCCTCCGGGAGACGATCCTCCCAGCGCGGACGAGTGACGACGTGCTCGAACGCGCCGAGACGGTTGCCCGCGACGTGCTGTCGACGCTCTCGGGCCGCGGCGTGTTCGGGATCGAACTGTTCGAGACGACCGACGGGGAGATCCTCGTCAACGAGATTGCCCCCCGACCACACAACTCAGGACACTGGACGATCGAGGGCGCGCGCACGTCACAGTTCGAACAGCACGTCCGCGCCGTGCTCGGGTGGCCGCTCGGGTCGACTCGCCTGCGGTGTCCGACGGTGATGTCGAACGTCCTCGGTACTGTCGAGGAACCGCGCCCGGCCCGCCTCGGGAACGTCGACGCCGTTTTCGAAGATGGCGATGCCTCCCTGCACTGGTACGGCAAAGACGAGGTCCGACCGCTGCGGAAGATGGGACACGTGACAGTCACCGGTGACGGGACGGCGGAGGCGGGGGCAGCCGAGCGCGACGGGATCGACGACCTTCTCGCGAACGCGAGAGATATCAGGCGGGCGCTCACGTTCGAGTCAGGCGGGCGCTCACGTTCGAGTCAGTAATCCAGGACTGAACTCGCGGGCTTCCGCCTTGTTTATTTGTGGATGGGTGATGCTCCCGCGCGAGTGAACCCTGAGGGAACTCCCGCTGCGAACCGAACATAACAACACCGTCCGAGAGTGAATCCACACAGGACCCAGCAATGACAGAGTACACGCCCGACGGCGACGCAGACGTGACGGTACAGGATCTGATCGACCGGCTGCACGCGGAGGCCGACGCCGACGCCGACCCGGCGACGACGCCCGACGTGGGGATCATTATGGGGTCGGACTCCGACCTCGACGTGATGGCCGGCGCCCACGAGGCCCTCGATCGCCTCGGCTTCGCGGAGCAGACCGACTTCTCCGCGTCGCCCGACGCGCGCTTCACGTACGAGACGTACGTCGTCTCCGCGCACCGGACCCCGGAGCTGATGTACGCCTACGGCGAGACGGCGGCCGCGCGCGGCCTCGACGTCGTGATCGCGGGCGCCGGCGGGAAATCCGCCGACCTGCCGAATATGACCGCGTCGATCGCCTACCCCGTGCCGGTGATCGGCGTGCCCGTCCAGGAGAAATCGGTCGACTCGGTCATCGGGATGCCGACCGGCGCGCCGATCGTGGCCGTCGACGCCGGCAAATCGTTCAACGCCGCGCTGTCGGCCGCGCAGATCCTCGCGCGCGAGCACGAGGAAATACGGGAGCGGCTGGTCGAGTACCACGACTCACTCGTCGGCGGGGTCGCCCGCGACTCCCGGGACCTCCACGACCTCGGCGTCGACGCCTACCGCGAGCGGCGGAACGAGGAGTAGCCGCCGACGGATTCACAACCGTGTAGAATTTCGCCATTCGAGGCGGCAAATGTCACTGAACCGGGTAGCGACGGCCCGACACCGCCGCCTGCATCGCGAGCGGACCCCGGTGTATAAATCAACGCTTATGGGGGGGCGCTTCTAACCACTCGAACGTCAGGGAGACTACGGAATGAGTGAATGGATCGCAATCGGGGCCCTCGGGCTCGTCGCCGTCGGAATCCCGCTGGGGATGATGGCCGTCTCGGCGATACTCCGCCCGTCGGTACCCGAACAAGGTAAACGCGCCACCTACGAGAGCGGTGAGGTACCGACCGGCACGGCGCGCGTCCAGTTCAACATCCAGTACTACATGGTCGCGCTGCTGTTCGTCGTGTTCGACGTCGAAACCGTTCTCATCTTCCCGTGGGCCGTCATCTACCGGCCCGCATTAGACCAGGGTGTCGCCCTCTCGACGGTGTTGCTGCCGATGCTCGTATTCGTCGGCGTGCTCGTCGTCGGACTGGTCTGGGCGTGGCGCAACGGCGCAGTCAAGTGGGTCAAAAGCCCGCTGGCGAACCGCCGAAAGACGGAGAGAAACGCATGAGCAGCCAACAGGACAGACCATTCGTTACGGACGACACACAGGTACAGACCGAGACGCGCGACGCCCGGATGACGGGCGGCGGCGCGGACAACCGGTTCAACTCGAAGCTTCGGGAGGCGTTCGGCTCCTCGCCGTTCATCCTCACGAAGTTCGACCAGTTCATGAACTGGGTCCGCGGCTCGTCGATGTTTATGCTGCAGTTCGGGATCGCCTGCTGCAGCATCGAGATGATGCACACCTACTCGGTGAAACACGATCTCGACCGCTTCGCGGCCGGGGTCCCCCGCGCGTCGCCGCGACAGGCGGACGTCATCATCGTCCCGGGCACGATCGTCTCGAAGTTCGCCCCGCGGATGAAGCGGGTCTACGACCAGATGCCCGAGCCGAAGTTCGTCGTCGGGATGGGTTCGTGTACGATCTCGGGCGGCCCCTTCCAGGAGGGGTACAACGTCATCAAGGGCGCCGAGGAGGTCATCCCCGTGGACATCCACGTCCCGGGCTGTCCCCCGCGCCCCGAGGCGCTCATCTACGGCGTCGCGAAACTGCAGCAGCGCATCGCCGAGGGCGAGTCCAGCCCGGTGACGGTCAAGCCGTACGAACTCGAACAGTTCGACGACCTCGAACAGGACGAGATCGTCGAGCAACTGGCCGACCAGATCGACGAGGAGGATCTGGTGATGCGGTACAACTGGGCTGATTCGCCATGAGCACGCTAAGACGTTCCTGCTCGCCAGACGGCTGCGCGGGCTGCGACTTATCTGCTAACGCTCGACACCGGAGGTGTCTCGCGTGAGTTTGGAGGAACCGACACCCGACGAGGGCGCCGTCGAGGTCCTTCCGACGACGGGCGACGAGATCGAAGAACTGCTGGGCGATCTCGTCGTCGACCGCGAGGAACACGTCAACGCGCCGGGCTTCGTGATCCGCCCCGATACGGTCCAGGAGACGCTCCGTCGCCTGCGCGACGAGGCCGGCTTCGACCACCTCTCGTCTGTCACCGCCGAGGAGCGTGAGGACCGCTACGAGTCGATCTACCATCTCACGAGCTTCGACGACCGACAGCGAGAGGTCAGCGTCGTCGTCCCGACGACGAAGGACGAACCGGTCAGCGAGTCCGCCGAACCGGTCTTCCGGACGGCCGACTGGCACGAGCGGGAAGCGTACGATCTCATCGGCATCGACTACGACGAGCACCCGGACCTGCGCCGGATTCTCCTACCGGACACCTGGCAGGGCCACCCGCTCTCGCAGAACTACGATCAGGATCGTCCGCAGATCGTCACGCTCAAAGAGTGGGAGAACCCCCTCGCCGACGATCACCGCGAGGAGGAGGGCGACACGATGTATATCAACATCGGGCCGCACCACCCCGCCACGCACGGCGTCCTCCACGTCAAGACGGTGCTCGACGGCGAGCAGGTCGCGGACGTCGACCCCGACATCGGCTACCTCCACCGCTGTGAGGAGCAGATGTGCCAGACCAAGACCTACCGGCACCAGATTATGCCGTACCCCGACCGGTGGGACTACGCCTCGTCGGGGCTCCTCAACGAGTGGGCCTACGCCCGCGCGGCGGAGGATCTCAACGACATCGACGTCCCCGAGTACGCCCAGATCATCCGGACGCTGGGCGCGGAGTTCTGTCGGATCGCCTCGCACATGCTCGCGGTCGGCACGTTCGCCCTCGACGTCTACGGCGACTTCACCGCGATCTTTATGTACGCGATGCGGGACCGCGAGAAGGTCCAGAACGTCCTCGAAGAGCTCACCGGCCAGCGGATGATGTTCAACTACTTCCGGCTGGGCGGCGTCGTGTGGGATCTACCCGAACCCCGCGAGGACTTCTTCGAGATGATCCGGGACTTCCTGGAGGACCTCCCGGAGGCCTTAGAGGAGTACCACGACCTCATCACCGGAAACGAGATCCTGCAGGCCCGGACGATCGACACGGGCGTGCTCCCGCCGGAAGTCGCGAAGTCCTACGGCGCGACAGGGCCGGTCGCCCGCGGTTCTGGCATCGACTACGACCTGCGCCGCGACGACCCCTACGGCTACTACGACGAACTGGAGTGGGACGTCGTCACCGAAGACGGCTGCGACAACTTCAGCCGCCTGCTCGTCCGCCTCCGGGAGGTCGAGGAGTCCGCGAAGATCATCGAGCAGTGTGTCGACCTGCTCGAAGACTGGCCCGAAGACGAGCGGACGATCCAGTCGAACGTCCCGCGGACGCTGCGCCCGGACGACGACAAAGAGATCTACCGGGCCGTCGAGGCCGCGAAGGGCGAACTCGGCATCTACATCCGCGCGGACGGCACCGAGAAACCGGGGCGGTTCAAGATCCGCAGCCCGTGTTTCTCGAACCTGCAGACGCTGCCGGAGATGTCCGCCGGGGAGTATATCCCTGATATGGTCGCGTCGCTCGGCAGCCTCGACATCGTCCTCGGCGAGGTGGATCGCTGATGGGGCCGCTGCAGTCACAGGTGCTCCTGCCGGAGCGGATCGCCGGCCTGCTCGGACTCTCCGGGACGGTCGGCCAGATCGTCGGCGGGCTGATCGGCGCGTTCATCATCGCCAACCTCCTCTTGGTCCAGACGGCCGTCGCCGGCCCGTGGGCCAAACGGAAGATCACCGCGTCGTTTACCGACCGGATCGCGGTCAACCGGGTCGGGCCGTTCGGCCTGCTCGTGATCGTCGCCGACGCCGTCCGCCTGCTCTCGAAGGAACTCGTGATCCCCGAGGGCGTCGACCGGCCGGCGTACGACCTCGGCCCGCTTCTGGTGCCGTTTTCGGCGCTGCTCGGCTTCGCGGTCATCCCGATGGGTAGCGGCATCCATCTGGCCGATCCCGAGACGGGGCTCGTCTTCGCGTTCGCCGCGTCGTCGATCGCCTCGCTCGGTCTGGTGATGATGGGCTACGCCTCGAACAACAAGTACTCGCTGCTCGGCGGCCTCCGGGCGATCGCCTCGAACATCGCCTACGAGATCCCGCTCGTCGTCACGGGCGCGTCGGTGATCATCTTCACCGGCTCCCTGCAGATGAGCGAGATCGTCGCCCAGCAGACCGAGCCGCTCTTGACGGTCGCCGGCGTTGCGATCCCGCAGTGGTTCGCGTTCGTCAACCCCTTCGCCTTTGCGCTGTTCGTGGTTGCGAACCTCGCGGAGGTCGGTCGCAACCCCTTCGACGTGCCCGAGGCACCGACCGAGATCGTCGCCGGATACCAGACCGAGTACTCCTCGGTGTACTTCGTTTTAATCTACCTCGGGGAGTTCATCCACATCTTCCTCGGCGGCGCGCTCGCGGCGACGCTGTTCCTCGGCGGCCCGGCCGGGCCGGTCCTGCCGGGCTTCGTCTGGTTCACGATCAAGATCTGGGCGTTCTACCTGTTCACCCAGTGGGCGCGCTCTGCGGTGCCGCGGCTCCGCGTCGACCAGTTCCTCGACGTCGGCTGGAAGGGGATGCTCGTGCTCTCCTTCGCGAACCTGGTGCTCACGGCCGTAATCGTGGGAGTGATAGCATGATCGGCGTACTCAAATCGATGGCGACGACGATGAAACACGCACTGGACGGGGAGACGTTCACGGTGGAGTATCCGGACGTCGCACCCGAAGTCAGCCCCCGGTTCCGCGGGGTGCACAAGTTCAGTCAGGAGCGCTGCATCTGGTGTCGTCAGTGCGAGAACGTCTGTCCGAACGACACGATCCAGATCGTCCAGGACGACCAGCGCAACGGCGAGCAGTACAACCTCCACATCGGGCAGTGCATCTACTGCCGGCTGTGTGAGGAGGTCTGCCCCGTCGACGCCATCCTGCTGACGCAGAACTTCGAGTTCGTCGCCGACACGAAGGACGACTTCGTGTACAACAAAGAACAGTTGAAGAACGTCCCGTGGTACAAGGACATCGACCCGCTCAACTCCCGGGAACCGGACCGCGACGCGTGGATCGGCGAGGGAGAGGGCGAAGTAGATTACCAGTGAGGTGAGATGTCCGTGAGGGGGACCGCCGCCGGACGCCCGTTCGGCCGGTCGTCTGCTCGGGGACTTCTCGAAATCTTCAAAGGGATACCTCAAGGAGACACATACAATGGTTTATGAAACCATCGCGTTCGCGCTGTTTGCCCTCGTGACCGTGGGCTGCAGCCTGGGCGTCGTCCTCGTGCGGGACGTCTGGCACTCCGCACTCCTGCTCGGGGGCGCGCTCTTGAGCGTCGCGGTGCATTACGTGATGTTGCAGGCGGAGTTTCTCGCCGCCATGCAGATCCTCGTCTACGTCGGCGGGGTTCTGATTCTCATCACGTTCGCCGTGATGCTGACGCGGACACAACCGGAGGTGAGTAGCACATGACAACGAAACCGGAGCTGAACCTCGGATCGCATCTCGTGCCCGGTCTCGCGGCCACCGCGCTGTTCGTGGTGATGGCCGCGACGTTCCTCTCGGCGTCGTTCCCCGCACCGCAGGGGTTCGCCGAGGGCGCGAACATCACGGCCAGTATCGGCTACGCGATGTTCAACCTCGAGTTGGGCGACGTCGCGGGCGAGAGCTTCCTCGTCGCGTTCATCCTCATCGCGGTGACGCTGGACGTCGCCCTCGACGGGGCCGTCCACCTCGCGACCCGTGAGGGTGAGGACGGCGGTCGAGAACTCCTGGCCGACGGCGGTCGAGAACTCAAGCGCACGCTCTTCGGGGGTGAGGAGTGATGGTCCCGCCGCAGTACTATCTGCTCCTGTCGGCGGCGATCTTCTGTATCGGGCTGTTCGGCATCCTGACCCGCCGAAACGCGCTTTTGTTCCTGATGTCGGTCGAACTGATGTTGAACGCCGCGAACATCAACCTCGTGGCCTTTTCCTTCGTCTGGGGGAACGTCACGGGGCAGACGTTCGCGCTGTTCACGATGGCGCTTGCCGCCGCCGAAGTCGCGATCGGGATCGGGATCATCCTGGTGCTGTATCGCAACTTCGACGGCGTCGACGTCACCGAAGCGACGACGATGAGGTGGTAAGATGGCAGGAATACTCGATTTCGCACCCGCGATCGTACTGTTGCCGTTCGTCTCGTTCCTCGTCGCGCTCGCGGCGGGCGACCGCCTCCCGAAGGGCGGCGCGTACGCCGGGATCGCCGCGACGGCAGGCTCGCTTTTGCTGTCGGCCGCGACGGTCCTGACTGTCGCTGGGGGACAGACGTACCAGGCGACCATCTACACGTGGGCCGAGGGCTTAGAGGCGGTCGATCTGACGTTCGGCGTCCTGATCGATCCGCTGTCGGCGATGATGTTACTCATCGTGACGCTCATCGCCTTCCTCGTCCACGTGTTCAGTCTCGGCTATATGAACGACGAGGGCGAGACCGGCCTGCCGCGCTACTACGCCGGTCTCGGGCTGTTCACGGCGTCGATGCTCGGCTTCGTCGTCGCGGACAACCTGCTTATGGCCTTCATGTTCTTCGAGCTCGTCGGGCTCTGTTCGTACCTGCTGATCGGCTTCCACTTCCGGGAGCCGGGCCCGCCGAGCGCGGCGAAGAAAGCGTTCCTCGTCACCCGCTTCGGAGACTACTTCTTCCTCGTCGGCGTCGTCGCCGTCTTCGCGACGTTCGGCACGGCGGCGTTCTCGGGGTCGGAGTCGTTCCCCGCGCTCGCCGAGGCCGCGCTCCGCGGCGAGGCGGCGTCGGTCTCGACGTTCGGCTTCGCGCCGGAGACGTGGTTCACGATCGTCGGCCTCCTGATCCTGGGCGGCGTGATCGGCAAGTCCGCGCAGTTCCCGCTGCACACGTGGCTGCCCGACGCGATGGAAGGCCCGACGCCGGTCTCGGCGCTCATCCACGCGGCGACGATGGTCGCGGCCGGCGTCTACCTGGTCGCGCGGATGTACGGCTTCTACGCGCTGTCGCCGAACGCGCTTGCGATCATCGCGTTCATCGGTGGCTTCACCGCGCTCTTCGCGGCGACGATGGGCGTCGTCAAACGGGAGCTCAAGCAGGTGCTCGCGTACTCGACGATCTCCCAGTACGGCTATATGATGCTCGCGCTGGGCGGCGGCGGCTACGTCGCCGCGACGTTCCACCTGATGACCCACGCGTTCTTCAAGGCGCTCCTGTTCCTGGGTGCCGGATCGGTCATCATCGCGATGCACCACAACGAGAATATGTGGGACATGGGCGGCCTGAAGGACAAGATGCCCGTGACCTACTACACGTTCCTCTCGGGGTCGCTCGCGCTCGCGGGCATCTTCCCCTTCGCCGGCTTCTGGTCGAAGGACGAGGTGCTCTACGAGACGCTGCTGCACGGCCTCGACGGCAACCCGATCCTGCTCGGCGCCTACGCGATGGGCCTCCTCGCCGTCTTCTTCACCGGCTTCTACACCTTCCGGATGGTGTTCCTGACGTTCCACGGCAAGCCGCGGACGCGGACGGCCGAAGATCCTCACGGCGTGCACTGGAACGTCAAGGGCCCGCTCGTCGTCCTCGGCGTCCTGGCCGCGACGGCCGGACTCGTGAATATGGTCCCCGTTGCGGAGGTAACGGGGCTGCACATCGAGTTCCTGCACTCGTGGCTCGAACACGGCTTCGCCGGGCTGACGACAGAGCACTACAGCACGCTGCTGCACGACTTCGCCGGCTACGGTGCTGCGGGCGTCGAACTGAGCCCGCTGCTTCCAGGCGCAGTCTCGCTCGGGCTCGCGCTGGCGGGCTCCGGCGTCGCGTACCTGCTGTATAACGTCCCCGAGCCGATCCGCCACACCGACCGGCTCGGTCGCATCAAGACACTCCTGTTCAACAACTACTACCAGGACGAGTACCAGGTCTGGCTCGCGAACGGCGTCACGCGGCCGATCGCCCGCGCCGCCAACACGTTCGACGGCGGCGTCGTCGACGGCGTCGTCAACGGCGTCTCGGGCGTCAGCCTGTTCGCCGGCGGGCGGGTCCGCCGGATCCAGACCGGCGTCGTGAGCAACTACGCGGTGCTCCTGACGCTCGGGCTGACGGCCCTGCTTCTCGCCTTCGGTATCCTCGGAGGTTGGTTCGTATGATCATCGAAGCGCTCATCGCAGTCACGTTCCTCGCCGCGCTGGTCGTGTTCGTCGCCCCCGACGAATACGCCGGCCGACTCGCGGCGGCACTCAGCGCGCTCCCGATCCTCGGGAGCCTCTGGATGTGGGCACAGTACGACGCGAGCGGCAACGCCTTACTCGGCGGATCGATCGCGTTCGAGACGGATTTCGTCTGGCTGACGCTGGGCAGCCTCGACTTACACTGGTTCGTCGGCGTCGACGGGATCAGCCTTCCGCTGATCGTGCTGACGACGATTCTGTCGACGCTTGCGATCGTCAGCGCGTGGACGCCGATCGACGACCGGCAGTCGCAGTTCTACGGGCTGATGCTGTTCATGGAGGCGAACCTGCTCGGCGTCTTCGCGGCGCTGGATTTCTTCGCGTGGTTCATCTTCTGGGAGGCCGTCCTCGTCCCGATGTACTTCCTCATCGGCGTCTGGGGCGGCCCGAACCGCCGCTACGCCGCGATCAAGTTCTTCGTGTACACGAACATCGCGTCGCTCGTGATGTTCATCGGGTTCATCGCACTCGTCTTCGGCCTCGGCGACTCGGTGTCGTCGATGCGGCTGCCGGAGATCGCCCAGGCGTTGCGGGCGGGCGAACTCGGCGGCTTCGCGGGACTTGACGCCGCGACGCTGAAGACGGTCGCCTTCGTGGCGATCTTCCTCGGCTTCGCGGTGAAGGTGCCCGTCGCGCCGCTGCACACGTGGCTGCCGGACGCCCACGTCGAGGCACCGACGCCGGTGTCGGTGATGCTGGCGGGCGTCCTCCTGAAGATGGGGACGTACGCCCTGCTGCGGTTCAACTTCACGATGATGCCCGACGTGGCCACGGCGCTCGTGGTCCCGATCGCGGGCATCGCGGTGATCAGCGTTATCTACGGCGCCTTGCTCGCGCTCGCACAGGAGGATCTCAAGCGCATCGTCGCGTACTCCTCCGTGTCGTCGATGGGCTACGTCATCCTCGGCCTCGTCGCGTACACGACCTACGGGGTCGGCGGCGCGACGTTCCAGATGATCGCCCACGGCCTCATCTCGGGGCTGATGTTCATGGCGGTCGGCGTCATCTACAACACGACCCACACGCGGCTGGTGGGCGATATGTCCGGGATCGCCGATCGGATGCCGGTCACCGCCGGCATCTTCGTCGCCGGCGCGTTCGGCTATATGGGCCTGCCGCTGATGGCCGGCTTCGCGGGCGAGTTCTTCATCTTCAAGGGCTCGTTCGCCTCGACGGTCCACTCGGCGATGCCGCTCTTTACCGCCGTGGCGATGTTCGGCATCGTGATCGTCGCGGGGTACCTGCTCTTTGCGATGCAGCGGACCCTGTTCGGTCCCTTCAGCTTCGAGGACGACTACGAGATTACGAAGGCGCCGTTCCACGACGTCGCGCCGCTCGCGGTACTGCTCCTGCTCACGATCGTCCTGGGGGTCGCGCCTGACCTCTTCTTCGGGATGATCCAGGATGCCGTTAATCCGATCCTCACGGGAGGTGGGATCTGATGATGGACGTGCTCGCGCTTCAGTCGGACCTCGTCCCGGCCTGGACGGCGCTTGCGCCCGCGATCGTACTCGGGCTGACCGGACTGGTCCTGCTCGGGATCGACACGATCCAGCCCGGGGAGACGAGCAACACCCTCCTGGCTGGCGTCTCGACAGCCGGTGCGCTGCTGTCGTTCGGTATCACGGCGTGGTTCCTCGTCGCCGGCACCGGCCAGGTGTCGACCGGCGGCGCGATCTCGCTGTACGGCGACGCCGTGGTCGTCGACGGGATGAGCCTCTTTTTCACGCTTATCTTCACCATCGTCACCGCGATGGTGACCGTCGCCGCCTACGACTACCTGCGGGAGCAGTCTCACCGCGGGGAGTTCTACTCGCTGGTCCTGTTTGCGGCGACCGGGATGACGCTGATGTCGATGGCGAACTCGCTGGCGACTGTCTTCGTCAGCCTGGAACTGGCCTCGCTGCCCTCGTATGCGCTCGTCGCGTTCCTCAAGAAGGACCGCGGCAGCGTCGAGGCGGGGCTGAAGTACTTCCTCATCGGCGCGGTCTCATCTGCAGTCTTGGCCTTCGGGATCAGCCTGGTCTACGCCGCCTCCGGATCGCTGATCCTGGGTGAGGTCGCCTCTGCGGTCGGTACCACCGAGATGACCGGCGTCGTCGGCCTCGGTGCGCTGATGATCGTCGGCGGGTTCGCCTTCAAGACCGCCTCCGTGCCGTTCCACTTCTGGGCGCCGGAGGCTTACGAGGGCGCGCCCGCGCCGATCTCGGCGTTCCTCTCGTCGGCGTCGAAGGCCGCCGGCTTCGCGGTAGCGTTCCGCGTCTTCGTCGAGGCCTTCCCGCTCGGGGCGATCCCGGCGGGCGTCGACTGGGTGCTCGCCTTCCAGGTGCTCGCGGTCGTCACGATGACGCTCGGCAACTTCGCAGCGGCGACCCAGGAGAAGGTCAAGCGGATGCTCGCGTACTCCTCGATCGGTCACGCGGGCTACGCGCTGATCGGTCTCGCCGCGCTCAGCGCAGGTGGACCGAACGGCAGCGTCCTGGGAGCGTCGATGGCGCATCTCCTGGTCTACGGCTTCATGAACACGGGCGCGTTCCTGTTTATCGCCCTGGTCGAACACTGGGGCATCGGTCGGACCTTCGAGGACTACAACGGGCTGGCGTCGGTTGCACCGATTGCCGCGGTGGCGATGACGGTGTTCATGTTCAGCCTCGCGGGCCTGCCGCCGTTCGGTGGCTTCCTCTCGAAGTACGCCCTGTTCTACTCGGCCATCGAGGCCGGGTTCTGGTGGCTCGCGGCCGTCGGCGCGATCAACAGCGCGCTGTCGCTGTTCTACTACAGCCGCGTCGTCAAGGCGATGTGGATCGAGTCGCCGGAGGGTGACTTCGGCATCGAGAAGCGGCCGGTCGGGCTGTACGCCGCCGTCCTCTTCGCCGGCATCGGGACGCTACTTCTGCTTCCGGCCTTCGGGCCGGTCATCGAGACCGCCCAGGGCGTGGCTGCTGCGCTGTTCTAGGAACCCACCTTTTTATTTCGTCGGGTGCGCCTGCGGCGCACCCTCCTCGCAAAAAGCTGGATCAAAAAAGACCCGACTGAGTCGCCAGAGGCGACTCAGTCGGTTAACCGCTCGCTTCGCTCGCGGATGCTTAGTATACATTTTCCTTCGTTGATTCAATACCGGATCGTGAATACAGTACAGCGGGGGCGGGGGTATAATTATAGTAGCGTTTGCAAGTCTTCACTCACACGATCGCACGCAGTCGTGCGATCGGATGAGCAATCAGTTGCAAACGCTACTATATTAGATCCGAGTCCGATTCTCCAGTTACGATGACGTCTGCTTCGGAGGATACAGAATCCAACGGCTGGCGTCGAGTGTGGGATGCGCTCCTCGCGGCCGGTCGCTGGGCGCTCGACGTGTTCCGCGGACACGCCGGGAGTCGTCATCTCGAACAGCGCCGAAAGTGAGGAATCACACTTCCTGACGCAGAGAATAGGGCCGACACTTCGGGTCAATCAGAAGACATTTATTTGCCGCAAAGAACCAATTGCTCGTCCCGACAGGGACAGATCCGAGCGCCACTACCGGGTTGCTCGGTATAGTACCGGGCTAGCATCCCGAGACCACTGCTTTTGTGGGGCTGCACAGGTTCTTGCGGATCTATCACGTCCGGGTTCGGCAGTCGTAATTTCGCACGGAAGAGCTTGCTCTTCCGGAGGCAGCGGAGTCAGGATCTTTTTTCGTCCAGCTTTTTGCAAAGAGTGGTCGCGCGGAGCGCGACCCGACGAAGTAAAATGGTGTGGTCTCAGACAAAGCCATATGCAACGGCGGTTGGTTCTCGGCTGTGGGTCGGCCGCGCGGGCGGCCATCGACCGCATCGCCGAGTGGCCGGGTGAACTCACGGTCGTCTCACAGCGAGGCGAGGTCGTCGAGGAGATGGCGGACAACGGGGCCGACACCGACCGCCGCGCCCCCGATGAGGCGTCGGCGCTCCCTGACGGTGAGATGGACGTCGTCTTCGCCGCGAGCGACAACGTCGAAACGAACGCGAAAGCGGCCGAACAGGCACGCGACCAGTATCCCGATGCCTGCCTCGTCGTGTACCTGCCGATCGATACTGACGCCGAGATGCGCGAGCGTCTCGACCGCGTCGCCGACCGACTCGTCGACGTCGAGGGAGTACTCGTCGACCGCGTGAGCGAACTGACCGTCAGCCCCGGGGCGGAGCGACTGCATCGGCTGTTCGACGAGCTTCGCGGGATCGATGGCCGCCTGGCGGTCGTGATGCACGACAACCCCGATCCGGACGCGATTGCCAGCGCCCTCGCGTTGGCTCGGATCGCCGGCGTGGTCGGGACCCCGGCAGATGCGTGCTACTTCGGGGAGATTTCCCACCAGGAAAATCAGGCGCTGGTGAACCTGCTTGAACTCGACGTCGTCGAACTGGCAGACGGCGTCATCGACGACTACGGCGGCGTCGCGCTCGTCGACCACTCCCGACCGGGCGTCAACGACGGACTCCCGCCCGACACGGAGGTCGACATCGTCGTCGACCACCACCCGCCGCGGGGGCCTGTCGACGCGGACTTCGTCGACCTCCGCCACGACATCGGCGCGACGAGCACGCTGCTCGCGGATTACCTCCGGCGGATCGGACTCGATCCCGGCCAGTCACTTGCGACCGCCCTGCTTTTCGGAATCAGGGTCGACACCGACGACTTCGCCCGCGAGGTGTCCGTCGCCGACTTCGAGGCCGCGGCCTGGCTCCTGCCGCGGGTCGACCTGTCGGTTCTCGATCGGGTGGAGTCCCCGAGTATGACTGCGGAGGTACTGGAGACGCTCTCGCGAGCGATCAGTGACCGGGACGTTCGCGGGGACGTGCTCCTGTCGAACGTGGGTGCGATCCGGGATCGGGACGCCCTCGCGCAGGCCGCCGACCACCTGCTGAATATGGACGGAATCCACATCGCCGTCGTGTACGGATTCAGAGACGGGACTGTGTACGTCTCCGGGCGCGCACGCGGGACCGACGTCGACCTCGGTGAGACGCTTCGGGACGCACTCGATGCCATCGGCAGTGCCGGCGGCCACGCCGATATGGCCGGTGCACAGATATCGCTCGGCATTCTCTCGGAGGCCGACGACAACTCCGAGGAAGCGGTAGAAGCGGTCGTTACCGACGTCATCTCGGGACGGGTCTTCGAGACGCTGGAGGACGCGACGACGCTGATGGACGTCGACGATACCCAGACTGGGTGGGCCTCGGAGTTTCCCTTCGAGGAGTGGTGATCGATGGAGGAGACGGCAAACCCAACCGGAAAGCAACCATTGCTGCTCCGTGGGAGTAGTCTTTTGCGCGGGGAACGCAAAGTCACTGCAATGAGTGAGAGACCGAAAGTCAACGAGTATATGACGCGGGAGGTCCAGACGGTCTCGCCGACGGACACCGTCGCCGACGTGGCACGCCGGATCAAAGAAAGCGAGGGACACAACGGGTTTCCGGTTTCGGAGGGGCGGAAGGTCGAGGGATTCGTCTCGGCCAGCGATCTCCTTTTGACGGACGATCAGGATCCGATCTTCACTGTGATGGCCGAGGACATCATCGTCGCACATCCGGATATGAACGTAATCGATGCCGCACGCGTCATCCTCCGCTCGGGAATCCAGAAACTCCCGGTCGTCGACGACGCCGGCAACCTGGTCGGCATCATCTCGAATACCGACGTCGTCCGTTCGCAGATCGAACGCGCCACGCCCGAGAAGGTGGGTAAACTTCGACGAACGCTGGAACAGATTCACGACGTATCCATACACGAGGAGATCCGGACTGTGAAGCTCGATCAGCTCACCCCCTCGCAGGGACGCGTCTACGCCGACGAACTCGAAGGGCGACAGTACGAACTCGAGCGGGGACTCGCCGAGCCGCTCGTCGTCATCGACAACGACGGCGAACTCCTGCTCGCTGACGGCCACCACCGCGTGATGGCGGCCCATCAACTGGGCATCGAGGAGATGGACGCCTCGGTGATCGTCCTCGACGAACGCGTCGAACTGGGGATGCAGCGCACCGCCGAAAAGGAAGGCCTATCCTCGATCGAAGACATCGAGATCCTCGATTACGGTCGCCACCCGCTGGTCGAGACCACGCGGCGCTTGCAAGAGTGAAAGTCACGCATCTCGGATGAGTCTCACTTTCGCGCGGATGCTGGGTCCGTCGCCGCCAGCGACGTGAGAAATCTCCGACTTACTAATTTGCCTCCCAGTGTGTTGTGGCTATGGGCCAGAACTCGAACGGAGTCTCCAGGCGTCTATTTCTCCAGACAGCCGCGGGGATCGGCGCTGCCGGGGGTTCGGCCGGAACGGCGGCCGCACAGGACGGGGCGACTCACACCGTAGATATGACCGACAATCTGGTTTTCGACCCGGATTCGATCACGATCGCGCCCGGCGACACCGTCATCTGGGAGACCGTCGGGACGATCGGGCACTCAGTCACCGCCTACGAAGACGAGATTCCCGAGGAAGCCGACTACTTCGCCTCGGGGGGTTTCGACGTCGAATCGGACGCACGCAGTGCCTACTCCGCCGGCGACCCAGAGAGCGGCGATGTCCCCCAAGGCGAAACGTACCGACACACCTTCGAGGTCGAAGGGACCTACGAGTACTTTTGTATCCCACACGAGAGCGTGGGGATGCTCGGGACAGTCGAGGTCACGCCGGGCGGGGCGACGACGGATACGGGCGGGCCGGCCGCGCCGACCGTCCCCGACGCTGCGAAGAGTCTGCTCGTGACGGTGACAGGTGCGTTCGTCGCCGTTCTCTCACTCACGTACGTCTTCCTGAAGTACGGCGGCGATTACGGGACGACGAACGAAGACGAGGGGTGACAATGATCGGCGGCCAGTGAACGCCTCACACGTCTAAACGCGGTCGAACCCGTTCAGCGGACAATCACGGGGGATGCCGTATCGCGTATCGAACCACTGGAACAGAGAACCCACAAGTATCCTAATCAGCGATGCCATTCTGGGCCGCGTCGACGGCTTCGAGACTCGCGAGGGGCCCGGTGCGCGCCTCGCAGTCCGGACACACGGGATATCCCAGCTCGTCGTATTGGACCGTTTTCGTGGGGAATTCGGTCCCGCAGGCCGCGCAATCGAAGTAAGTTAGCCAGTCGAAGTCCATATCACCACACGGACGGGTGGTATTATAATTAATCACCTATTACGCGCCCTTAGGATGCTTTTTCTGTCGTAATCGGGAGCAGAGAACGGGTTGGCTGTCGAGTACGTATCGTATCACTCATCCGCCGCAGCTTCCACGACAGGCGCGACCGAACGGGTCTCCGACGTTCGGAATCGGGCCCGTCGCATCAGTCCTCAGCGGTCGATCCGTCGTCGGTGTCGTCCCCTGCCGTGGAATCGGCGTCCGTCTCGCCGCCGCCATCGGACGCTTCCCTGGTGGATCCGTCACCGAGAATCGCGTCGATGTCGGCGTGGTCGTAGAGGAGTTCCCCCATCCGCGTGATCGTCGCCTCGTCGCGTGCGCGTCCGGTGTTGACGATCGTCTCCGCGCGGTCGATCACAGAGAGGGTATCGCCCGTCACCAGCAGCACGGGGACCCCCTTCGACTCCGCCTCGCCGAGGAGGGCACCGGGCGGTCGGTGCCCGCCAGTGAGGATGATCGCGTTGACGCCCGGGGCTTCGAGCGCGGCGGCGATGATCTCCGAGCGGTCGCCGCCGGTGATGACCGCGGCGTTCTTCGTGCGGCGGAAGTACCGCAGGGCAGTGTCCCCGCCCATCGCGCCGACGAGGAACCGCTCGACGTACGCCTCACGGTCGCCTTCGGTCAGCAGTTCGCCGCCCAGTTCGTCCGCGAGGTCCGTGACCGTCACACCGGCGAGGTCGCGCTCCCGCGGGACGACGCCGACGACCGGGAGCCCCCGCCCTTCCAGGAAGGGAACGACCTCCTGCTCTAGGCCATCGAAGGCAGCGTCGGGCACGGCGTTGAACAGAATGCCGTCGAGCCGATCGCCGAACGAATCGGCCGCCGCGAGGACGTCGTCGAGGTCGCTTGCCGTCTCGTAATCGGCGACGAGGAGGACGTCGGCGTCGAGTCGCTCCGCGATATCGACGTCTGTCAGGTTGACGATGCCGCCGGTGGACCAGGCGCCGCCGCCCTCTACCAGCATCAGATCGGTACCCGCAGCGAGTTCCGCGAAGCGCTCTTCGACCACCGCGCCGAGTTCGTCGGGATCCTCCTGGCCCCGGATCGCGCCGTCGATGAACGTCGGCGAGTAGACGATCGGCTCCATCTGGTGGACCTCGCTGTCGAGATCGAGAAGTTCACGGGCCAAAAGCGGGTCCTGATCGAGCGTCTTGCCGACGTTCGACTGCAGCCGGGTCCCTTTCGGTTTCATGTATCCCACGGCACGGCCTCGCTCCTGGGCGAGTTGGCCGAGCGCGAGCGTGACTGCCGTCTTGCCGGTACTTTCCGCGATCGAGGTGACGAGTAGGGTCTTTTGCATCGGTGGGTTCCTCAGAGTTTGTCGGGGTCGACGGTGAGCCGCACGTCGACGGCCTCGACGCCGTCGGGTGTGGCCACCAGGGGGTTGATGTCCAGTTCCAGGATTGCGGGGAAGTCGGTCACGAGCTGTGAGAGCCGTTCGATCGTCTCGATCACGCCCGCGATGTCGACGGGGTCGCGTCCCCGTGCGCCGCGAAGGAGCGGCGCGGAATCGATCTCCCGCGTCATCGCTTCGGCCTCGGATTCTGAAACTGGGGCGACTCGGAAGGCGGTGTCCTCGAGCGTCTCGACGAAGATGCCGCCGAGGCCGAAAAGCAGCAGGGGGCCGAACTGCGGATCGCGGTTCATCCCGACGATCGTCTCGACGCCCTCGTCGAGATCGACGGCCTCCTGCACCTGGACGCCGATGATCGTCGCGTCCGGTTGGTAGTTGCGCGCCCGGGAAACCAGATCCTCGTAGGCGTCGATCACGTCCTCGTTCGCTACGCCGATCTTGACGCCGCCGATGTCGGATTTATGCAGGATGTCCGGGCTAACGATCTTCATCACGACGTCGCCGTCGATACGCTCTGCGATCTCCAGGGCGTCGACCGGCGCGTCGGCGATGCCGCCCGCCGGCGTCTCGATCCCGTACGCGTCGAGCAGTCCCATCGCCTCGACGCCGAGGCGCGTGTCCGCCCGTTTCTCGACCGACGAGAGGATCTCGCGGGCCCGTTCGCGATCGACTTCGAAGGTCCGTGGCGCCTCGTACTCGCGGACGCTGATGTCCCGAAATTCCGCGAGCGCGTCGAGGCCGCCGACCGCCCGGGCGGGATCGAAGTAGTTCGGGATTCCCGCCGCCGACAGCGTCTCTGCGGCACGCTCGACGCGCTTTCCGCCCATCAGACAGGCGGCGACGGGCTTGTCGTGTTTCTCCTGCAGCGCCGCGGCGTCCTCGGCTAACCCCTCGTAGTCCAGCACGGCCGTCGGACACGCCAGTACGAGTCCACTGCCGACGTTCTCGTCGCCGAGCGCGACGTCCAGGGCCTCCCGGAACCGTTCGTTGTCCGCGTCGCCGACGACGTCGACGGGGTTGTAGATGTTCCCCTCCGGCGGCAGCGCTTCGGAGAATGCATCCAGGGTCGCGTCCTCGAAGGAGGCCATCGACAGCCGCGAGTCGCCGATCGCGTCGGTCGTCATCACGCCCGGACCGCCGGCGTTCGTGACGATCGCGACGCCGTCTTTCGCCGGGAGGGGCTGGCTCTCCAGGACGCGCGCGGCGTCGAACAGCCCCTGGACCGATTCGGCGCGGATGACGCCGGCCTGCTCTAACCCCGTCTCGTAGGCCTCGTCGGAGCCAGCGATGGTCCCGGTGTGACTGGACGCCGCCTGCGCGCCGGCGTCGGTGCGGCCGGATTTCACGAGGACGATCGGCGTTTCCCCGGTAACCTCGCGGGCGGTCTCGATGAACTTCTGTCCGTCGTCGATCCCTTCGAGGTAGCCGATGATCACGTCGGTCTCGGCGTCCTCGCCCCAGGCTCTGATGAAGTCTGACTCGTCGAGGACGGCCTCGTTCCCCAGGGAGACGACGTCTTTGAAGCCGATGCCCTGGTCGTTGGCCCAGTCTAAGACGGCCGTGATGAACGCGCCGGACTGGCTCATAAACGACATCCGCCCGGGTGTGGCGTCCTCGGGACCGAAGGTGGCGTTCATCCCGACCGGCGTCGACATTATTCCCAGGCTGTTGGGGCCGACGAGGTTGATGTCGTACGCCGTCGCGACGTCGATCAGTTCCTGTTCCCGGGCCGCGCCGTCGCTGCCGGTCTCGCCGAAGCCGGCGGTGATGACGACGACGTTTTTGATACCCGTCTCACCGGCTTCACGGACGACGTCGACGGCGACGTCGGGCGGAACCACCACTACCGCGAGGTCGGCGTCGGCCTCGCCGACGCTGTCGAGCGCCGTGCGACCGAACACCGACTCGCGGCTCGGGTTCACGGGGACGACCTCGCCCGCAAACGAGTCGAGAAGATTCCGCATAATTGCGTCCCCGACGGAGCCCTCGCGGTCCGTCGCGCCCACGACGGCGATGCGTTCGGGGGCGAATAGCTCGGATAACTCTCCCATCAGTTCGATCTACTCGTGGTCGACGCTTAAAAGCAGGTGGGGATTCTCATCCACTCGGGTCGTGACGGCATCGAGAGGACCGAGAGTCGCTTTCCGCGCGGGTCGGAACGGGCCGGAGCCGCGGTTCATACCGTGATCGTCGTCGCGTCAGCGACCTGCCCGAGCCGCTCCGGGTCGATCGGAAACACGGCCGTCGGCGCGCCAGCGGCGGCCCAGACGGTGTCGTACTCCAGCAGGGTGTCGTCGAGATACACCGGCACGTCGGCGTCGTGACACAGCGGCGGGACGCCGCCGACTGCCCATCCGATTTGGGCCTCGATATCGGCGGGATCGGCCATCGACACGGTGTCGACACCGAGATGTACCGCCAGTTGGGGCTCGTCGACGTGGTTCGCGCCGCTCGTGACGACGACCACGAGATCCCCGGCGGCCGAGAACACGAGGCTACTGGCGATCGCCCCGACCTCGCAGCCGATCGCTTCGGCCGCGTCGGCGGCGGTCTCCGTTCCGTCGGGAAACTCCTCGATTCGCGGCTCGATTTCGTACTCTTCGATCACCCGATCGCGGAAGTCGCGGGCGCGCTGGTGCATACTCCCCTCTGTGAGCGCGGTCCCGAAGAACACTTCGCCGCACGAGAGAGATAGTAAGAAATCTGATTTGATGTGTGGCTATCGAGCGTCCGTTCGGCCCCGACTGATGTTTTTAGGCCTGCCAAAACGGTAAGGAATATGAAATAGTTATGTTCGTCGACCGGTTACCGTCCCGTATGGTCGAACTGTGGTCGTTCGCCTTCGTGTTCATGGCGGGCCTGATCACCGCGCTGGCGACGGGGCTGGGCGCGATTCCGTTCTTTTTCGTCGCCGAGGTGAGCGACCGCTGGAACGTCACGCTGTGGGGAATCGCCTCGGGGATTATGCTCTCGGCGTCGGTGTTCGGACTCGTCTTAGAGGCGCTGGGGACCTACATCCAGGTATCGCTGGGCGGCGTTTCGGTCAGTCCGATCCCGCAACGACAACTCCTCTTGCTCGGCGTCGGGCTCCTCTCCGGCGTCGTCCTCGTCTACGTCGCTCACGACCTCATCGAGGCGGCGGACGTCGATCCGCGGGAGTACGCCGAAGCGGACTTCAAAAAGCTCGTGCTCATCCTCGGGGTCCTGACGATCCACTCGTTTCCCGAGGGCGTGGCCGTCGGCGTCTCCTTCGCGGACCTCGGACTGGCGGGCGGGACCCAGATCTTCGGGTTCGTCGTGCCGCTGCTCGCGATCTTTATGACGATCGCCATCTCGATCCACAACGTTCCCGAGGGCGTCGCCATCTCGATTCCGCTGCGGTCGATGGGCGTCGCGAACTGGAAGCTCGTCTGGTGGTCGGTGTTTTCGAGCCTGCCGCAGCCGATCGGTGCGGTGCTCGCGTTCTACTTCGTCCGTGTCGCCCGGGAGTTTCTGCCCGCGGGGTTCGGCTTCGCCGCCGGCGCGATGATCTATCTCGTGCTGACGGAGTTCATTCCGGAGGCGCTGGCGGTCGGCAAGGGCCTCCCGGGTGACGGCCGCCGAGAACTGCTCGGGGGCGTCGCTGCCGGCGTGCTGGCGATGATACCGCTCGCCTTCGTCTGAGAGTCCGAAGATCGCGTCTCTTTGCTGTCTGAGCTCTCACGCGTCGGCGTAAAAGTCAGAAACCGATCAGTGACTGTGGCCCATCGCCTCGTCGAGCGGGACGCCGAAGCGCTCCTCGAAGAGGTCCTCCATCTTTTCGTTCAGCGCTTCCAGATCTGCCGGCGTCTCGCCCTGTCCGTGGTGGACGACCGCGTGGGCCTGCTGTGCGAACGACTGGACGAGGAGGTCGCCGACGACCGCCGTCGGCGACTCGCCAGCCTCGGTGAAGACGTCGGCGAGCCCCTCGGGGAGTTCGAGTTCCTCGACGTCGCCGTTCGGCGCTTCGATCGTGTAGGTCTCGGTGTCGACCATACGCCCCCTCCGGCGGCGCGGCTTAAGGGTCTGTGGGAAACGGGCCGGGCCGGACACAGTACGGACAGGGCGAGACGCCGGCTGACCTAATGGCGACTCCGGTCGATCGGCCGCGTCCGGACGATAGCTCCGATCAATCTGCTGCGTCCGGACGATAGCTCCGGCTCACGGCCTTCCAGCGGTTCGATCGGAAGCGACGGAGGTTCACGACCATCGGCACGGCCGTCTCCGCGAACAGCGCGATCAGGAGGCCGCCGACGCCGAGTGCCGGGATAACGGTTCCGAGCCACGCGACCGGGAGCGCGACGAGATACAGCCCGGCGAGCGCAGCGATGAACGGCACGCGGGTGTCGCCCGCGCCGCGGAGTGCGCCCGTGATCGATCCGTCAATGCCGAGCGCGATCACGCTGACCGCGGCGACCCGCACGAACCACGCTGAGAGTTCGCGGTTCGCCGGGTCGTCGACGAACACGCCTGCGATCGGATCACCGAACGCGACGACGATGGCGGCGGCACCGACGTAGACCAGCGCCGAGAGGCGGACGATCCCCCAGCCGTAGGCCTCGGCTTCGCTTTCCTCGCCCGCGCCGAGTTCTTGGCCGACCAGGGTCGAGGCCGCGATGGAGAAGCCCCACGAGAAACTCCCGAGCAGCGCGCGGACCTGCCGGCCGATGCCGACAGCTGCGACCGCGACGGGACCGAACGTGGCCGCAATGGCCAAAAGTGGGAACACAACCAGCCCCTGTGCGGCCCGCCGGGCGATGAGCGGTGCCGACACCTGCGCGATCTGGCGGAGCAGTTCGCGGTCGACGAACGGCCGCGAGAGTGTGAGCGGGACAGGGCTGGCGCCGCGGCCGCGGAGGTAGTTCCGCCCCGTCATCCCCCACGAGAACGCGACTGTCACGAGTGCCGTCGCAAGCGTGGTCCCGAACGCCGCTCCCGCGACGCCCATCCCCAGCCCGAGCACAAAGAGCGACGACAGCGCGATGTTAGCGATGGCGCCGCCGGCCCGCATCGCCATCGGGGTGAGGGTGTCGCTGACGCCGGCGTACGTCCGGCTGGCGATCAGATTGAGATACTCGAACAGGAGTCCGGGGGCGACGATGGCGAGGTACGTCGCACCGTGACGGATGCTGTCCGGATCGTCGCCGACGAGGCCGACGAGCGGTTCCGCGGCTAGGCCGAACACGACGGCTGTCGGAACGCCGACCGCGAACGCGAGGAGGACACTCAGGCGGACGACAGCGGCGGCCCGATCGACGTCGCCGCCGCCGTAGTTCTGTGAGACCAGCGAGACAGTCCCGCCCGCCAGGCCGATCGCGAGGAACTTCGCGACCATCCAGAAGGCGTTTGCGATCGTCAGCCCCGCGACCGCCGTCGATCCGATGACGATCCCGACGAGCGCCAGATCCACCGTCCGCTTGGACATAATCGCAAAGCCGGTGACGATCCGCGGCCACGCCAACTCGAAGGTGTCTTCGAGCCGGCGTTCGTCGATGACGCCCGCACTCGCCAGTGATCTGGCGAGGGACGATCCGGTACGGCGGAGACGTGACACGTTCCGATGGTGAGTCGCCGTCGGCTAATCGGTTGCGTTCGCGAGCGAGGGTCGCCGGTAATTCGTCGCCCCCGGGGTTAGTGCATCGGAAACAAGGCCGCGAATTGCTTCCGTTGTCGACAGCGGTCCTTTTTTAATTGTTTCCAGCATCGCCGCGCGCAGCGCGGCGTTCACCGCTCGCGAAGCGCGCGGTTTTTTGGTCCAGATTTTTTGGCCGGAGTCGAGCGCTGCCTCCGGCAGCGCGAGGCCCCGGTGAAAATAGGTGGGTATTAGTCGTCGCTCTCGGCGGCCGCGACCTCGCCGCCCGCCGCCGCTTTGCCTTTCCGCTCCAGTTCTTCGAGGTAGTCGTCGGCGTCGAGGGCGGCCTTCACGCCCATCCCGCCGGCGGTGGCCGCCTGCTGGTAGTGGTAGTCGACGACGTCGCCCGCGCCGAAGATGCCGGGGACGTCCGTGGCCGTCTGGCCGCCGCCGTCGCCGCCTTTCGCCTGCAGGTAGCCCTCGTCGTCGAGTTCGACGCCGGTATGTTCGAGGTACTCCGTGTTCGGCGTGTGACCGATCGCGTAGAACACCGCGCCGACGTCGAAGTCGAACTCCTCGGTGTCGGGGTCGTCGAGTTTCTCCGTGGGGTGGCCCTCGGGGTGGGAGACCAACGTAACGTGATCCATTCCCTCCTCGCGCCTGCCGTGGAGTTCCGTCACCTCGGTGTTCCGCATAATCTCGATTTCGCCCTCGTCGACCTTCTCCATCACGCGGTCGATCCAGTAGTCCTCCGCGCGGAACTCCTCGCGGCGGTGGGCGATGTACACTGTCGAGGCGAACTTGGTGAGGAAGTTCGCCTCCTCCATGGCGGCGTCGCCGCCGCCGACGACGAGGATCTTCTCGTCGCGGAAGAAGGCGCCGTCGCAGGTCGCACACGTCGAGAGGCCGTAGCCCATCAGCTCGTCCTCGCCGGGAATCCCGAGCGTCCGTGCCGACGCGCCCGAGGCGGCGATGACGGCGTCGGCGGTGTAGACGTCACCGTTCTTCATCCGGACCGTGAACGGCCGTTCGTCCCCCTCGACGGACTCGACGATCCCGTTTTTAATCTCGGCGCCGAACCGCTCGGCCTGCGCCTTCATATTCTGAACGAGTTCGGGGCCGGAGATCCCCTCAGGGAACCCCGGATAGTTGTCGACCTCCGTGGTCAGCGTGAGCTGTCCGCCCGGTTCGTCGCCCTCGAAGACGAGCGGGTCGTTGTTCGACCGGCCCGCATAAATTGCGGCCGACAGGCCCGCGATGCCGGAGCCGGCGACGATGAGCGGTCGGTGATCGACGATCTCGTCTGTGTCCTCTGTCATATCCATTCGTTCGGTGGACGCGTCCTTTTAGGTTCCGCTGTCGTGCGCACTATCCGCCAGACTGTCTTGTATATAGTTCACAATACTACTGCCGGGCCCAATATACCTCGCCGATACCCACGGGCGCAATATATACCGCCGGCGTGCGGAGTGAGCGATATGCCGGCGGAGTTGACCGAGAAGACGGACCGCTACGAGGGGATGCTCGCCGACGCCCTCGGGGCCGCGGAAATCGCTGTCCCGGAAGCGACGCCCCTGGGCGAGACTGCCGCGGAGATCCGGGAGATGGCGCAATCGTATCTCGAAGACGGGCGGCACTTCCGGGAGCACGACGACCCGGTGAACGCCCTGGCGGCGTTCTCGTACGGGTACGGATGGCTGGATGCCGGGGTCCGGATGGGACTGTTTTCGGTCCCCGAGGAGACCGACCTGTTCACGATCGAGTAGGTGCGGCGTTCGGGGCGTCCCGTCGCTACTCGAATCGATAGGTCGGCCCGTCGTCGCCGTCCTGTACCTCGACGCCGAGGTCGACGAGGTCGTCGCGGAGGTCGTCGGCGCGCTCGTAGTTGCCAGCCTCGCGTTCGGCTTCGCGGACCTCCAAGACGAGTTCCACCAGTTCCTCTGCGAGCGTGACCGTTCCGTCACCCGTCGCCTCGTCGCCGAACGAGAGGCCGAAGACCTCGCCGCCGAGGTCCTCGAACGTTTCGACCGACTCTCTGAGCGCCCAGAAGTCGTAGGCATCGGCGTCGTCGACGTGCCGGTTGATCGCGGTCGCGAGTTCGAGCAGCGCCGCCATCGCCTCGCGGACGTTGAAGTCGTCGTTCATCGCCGTCTGGAACGACTCCCGCGTCTCCGCAATCTTCTCGCGGAAGGCCTCGGCTTCGACCTTCGCGTAGGCGTCGGTGCTGTCGCAGGCGTCGACGGCGGTCTCGTAGGCGCGTTCGAGTCGCTCCCACCGCTCTTCGGCCTCGCGCATCTCCGATTCCCCGAAGGTCTGTTCGCTTCGGTAGGCGGTCGACAGGTAGAACGTGCGCACCACGTCGACGCCGTACTCCGAGAGGGCCTCCTCTACTGTGAGGAAGTTGCCGAGACTCGAGGACATCTTGTCGCCCGCCGTCTGCAACAGCCCCACGTGGAGCCAGTAGCGGGCGAACTGCTCGCCGGTCGCCGCCTCGCTCTGAGCGATCTCGTTTTCGTGATGCGGGAAGACCAGATCTCTCCCGCCGACGTGGATATCGATCGTATCGTCCAGATGCGTCATCGACATCGCCGAACACTCGACGTGCCACCCCGGCCGGCCCTCGCTCCACGGCGACTCCCAGGTCAGGCCTTCCGGTTCATCGATCGGATCGAGGTCGGCGTCGCGATGCTCCGCGATGTCGCCGGGATCGACCGCGCCGGCCTTCCACAGCGCGAAGTCCGCGGGGTGGCGTTTTTCCGAGCGCTCCGCCGCCGCGCCCTGCGTTTCGATCTCGTCGAGGCGCTGGTTCGAGAGTTTCCCGTAGTCGTCGAAGGCGGTGACGTCGAAGTAGACCGAGCCGTTCGACTCGTAGGCGTAGCCCCGCTCGACGAGCGTCTCCACGAGGTCGACGATCTCGGGGACGTGTTCCGAGACGCGTGGGTACACCTCGGCGCGTTTCAGGTTCAGCCCGCGCATATCGCGGATCACGTGCGAGGTGAAGTGCTCGGCGACCTCCGGTTCGCTCTCGCCCGCCTCGCCGATCCGCGCGACGATCTTCTCGTTGACGTCGGTGAAGTTCTCGACGTGGCGCACGTCGTAGCCCTCGTGGGCCAGCCAGCGGTGCATCACGTCGGCGTGCGCCCACAGGCGGGCGTGCCCGAGGTGCGCGTCGTCCGAGACCGTCAGCCCACAGACGTAGAGCAGAACGTCCTCGTCGTTCCGCGGTTCGAACTCCTCGCGTTCGCCCGTCAGGGTGTTGGTCACGGACAGCGTCATCACCCTCCCATTCTCCGGACGCGTTTTTCAACCCGTCGGAACGGACGGTCACGGACGCCTCTCTGCGGTGGCCGGAGGGGACGTCGGCGCGGGCGCACCGACCGCTACTGTTTACTCGGCTCCGGAATAATATGTGTTTATGAGCGCTCGACGCGGGAAAGGGACGGTCGCGATTGTCGGCGGCGCAGGTGCGGTCGGGTCGACCACGGCCTTTGCCCTGATGGACAGCGGACTGGTCGGCGAGATCGTGCTCGTGGATATCGACGACGAGCGGGTCGAGGGGGAGGCGATGGATCTGGCCCACGGCGCGTACTTCACGTCCCCTGTGACAGTGCGCACCGGCGGTTACGAGGACTGCTGGGACGCCGACGTCGTGATCGTCACCGCGGGCGCGAGCCAGGCGCCCGACGAGACGCGCCTCGACCTGGTGGAGCGCAACGCGGACATCTTCGCGGAGATGGTCCCGGAGATCACTGCAGGACTCTGCGACGATGCAGTGTTGCTCGTCGTCACGAACCCCGTCGACGTCCTCTCGTACGTCGCCTGGCAGGTGTCGGACCTGCCGGCCGAGCGGGTGATCGGCTCCGGAACGGTGCTGGATACCGCCCGCTTCCGGCACGCGCTGAGCCGGGAGTTCGACCTCGATCCGGCGAACGTCCACGCGTACGTGATCGGGGAACACGGCGACAGCGAGGTCCTCGTCTGGGACTCGGTGAATCTGGGTGGCATTCCGCTTGAATCCTACTGCGCCCAGCGCGGGATTGAAGATACCGACGTGCTCGAAACGCGAATCTCCGCTGAGGTCCGTGACGCCGCCTACGAGATCATCGAGCGCAAGGGACGGACGAACTACGGCGTCGCGCGCTCGGTGACGGCCACCGTCGAGCGCATCCTCGGCGACGGCGACTCGATCCTCACGGTCTCGACGCTGCTCGACGGCCAGTACGGGATCGACGACGTCTATCTGAGCCTCCCCTGTACCGTCAACCGCGGCGGCGTCCGCGACGTTCTGGAGTTCGATCTCTCCGACGGAGAGCGAAAGGCCCTCGAAGACTCCGCGGCCGTCGTTCGCGACTCGATCGACCGGCTGAACGTCGACTGACCCGCGTTTACTGGGTCGGTACCGCCGACAGCGCCGATTCGACGAGTCGCAGCGCGTTCGCGCCGTCGTTGCGGGGGACGACCACGACCAGGTCGCCGTCCGCGACGCCGGCGGCGTCGACGACGACGTTCTCGGCAGCGAGTCGGTCGACGACGGCAGACTGCGCCCGCGAGTCGACCGCGCCGTCGACGACGATGGCCGTGAGACTCCCGTCGGCGGTGACGATCGCCGAATCGCCGACCGTCAGGAGCGCCTCGGCTCCGGCGTCGTCCGGACCGTCTGCCTCGCCAGCGGCGTCCGGACCGTCTGCCTCGCCAGCGGCGTCCGGACCGTCTGCCTCGCCAGCGGCGTCCGGACTGCCCGCCCCGCCGTCGCCGACCTCGCCCACGTCGACGCCAGCGAGACCGACCCCGCTCCGCATCCGAACGGTGACCTCACGCGATTCAGTCCCCGCGGGCGGCAGATCCTCGGCGAACCGGCGCAGTGCCGTCGCGATCGATTCGGTCTCGCCCTCGACGTCGAGCGACTCGGCGGCGGCCGCGTAGTTGACCACGCCCGCCCGGAGCGCGCGAAGCAACCACGGACGGGCCCGAACCGCGGCCCGCGTCTCGGCGGCAAGTGACATACAGGTGTCCTCGTTCGAGGTGCGCAAAAGTTCCGGGGGTGTCGGAGCCGAGTTCGCTCCCGCCCGCCCCTGCCGGCCCGACTGGCTGAATTTTACCTTCCGAAAACCCGAAGAAACGTTTTCGGAACCCGAAGTCCATAAGGGCGTTCCGGACACAGATCGGGTATGCAAGCGCTGGTTATCGTGGCACACGGGTCGCATCTCAACCCCGATTCGTCGGCACCGACACACCGCCACGCGGACACGATCCGCGCGACGGGCGCGTTCGACGAGGTGAAGACGGGCTTCTGGAAGGAGGAACCGTCGCTACGCGAAGTGCTCCGGACCGTCGAGTCCGAGGAAGTCTACGTCGTCCCGCTTTTCATCAGCGAGGGATACTTCACCGAGGAGGTGATCCCGCGGGAACTCCGCCTGTCGGGCTGGGACGTCGCCGAGTGGGACTCCGATGGACTGAGCGCCGACACCGCGACGCTCACCGCCGAGGACACCGGCCAGACGGTTCACTACTGCGGGCCGGTCGGCACTCACGGCGCGATGACCGACGTGCTGGTTCGCCGTGCGGAGACCGTGACCGGCGACCCCGACGTCGGCGAGGGCTTCGGCTTCGCCGTCGTGGGCCACGGCACCGAACGCAACGAGAACTCCGCGAAGGCCATCGAGTACCACGCCGACCGCGTCCGCGAACTCGACCGCTTCGGGGAGGTCCAGGCGCTCTATATGGACGAAGAGCCCGAGGTCGACGACGTGACCGACTACTTCGAGTCCGAAGACGTCGTCGTCGTCCCGCTTTTCATCGCCGACGGGTTCCACACCCAGGAGGACATCCCGGAGGATATGGGCCTGACCGACGATTACCGGACGGGCTACGACATCCCTGCGGAGGTCGACGGCCACCGCATCTGGTACGCCGGGGCCGTCGGCACCGAGGGACTTTTGGCCGACGTGGTGCTCGAACGCGCCGCCGACGCCGGCGCCGACATCGAGTCGGCGATCGCGACCGTCCGCGAGGAGACCCGCGAGACGGACGCCGACGGAGAGACGCCGGCGGCGGGTGACTGACGTGCGGGACACCCAACTCGATGCCCTCCTCGATCGGGCAGCGGACTCGGGAGTCGACTTCGACGGCCTGCGCGTTACGGCGGACTCGGACGGCTACACCCTCGAAATCGACGATTCAGACGTTCGTCACGAGAACCTCACCGGATCCGACGTCCGTGCCACAGCGAAGGAGGACGACGTCGCGCCGTACGTCACCAACTGGTACTACTGGGAGGAAGTCGTCGGCCACTCGGGGCGTCATCGTCGGGCGTTCCTCCGCCACGCCGAGGGAGCCGAGGAGCATTCGGTTCCCGAGCGGTACGAGGCGCTTCGATCGGGACTGCAGACGGAATGGGGCGACGTCCTCGTCACCGCGACGCTCGCAGCCGACGGGCACCGTCGCTACGAGATCCGCCACGCGGACGACGAAGGGGTCGACACGGCGGAACTGGACGGCTACGAGGATCCGCTCGCCGCGCGTGAGATCGCCACCTACGACGAGACGGGTCGGTACCGGCCCCTGAAGACCGCCCCGTCGCTCGTCTCCGGATGGGTCTTTTCGGGTCTCGACGGCCGCGACGCCGCCGAGACGCTGGACGTCCTCTATCCTGCCTCCGTCGCCAACTGGAACCTCGAACGCGAGGGCGAACTCGACGTGACCCACTGGCGGGACACGGCCGAACGACAGACCGGCATCTACGACGTCGTCGAGGAACTCCCCTCGGCGGCCGTCGATTGGGTGGCGGAAGCGTGCTGTGTGGACTCACAGTGTCTCAAGCGGCGCGAGTGGGAGTACGACGCGGACCACGAACTCGACGCCGACGGCGGGGACGGAGCCTTCCCCTGCCGCGAACCGTGTTCGCTCGTCGTCGCGGCCGCGCGGAAGTGGACCAAACTCGAAGAGGAGGAGACCCGGACCTACGAGTTCGAACTGACCCCCTCCGAAAAGGAGCAGATCGAGGCGATAATCGACGCCGTCGCCGACGACCGCACCGACGAGATCCGCGAGGCCGACGTCTACGAGGGTGCTAACCGGTACCGGGCCAGATACCTCCGAGCGAAGCGGTTCGACGACGAGGGGAACCTGTCGGGGACGGCGACGCACCCAGAGGATGGTGAAGACGGGCACACCGAACACGACGACGAACACTGATTCGGCATCCCGCCCCGCAGGAAAACAGCCGCCTCGCTACCGCTCTTCGAGCAACCGCTCGGCGTGTGCTTCCGACTGGGCGCGTTCCCACCGCACCTGTTCGGCCTCGCCGTAGGCCAGTTCTTCGCGGAGCGTATCCGGAAGAAAACCCGCCGTCGCCTCGGTCACGTTCCCGTCTCCGTCGCCGAACTCGATGAGTCCGTAGGCATCGGGAGCCGAACCGACCGTTCCGCGACTCAGCGGCTGCCAGCGCTTTCTGAGCGCCATCAGTCGGCTCCGTCGTCCGCCTCGTCTCCGTCTCCCTCGGCTCCGTCGTCGTCTTCCCGCACGAACTCGTACGATTTCTCGCTCCAGTCGTCCTCGACGAAGACGAACACGCGGCCCCGCGCCACCTCGGGATCGGCTTCGATCTCCGTGCGCATCCCGCCGGGGCGGCGCACGGTGACGCCCGGGAACAGCTCTTCCTCTTCGCCGTCTTCGAGGATCACCCGCCCGACGCCAGTCGATTCGAGGATGTCGTCGTGGGTCTTCAGGTCGTTGACGTACAGCATCACGCCCTCGGTCTCGGTCGGATCCGTAACGAGAACGTGGGTTTCCTTCTTCGGCGGCGTCGTGAGCGTGTCGGTCACGGGCTCGGGGACGCCCCGGTACAGCGTCGTTCGCCCGTCGGTGTACTCTACCTCGACGCCGTGGTCGAGGAGTTCGACGCCGACGGTGCTCGGCGGGACGTCGTTGCGCGCGCTCATACGCTCGTCTTCGAGCGTCCGATTCAAAAGGACCGCGATGGCGTCGCTGGCGCGGCGGCGCAAAAGAGCCGTTCGCGAACGCAGCGGTTTTCACCCCGGCCAGTGACCCAGCGACTGTGAGCGACCACGACGGCAACGCCCCCGAGACGGACATCTCTGCGGGGGAATCCGAAACGGACACCACCGCAGCACAATCCGAGACGGCAACCCCCGCGACAGAATCCGAAACGGACACCACCGCGACAGAATCCGAAACGGACGCGAGCCCCCCAGCCGAGCGACTGACGTACGAGGACGTCGACGTGGGCGACCGCTACGTCGCTGACGGGACAGTGACGTTCACCCGCGAGGAGATCGTCGACTTCGCCGCGGAGTACGACCCGCAGCCGTTCCACGTCGGTGACGACGTCGACGACGCCGCGCCGTTCGACGGCCTCGTCGCAAGCGGCCTGCACAGCTTCTGTGTCTGCAGTCGGCTCGCGACCGAGGCGTTCTTCGGTCGGATCGCGTTCCTGGGTGGCCGTGGCGTCGACGAACTCAGGTGGTACCGCCCCATCCGGCCGGGTGACTCGCTGTCCGTCGCGGTCGAAATCGTCGACAAGCGCGTCTCCGAGTCGGACCCCCGCCGGGGTCACATCGACGTCGACATACTTGGACGCGATCCCGACGGTGAGACGGTCGTCCGCTGGCGGGTGCTGGGGATGATCCGCCGCGAGAACTCGGCGTAGCCGCCTGCCGTTCTGCGTCCGCGGCAACAGCCGTCACTGCCCACGCGGGGCCGACCCGCAACCGCTACACCTTTTACCACGCTCGATAGCGTTCGTGTATGCACGGTCGTGCAGTCGCACTGGGGGCCGGAACGGTGCTGAACGCCCTCTCGACGGGTGTCGGCTCGGCGTTCGCCATCGACGTCGAGACGACCGCGACCGTCGATCTCGACGACTCCGGAACGGTGGCGGGGACGATCGCCGAGAACGAAGACGCCGACACCCGACTGATCGAGCGCTGCGTCGAACTCGCGATCGAGACCTACGGGGACGGCGACGTCTCCGGCGGCACGGTCCGGACCGAAAGCGACGTTCCGATGGCTGCAGGCCTGAAAAGCTCCAGCGCAGCGGCGAACGCGACGGTTCTGGCGACCGCCGACGCGCTGGGTGCGGATCCGGAGCCGCTTGCAGCCTGTCGCCTCGGCGTTACCGCCGCGCGCGACGTCGGCGTCACAGTCACGGGCGCGTTCGACGACGCCTCGGCGTCGATGCTCGGCGGCGTCACCGTCACCGACAACGCGGACGACGACCTCCTCGCCCACGATACGGTGGAGTGGGACGTTCTCGTCTGGACGCCACCGGAGCGAGCGTACAGCGCCGACGCCGACGTCGACCGGTGTGGCAACGTCGCGCCGATGGCTGATCTGGTCGCGGATCTGGCGCTCGACGGCCGCTACGCCGAGGCGATGACGGTCAACGGCCTGGCGTTCTCGGCGGCGCTCGGCTTCTCGGCCGATCCCGCTATCGAGGCGATGCCCCACGTCGAAGGCGTCTCGCTTTCGGGCACCGGACCGAGCGTCGTCGCCGTGGCGGAACCCGCAAGCGACGGACTCGAATACGTGCAGGAACAGTGGGACGAACGGGACGGCCGGACTTGGCGGACGACCACGCGAACTGACGGAGCACGACTCGAATGACCCGAAACGAACACACGGACGGCGACCGCGAGGAGGAACCCTCGCTGGACGAACTGCGCGAAGAAATCGAAGACATCGACCGCGAGATCGTCGAACTGATCGCCCGCCGGACGTACGTGGCGGACTCGGTCGCACAGGTGAAAGCGGACCGCGGACTCCCCACCACGGACGAAGGCCAAGAGGAGCGCGTGATGGAACGGGCCGGTCGGAACGCCGACCACTTCGACGTCGACTCGAACCTCGTGAAAGCCGTGTTCAGGTTGCTCATCGAGTTGAACAAAGTGGAGCAGCGGGAGAATCGGTAAGGTGCCGCACTCGCGGACGCTCGCCTCTGTTCCCGAACCAGAAACAGAGCACGATCGGCCAAACTGATTTATTACTACCTCTTGTACCAAGCCGTATGGGGAGTTACGCGACACCGCCGGACTGGTCGGACCCGACCGACGAGGACGATGACGAGGACTCGGCAGTCAAACTCGGTGACCTACTGTCCGGACGACTGGCTGATGTCGACATAGACTCCGTCGAGGCAGTTCGCGAAGTGCGAGAACGTTGATGAAGGTGTTCGTCGACACGAACGTTTTCATCGCCAGCATTACCGACGAACCGGGCCGCGGTGACGTAGCGACGGAACTGCTGAACGAACGTCACGAGTTCTGCACGTCGATTCTCAACCTTATGGAGATTCGTTCGGTCTTGACGAAAAAGAAGCGCGTGGAACAAGAGCGGGTCGAGGAGGTACTGACGGATATCTACGGACGCGTCGATATCTATGCGCCGGAGATAAGCGACCAGATTTCGGCGTACACCCTCCAGCAGGACACGTTACTGTACACGCTCGATTGCGTCCTCCTCGCTCTCGCCGAAGATATCGACGCCACGTTGGTCACGTTCGATGGTGAGCTACTGGAAAACGGTGCTATCTCGCCAAGCGAGCTGATGGAGTAGGGTAGGACTCGAGAGGTCAGGGGAATAGGCGGCAACCCGTTTACGGCGGGGAGGATGTCACCCTAACTCTATCCCGTAGGGACAGTCGGGTGTTTCCGGAAATCCATCGTACGGTTCCTCACCCTCGTGACAACAGTTCCAGGCGCGCATTTCTGCCACAAATCGGAACACCGCATCGTCTACCGGAATGTGTTTCTCTCCGTTGCTGAACGTTGTCACTGGTACGTCAAATTCTGCAAGTTCTACCGTGTGTACCGTCGAACAGGTTTTGCACATTGCCCGCCAGCCTTTGTCGACGAGTACACCGTTCTCGGTAGTTCTGGTCTCCCTTGAATCCAGTATTACATCCTGAAACAGCAGATCCACCATATCACCGTGGAGATAGGTACCTTGCTTATAAATTATGCTTCGTTGACGGTCGCGATCGGGAACCAGCGTGGGTTCGGTTCGATTCAGCGACCGAGTTCATACTGTCGAACGTAACTATCTGGAAATTCTCGGCACCACGAGGTGCCGAAATGTTCCACGAACTTACGTCCGACAGTATCAAAACAGCCGGCTGAATACACTCAGATCACTCCCGTCTTCCGTCCTCAGGATGGGCCGCTGAGAGACTGGTATCGGAGCGATTATCCTTTGTGCTTGCGGCACTGTCCTCTCTTGAGCCCAGATCTTCTGCCTCCGGGACGCGGATGCAACGAACGTCGTGTTCGTCGTGCGATTCGAACTCGGGGAAGCTTTCGGAGCACTCGTCTGTCGCGATCGGACACCGCGGGTGGAATCGACACCCTTCGGGAGGATCACTGGGCTCGGGAACGCTCCCGGGAAGCGTAATATCGTTCTCTGATTTATGATGCGGATCCGGAACTGGAACGGCCGAAATAAGCGCCTGCGTGTACGGGTGTTTCGGGTCCGTGAACAGATCCTCCGTCGACGCTTTCTCGATGATGTTGCCGAGGTACATCACCGAGACGTGCGTCGCGAAGTGACGCACCACCGAGAGGTCGTGCGTCACCATCACGTACGTCAGATCGTATTCGTCCTTGATCTCGTCCAGCAGTCGGAGTATCTTCGATTGCACGCTCACGTCCAGGGCGCTCGTGGGTTCGTCCAAAAGAAGCAGCGAGGGGTTCAGACTGATCGCGCGGGCGATCGCGACTCGTTGCTGCTGGCCGCCGGAGAGTTCGTGCGGATAGCGCCCGTAGTATCGTGGACCGAGTCCCACGTCGTCCAGCAGGCTCACCACCCTGGCGTCGATCTGCTGCGTCGTCGCATCTGTATGCAGGTGAAGCGGTTCGCTGATTATCTGCCCGATCGTGTTCCGCGGATCGAGTGAGGATTCGGGATTCTGAAAGACGATCTGAATCTGGCTTTTGATGGCCCGCTTTTCGCTGCTGGAGAGGTCGTTGATCGGGGTCCCATCGAAGGAGACGGTCCCGTCTGTCGGCTCTTCGAGTCCGAGAAGCGTCTCCAGCAGTGTGCTCTTCCCACACCCGGATTCGCCGACGATCGCGTGTGTATCACCGGGATAGACGTCGAGGTCGACACCATCGACCGCGCGTACCGTTCCGGTCTGTCGTCGGAAGATACCCTCCTTGATGGGGTAGTGCTGTTTCACGGCCCTGGCTTTCAGCAGCGGCCCGTCCGTCATCGCATCCGCGCGTGGCTGTGTGCGGCGGCTCATTGGTCCTCCGCGTCGTGCACCAGACACGAGGCTTGGTGATCCCGACCCTCGATTTTGCCGGGCTGCGTCGTTTCACACCGTTGCTCCGCATCGGGACATCGCGGGTGGAAAGCACACCCGCTCGGCGGCTCCCGCATATTCGGGACGGTCCCTTCGATCACCCGTAGCTCTTCGTCTGCCCGCTCGATATTCGGAATCGTCTGTAACAGTTCGCGTGTGTAGGGGTGAGTCGGTCGATCGAAGATGTCGTACACACTCCCGTACTCGACGACTTCCCCGGCGTAAATGACCCCGATTTTGTCGCAGAACTCCGCGACTACTCCTAAATTATGAGTAATCCACAGAACTGATACATCTTCCTCTTCGACGACTTCACGGAAAATGTCTATTACCTTTTTTTGGACCGTGACGTCCAGCGCAGTCGTGGGTTCGTCCGCAATTATCAGATCCGGATCGAATCCTAACGCCATCGCGATAGATACACGTTGCTTCATTCCTCCTGACAATTCGTGTGGGTAGCTATCCAGGATCCGCTTCGGGTTCGGCATATCGACCTTCTCGAGATATTCGATTGCGACCGACTCCGCCTCCGCATCGCTCATATTCCGGTTGTGGCCGATTTTCTCGATCATCTGGCTTCGGATCGAGTAGACGGGGTCTAGTGACGTCGAGGGGTCCTGGAAGATCATCGTGATATCACGTCCCCTGACGCGCTGCATCTGCGACTTCGAAAGCGACAGGAGATCCTGTCCGTGAAGTTCGATCGATCCGTCGACGATTTCGCCCGGCGAATCGACCAGTCTGAGGACTGACTGCGCGGTGACCGACTTGCCGCTGCCGGATTCGCCCACCAGACCGACGCGCTCACCTTCGTTGATGGTCAGATTCACGCCGCGAAGCGCGTTCACTGTTCCCGCGTCAGTGTGGAACGAGGTGTGTAGATCGCTGATTTCGAGCAGTTTCTGTGTCATCGTTTGTCCTCCAGTTTCGGATCGATCGTGTCGTGGAGTCCCTCGCCGAGGAAGTTAAACGACATAATCACCAGCACGATCGCCAGTCCCGGGAATACCGAGATCCACCACGCCGAGGTGATGTACTGCCGACCGGTAGACAGCATAATCCCCCACGACGGGGTCGGGGGCTGGACGCCGAGTCCGAGGAACGAAAGGGACGCTGCGACAGCGATCGCGTTCCCCATCTGCAGCGTTACCACGACGAACGCGGGGATGATCGCGTTCGGGATGAGGTGTCGGAAGATGATCCTGGTATCACTCAGTCCGATTGCCTCCGACGCCTTGATGAAGTCCAGTTCCCGGAGCGAGAGTACCTCGCCGCGGACGAGTCTGGCGAACACCCCCCAGAACACCAGGCCGATGGCGACCAGAACTGTCGTGAGGTTCGGCTCGAGAACCGACGCCAGCGCCAGTCCCATAATGATCGCTGGAAACGCCCACGTCGTGTCTATCGCCGTCCGGACAGCCGCGTCGACCCAGCCGCCGTAGTATCCGGCCAACGCACCGAGGAGAGAGCCGACGACGAAAGCGATCCCCATCGACGTGACGGCGATCTGGAGTGCGATCCGAGTCCCGAAGATCACTCGCGAAAGGATGTCCCGTCCGAGGCTGTCGGTCCCCATCGGATGCGCCACCGACGGCGGGGCTCTGATCGCAGTCGGGTGGACCGCGGTGGGGCTGTAGGGGGCGATTTGCGGCGCGAAAGCCGCGACGACGACGACGATCAAAAGTAACATTCCACCGACGATCGAAAGCCGATGGCTCGACAGATCTTTGATAAAGTACCAGATACGTTCGAACCGGGATTCCGCGCTACTGATCTCCTCTACCTCTTCGTTCCACTCTTCGAGTATCGCTTCCCAGTTGATTTCGGTAGATGTGCGTTCACTCATTGTCACTCATAGCGGATCCGTGGGTCGACCAAGCCGTACAGGATGTCGGCGAGGAAGTTGCCGAGCATAATCGTCGTGACCAGAATCATCAGGATGGCGCGGACGACTGGATAGTCACGCTTGAAGATGCTGTCGACGAGAAGGTGGCCGACACCGGGACGGTTGAACACGATTTCGATCACCAGCCCGGACGCCAGAATGTACCCCAATCGAAGCCCGAACAGCGTGATGATCGGGATGAGCGCGTTCCGGAGCGCGTGTTTGAACACGACGCTTCGTTCGGGAAGTCCGTGGGCGCGGGACGCGGTGATGAATTTCTCGTTCAACGTCTCGATCATCGACGATCGCATCACTCTGGTTTCGATCGCGCTGCCCCGAAGTCCGAGCGCTACCGCCGGGAGAACGAGCAGACCGATCGTCCCGTACCCGACGGCGGAAACCCACTGTAACTGGATCGCGAAGATCAGGATGAGGATGATCGCGAACCAGAAACTGGGAAAGGAGATGGCAAGGAGGACAAAGCCCATCGAGAGGTAGTCCCAGACGGTGTGCTGTTTGATCGCGCCGATGATACCGAACGGGATCGCGATGGCGTACGAGATGAAAAGCGCCAGCGCCGAGAACCTGAGGCTGATCGGAACTCGAAGGGCGATCATCTCCGTGACTGGCCGGCGCGTCGCGGCAGAGATTCCGAGGTCGCCCTGCAGCATATTCGCGATCCACGTCAGATACTGGACGTACAGCGGATCGTTGAGTCGCCACTTGTTTCGCAGCGCTTCGATCGTTTCGGGGCTCGCTCTGGGAGGCGCGAGCGTCGTGACTGGATCGCCGGGAGTGATCTGGACCAGCATAAACACGACTCCCGATGCGATGAGCAGTTTGGGGATCAGTCCCAGCGTCCGCCGTGCGAGATATGACTGAAAACTCATCAGTAGCTCGGTTTTCCTACCACTCGTCGCTCTCGACGGGCCACATCACCGCTCCTTTGTAGTGCGGTTTCCAGTTGTTGATGTGGTCGCCCCACGCGTCCGCCGCTTTTGGATACATCAGGTAGATCATCGGGACCACCTCGTCGAGCAGATACTTGTGCGCCTCCTTGTATCGCTGTGTCCGCTCTTCGAGCGTGGTCGCATCCTGTGCCCGATTCGTTATCTCGGTCGCTTCGGGGAACTGCTGCCACGCGTTGGAGTTCAGATAGTACGAATCCTCCGCGTCTTCGCTCGTCGCCCACCAGAGTTGATCGGCGTTGCCCCAGTCGTAGAACGTCGACATCCCGGCGGCGAAGTTTCCGCTGCCGACGTCTTCTTTGAACGTCGAGGTGTCCGTGGTACTCACTTCCATCACGACGCCAATTTCCGTGAGCTGCTCTTTGATGAGCGTCGCCCGTCGCCGCGACAGTTCCGTATTCTGCGTCAGCAGCGTAAAGCGTGCCTCGCGGCCGTCCTTCGTGCTGACGCCACCGGGGTTGACCGTCCAGCCGTTCTCGCTCATCACCGACTTCGCCCGTTCGAGGTCGTAGGTGTAGTTGTACTCCTCGGGGATGTCGTGGGCGTCGACGGTCGGGACCAGATAGTTCGGGGCAGGTTCGCCGACGCCGTTGAAAATCACGTCGACGATCTGCTGCCGGTCGATGGCGTACGAAATCCCCTTCCGGAGGCTCAGCTCTTCCGCCAGGACGGGCGCCGTGCTCGTCTCGGGGTTCAGATTGAGCATGATGAAGATCTGCTCGGTGCTTGCCGGCGGGGTCCCCGTATTGTACTCGTCGCTCTCCTGGTAGTTCGGGTACTTCGAGTATGGGACACCGGCGATCATCCCGTCGATGTCGCCGGCCTCGAAGGCGGACGTCCGGGTCGCCGTCTCGGGGTAGGACTGGTATTCCAGCCGTTTCGGCCGGATATCGACCTCCGCGTCGTACAGTTCTCTCTCCCAGGGCTTCGGCCAGCTCCACTCCTCGTACCGTTCGAGCACCGCGTGGTTCGAGTCGTGTTCGATCTCTTTGAACGGGCCGGCGCTGACCACCTTCCCGCTCTGTCCGTACTCGTCGCCGTACTCCTCGACTGCCTCCCGGCTGTGGATCTGTCCCCACGCGGACGCGAGGTCCCAGAGGATGTACGGGTCCGGGGAGCTGAACATCACGCGAGCACGATAGTCGTCTTCGACGACCACGTCGTCGACCTTGCTCACGATGTACGACGTTCCGGAACCGTTCGCCAGGAAGTCGGTCAGATGCCACTTGACGTGTTCGGCGTTGAACTCCGATCCGTCGTGGAAGATGACGTCGTCCCGGAGGTCCATCACCAGTTCGCTGCCGTCGTTCTCGAACGACCAGTCGGTGGCCAGATGCGGTTCGACGCCACCCTCCCGGTTAAACGTGGTTAGCGTGCTGATGACTCGATAGTTGTGTGCCCCGTCGTCGGCCGCTTTGCGGGTGTCCATGATCGTCGGGACCGGTTCGGGGAGGCCGATTCGTACCGTCCCACCGCCGCCCGACTCGTCCATACTGCCCGTCTCGGTACTGCCGCCGGTGGTGGTCTCGCCGCCACTTTCGGTATCGAGACCGGTTTGGGCACCGTCCTGGTCGCCACTACACCCCGCGAGCCCGACAACACCTAGCAGTGCGCTTTTTCTGAGGAGCTTGCGTCGCCGCATGACGTATGCCATCTATGAACACAGATATAAAAAATTTATTACTGTCGAAATGCCGAAGAGTTACTCTCACCTGCGAGCGAAAACGACTGGTCTCCCGCGGTGCGAACCCATACACTGCAGGTATCAGACCGAACCAACTGTGCAAGCGCCGCTCACGCCGAAAGCGGGAGTTCGTCATTGGTTGTCCCGCTAGTTCCCCATACCGCAGCATCGAGCAGCCGGGAGATCGCCCAAGCGTCGATCGTTTCATACGAATCAACGTGCATGTGATATTCAGAGAAGGCAGCCTTCCGCACGGCTACCGGCCGCAGGCGCGCCGGTGTAGAACACCCTCTCACTCACCGCAGTCGGAGGCGACTGATTTCAGTTTCTCACTCGCCGTAGTCGATGGCGACCGACTTGAGTTGGGTCATCGATTCGAGGTGCCAGTGACCCTTGTACTCGCCGCCGCTGCCGCTCTCTTTGAACCCGCCGAACGGCAACTGGTGCTCCCAGAAGTTGTTCGTCCCGTTGACGACGATACCCCCCGATCGAAGCCCGTCGATCACCTTGTGTGCGTTCCGGATGGACTCGGTGAACACGGCCGCTTGGAGCCCGTACCGGGTGTCGTTGGCGACCGCCACCGCCTCTTGGCGGTCCGCGACGGGGATGATCGGCGTGAGCGGGCCGAACGTCTCCTCGGTCGCCGCCAGCATTTCGGGGTCCACGTCGGCCAGGACTGTCGGCTCGATGTACCGCTCGCCGACGGACCCGCCCGTGGTCACGCGCGCACCCGACTCGGTCGCCGTCGTGATATGCCGCTCTGTCGTCTCTCTGACGTCGTCGTTGATCGGCGGTCCGATGTCGGTCTCGGCGTCGCGGGGATCTCCGACGGTGAGTTCCCGGGTTCGCTCGGAGACTGCCGCGACCAGCTCCTCGTAGACCGGTTCCGTCGCGATCACGCGTTCCGATCCCGAGCACGACTGGCCGCAGTTGTAGTTGCTCCCCAGAACGATCGCGTCCGCGGCCTTCGACACGTCGGCATCGTCGAGCACCAACACCGGATCCTTGCCGCCGAGTTCGAGCAAGCACTCGGCGCTCCGCTCCGCCGCCGCCGCTGCGATTTGCTGCCCGACGTCGGTACTCCCGGTGAACGCCAGCAGCCGGACGTCCGGATGACTGCTCAGTGCTGCACCGACGGTCCCGCCCGCGCCGGGAACGAAATTGAATGCCCCCTCGGGAAGCGACATCTCCGCGAACGCTTCGGCGATGTGAGTGGCGGTCAGCACAGCGTCGGAAGCGGGATTCCACGCTACAGGGTTTCCGGTGACCAGCGCCGCCGAAAGATGATCGGTCGGGATCTCGAACGGGTAGTTCCAGGGTGTGATGATCCCGGTGGGCCCGTAGGACTCCCGCCGGGTGAAGTTGTGACGATCGTCGTACTGCGATCGTGTCACCTCGCCCGAGAGCCGGACCGCGTCGGCGGCGTACTCGCGACCTGATCGAACAGCACTCCGGATCTCTTCTCTGGCCTCGCTTTGTGGCTTGCCCACTTCGGCCACCATCGTTTCAGCAATCTCGTCGGTCCGGTCTTCGATCGCGTCCATCGCGGCTTCGACCGCGTCCGCGCGACGATGGACGTTCATCTCGCGGAGCTGTTTGGAGGCGCGTTCAGTCGCTGCGACGGCGCGGTCGACGTGTTCCGCCGTGCCGGCAGCGACCGTTCCCAGTTCGCTCCCGTCGATCGGAGAGGTGGCACGAATCCGCCCGGAATCCGGTTCGATCCACTCGCCGCTGATGTACAGGGGCTCCATCAGCCGTAGTGTGGTAGAGGATATCATAAGTTTTTGTCGCTCGCACGGAACGCTTTTGCTCCCCCCACAACGCCGTATCCGTGGGAGCAATGTCAGCCACCGCTTTCGTCGTCGCGCTGTCGCTCGTTTCGGGCGCGTTTTGGGGAGTCGGCCCAGTCTTCTCCAAGCGCGGGATGGAACGGGGCGGCCAACCCCGTCGAGCGACGCTCATCGTTCTTTTCGTCGGTGCCGGGGTCTTCTGGGCCGCACTGCTCGGGCGCGGGACGGGCCATCTCTCCGTGACCCGGTTGCCCGTCGCGGACATCACTATTTTCGCCGTCTCGGGGATCGTCGGGACCTCCTTCGCGTGGTTGGCGTGGTTCCGGGGAATCAGACTGGTGGGCGCGAGCGTCGGGAACGTCCTCTTTTATACGCAACCGCTCTTTGCCACAGTGCTGGCGGCACTCGCCTTGGGTGAACAGCTGACGCCGTTCACCGCCGTGGGTGTAATCTTGATCGTCTCCGGCGTCGGATTACTCTCGCTATCGGGCGGGACGAACGTCCAGTTGCGGTTCTCGAAAGCGCTACTGCTCCCGCTGGCGGCGGCGGTGTTCGCCGCCGTCAGCAACGTCGTGAACCGATTCGGGTTTCAGACGTCGGCGGCGACGCCGCTGGAGGCCGCAGCGATCAATCTGACCAGCGCGTTGCCGCTGGTCGTCGGACACACCCTGAGCTATCATCCGGATGTGCTGACGACGCCCGACCGCTCCGATATGTACTTCGTCTGCTCGGGGCTGGCAAACGCGGCCGCCGTCTTCACGATGTTTACCGCCCTCGCGAACGGGCCGGTGGTGATCGTCGCACCGCTCGTGAGTACGTCACCGCTTTTCACGACTGCGTTGGCTCACCTCTTTTTGAAGGACGTCGAGACCGTCACCGCCCGAACGGTCCTCAGCGCGTCGCTGACTGTCGTCGGGGCGGGAATAACCGCGGTGTGATATAGTAGCGTTTGCAACTGAGTACTTATCCGATCGCACGACTACGTGGGATCGTGTGAGCGAAGACTTGCAAACGCTACTATAATGGTCACTCTCACTTTTTCCCGCCGAGCGCCACCCCCGTTGATGGCGCTCGGCGGGAAGAGACGAGGGTAATCAGTATGAGTCACACGGGATACCGTTATTACCGTCCGGTGGCGAACTTCCAACTATGTCTGACGGCGACCCGCCGCGGCCGGCAAATCTGCCACCCGGGTTCGACGACGAGTCCCCGTACGCCGATGTCGATTTAGCGGAGTTCCCCGAGTGGTGGCGCCGCAACGTCGAAGAGTTCCGGGAGCACGAGATGCGACCGTATCGTCCGCCACGACTGGCCGACGGGACGGTCACGACGGAACTCATCGACCGGCTGGAGTCGACGTACGACGTGGAGGTTCGTATTCGGGCGGTCGATCCTCACGAGGGAGGTGCTTGGGAGATTCTGGTCGACGACGAGGCTGTCCGCTCGATCGAGCGGACTCGCACCGAAGCAGGGAACACACGATACGAGATTACGGCGGCCGCATTCGAGCGTGCGGTCACAGACGCCGTCACTGGGTGAACGACGCTTACAGGCCGTACAGGCGGTCGGTATTGTTGGCCAGTACGTCCGCCAGTTCGTCGGCAGTGACCGAGTCCGACAGGCGATCGACGACCGTCTCGGGAAGATCGCTGACTCCGTGTGGGAGGTCCGACGCGAACAGGACGTTCTCCGGGCCGACCATATTCACCATCGCAGCGAACAGCCGGCCGTCGTCGGTGGGTTGGTTCATCGGCTGTGTCGTCCAATAAAAGGAGTCTGCGAGGTATGCGCTCGGCAACTTCGAGAGCGCGGGGATCTCGTATCCGAGTTCGAGATAGTGGTCGTCCAACCGATGGGTAAACGAGGGCACGAAGCCGATCCCTGCGCCCTGGATGACGAAGTCGAGATCGTACTTCTCGGGGATCCCCTCGAACAGTATCGACGTGAGGTTGCGCATCTGGACGAACCCGTGCTGGTAGACGAAGTCCTCCGGGAAGGACTGCGCCCACCAGTACTGCTGTCCGAAGCTCTTGTTCCCGACGGTCGACTTCATCGCGATCGGGAGGTCGTGCGATTCAGCGGCGTCGTACAGCGGTTCGTACTGACGATGCCCCGGCGGTGGAAGCAGGCCACTCGCGGGCAGTTGCACCCCCACGATGTCGTCTTCGTCGGCGACTCTGTCGATCTCTTCGGCCGCGCGCTCGGGGTGCTGGGGAGCGACGACCGCGTTCCCCACGAGGTTCGGACAGTCGTCGAGTTCCGAGAGCAGCCAGTCGTTGTACGCACTCGCGATGGCGACCGCGAAGCGGTCGTTGTTGACCTCCGAGAGGCCGAGGTTCAGCGTCGGATTGACCACTCCGGCATCGATGTCGACGGCGCGCGCCCGCTCGGCGAGTTCGGTCGCACCGATCGTCTCGTCGATGTCGTCATCGGCGACGGCCTCGCCGCCGCCGTTGGTCCGCTTGTACTCGTAGAGCGGATAACTTGACGGACCGGCGTAGATCATATCGTGCCGGAGTTCGGTGAGCGAGATGACGCGGTGGGCGCCGGACGACTCGTCCATATGATCCAACAAATCTTCGGGTGTCTCCTGCACCTGCGCGTCGGCGTCGACGATCCGATCGAGATCGCTGACGCTTTCCAGACGGTCCGCTTCGGGTACTTTCAGTGCGCTGTCCAGCATATTGGCGAGTTGCGATTCGGGGCACATAATAGTATCGCGGAGCCACCCCTCGCGGGGACGAATCTATCAGCGACAACTGTGCAGAGGTAGTTCGCGTCGATTCACCCCGATCGGCGACGACTGGTCGAACTTGGCTCGCGAGATACCGCGACAGTATGAGACGACGGCGCCGGCGCGAGTCACCCGACCGCGTACACGGTGCCATCTTCGACCTCGACGTCGTAGGTCGGGACACCGTATCGCTCGTCTTTGGGACTCCGTCCGGTTTCGATGTCGAACATCCACCCGTGCCAGGGGCAGACGATGTACCGCTCCTCGTCGTCGTACTCCCAGTCCCACCCCTCGTCGTCCGTCGTGATGTTCCCGCTGAGGGGGCCTTCACAGAGCGGGCCAGCCTGGTGAATGCAGTAATTCGCGAGCGCGTAATAGTCGCCGTCGTGGCGGAAGACGGCGATCTCTCGGCCTTCGACTTCTGTGATGACTCGTGATCCGTCCCCGTCGAATTCGTCCTCTTCGGCGACTGCATACCGGTCGCTCATTCGATATCGTACACCTCGATCGCGTTTTCTCCCATCATTGCGGTCACCTCGTCGGCGCTGAAGTACGCCCGAACGCGATCGAAGAGTTCCTCGGGCGTATCGAAGTCGGGGTGCGGTGCATCCGCGGCGAACATCAGATTCTCCGGCCCGACGAGTTCGACGAGCCACGCCAGGTCGCGCGGCGTCTCCGCGGTATGGCCGAGTGGCTGCGTACACCAGTAGAACTGCTCGGACACGTATTCGCTCGGCCGTTCGGAAAGCGCCGGGACCTCGGCGGGGAACTCGTGATAGGCGGTATCCAGGCGGCCGAGCAGGTAGGGTACGTAGCCGATCCCGGCCTCCTGGAACACGAAGGTTAGCTCAGGAAACCGCTCCGGGACGCCGTTGAGCAGGAGCGACGTCGCGTTCACCGTATGTGCGAAGGGATGCTGCGTGACGTGATCCTCGGCGTACGTCTCCGCCCAGAACGACTGTTCCGGGAACGGCTTCATCCCGGCGCCGCTCGTGTGCATACTGATCGGGAGGTCGTTCGCTTCGGCCGCTTCGTAGATGGGATCGTAGGAAGCGTGCCCGGCCGGGGGAACGAGCGCCGTCCCGAGCAACTGGACGCCGACGATGTCGTCTTCGTCCGCGAGTCGGTCGATCTCCTCGGCGGAGCGGTGGGGGTCCTGCGCGGCGACGAGGAGGTTCCCGACCATATTGTCGTACTGGTCTAACTCCGAGACCAGCCAGTCGTTGTAGCCCTGCATAATCGCGACCGCATAGTCGCGTTCGCGGATGAAATTCAGATTGAGGATGAGCGTCGGATTCACGATTCCCGCGTCCACGCCGATCCGTTCTGTCACCGCCGCCGTCTGTTCGAGGCCGGCATCGTCGTAGAGTCCGGTGTCGTCGTCGTCCCGCTCTTTCATATCCTCGTAGAGATACGTCGGCGTCGGGGAGTGATAGAGGTTCATCTCGCTCCCCGGCGCGGGCGAGGACTCGAAGAACGACTCGAAGCGCTCGTGGCCGTCGTCGAGGTGGGCGCGGATGTCGTCCCAGGACGCCTGGGCGTGTGCGTCGGCGTCGACGATCGTCTCGACTTCGTCGAGCGACGTCAGGGACTGCTGTTTGATATTCTGTGTCATTACCAACGATTTGTAGAATCCGGATAAAAAGTGTTGTGACGGTCTGGATCGCCAGCGGGGACACGTCGGTGGGACCGCCGAACCGGAAGTCAGCCGATCCGATACGATCAGACAATTTTTGCCACTGGAGCGTAGCGTGTTGAGTGCTGTTGACAAAAACCATGCACTCTGAACACTCGACCGGTGCGGAGCTGTTCGTCGAAGCGCTGGAGTCCTACGGGGTCACGCATCTGTTCGGTAATCCCGGAACCACGGAGTTGCCGATTATGCGTGCGATCGCCGACTCCGATCTGACATACATCCTCGGTCTGCACGAGGACATCGCCGTCGGGATGGCAGGCGGCTACGCGAGCGCGCGCCGGTACCAGTCCCACCACGACGAGTCGGTTATGCCGCTCGGCGTCGTGAACCTCCACGTCGCTCCCGGTCTGGCGCACGGACTCGGCAATATCCAGAACGCCGCGTGGTCCGGAACGCCGCTCCTTGTCACGGCGGGCAACCACAGCACCGACTTCCAGCACGAGGAGCCGATCCTCTCGGGGGAACTCGCCGGGATGGTCGAGGAGTACTGCAAGCTGAGCGCCGAGATCAACGACGTCTCGAACATCCCGACGATGGTCAGACGCGCGGTCAAGACGGCGCTGACCCCCCCGATGGGACCGGTGTTCCTCGGGCTTCCGATGGACGTGATGAGCGCGGAAACGACGGCCGACCCCGAGCGACTCGGCGCCGTGCCCTCGCCCGGACGCGGCGACACCTCGCAGATCGAAGCCGCGGCAGCCGCGCTGGAATCCGGCGACGACCCGGTACTGGTGCTCGGCGATCGGGTGGCGCGCACGGGACCGGACGCGATCGACGCAGCCGTCGGTCTCGCCGAGGCGACCGGAGCTGCGGTGTACAGCGAGATGAACACCTGCGAGATCAACTTCCCGCCGGACCACGACCAGTGGGTCTCGTATCTCACCCCGGATCCGGAGATGGGGCGTGCGGCGTTCGACGCCGACCCCCTGGTGTTCGTGGGGTGTACGACGAACACGCCGTACATCCCGTATGACGAGCCCTACATCCCGTCTGAGGCGACCGTAATCGATATCGACGTCGACGACGCCGATATCGCCAAGAACAACCCGGCGGACGTCGCCATCGTCGGCGACCCGGCGTCGGTGATGCAGGAGGTAGCCGATTCGGTGGCGGTTTCGGAGCAGCAGCGGCGAGCACGCACGGGAGACCTCGAAGATCGGCGCTCGGAGGCGGCGTCGCTCCTCGGCATCGAGGCCGAAGCGACGTCCGACGGAGGGATCTCGAAGGAGCGGCTGGCCGAGGCGCTCGCCGACGCCGCCCCGAACAGCTATCTGCTCAACGAGAGCAACACCAGCAAATTCGCCCTGCTCTCGCGGTTGCGACCCGGTCCCGAACAGTTCGTCTCGAACAAAAACGGGGGACTGGGGTACAGTCTCCCCGCGACCGTGGGTGCTGCGGTCGCCCACAGGCAGGGCGATACCCGACGCCAGGTCGTCGGATTCATCGGGGACGGCTCCTATCTCTACTATCCGCAGACTCTCTACAGCGCCGCTCGATACGACCTGGATCTGACCGTCGTCGTCCCGAACAATCGGAACTACCGGATCCTGAAGGACGGGATGCTCGATATCTACGGCGGGTCGGACGACGATTACGAGTACGTCGGGATGGATTTCGATCCGGCGGTCGACCTGGCGGCGAACGCCGAGAGCCACGGGGCGAACGGGTACCGAGTCGGCGACGAGTCCGAACTGGCCGACACCCTGACCGCTGCCATCGAATCCGCCGAGCCAGCCGTCGTCGACGTGCCCGTCCGCGACTGATACTGATCACTCTCACGTTTCCCGCGGAGGCTAACCCCCGTGACGGCGCTCGGCGGGGAGAGTGGAGAGTATTCAGATTGAGAGACGGACGCGGTGGTCCTCGCCGTCGCGGGAACGGCGTTCAGGACCAAAGAAGTATGTGGCAGTCCCTTGAGTGTACACGTGATGTCTTCCGAGACACCGGTTCGAATCGTCCATATCGATCCGAACGGCTTCAGTGACGTAGAAATCGAACGATCGACTCTGGAGACGGAGTTGGGCTCGATCACGTTCGAGACCGTCGACACGAGCGGCGAGGAGATCGGCGAGGTCGTCGACGCGGCCGACATCTTACTCACCCACTACGCCGCCGTCCCGGCCTCGGCGATGGACGCCACGGGGTGTTCGGTCATCACGTGCTACGCCACCGGGGTCGACAACGTCGACGTCGAGGCGGCCACGGAGCGAGGGATCGCCGTCACGAACGTGCCGAAGTACTGCGACGAGGAAGTGGGCGAACACATCGTGACGCTCGCGTTGGCGCTGCTCCGCGGTCTCCCGCAGTACGAAGCCCACACTGCCGACGGCGGGTGGGACTGGCGGGCGGCCGACTCGGTCAGGACGGCCACGACCCAGACGCTCGGCTTCTTCGCGTTCGGGCGCAAGGCTCGCCACGCGGCGGCGAAAGCGGACGCGTTCGGGTTCGACGTCGTCGCCCACGACCCGTACCTCTCCGACGAGGAGATCCGGGACGCCGGCGCGGAACCGGTCTCGTTCGACGAACTCGTCGAGGGATCCGACGTCCTCTCGCTGAACGCGCCGCTGACGCCGGAAACCGAAGAACGCTTCGACGCCTCGGTCTTCGAGCGGATGCCGGAGGGATCGATTCTGATCAACACGGCCCGAGGGAAACTCGTCGACGAGGACGCACTTCTGGCTGCCCTCGATGACGGACCGCTCCGGGGCGCCGGACTCGACGTCCTCGCCACCGAACCGCCGGCGGCGGATAATCCGCTGCTCAATCATCCGGACACCATCGTGACACCGCACGCGGCGTGGTTCTCGCCGGGCGCCGTCGAACGAGTCCGTCGACGCGGCTCCCAGATTGCCGCCGCTGCGTATCGAGGGGAGGCCGTCGACGGGGTCGTGAACCCCGAAGCGCTCGACGCCGAGTAATTTTCCCACGGCATCGGGTGGACCGTCCGTCCCATGCCTATATTTACCGTGCGAACGAAGCGCCACTCGTATGAGGTTGTCCGATGCGGAATCAGAGCTCCGGGACCGAGCAGCGTCTTTCGCCGAGGAGCGAATCGAGCCTGCGGCGGTCGAGCACGAACGATCCGGAACGCACCCCACAGAGATCGTGAAGGCTGCCGCCAGGGAGGGACTCACCACGTCGGCGCTCCCCGCCGAATACGGTGGCGGCGGGCTGGGAGTCACCGGCAGTCTGCTGGTGCGCGAAGAGTTGTACGCGGCGGATCCGGGGATCGCCGAGGCGATCACCGGCTCGATGTTCGGGTGTGAGATCATCGCCGAGGACGGGACCGACGAACAGGCCGAGCGGTGGGTTCGGCCGGTGACGAACGGCGAGATGATCACGGGCGCGGCGATGACCGAACCCCGTGGCGGGTCCGACTTCGCGAACATCGAGACCCGAGCCGAACGGGACGGCGACGAGTACGTCCTCGACGGCGAGAAGATCTTCATCGGCAACGGCCACATCGCCGACGCCGTCCTCGTGTTCGCCCGGACGAGCGACACCGACCCGCCGCACCGGGGGATCTCCTCGTTCGTCGTCGAGGCCGACACCGACGGGTTCCACCGCGAAGAACTCGACAACTACGTCGGCCCGGGGGCGATGGCGCTCGGCGAACTCCACCTCGATAGCGCTCGGGTCCCCGTCGAGGCGCGTATCGGCGACGAGGGGGACGGCTTCTACCAGGCGATGCGGACGATGAACGGCAGCCGACTCGAGATCGCCGCGAGTTCGGTCGGGGCCGCACGCGGGGCGCTCGACCGAACGATCGACTACATCTCCGATCGCGAGACGTTCGGCAAGCCGGTCAAAGACCGGCAGGCCGTTCGCCACCGAATCGCGAACTACGAAGCCCGACTCGAGGCGCTCCGGACGTTCACCTACAAGACGGCGCGCGATCTCGAAGAGAACGTCGATCTCGCCGAGGAGCCAGCGATGGCGAAGCTGTTGGCTGCGCAGTTGGCCGAGGACGTGGCGAGCGACGCGATTCAGCTCCACGGCGGGTACGGCCTGCTGGAGGAGTACCGCGTCGAGGAGTACCTCCGCTGGTCGAAGGTCGCCCAGATCTACGACGGGACGAACGAGGTGATGCGGAGCATCATCGCCGAATCCGTCCTCGACGAATAGTCCGTCCTCGACCACTGATCTGTTCTCGATTACTCGATAACCTCCGCGGCCACCTCGTCACTTTCGAACACCACGACGCGACCGTCGGAGCGTTTCGAGAGGCAGTAGGCCGTCAGGCCCCTGTGATTTCCCTGGTGACGATGCCGATTGCCCCCTCGGTCATACTCCGTCTCTCCGCCGAGTATCAGTCTCCTCGGTCACCTCTTCGACGACGTCCTGGATGATGTCCATCCCGACACGCGCCTGTTCGTCGGTGAGGACGAGCGGCGGGAGCAATCTGAGGACGTGACCCTCGATTCCAGCCGTCCAGACCACGAGACCACGCTGGAGACAGCGCGACTGGATCGAATCGACGAGATCCGAGTGCGGAGAGCCGTCCGCGTCACGGAACTCCGCACCGACGAGTAGTCCGCGACCTCGCACGTCGACGAGGTGGGGACAGTCTTCCTGAATCTCCCCGAAGCGATCCTGCAGATACGCGCCGATTCGCGTCGCGCGGTCGAGCAGGTCGTGCTCGTCGATGTACTCGATCGCCCTGGTCCCCGCCACCATCGCCGGGACGTGCCCGCGAAAGGTCCCCGCGTGTGCGCTCGGGCCCCAGGTGTCCAGTTCTTCGCGGTACACCGTTGCCGAGAGCGGCAACCCGGCCCCGCCGACGGCTTTGCCGACGGTCATCGCGTCAGGAGTGATGTCCGCGTGATCGCTGCCGAACCACTCGCCCGTTCGGCCCATCCCGGTCTGGATCTCGTCGACGATCAGGAGGACGTCGTGTTCGGCGGTCATCTCGGCGAGTCCCTCCAGGAATCCTTCCGGGGGCACGACGACGCCGCCGGATCCCTGGATGGGTTCTACCCAGATTCCCGCGGGTGGTTCATCGAGTTCCCCTGCGCGTCCGCTGACGACGGCGCGAACCTCCTCGAGTGCCGCTTCGAGCGCGGCTTCCGGCGTCTCGTCGTCCTGCGGGCGCGGGTACGGAACGTGGACGACGTCCGGAAGTAAGGGGGTGTAGTCGCTCTTGTACGAGGACCACCCGGAGAGACTGAGCGCGCCCATCGTGCCGCCGTGATAGCCGTCTTCGAAGCCGACGATTCCGTTCCGGCCCGTGTTGTACTTCGCCAGTTTGATCGACGCCTCGATGGCGTTGGTGCCCGTCGGACCCCCGAAGGCGATCCGGCTGTTGCCGGACAACGTTCCGGGGGCGATCGAATCCAGCGCGTCGAGGAACTCCAGGCGGGCCTCCGTCGGGAAGTCGATGGTGTGTGCGACCGCATCGAGTTGGTCCTTGGCGGCGTCGAGGACGTACGGGTTCGAGTGGCCGACGTTCGCGACGCCGATACCCGCTGAGAAGTCGAGATAGACGTTCCCGTCGACGTCTTCGATCGTCGCGCCGCGTGCCGAGTCGATCGCGATCGGCAGCGACAGCGGATAGGCGACGGTGTTGGCCTCCCTGGCGGCCTGTTCGTCGAGCAGGTCGCTGGATCGGGGACCGGGAATCGGTCCCGTCACGGCGGGCCGCTGGGAGAGATGAAGCTCCTCGGGCGGGGGTCCGGTTGGCATACCCTGACACAGTAGGGCGAAGAAGTAAATTATTGCGGCGAGCGACGGGTGGCGGGCGACGCCATTCGTACCACCTTCTGCCCGGCCTGCTGGTGAAGTTTTAGGTAGTTGTGGACAGCAGGGTCAACCCGATATGGCGACGGACTACAGCGACCAGTTCGAGACCATCCGGTGTCGGTTCGACCACGAGACCGGCATCGGCCGCATCGTCCTCGACCGACCCGACTCGTTGAACGCGATGTCGACACAGACCCTCGAAGAACTGCCGACCGCGATCGAAACGTTCGACGGACTCGACCGGGAGGAAGACCATATCTCGGTCCGCAGCGTCGTTATCTCCGGGGCGGGCGACGACGCTTTCTGTGTCGGTGTCGACGTCGACGACATCGGCGGCGAGCGATATCCATTCACCGCGTCATCGTTCCGGGAGGCGCTGTTCAGCGTCGAGTCGTTCGGCGCGCCAGTGATCGCCGAGATCGACGGGTACTGCGTCGGCGGTGGCCTGGAACTGGCGCTGATGTGTGATTTCCGGATCGCAAGCGAGGAGAGCGAACTCGGCTTCCCGGAGGTCGATCTTGGGATCTTCCCATCCGGTGTGGGAACGACACAGCGACTGCCGCTCCTGGTCGGCCCGAGCCGGGCCAAGGAGCTGTGTATGACCGGCGAGTTCCTTTCCGGATCGGAAGCTGCTGCGGACGGGCTGATCAACGAGGCCCACCCGGCGGAGGAACTCCCGGCTGCCGTCGACGAGTTCGCGGAAGAACTCGCGGGGAAGCCGCCACTCGCCCTTCGGGCCATCAAGGACACGATCAACCAGTCGCGCAACGTCGGCCTCCGCGACGGGATCGAATACGAGTATCAGGCGTATCTCCCGCTCCTGCACACTGACGACTACGCGGAAGGTGCCGCGGCATTCTCGGCCGACCGGGACCCGGAGTGGCAAGGGAAGTGAGGTCGGCCCGACTCGGCCCGAGGGTGGCAGGGGAAGTGAGGTCGGCCGCCGATTGCACGTGGTCGGTACGGCATCGAAGAGCGGATCCAGGTACGGTATCGGAGAGCGGATCCAGGTACGGAATTCGCATCGCGGAAATCACCGACGGTGCTCGGTCTAGGCGTCACTCCTGACTGTAGGCGTCACTCCTGACTGGACCCGAACACTAATCACCTCCCGCTCGGAAACCGTCTGGTGGTGACTGACACTGATTACTCTCACTTGTTATCGCCGAGCGCCACCACCGTCGGCGGTGCTCGGCGGTAAGAGACGAGAGTAATCATCATGAGGCGGCCACGTGAGGCGGTCGTGCAGTTACCGGAGGATACGAACTTACAATGAGTACGAGCTCGGACACCACAGCCTACATCGCGGGCGCGTTCGAACACCCGACACGAGAGGCACCGGAGAAGTCGATCGCACAGTTGCACGCGGAGGCCGCCGCCGGCGCGCTTGACGACGCCGGCTTGGCGGCGGACGACGTCGACGGCTACCTCACAGCCGGCGAGAACTACCAGGTCGGTCGCTATCCGCCGCTGGCGATGGCGGATTACCTCGGACTCGACGTTTCGTACTTCGACTCGACCGACGACGGCGGGTCGGCGTACGTGAACCATGTCGGCGAGGCGGCGAGTGCGATCGCCGACGGCAAGTGCGACGTCGCGTTGGTCACGCTGGCGGGGCGGATGCGGACCGACGAGCGCACCCACCCGGAGCACGAGGAGACGATTATGCAGGAGAACTTCGAGTCGATCTACGGCGCCGAGACGCTGCCCCAGTACGCCCTCGCCGCCCGTCGACATATGCACGAATACGGGACGACCTCGGAGCAACTCGCCGAGATCCGGGTCGCAGCGTCGCAACACGCTCAGCACAACGAGCACGCGATGTATCAGGAGCCGGTTACCGTCGAGGAGGTCGTCGACTCGCGGATGGTCAGCGACCCGCTCCACCTGCTGGACTGCTGTGTCATCTCCGATGGCGCCGGTGCATTCGTCGTGGTGTCCGACGCGGTGCGACGGGAGATCGACCGCGAGTGCGTCGAGATCCTCGGGCACGCTGCGGCGGTCGACCACCACGACGCCGGCCGGATCGACATCACCGAGACCGCCGCGCGGAAGTCCGGCCCGCGGGCGTTCTCGCGAGCGGGCGTTGCTCCCGACGACATCGATTACGTCTCGATATACGACTCCTTTACCATCACCGTGCTACAGACGCTCGAAGATCTTGGTTTCTGTGAGAAGGGCCAGGGCGGCGAATTCGTGGAGGGCGGGACGCTCCAGGCGCCCCACGGAGAACTCCCGTTCAACACCGACGGGGGCGGACTGTGCTCGAATCATCCGGACCGCGGCGGGATGACGAAAGTGATCGAGGCGGTCCGACAGCTTCGGGGAGAGGCGAACGAGCCGGTACAGGTGCCCGACGCGACGGTCGCTCTCGCGCACGGCACGGGGGGCTATCTCGGGACCAGACACGCCGGTTCGACGGCCGTCCTCGGGAGGGTCGATCGATGAGCTGGGAACCGCGACCCGTACCGGCTGTTACTCCGGAAACGGCGCCATACTGGGAAGCGGCGGCAGAAGGCCAACTGCTGCTCCGCCGCTGCGACGACTGCGAACTGACGTTCTACTACCCGCGGGCGCGGTGTCCGGACTGTCTGGGCGACGACGTCGACTGGATCGAAGCCGACGGCACGGGGACAGTGTACGCGTATACCGAAACGACGACCGTCGGTGCGTGGCCGGAGGACGAACTCCCGCTCGTGCTCGCCTACGTCGAACTCGCCGAAGGACCGCGGATGCTTACCGCACTACAGGATTGCGACGCGGACTCGATAGAAATCGGTACTCCGGTCGAAGTAACCTTTGTCCCGACAGAGAGCGACGACGTGTCGATCCCGGTCTTCGAACCGACGGGGGATTATAGTAGCGTTTGCAACTGATTGCTCATCAGATCGCACGACAGCGTGCGATCGTGTGAGTGAAGACTTGCAAACGCTACTATAGTTCGCGCAGCGACACGTTCGATTGAGTCTTTCGGATCTGCTCGCAGCGCACACCGCTCTCGACGGCGGCCCGTTCAGTTCTGAACGTTCGGGATGCTCGGTTTCGACGTCCGCTTGGTCTCGTATCCGTCGGTGAGGTTATCCCAGGCGTCTGCAATCTGTTCGGGCGTCCAGCCGCCCGTTTTGGTATCCGCTGGGACCTCCTTGATGATCTTCCGGACGCGGTCCGGGTCGTCGATGAACGAGAGCTCGCCCGATCCCAGCCCGACCGTACAGCCGGTGATGTCTGTGGCCTCCTCGCTCGCCAGGAATGCCGGCAGCGGTGCCACCAGCTGTGGGCCGTGAGTCTCGTCTGTCATCCCATCGGGCTGGTACTCTTCGGGGATGGACTTGTACATTCGCGTGTACGCTTCAGGCCACAGGGCGTTCACCCGGACGTTGTACCGCTCGAGTTCCTGTGCGGAGTTCCGTACGAGACCGAGGACACCGGCCTTCGCGGCGGCGTAGTTCGGCTGCCCCGCCCAGCCGATGGCCGCCGAACTAGACACCCCGAGGAAGGATCGCTGCCGCTCGAACTCCTCTTCTTCGTACCGCGATTTCCAGTGCTGTGAGGCGTTTCGGAGCAGCGAGAAGTGGCCCTTCAGGTGGACGTCGATGACCGCGTCCCACTCCTCTTCGGACATATTAAAGATCATCCGGTCGCGAAGGATGCCGGCGAAGTTGGTGATACTGTGGACGGCGCCGTACTCGCCGACGGTGTCTTGGATAAGCTGGTCGGTGTACTCCAGGTCGGTGATATCGCCGTAGTGGGCCATCGCTTCCCCGCCGGCCTCGGCGATCTCGTCGACCGTCTGCTGTGCTGGCTGGACGTCCTGGCCTTCGCCCGATAGATCGGCGCCCAGGTCGTTGACGACGACCGACGCCCCCTCCGAGGCCATCAGTTTGGCCGTCTCCTTGCCGATACCGCGACCTGCTCCTGCGACGATGCAGACCGTATCTTCTAACATTCCGTCTACGTCATCCCGTGCACGGTGAATAAGTTTTTCCCACAGTACGGTACAAAAGGGACTCCGCCGACTCAGCCGCCGAATTTGATCCCGAACTGCAGCGGTTTCGGAACCAGTTCGCCCCTTTCGAGCTTCCCGTTTGGGTTCCGCGGGAGTTCGTCGACGACCCGGAAGATATCCGGAATCTTGTATTCTGCGAGGCGGTCTTCGCAGGCTGTCCTGAGCATCTCCTCGGTGACGCGGTGTCCTTCCTCCGGCGCGACGACAGCGATAATCCGCTCGCCGAGGACGTCGTCGGGGAACGACGTGACGCCGGCCTCCCGAACCCCGGGGACAGACAGCAGCGCGTCCTCGACTTCGACGGGGTAGATGTTCTCTCCGCCCCGGATCATCATATTGCCTTTGCGGCCGCGGAGCCTGATGAATCCGGACTCGTCGATGAGCCCGATGTCGCCGGTGTAATGCCACCCGTCGTGGAACTCCTCGTCGGTCTCTTCCGGCGAACTCAGGTACCGTTCGGCCACGAAGGGACCGTACATCGCCAGTTCGCCGATCTCTCCGGGTGGCAGTCGGTTGTAGTTCTCGTCGACGACGGCGAACTTCATCGTCGGGGTCGGCATTCCGACGACCTCCGGGTGGTCGTCGATGTACTGATCCGGGATCATCGCGGCGATCCCAGCGAAGTTCTCGGTTTTCCCGTACGAGTGGTACAACTGGAGGTCGGGGAAGGCATCGCGGATCTTCGGGATCGCATCGGGCGGCATCGGCGCGCCGCCGTACGCGAACTTCTCGAAGGAGGACGTGTCCTGTGTCCCCTCGTCGAGCTTCTCGGCGGCCAGGACGATGTGTGTCGGAACCCCCATACAGTAGTTGACGCGCTCGGCGCCGATGTAGCGGAGGAACCGCTGTGGATCGTACTCCCGCATAACCACTGCTGTACCGTTGACGGCGATAGACGTGAGGAGGCCGCAGACGAGCCCGGTGACGTGAAACAGGGGCGATGGAACGAGGATCCGGCTCGCGTCTTGGATGTCGTGAACGTAGACGTTGTTCAGTGTCGCGTTGACACCCTGGAAGTTGTCGATCGGAACCGACTTCGGCCGCCCTGTCGTGCCGGACGTGTACATCACCGTCAGGAGGTCGGTCGACGTGACGGACGACTCGATCGCTTCCCCGGAATCGTGATCCAGTAATCCGCCGTACGGCTGTGCCGTACCTATCGCGTCCAGCACGCACGTCCTCTCGTTCGGGGTCTCGTAGGCCGATCCGTCGAGTTTGTCGGCGTATTCGTCTTCGACGATTACGAGGGCCGGATCGCCGTCGGTAAACATCTCGCGGATCTCTTCCGGGGAGTGGCGAGTGTTCAGCGGACTCACGACGGCGCCGAGTTTCGCCGCGGCCAGCAGCGATTCGACGAATTCGATCCGACTGTCGACGAGCAGGACGACCCGATCGCCCATCGAGACTCCTTCCGATCGTAGTCCCGCGGCTAACCGATCGACGCGATCGGCTGCCTCCCGGTACGTCAGACGGCGGTCCGAACGGGGGAACACCAGGAATTCCCGTTCCGGCGTCTCGGCGACCGTGGAAGCAAATAGCTCGAACAGTGACTCAGTTCGGTCCGTGTACGCACGGACCGTACTTCCACGGTGCTCTATCTCTTCGACCCGCGGGAAGGCATCCAATCGGTGCGTTACGACGTTGTCTTCCCAGATGATAGTCTCGTTTGTGAAATCCTGCATCACTTACCCCTACCGCGATGTGTGTGACCACTATTACCAAACGGGATTCAAAAGTGTATCGCCAGTTCAGCGCTTCGGCCGACGCCGCCCTGCACGTGCGCGCGTTGGTTTTCGTTTTCATATGACAAACAGTATCGTGGTCCTCTCCAATTGCTATTGAGCTACGTCAACAGATAACGAACGAATGAACTCCGCTTCGTCGAGTTCAGCTATGCGTCGACATACGAAAACGAAGGCGGGCCAATATGTGTCTCGGTAGTGCCGTAGCCGCTCGGCCTCCGGGAGAGAGTGGAGGCAACTTATAAACTAAACTTGTTCGCGGAGGCTCGGAAGTCAACTTTGGCCGATCACTTCACGACTTCCGTTGATATATACAAACAACATTTCTACCGAAGCACACCGCCCCGCGCCGTGTAGTCGCCGATACACTATTCGCTTAAATAACAAATGTACATATGTTATGATAATCTCCGAACTCGACCCGCTGCGGGAACAGCGTCACTGCCACGGCGACGAGACCGAGCCGCGGAGTTCGATTTCGTTGATCACCCCGCGGATGAGTTCAGGGAGCGTCTCTTCGAAGTACTCGTCGGGCATCCGGTTCTTCGGGCCGCCGATAGTGATCGACCCGATCGTCTCGCCGTCCAGTGCCACAGGTGCACCCACCGCACGGTATCCCTCTATTGCCTCCCCGTCGTTGAAGGCCACGCCGTCCTCGCGCACGCGTTCTATCTCCGCCAGCAACTCCTCTTTGTCGGTGATCGTCTGCGGAGTGTACGCCGGCAACCCGTATTTGTCGATAATATCATTTATTCTATCATCACTGTATCCAGATAATATTGCTTTCCCACCGGCGTGTGCATGCATATACTCCCGGTTGCCGATGCGTCCGCGGAATTTAGTGTTTAAATTCCGCTCACCGACAATAATATCCAGCGTGACAAGTTCACCGTTGTCTTCGGTCGTACACCATCCAATTTCCCCAGTTTCGTCTACCAACTCGCGGAGCGAGGGCCGCGATATCTCGATCATTGGGTGATTATCGCGCGCATACATCCCGTGATCTAGATATTTCAGACCGATATGATATATCCCGTCGCGTTTTGTGACGTATCCATCCTCCCGGAGCGTCATTAGATACTGATACGCCGTGCTCCGACCGATATCAAGGTGATCGGCGACCGTGCTCGCACCGGCCCCATCCAGTTCTTGCAGCGCCTCAACGATGCGATGGGCCGTCTCCAGAGACTGTATTTTTCGCGGGGATTCCCCGGTCATACAATGTCGTAGGATGTCTGATAGTAAAGTTCACTCGATGGGGACCAATTGGTCGGCTACACCACGTATATTTAGTAGATAATAAATATGATAGCATCGTTTTAGTATAGAAAATTTTATATTTATCTCCTGTCAGGACAGACTGAACGAAAGCATCGCCAGTCCGCCGGGCACGAACTCGACGAGTTCACTCCGGCGGTAGCGACGCTGCTCCTTCCACACGTCCCAGAAGCCGACTATCTTGGCATCGAGAAGGGAGGTTCGCAGGGGAGGCGACTAGCACCGCTCGGTCCTTCGTGACCGCGAGCGGGAGTGGGTAGCCGCACGCGGGATTTGTCGAAGGCCCTTCGGCCTCCAGGCCGTCTAGCGGCCGAGAGAGGACGGCGACAATTCACCGGGGACCTTCGAGGCCTCCCGGAATTCCTGCGGTACAGTGGTCCAAAAGAGGTTTTACACCGCTATTCGAAGACAGTGGCGATGCCCGACCTGACCCGCCGTCACGCCCTCCAGGCGGTCGCGTCAGGACTCGCCGCACTGGCTGGCTGTGCAGGCGAGACCGAGCGACCGACGATCGACCGCCGCCGAAACAGGCGCCCGAGCGGAGATATCGAAGTGCGTTCCGTTCGCAACGAGGACGGAGCCGTGCTGTTCACCAACCGAGACGAGTTACCGACAGTGACCGACGACGAGCAGGACCGACTCGCTCGATCGAGCGGGAGCGTCGTCGTCTCCGACGTGGGAATTGACGAACTCACCTTCGGGACAGTCCCGGAAGCCGAGCAACTCCGGTCGTTCGCCGCGGCCACGAACTTCGACTCCTCGTCGCTGTATCTCCTGGCGATGCCCGTCGAGGCCTGCAAAGAGATCCGGCTCCAGTCGGCCACTGTCGAGTGGGACGAACTCGCAGGGGGAGACCTGCACCCACACGCGCAGTTTTGTGAAACCTTCCGTCCCGCAGATGTCGAATGTGCTGCCGGCGAGATACACACCGCAGGGTTCGCGATCCGACTGCCAGTCGCGGCCGAACGATCCAGGGGGAGCGGCCGCGGGATGTCGAGTTCCTGTCGGCCCTCGCCGCACGGCGAGTATTTCAACGCGACCGTGACGCCCGCCCGCGGAGGTGGCGACGAATGACGTCACGTCGAGGGGTGCTCTCCGGACTTGCCACCGTCGCCGTTGCCGGCGTCGCTGGCTGTTCTGCGCTCCCGTTCGGAAGCGACGAGCAGGACGGTCCCGATGACGTGTCGCTTTCGCCGGATATGATTGGCTCCATCGAGTGGCCGGCGTCGCCGTTTCCGATCACTGTCCCGGCGAAGATCGCAGACTCCCACGAGGAACGCGCTCGCGAACTGCTCGCTGCGGTGCCAGAGGATCCGGACGTCCCAAACAGCGCCGTCGCTGCATCACTCCAGTCAGACCGAGCGCACGCCGCAGACCGACTTACCGAGGCTTTCGCGGAGCCCTGGCCGAGGGAACAACTCTCCGAGTGGCGCAGCCGTCGAGAGGCGGCGGCGACCGTTCGGGGCGCCTATCGAGCGGCGATAGGCGAAGACGACGCGGAGACCGTTGCAAACCGTCGTGAAACGCTGCGTGAGGTGCTGCATTCGTTCATCGCTGCTCACGAGTATCGAGCGTCGTCGCCAATCGAGGCAGTGCTCGCACACGCCCCACTCGAGGACCTGATCGCGGACTGTCGCCGTCGGGTCCGCCCGACGCCGGTGTATCCGTCGTCTCCGGTCAGTGACCCCTTCCAGGCCGGTGATGCCGTGGGACGAGTCGAACACGCGCAGGCCACTCTCACTGATGCCCGCCAGTTGCGCGAAGCGTATCTCAGCGAGCGTACCGATCATCCGTCGCAGTGGTCACAGCTGATCGAGTCGTCGGACCGCCTCCGGTTCGCTGTCCATCGGACGCAATCGAGCGTCCGGGAGTTTCTCGACGCCGACGAGCGCCCGTTCAGGGCCGACCTGTCCGGAACAGCAGGGCGGTGGCTGTACGACGATGCCAAACGACGGGTCGAATCGGCGGTGGAGGATCACGACGCGAACCGGGCCGACGGCAACTACGCCACGGCCGTGGTCGAGGCCGGCCAGGCACTCGCTGCTATCGAGGCCTTCCGAACCGTAATCGACGGGCTTCGGGAGGGCGCCTATCAGGAGACGGTGACCGCCGAGTCGGTCAGGCAGACGGCAGCGCGGGCACGGGAAGCCCTCGAAGCGATCGAAACCGCCGAGGACCGTCGGCTGGCGGCGCTGATCGCCCGTCCCGCACTCGGTGTTTTCGCATATGGCGCAGATATGATTGAGGACGGATACGCCGACCCGATACGGATGCAGGCTGAACTCGCACGGGCGGAACTCTATGCTCGGGCAGTTCCGGCCGCGACTGCCTTCGTTCTCGCCCGTCTCGAATCGGGCACAGGTCGGTGACCAGGTTTGATTTCGTCCGCGCGGAGGAGCTATAGTAGCGTTTGCAACTGATTGCATATCCGATCGCACGCAGTCGTGCAATCGAGTAAGTAAAGACTTGCAAACGCTACTATAACCGCCACGGCGATGGAATCGGTCACCTCCGTCGCTCCTGGGCCGAAACCGCAGGTGGTGCCGAAGGCGTTCGGCGATCACCCTCGAACTCCGCTCCTGGAGTAGAGATCCGAGCACACAAGAGGTGGTGGACGAAAGAGGCAGTGATCCGTGGGGTCAAGGCGGCCGTCGACGATGCCAGGATCTCGATTCTCTTCCCCCAGCGGACGGTCGACCGCCGAGAAGGAGGGGAACCCGCGGACGCCTTCGACGTCAACCCAGTGGAGTCGGCCGAGGCCTCGCAGGACTAGCCCGTCTGCATCCCGGCGGCTGGCTCGTCCGGGCCGGGAAGTAGCCACGCCGGCACGACCCGCGTGAGGGCGACCATCCCCACCAGTTCGACGAGTGTCTGCGTGACCACGACCGCCGGAACCAACTCGTAACCAGCCGGCAGCGCGAGCGCGAGCGGGAGGATCACAAGCGAGTTGCGGGTGACGGATGTGAACACCAGCGCCCGTCCCTCGCGGACGTCCATTCCGAGCGACCTCGTGGCAGTCCGGGCGAGCAGCGGCATCACCACGAGAAACGCGACGTAGATCGGGACAATGGCCGCGATACCGACGATCGATCCCCGAACTCGCGGCAACTGGGAGGCGATGACGACGAACAGAGTCGCCCCCATCATCGGGACGGGGAGCCATCCCATCGCTCGCTGCCAGCAATCACCCCGGACAGACCGTTCGGCCCACACTTCAGTGAGCCACGCGAACGACAGCGGGAGCACGATCAGCGACACGAACGCCTCGACGAACGGCCCGGCTTCGACGACCGTCGCGACCTCCCGGCCGACGAACAGCCACAGGTACGCTGGGAGCAAGAGCAGTTGTACGAACAGCAGCGCAGGCGTGGTGGCCGTGATCTGCTCTGCGTCGCCCCCGGCCAGTTCGGTGAAGGTGATGACGTAGTCGACACACGGCGTCAGGAGGACGAAGAGCACGCCGACGAGTACGGTCGGTCGCCCGGGGAGGAACCGGGTGAGCCCCCACACGACGACGGGGACGACCAGAAAGTTCATTCCGAGTGCCGCCGCGAGAAATCGACCGTTGCTGACCGCCCGGCGGAGTCGCACGAAGGGAATTTGGAGGAACGTGACGTACAGCAGAATGGCCAGCGTCGGATCGATGAGCCGTTCGATCCACGAGGCTGCGCCCGGGCGTCCCACGCCGACGCCGACCGCGAGGACGACGGCGACCGCGTAGACGGTCACCTGTCGGCGTTCGAGCCAGTCCGGCGGATCCATACCCCGGCTTGACGCCCGGGCGGGAAACGACCTCCGCTCACAACAGACAGTATCAGACGATGTTCTGCATAATTCCGCCGTCGACGGTGAGTTCCTCGCCGGTGACGTTCTCGCTCGTCGCGAGATAGACCGCCGCCTCGCCCATATCCGCGGGCGTCTGATCGCGGCCCAGTGGGATGACGCGATCGACGGTTTCCTCGAAGGACTCCTCGCTTTCGGGGGTGAGCTGTTCGGTCCACATCTTCGAGGCGACGATCCCCGGGCAGAGGGCGTTGACAGTGACGTTGTCCTCGGCCAGTTCGATCGCCAGCGACTTTGTGAGGCCGTTGATGGCGTGTTTCGATGCCCCGTAGTGGCTGTGGTCCGGGGCGGCGATCATCCCCGAGATCGACGAGACGTTGATGATCGTCCCTTCGGTCTCCCGGAGGTGGGGGATGGTCGCCTGCGAGACGAGGAAGGTCCCCTTGGCGTTGACGTCCATCACCCGATCCCAGTCGTCCTCGTCGAGTTCCATAATCGACCCTACCGTGAGGGCGCCCGCGTTGTTGACGAGGACGTCGATGCGACCGAACTCCGAACGCGCCTCCTCGACCATCGCATCGACGCTGTCCTTGTTGCTGACGTCGACCTGAACTGTGTGGGCGCGTTGCCCCGCGTCCCTGATCTCTTCTGCGACGTCCTCGTCGTTGTGGACGGCGAGGACGACGTCGCTGCCGGCGTCAGCGAGGTGTCTGGCGATTCCCGCGCCGATGGCGCCACCGGCACCGGTGACGATCGAAACCTTTCCGTCGAGGGGGTCTTCGGAAGTCATAGCGGTACTGTGCGCGGGTCTGTAAAAAAATGATGGGCACACTCGGGGTTGTGGCTCGGTGATCGAACAGCGGGGTATCGACTGGTTGGCTGTGAGTGGGCCGCAGGTGACTTCCATCCAAGCATCAGTTAGAAGATGAGCAGGACGTTCACGGCTGTCGCACCGATCCCGAAGACGATCATCCCGAGCGGCGGTGCGTAGTACATCAGCCGATCTTGATTTTTGAGTCCGGCCCGAGTCACGAGAAGCCCGACTGCGAAAACGGCCAACTTCATCGTGACAAGTCCCGGGAGTCCGAAGGCATCTAAGCCCCACCGGACGAAGGGGTTGGCCTCACTCAGCCCCGGAACCGCGTATACGAGGGTGATCGTCGTGAGCAGGTCTCCCCCCGCCGTAGGTCAGAGCGGCCGCCCCCCAGAGAAGATACAGTTCGGTCGATTTCCGCCGCTCCCACCGATACCATTTGCGTGCTTGACTCATTTACTCTGCGGGGATCTCCTTTCTCTCGATCAACCAATTTGTGCTATCTGTCGCGCGCGATCGATCTCTCCGGAGAGGCTGCGCCGCTTCGTCTCTCAGATCTCTCGAATCACGTCGCTGTCGGGATCGGTCCCGTATACGTCTTCGGCTGTGAGCGGGACTTCGACTTCGATCTCCACGAGGCAGTCTTCGTTCGCCAGCTGCTCGTGTTCCGGAACGGTCTGACTTTCGCGAGGTCAGCGAACGCCTTGTCGATCGTTTCCAGGAGTATCTCGACGTTCTCGTAGTGCTTCCGCACGTGAGTCTCGATAGCCTCCCCGATGACGTTCGAGTGTTCGTCTATCGCAACCTGGCCCGCCATAGAGTACGTTCCACCGTCGACGACCGCGTGCTTGTAGCCGATCCCTCGTGCGTCTTTGAGCTGTGGTGGCGTGATCGCGTATCGCGTCATAGCGTCGCGTTGACGGTCGATTCGGAAAGAGCCAGCCGCCCCGTATGGTGGCAGCCGGCCCACGACCTACGTCGCTGCCAGGATTCGGACGGTTTCCGCGAGCGCCTCGGTCGCGACAGCGCAGTCGTCCCAGTCAGTCCACTCCCGCGGCGAGTGAGAGACGCCATCGACCGACGGGGCAAACAGCAGACCGGCGTCCGTGACCGCCGCGACGTTCGCGGTGTCGTGCATCGCAGCCGAATGTAACCGGATCGCGTCGACGTTGCGCGTCTCGACGGCCTCCTCGGCGGCGGCGATGCATCGCTCGCTCATCTGACTCGGTTCGCTGTCCCGGTAGCGGTCGAGCGACGTCTCGACGCCGCGGCGGCGTTCGAGTCGTGCGAGGCTCGACCGGCAGCGTTCGACCAGTCGGTCCATCGTGTCGTGTGCGACGTCCCGAATATCTAGCTGGAACTGGACCTCCTCGGGGACGATGTTTCGCGCGTTTGGGCTGATGGTCCCCTCGCCGGCGGTCCCGACAGCGGCTCCGTTCTCTGTGGCGATCTCTTCGGCCGCGCGTTCGAGGTCGAGCACGAACGCCGACGCGGCGGCGAGTGCGTCCCGCCGGTCGAACATCGGCGTCGATCCGGCGTGGTCTGCCTCTCCGGTGATCGTGACTTCACAGTTGGTGATCCCGACGATCGAGTCGACGATCCCCACGCCGGCCTCCGCTCCCGTCAGCCGTGTCCCCTGTTCGATGTGAAGTTCGAGCCACGCATCCCACTCGTGTGCGTCGATCTCGGCCGATCCGGCGAACCCGATTCGCTCCAGACTCTCTTCGAGTGTGACGCCCTCTGCGTCTTCGACCGCCAGCGCCTCTGCGGCCCGGCGCTGTCCCGCCGCGACGGACGATCCGAGCGTCCCGATACCGAACCGGCCGCCCTCCTCACCGGTGAACGAGACGACCTCGATCGGACGGGCGGGCGGCTCCTCGCTTTCTTGGATCGACCGGACCGCCTCGACCGCGGCGTAGGTTCCCAGCGGGCCGTCGAAGATGCCTCCGTTCGGGACCGAATCGAGGTGACTCCCGACGGCGACAGGTGCCGCATCGGGGTCGCAGGACGGCGGCGTCCACCGACCGGCGATGTTGCCGACGGCGTCGATGCGCACCTCGAGGCCGATCGCTTCGAGTTTTTCGACGAGGCGCTCGCGGGCTTTCCTGTCCGCGTCGCTCCCGGTGAGTACTGTCCGCCCTCTGCCCTCTTCGGCGTCGACACTGCCGAACTGAGCGTTGTCAGTGATGTCTCGCCGGAGCCGTCCGGCGTCGATGTCCATATCAGTGTCTGCGCTGACGGACGAATAAATGTACGTGGGGTCGGTGCCCCGAGTGCCATCCTGGGCGGTCGCATCGTGTTATCTGCGGAACAGTTCCACAGTACGAGACCGTTGGCCCCGGCCGTGGGGCCCCCGGCTCGGAAGCAAGCCTCGCCGCATCCGCCTTGGCGTTCTGGAGAACCGGCTCCGTTGAAATCCTCGGCAGCTGATACAATTGTCCCGGTCGTGGGTGAGACAACCCTCGCACTGATTGGAACCGACCGGCAATCGACCCGGCCCTGGGTGTTGTTTCCGAGTTCGAACACGCCCTCATAGCAGGAATTCTCCTCTCACGGCGTAACCTTTGTGCGCTTACCACGAGGCTATAGAGATAGCGTGGCATCGAACATCGATGAGATACTGACACGAGGGCGCGAATCCGGCCCAGTAGTCGTCGGCGCTGTCGTCTCGCTGCTCCTATTCCTGTTCGCAGTCCAGCTGCTGGGTGCGTCCACAGCGGCCGCGGCCGCTCCGCTCGAACGGTTCTTCAGGCGGTACGTCGCCGGGAGTGGGCAGGCTCTGGGTGCGAGCTGGCTCGCCACGTACGTGCTCACCAACGGATCAGTAGTGGCGGCCCTGTCCGTCTCGCTGTTCAAGACCGGGATTCTCACGGCCTCACAGTTGTTCCTGATGCTCGCTGGCTCACGCCTCGGGGGCGCCGCTATCGTACTCTTGATCGGAATGCTGGATTACTTCCAGAAGCGTCGCTATTCGTTCGGTGAGGCGACTGAGTTGGGGATACTGACGTTTCTCCTGTCTCACTCGATCTATCTACCGGCGACCGTCATCGGGTATCTCCTGTTGCCAGTACTCCGGACGGGACTCCAGGGCGTGAGTGACAGGGTTGAACTCTCCTTTAACCCACTGGCGGCCTTCGATCCGGCGACGGGAGCCATCGTCGATACTGTTGGTGTGGGACTGGCGCTCGTGATGGCAGTGCTCGTGTTGTTTGGTAGCCTCACGCTCTTCGATCGGGTGCTCAAGCGGATCGACACCGAATGGCTCCGCAAGCGGTTCTTCCGCCGATTTCAGCACAAATGGACCGCGTTTGGACTCGGTATCCTCCTTACCGGCGTCACGACCAGCGTCGCGTTCTCACTGGGAGTCGTCGTGCCGCTCTACAACCGGAACTACATCAAACGGCAGGAGATCGTTCCCTACGTCCTGGGGGCTAACGTCGGCACCTTCTTCGACACGATTGTCATCGCTGTGCTTCTGGACTCCCCACAGGGCGTGGCTATCGTGCTGTCACTCGTAACCGTCGCAACGATCATCACGGTCGGAACACTCGTTCCGTTCTCGACGTACTTCCACATTGTCGAGACCGTCCAAACCCGTCTCGTTTCCAACCGTCGGTACCTGGCTGGCTTTCTCGTCTCGTTGGTCGTTCTCCCGATACTTCTGGTTCTACTCCCATTCTAGATCTGCAGTCGGGACAGGCTGTGCTCTCGTGGAGAAGTCCGCCGATACGGGCGGTGGCTCACCTTCTGCAGGCTCAGTTGCCCCCCACGCCTATATGTGGCTTTGACACGCATCTCTGCGTATGGCCGCCGTCGACGAGGTACTGGTTGCGTACGATGGGACCCCGCTCTCGGAGAAGGCGCTGGCGCACGCGCTCGAGGTGTACTCGGATGCGTCGATCACTGTCCTCCACGTTATCGACTACATCGAAGAGAGCTATAGCGCGAAAGCGCTGATCGGAGACGAAACGCTCCGGGAACGGGCCCGAGATCAGTCCGCAGCACTGCTCGCAGAGGCCGAGGCGAAAGCTGTCGAGCACGACCGGGAGGTTACGACAGCGAGCGAGGTCGGCAAGTCCGCAGACGGGATTATCGAGTACGCGGAAACACACGGCATCGACGTCATCGTCATCGGGAGCCACGGACGCTCGGGCATCTCTCGAGTGCTCCTGGGTTCAGTCGCCGAGACGGTGATGAGGCGTGCATCACTGCCTGTGACTGTCGTCAGGTGACCGCGAGCTGTGTCTCCAGATCGGTGCAGATCGAGGCGAATCCCGAAGCGAGTGACTCAGCGGCCAAGAGGTCGCTGTTGGCGAACTCGACAGTTGCGGAAACTGGTCACGACGGTACTCGGCCTGGCTGCCGTCACAGGCACTGTGGTCGTTCTCGTTCCGCCCGTCCTTCTCGTCCGGCCAAGAACTACCAGCCGGGTTTTTCTCTATGCTCCTACAATCCTGCCCTATGCGCCAGTCGACGCTCGTCTCGACTGACTGCGACGTGTGCAGGGGGCGAGTGGATCAACAGCATCGAACCGGCACCCCGATCGATCGGAAGGACCGTCCGGATCCGAGTCGACGGGTCAAAGACCCATGACCGATCCGCAGTCAGCCACCGTGGCTGACGACCACGAACCGGGAACTGGCCCGGTTCACAGCCAGTCGACCGACCGCGTCCTCGACGCCCACGAGAGCGACCCGGCAGGACTGGCGAGCGACGAGGCGGCCCGCAGACGCGAGGAGTTCGGACCAAACGAGTTCACGCGCAGTGCGGGGCGGTCCACGCTCCGGATATTCCTCGCACAGTTCGACAGCGCGCTCATCTGGGTGCTACTCGGAGCGGCCATCCTCTCGGTGTGGGCCGACCACACCGTGGACGCCGTCCTCATCGTCGTCATCGTCGTCGCCAACGGCGTGTTCGGCTTCGTCCAGGACTACCGGGCCGAGCAGAGCCTCGAATCGCTCAGGGAACTCACCGCGCCGACCGCAACTGTTCGCCGGGACGGCGACGTGACGGAGATCGAGGCCACCGAGATCGTTCCCGGGGACGTCGTCGAGATCGAGGCCGGTGACGTCGTTCCCGCCGACGCCCGAGTACTCGAGACGACGAGTCTGGAGGTCGACGAGGCGTCGCTGACCGGTGAGAGTATGCCGGTCTCGAAGTCACCCGACTCGGTCGACGCGGCCACGCCGCTGGCCGAACGCGAGAATATGGTGTACAAGGGGACGAACCTCACGCGAGGCCGCGGTGTGGCGGTCGTGACAGCGACCGGTGACGACACGGAAATGGGGGCGATCGCCAGCGAACTCGCGGCGACCGAGGAGACCGACACGCCGCTGCAGGCGGAACTGGACACGGTCGGGCGGAACCTCGGGATCGGTGTGGTGGGGCTGGCTGCCCTCGTCGTTCCCCTCTTGCTCTTGCGGGACACGCCACTGATCCAGGCGGGGCTGACGGCCGTGTCACTGGCAGTCGCCGCAGTGCCCGAAGGCCTGCCCGCTGTGGTGACCCTGACGCTTGCGCTGGGCGTGCGACGAATGGCAGACGAGAACGCGCTCGTCCGCCGGCTCCCGGCGGTCGAAGCGCTCGGCTCTGTCGACACCATCTGCACGGACAAGACCGGCACACTCACCAGAGGACAGATGACGGTCGATCGCCTGTGGCTGCCCGACGACGTCGTCGCTATCGACGACCTGGGCGAGTCACCGCCCGCTCGGGTCGCGAACCTGCTGCGTGCGGGCGCACTCTGCAACGACGCGACGCTCGATTCCGGTGACCCGACCGAGCAGGCACTCGTCGCCGCGGCCGCCGAACACGGGATCGACGTCGACCAACTCCGCGCGGACTACCCGCGAACCGACGAGGTTCCGTTCTCCTCGGACCGCAAGTGGATGGGGACCGTCCACGACGGGGGGGCGTACGTCAAGGGTGCACCACAGGTCGTCCTCGAGAAATCCTCGCAGGTGCGCACCGAAGACGGCACAGTGGAACTGACCGACGAACTCGCAGACCGGATCAGCGCGCAGACGACGGCCTTCGCCGACGATGCGCTCCGCGTGCTCGCCATCGCGGAGGCCGAGGATGCCGAGGCGATGGCCGGCGAGGACCTGACGTTTCTGGGGCTGGTCGGGATGATCGACCCGCCCCGCGAGGAGGTCGCGGACGCCATCGCCGCAACCCGGCGAGCTGGCATCGACGTGAAGATGATCACTGGCGACAACGTCCGCACCGCGGCGGCGATCGCCGAATCGCTCGGGATGGGCAGCGAGGTGATGGAGGGGCGGGAGGTCGAGTCGATGAGCGACGACGAACTCGCCGACGTAGTCGAGACCGTCGACGTTTTCGCGCGGACCTCCCCGGAACACAAGGTACGGATCCTGCGGGCGCTTCAGGCCAGAGACCACATCGTCGCCATGACCGGCGACGGCGTCAACGACGCGCCTGCACTCAAGAACGCGGACGTGGGCGTCGCGATGGGGATCCGCGGGACCGACGTCGCGAAACAGGCCAGCGACGTCGTCCTGCTCGACGACAACTACGCCACCATCGGGCGGGCGGTCGAACGCGGGCGGGCGATCTTCGATAACATCTGGAAGTTCGTCGCCTACCTGCTTTCGGCCAACGTCGCCGAGGTGGCAATCGTCTTTCTGGCCTCCCTCTTTGGCTACCTGGTCCTGCCGGCCGTCCAGCTTCTGTGGATCAACCTGCTGACCGACGGCCTGCCGGCGCTTGCGCTGGGAACCGACCCCACGAGTGAGGACATCCTCGACAGGCCGCCACGCGATCCCGACCAGGGCATCATCGACAGGGAAATGCTCGGCGTGATGGGAGGCACCGGTGCCGTGACGACAACTGTGATGCTCGGCCTGATGTTTTTCACGCTCGCGGGCGCGTCGAGTGTCACGCCGTACGTGACGACGATGGTGTTCACCGGGTTCGTCCTGCTCGAATTCGTGAAACTCTACGTCATCCGCTGGCTGCGGGAGACGCCCACGCTCTCGAACCGCTGGCTCGGGCTGGCGGTCGGGACGTCACTCGCCCTGCAACTGGCGGTCATCTACACGCCGCTCAACCAGTACTTCGAGACGGTCCCGCTCTCGCTGGCGGACTGGGGCGTGCTCGCCGGTGTCGTTGCCGTCTGTCTGCCGCTCTACCTGGCAGTCGCGGCGTTCGTCAGGCGATTCGACCCCGCTCGAAGCGATGCGAACCGGAGGACCACGGCCGACTGATAAATGAGATACCCCGGAGTCAGCTGGGACGGACGACGGTGCGCAGGGCGACGACGAGGCCGGCAAGCCCGCGAAGACGGAGACGGGAATCGCGTAGTCGCCGCTCGATCCGGGTGAACAATGCTTTCTCGAGTGGCGACACGGCCGCGTCCCGATGGATACTGTAGAAGGATCACTACCGCAGTAAGGGTGCCTGAGGCACCTGAAGGTTCGTCGTAGAGCCGGTGGAGGGATTTGAACCCTCGGCCTATTCCTTACGAAGGAATCGCTCTGCCAATCTGAGCTACACCGGCACTGACGCACTCGTCCGTACTGCGATGAGTAAGAAAAGGCTTCCGAATCACCGCGCCGTGAGCCGAACGTCGAGACAGACGTTGTACTCGTGGGGGGCATACGAACGGACGATTCGCTCGGTTTCGACCGACACCGCGTAGTCGATTTCGCTCTCTGCGACGGCTTCCCGGATGGCTCTCTCCCCGGGGCCGAACGGATCGTCCTCGTGCTGGATATCGTAGTAGTGGACGAGACAGTCGTCGCTCGCGAGCGCGACAGCGGTGTCCAGGAACTCATCGGCACTGTGCGGGAGATTCATCACCAGGCGATCGGCCCACCCCTCGTACTCGCCGACGAGGTCCCGGACGTCGCCGTCGATTGCGGTCACCCGCTCGTCGACAGCGTTGCGCCGCGCGTTCTCCCGGAGGTAGTCGACGGCGATCGGGTTGAGGTCGCAGGCGACGACAGTCGCCCCGCGAGCGGCCATCGGGATGGCGAAGGGACCGACGCCGGCGAACATATCCACGACGCGTTCGTCGGCGTCGACCTGCGAGATCACACGATGCCGCTCGGTCGCGAGGCGCGGCGAGAAGTACACCTCTGCGATGTCGAGGTGGAACTCGTGGCCGTACTCCCGGTGGACGGTCTCGGTCGACTCGCCGACCAGGACGTCCCACTCGCGCACTCGGAGATCGCCTTTCACCTTCGACGCGCGGTTGACGACGGTGCGAACGCTGAGATCGGATTCGACGACGGCTTCTGCGATCTCCCGGGCACGGGCGTCGTCGTCCTCGTCGAGAATCACGACTTCGCCCAGTCGCTCGTAGGACGGCTCGAATCCGAGAACGTCCGCGGGCGTGGTCTGCGTCTCCCGTGTCGGAACCGCGCGTTCGACGACCTCGTACTCCTCGGGGACCGCCGCCGCGTCGGTGACCGGAATATAGAGCTTCCCCGACTCGACGTCGATCTCGTGATTCCCGTCGAGCAGGTCCCGTTCCGCGAGCGCCTGTCGCGTCTCCTCACCCCGGCTCGTCGGGACGCGGACGCAGGGGACGGTCATAATCCGACCGTCGCGGGCGACGGGAGTAAGCGTGACGTTTCGCGCCGCGGACGGTGCGTCAGTCGGTCCCCGCACCACCCCGGACTGGAACGACCAGCACGGGCCGCTCGGCCAGGCGGACGACCTTCTCGGCGACGCTGCCGAGCACGAACCGCTCGACGCCGGTCCGCCCGTGCGTCCCGAGCACGATCAGGTCCGCGTCGACCGCGTCGCAGTGATCCAGGATCGTCCGATGGGGGACGCCGTGCTCGATCCCCCCGCGGATGTCGGTGTCCTCTCCACCGTGTGCCTTCATCCGCTCGATCGCGTCCCGTGAGGCCGTTTCGTACGCGTCCTCTGTCTCCCGCGACCCGATCCTGAGTTCGGGAACGACCGAGAGCGCGTGGACGGTGGCACCGAACCGCCCGGCCAGCGCGATCCCCAGCCGTTCGGCGGGCTGTGCGGCGTCGCTGCCGTCGGTCGGGACGAGGATGTTTCGATACGGGCGCGTTCCCACTGCATCGTCGCCGACGGTGAGCACCGGAACCGGCGAGAGCCGGACCACCTTCTCGGCGACGCTGCCGAGCAGATGGCGATCGAGCCCCGTCCGGCCGTGTGTGCCCATCGCGATCAGATCTGCGTCGTGGTCCGCGACGGCGTTCAGGATCTCTTTGTGCGGAAATCCCCCTTCGACGGCTGTGGTGACTGGGATCTCCGCCGTCTGAACCTTCGCCGCAGCGTCCGCGACGACGTCTTCGAGTTCCGCTTCGATCGACCGCCGCTGGTCGACGCTTTTGAGCCGATAGGCGTCGACCACCGAAAGCAGGTGAATCCCGGCGTCGACGATCTCCGCGAGCGTGATCGCGTGATCGAGTGCGGACGCCGCGGCCTCGTGTCCGTCAAGCGGTACCAGGATCCGGTCGATGTCGACGGCGACTCGATCGTCCATATCAGATGGTTCGTCGGACGGAGAGAAAAATTCGATCCCTCGCGGCGCCCGGTGTGTGGGCGATCCCGTCTCCCCGGCTCGCTTCAGTCCCGCATCAGCCCCGCTCGGTGGTGGAGGATTCCGCCACTGCCGCCGTCGACTTCGGCGTCGTTCAGAGGAGCGATCGCGAGGAGTTGAGGACGACCAGGAGGCTGCTGGTCGCCATCGCGACCGCCGCCAGCAGGGGGTTGAGCGCTCCCGCGACGGCCAGCGGGAGCGCGATAGCGTTGTAGACGAACGCCCACCCGAGGTTCTGTTTGATGCGACCGTTCGTCGCCGCGGTCAGGTCGAAGACTCTCGGCACGGCCGAGAGGTCCTCGGTCGTGACGACCGCGTCGGCCGCGCCTGCCGCAAGCGCCGTGTGGTCCAGCGCGATCCCGATATCGGCGGCAGCCAGCGCGGGGGCGTCGTTGACGCCGTCGCCGACCATCGCGACGGTACCTTCCCCGGCGAACTGCTCGACGACGGCGGTTTTCCCCTCCGGCGGCACGCCCGCGAACACCTCCTCGACCCCGTCGTGGTCGCGGAAGCGCTCTGCGGCCGCCCAGTCGTCGCCGGTCAGCACGACGACCCGCCGCTCCTCGGAGAGGTCGTCGACGACGCGCTCCCACTCCGGGCGTGGGCGGTCTCCCGCCACGAGCACGCCCTCGACACCGCCGTCCCAGCCGACCAGGACGGGGACGTTGCCGGCGGCGCTGGCCTCGCGGGCGCGCTGTGCGTACGCCTCGGGGACCGTCCAGTCCCGCGACTCGAAGAGTTCGAGGTTTCCGACGGCGATCTCGACCCCGGCGCCCCGCTGTGTCGCCCCATCGCCGCGGGTGACTAGCCGTCCCGCGACGCCCCTCCCGGGCACCCGATCGAAGTCCGTCACCGATGGGAGCGCGGCGTCGACGTCGTCGACGATCGCCGCGGCGACAGGGTGGTCGGCGTATCGCTCGACCGCCGCCGCGCGCGCTGACGCGCGGTCGTCCCCGACGCGATCGAGAATCCGCATCTCGCCCGTCGTGAGCGTCCCAGTCTTGTCGAAAATGACCGTGTCGGCGTCGGGCGCCGACTCGAACGCCGACGCGTCCGTGATCACGACCCCGGCGTCGAGCGCCCCCCGGATCCCTCGGGCAACGGCCAGCGGCGTCGCGAGTCCGAGCGCGCACGGACACGAGACTACGAGCACCGAGAGCCCCACCAAAAGCGCCGTCCCGGGTCGGGCGCCGGCGAAGAGCTGCCACCCCGTCGCGATCGCCGCGAGGACGAACACCAGCGGGACGAACACGACGGCGATGCGGTCCGCGAGCCGCTGGGCGCCGGGGCGCGTGCTCTGGACGTCCCAGAGCGTCCGGACCACGCGGTCGAACGTGCTCTCGACGTCCTCGCGGATCCCGACCACGAGGCGGCCGTCGGTGACGACCGCACCGCCGACGGCCTCGTCGCCCGGTTCCTTGGTGACAGGCGTCGACTCCCCGGTCACGAGCGACTCGTCGACCGTGGCCCGCCCCTCGACGACCGGTCCGTCGACGGGGAGCCGGTCGCCGGTCGTCGCCACCACCTCGTCGCCGGGCGACAGCGACTCGACGTCGACGACCTCAGTCCCCGAGTCGGTCCGTCGGCGGGCCTCGCTGACGCGCTCTGCAGTCAGGTCGGCGAGCCGACCGGCCGCCTTCCGCTTCACGCGGCTCTCGTAGTAGTTGCCGACGGCGACCGCGAGCACCACGACCACGGCCACATCGAAGTACACCTCGGTGCCGCCGAGGAGGGTGACGACCGTGCTGTACGCGTACGCGGCAGCGGCCGCCAGTGCCACGAGGAGATCCATATTCGGGTGGCCGGCGCGCAGGCTCACGTAGGCCCCACGGAAGAGGGGATAGCCGGTGTAACCGAGCACCACGGTCGCCATCAGCCAGACGTTCGCGACGAGGTAGGCCCCGGCCTCTCCCGAGAGATCGAACAGGAGCAGTTCCGGCGAGATGCCGAGGTAATGCGGGTACAAAAAGAGGATGTACCACAGCATCGTCATCATCCCGAAGAATGCCCCGACCAGCAGGCGCCCCGTCGAGACCGATTCGTCCGTCTCCGCGTCGACGTCGCGGGCGTCGGCACGGTACCCCAACCCGCTTATCTCCTGTGCGATCGTCTCGCGGTCGATCTCGTCGGAGTCGTACGTCACCTTGACAGTCTCTGTGGGGTAGCTCGCGGCCGCCGAGCGGACGCCCGTTCGCTCCGTGGCGCGCGACTCGATGAACGCCTCGCAGGTCGCACAGTGCATCCCCGACACCGAGAGAAAGGCCGTCTCGCCCTCGGCGTCGTCGGGGCCGCGGTCGACCGAGGCGGCGGCAGTTTCGTCGTCGACGGCTGTCGGATCGTCCACCGTGCGCGCGACCTCCAGACACCCCCGACAGCAGTACTCGCCGGGGACCTCAGGGTCGGTGAGGGGCGGATCCGGCGTCGGCAGGTCACAGAGCGTACAACTCATAGGTCGGGTTTCAGATCAGGGCGGGCATCGGCGGCATCGGCAGCGGGATATGCGGCACGTCCCAGCCAAGCGCGGTCAGCCCCTTCGCGAGGGGAACGGTGCCGGCGACGACGAACGCGACGCCGATGCCGCGGTGGAGCCGCCGCCGAAACGACGCGCTGACCGAGTCGAGCGCGGTCCCGTAGATGAACAGTGCCGGGAACGTTCCGAGTCCGAGCGCTCCGAGCGCCACGCCGCCGGCGACGGCCGATCCGGTGGAAAGCGCGTACAGGAACGCCGGGTACAGTATCGGACAGGGCAAGAGACCGTGCAGTGCGCCGAGACCGACGATCTTTGGCCCGGTCGCCCACGCGTCGACGCGCGCCGTGAGTCGCCCGGTGACCGAGGCGAACAGGCCGCCGACAACCGGGGCCGACGCGCCCGCCAGATCGACGCCGCCGCCCGTCACGTAACTGACGCCGACGGCGATCACCACGGCACCGACGACGAGGCCGGCCACGCCCCGGACGAGTCCGCCGACAGAAAGCAGTGTCCCGGCGTCGACGACGACGCCGCCGAGCGCTCCGAGTACGGCCCCGATGGTTGCGTAGCTGACGGTGCGGCCGGCGTTGAAAAGCGCGTGCTGCCGGATCGCCCGGGTGGTCGGTCCGCGACCGTCGCTCTCGAATCGCTCGCCGTACATCGTCACCAGCGGACCGCACATCCCGAGGCAGTGAGCGCCGCCGAAGAGGCCGACGACGAAAAGTGCTGCCACGCCGAGGTCGGGAACGCCGGCCGTCGCGGCACCGCCTGTCGGTAGTGTCATTGTCCCCGCTTACTGCCCGACCGGCACGAGTTGGTCTCCCCCACCCGAGAAAATGTAGTACAGACAGCCGAAGATGATAACCACGTTCAGCAGCGCTACGGCAGCGATTCCCTCCAGAGCGAGCGCGTATACTGCCACTGGAACGAGTCCACCCAACAGAAGCACGCTCACGAGGTTCGGCCCCACGTTCATACACGCACGTGAGAAGACCACGGGCTTAGTAGTTGACGCTGTTTTCACCGACTGAGAATATAGTGACCCTTTTTATCCTGTACGAGAGCAACATTGAGCGTGGACGGAAGCGTAGTATGGAAATCGGTCGCAGCGACCCTCACGAACCGGCAGAGTCGGTCACTCGTCGTGACCGCACGGACGACTTCGGTCGCCGACGCGTCCGACCGATGTTTTGTATGCGACTGTATGACACACTTCGATAGTCGCCATCGATAAGACAACGAGATAGCACTATGACAAGCAAGGAAACGAACGTCTCTCGCCGTGGACTACTGCGTGCGGCCGCCGGCTCCGCGACCGCCGTCGCCGCGGGGACGGCGGCGACGGGGATGGCAACGGCCCAAGAGTACGGCGGATGGTTCACGAGCGACGCCAGCGGTGGAGCAGTTGACAACTACGACGGGACGACCGTCGACCGGACGGGGCAAGACGAGGTCACGGTCGAAGTCGGTTCCCAGGGCAACGGTGGCTCGTTCGCATTCGGGCCGGCTGCCGTGGAAATCTCACCCGGGACGGAGGTGACCTTCGATTGGGTCTCGGATACCCACAATGTCCTCGTCGAATCGCAACCCGACGACGCGGGGTGGGAAGGATACGAAGCTATCGAGAACGAGGGCTTCTCCTACAGCCATACATTCGAAACCCAGGGTATCTACAAGTACTACTGCGAGCCGCACCTCTCGCTCGGGATGAAAGGCGCCATCGTCGTCAGCGACGCGTCGAGCGGCGGTGGCGGCAGTGGCGACGGGGGCGGCGGTGGCGGCGAGCCGGTCCCGGTCGACGACTACGGCGGATGGTTCACGAGCGACGCCAGCGGTGGAGCAGTTGACAACTACGACGGGACGACCGTCGACCGGACGGGGCAAGACGAGGTCACGGTCGAAGTGGGCTCGCAGGGGAACGGCGGCTCGTTCGCCTTCGGGCCGGCCGCCGTCCGCGTGTCGCCCGGGACGGAGGTGACCTTCGATTGGGTCTCGGACACCCACAACGTCCTCGTCGAATCGCAACCCGACGACGCGGGGTGGGAAGGATACGAAGCTGTCGAGAACGAGGGCTTCTCCTACAGCCACACCTTCGAGACCAAAGGCATCTATAAGTACTACTGCGAGCCGCACCTCTCGCTCGGGATGAAAGGTGCCGTCGTCGTGGGTCCGGCACCGGGCAGCGGCGGTGGCGGCGGTGGCGGCCCGACCGGGCGGGTCGGCGGCGGGATCTCTTTGTGGGAAGTTCTCTTCTCCGGGACGATCCTCCTCGGGATGCTCGCGCCGATCATTGCGAGTTTCTACCGGGGCAAAGACGTCGGGGAGGTCGAATACGAACCGTCCACCGACACAGACGAGGAGTCAACGGGAACGCCCGAAGCGCCGCCTGAGGAGCCGGTCCAGGAACTCGACCACGACGAGTACGACCCCGTCGGGACGGCGTCGCTCATCGTCGTGTACTTCCTCATCCTACTGGGGCTGTGGGTGTTCATGTACTTCGTGGAGTTCCTCGGCAACGCGCCGACAATAACGGGGTAAAACAACGATGGAAATACATAGATTTGAGAAACTTTGGCTCGGTGCATCGCTTCTGCTCATCGTCGCCCTGATCGCGACGATCGTCTACGGGGCAGTCGGCCCCGGCGTCGCGATGGTGGACGATTCGGGCGGCACTGTCGATCCGTCGGACCTGACCGCGTCCGACAACTTCCGCGAACCGGGGGTCTACGAGGCTGACGACGGCGGGTACGACGTCTACGTCCGCGCGTATCAGTTCGCGTTCGAGCCCGGATCTAACTCCCCCATTCGCGTCCCGGCCGACACCGAGGTGACCTTCTACGTCACCAGTGGGGACGTGACCCACGGCTTCAATCTGGCGGGAACGAACGTGAACACGATGGTCATCCCGGGACAGGTCGCGGAGATCACCGTCACCTTCGACGAGCCCGGAACGCACTATATCGTCTGTAACGAGTACTGCGGGGCAGCTCACCACACGATGCGCGGAACCGTCGAGGTGGTCCCCCGCGATCAGTTCGACCAGCAGTCCTCCGAGGTGAATAACTGATGACGTTCGTCGACGAGTATCCGAAGGTCGCAAAGCTCACCAGATGGCACTTCGGGGTCGCGTTCGTTGCCCTCGCGCTCGGTGGATTCTTCGGGCTGTTGCAGGCGCTGTACCGGACGAACACCCTGCGCTCGGTGCTCCCGATCAACTCCTCGCAGTACTACACGGTCCTGACCGGACACGGCGTGCTCCTGGCGCTCGTGTTCACGACCTTCTTCATCTGCGGGTTTTTCCTGTGGGCCGTCTCCCGGAGCCTCGAGCGGCCGATGTCGAACCCCAAACTCGCGTGGCTCGGGTTCGGATCGATGTTCGTCGGGACTGCACTTGCGTCGATCTCGATCCTGAACGGGTTCGCGCCGGGACTCCCGTTCGATTCCGCAGACGTGCTCTACACGTTCTACGCTCCGCTGAAGGCGCACCCGGCCTTCTACGTCGGCGCCGCACTGCTCATCGTCGGCTCGTGGATCGTCGGTGCCGAGTACTTCCTGATGTACCGCGACTGGCGGCGGGAGAACCCCGACTCGCGGATCCCGCTGCAGACGTTTATGGTGTTGGCGACGTTTATTATGTGGTACCTCTCGACGCTCGGGGTCGCCGTCGAGGTCCTCGTCTTCCTCATCCCGTGGTCGCTGGGGTGGATCAGCCAGGTCGACCCGCTTTTGACGCGGACGCTGTTCTGGTACTTCGGCCACCCCGTCGTGTACTTTTGGCTTCTCCCCGGGTACGTCGCCTGGTACACGATCCTACCGAAGCTCGCCGGCGGCAGACTGTTCAGCGATCCCCTCGCGCGGGTCGTGTTCATCCTGTTCGTCCTGCTGTCGACGCCGGTCGGGTTCCACCACCAGTACGTCGATCCCGGCATCGCCGAGGGCTTCAAGTTCATCGCGATGACGAACACGATGATGCTGTTGCTCCCCTCGCTTCTGACGGCGTTCACCGTCGTGGCGTCTATGGAGCACGGCGCCCGCCAGCGCGGCGGCAAAGGGTACCTCAACTGGCTCCGGGCGCTCCCCTGGGACAATCCGGCGTTTGCGGGGATGGCGCTTGCCGGATTGATGTTCGCCGCCGGCGGCTTCTCGGGGATGATAAACGCCGGGATGAACATCAACTACCTCATCCACAACAGCCTCTGGGTCCCCGGGCACTTCCACCTCACCGTCGGGACCGCGTTCGCGCTGACCGCGATGGCCGGGAGCTACTGGCTCTTCCCCCAGCTCACGGGCAAGCGACTCCAGCACCGCCGGATCGCGATAGCCCAGCCCTACGTGTGGTTCCTGGGGATGACACTGATGTCGAACGCGATGCACCGCGGCGGGCTCGCAGGGCTGCCGCGCCGGACCGCCGAGCCGCTGTTCGGCGACGCGGGCGCGGGCGCCTTCGATCCGGTTCTGGGGAGTATCAGCGAGATGCAGACGCAGATCGCCATCGGCGGCACGCTCCTGTTCGTCGCGCTGGTGATGTTCCTGATCGTGATCCTCGGGACGTGGCTCTCACAGCGCGGCGCCGGTCAGCTCCGGGTCAACGGCACGCTCCCGGCGCCCCTCTCGGGTGCGACGGACGGCCCCCGCGTCCTCGACAACCTCCGGCTGTGGGCCGCCATCGCGGTCGTGCTCGTCGTGATCGCGTACGGGCTCCCGCTCTGGGGGATAGTCGAAAACGGGATCCTCACTCCGGGGAGCGTTCCCTTCCCGACGTGATGCGTCCCGCGAATCATCTTTCGGAGCCAGCACCCCAGATCCGGACAGATGAGCGACGCTGACGACGAGGAGGTGAGCCGGCGGTGGCTGATCCGCATCCTCATCGGCCTCGGGATCGGGATCCCCGTCGCGATCGAGGCGACGACGTTTCTCGGTCTGATTCGGGAGCGGCTGTTCGGCGGCGGCGAGAACGAAGACGACGGGACCACCACCGAGACGGCAACCCCCCAGCCGAGCGTCGGGGTCGGCGACGAGCTACTCCCGGAGACCCCGCAGTCGGAGACACTGACCGACGCGGTCGTCAATATCCGCGACGACTCCTGGCGGTTCGAGATCGTCGTCGACGTCGAGAACACGGGCGAGGCGGAATACGAACTCCGCCTGAGTACGGTGACGACCGGCGGCGGGACGACCGTCGAGGACCGCGCGTCGACCGGGCAGATCCCGGCCGGCGAATCGCAACGGCTCACGAACGCGTGGGAGCTTCCGACAGGGGAGTCGCCCGAGACGCTCGACGTCACGGCTGTCACGTTCAGCGAGTCCGGTGCCAGCGTCACAGAGCGGACGGTCAGGCTTCGGAGCGTGTCAGTCGAGAGTTGAGCGTCCCGCCGTGGACGCGTACGATCTGTCCATCGGACTTCGTACTCACCGTCGCAGCACTCTGGACCACGCTCCGGTCGTAGCGAGTGCCTCGGCCCGTGCTCACTCGCCCAACGACTCGGCTAACTGCCGCATCGCGTCTGCTCTCTCCGTCACGTAGACCGGACACGGCTCCGCGCTGTTGGCTTCCTGTATGACTACCTGCCGGAGGTCGTGCGTACACGAGGCAGTGAACGAGTTCCGGTGCGGGCAGGTGGCACAACACTCGGGAAACGTGAGGTCGGTGGCCACCATCGGTTGAGGGATGGTATCACACCGCGGGACCTAAGGCTTACGGGACCATCGGATCCGGCCTTATCGGACGACCGGCTCCGATACGCCACCCGTACGGTACTGGGGAGGGCTGCGGTCGGGGAGAAGCACTGACTGTCGCGAACGTCTACCGCAGTCTGTACCCGTTCCGCTTCGGCATCCGCCGGCGGGTTGCGAGCGCATCTGTCGCCACCACTGCGCCGAAGCGAGACTGAAAGAGAGTGCCACGGGTTCACGCTCGGTTCGGCGGCGACGGTCCCCAGAGACACACGCCGACCGCTGTGAGTTCAGTGTCGCAAAGGATGAAGACACGTATGCGGCATCGAACGGGTCCACAGCGGCGGATTTGTGGGTCGTGACTGGCTGAATTCGTCTGCAGCGACGGCCCCGGTGAGAAAATATCTGCGATCCGATTCCAGCAATCGGGCATTGCGTGGAAAAGCCACCAAGGCCCCGTTGGTGGGCCTTTGCGGCCGAATTGCTTACTTGTTGTACGAGTCCGGAATCAGGACGCGACCGTGGCGGCCGAGGTGTTTGCCGAGGAACGACTCGACGCTCGAAAGCGTCGAGGAGATCGGCATCGCGGGGAGGTAGACGTCGAATTCCGGTGATTTGGTGCTGCTGCGATCGTTGGTCGTTTTCGTTGCCATCGTATATATCAGTATGCACGGGACCCCTATGAGGCTTGGTTAGTACTCCTCCGGGTATTTTTATTTCCTATTCGTCTATAACGATTTTATTCGTATTTCATTCGATACTGGCACCGGATCACGGATCAAACGTCTGACTTCATTCCGAAAGGATCTCGACGAGATTCCCCTCCGGGTCCCGGAGGAAACAGATGGTGGTACCGCTTTCGGTCGTCTGCGGCGGGCTCAGCGTCTCGACGTCCGACGGGAGTCCGTCGTACCACGATTCGATGTCCTCGACCGCGAGCGCGACGTGCGTCGCTCCGGCTTCATCGAGCGTCGAATGGGCGTCTGTTGCGTCCGTCGAATCGTAGGCGACCAGTTCCAGACGGACGCCGCCGGCATCCAGATGGGCGAAGTCGGCGCGGGCGCCGTCGATGTCGACGCCGGTCGCGAACGCCTCACCGCCGACTGAAAACCGCGAACGTACGTCGAGTCCCAGGACGTCGCGGTAGAACGCGACGGCGCGATCGAGATCCGAAACGGTCACTCCGACGTGGTGAGCGCTGAGTTCGGTCATTTCCACTGTCGGTTCGGACAGCGGCCGAAAAGAGCCACCGAAAACTGTCGCCCGCGTCCGAGTTTTTTTTGACTGCGCGCCCGAGAGTCTGTCGACCGCGACCAAGTCTCCTGTCGACTGCGCCCGCGTCTCCTGTCGACTGCGCCCGCGTCTCCTGTCGACCCGCCGGCAACAGGGTTCAGTCGACCTACGCAGAATCGATAGTCACAGTCCGGCTGCTGTCGCCGTTTTCGGGGACGCCGAGGTCGCTTTGTTCCGGCAAGTCGACGTCGACACCCGCTTGGCGGCTGGCGGCCACAATGGTGTTGTACAGGAGCATCGCGGTGGTGAGCGGTCCGACTCCGCCCGGGACCGGCGTGATCGCGGCCGCCTTCTCGACGGCGCTGTCGTAGTCGACGTCGCCGACGACCTGCGATCCGCTCTCGTCGGTGGCCTCGAAACGGTTGAGTCCGACGTCGATCACCACGGCGCCGTCCGACAGCATCTCACCGTCGATCAGTCCTGGCTCTCCCGCGGCGACGACGACGATGTCGGCGTCCTGTGTTTTCGCAGCGAGGTCGTCGGTCCGCGAGTGACAGACGGTCACCGTCGCGTCACCGCCCGGCCCCCGGCCGAAGAACAGATTCGCCGTGGGCCTGCCGACCGCGGTCGAGCGCCCGACCACCACCACGTTGGTTCCCTCAGTCGCGATGTCGTACGCACCCAGGAGCATCTGGATCCCGTGCGGTGTACAGGGTTTATATCGCGGATCGCCGGTGAGAAGCCGGCCGAGGTTCTCGGGGTGAAGCCCGTCGACGTCCTTCGCCGGTTCGATCCGCCGGCGGACCTCGCGCACGTCGACGTGATCGGGAAGCGGCGTCTGCACTGTGATGCCGTTGACCGACGAGTCCTCGTTCAGTATCTCGATCCGCTCGTAAAGAGCCTCTGCGGGCGCATTCGGATCGATTTCGTAGCATTTACAGTCGATTCCGACGTCCGCACACGCCTGTCGTTTCATCGAGACGTACGTCCGGCCCGCGCCGCCGTTGCTCATCAGCACGGCGGCCAGTCTCGGTTCGGCGCCAGCCTCGGTCAGTGTGTCGACGCACTCGTTGACCGCCGATCGAATCCGCGCGCCGACTTCGTTGCCGTCTATAATCGTTGTCATCGTTCGAGGCGGGTCACGACGCGGCAGTCAGGGTGGCACGCGCCAGTGTCCGAGTTTGAAAGAGGTTCGCTGCGGACGGCATTATGTTGCGACGGTGAATAGTCAGGGTATTGATATCGTGGGGGATGTCCAACGCCTTGCTCTCCCGACCGTAGAACTCACTGTTTCCGATCCGGTGGATCGATATCGTGATGCGTCTGCACGTTCGGGAGTCGACGGAGGATCAGCCGGACGATCGAGGTGTGTTCGCCCTTCCGGTCCTCGCGGGAGAGGGCAAGCACCAGGCCGCCCATCGCGAGCAACGCCAACACGGCAAAGGGAGCCCCCGTCAGCACCGCGAGCGCCTGGAGCGTCTCCCCGCCGCCGAGGAGGATCACTGCCAGGGCGACAGCGGCCTGGAAACCCCCCCACAGGATGATACTGCCTCGGGAGGGAGCGACGCCTCGTTGGGAGGCCAGGATCGCGACAATCAGCGTCGCGGTGTCCGCCGACGTCACGATAAACACGACGATGAGTGCGAGAAACAGGAACATCAGGAGCTCTCCCAGCGGCAGCGCCGACAGGATCGGAAACCCGGCGACGGCCTCCGATCCTCCGCGTTCGGCGATGGCCGCCAGGACGTCAGCGCGGCCCGACGACTGGATCGACAGCGACGTCCCGCCGAACACGAGGAACCACACGCCTGTCGCGGCCGACGTGGCACCCACGCTCGTGAAGACGACGGTCCTGATCCGTCTGCCGCGGGAAAGCGCCGCGAGAAAGGTGCCTGCAAACGGCGCCCACGAGAACCACCACGCCCAGTTCCAGACGGTCCAGTTTGTCACCCACGACCCCCCCGAATAGAGACTAATCGGGAGGAAATGGACGAGATACGCGCCGGCGGCGTCGGTACCGCGGTCGACGACGAACGGTCGCGGGCCGACGACGAGCAGGATCAGCGCGAACAGGCCGAAAAGCACCACCGTCAACCCGGCGATTCGGCGAATTCCACGGTGAAGCCCCGAGACCGACGAGAGGACGTAGACCGCTGCGAGCCCGGACACGAAGAGAATCGGCCCGATGCCGCCCGGCGGGACGCCCCACTGGAACTCCACGCCCGCGAGGAACTGTTGGCTGACGAGCGCGATCGACGTCGCCACGCCGCCGATGGTCGCGAAGACGGCGAGGGTGTCGACGAGCCGACTCCACGCCGAATCCAGCCCGTCGACGCCGACGAACGGCGTTAGAATCGACGACACACGAAGCGGGGCGCCGCGCTCGAACACGTAGTACGCGATCGGGATCCCGATCACCGCGTACGCGCTCCACGCCGAGACGCCCCAGTGGAACAGCGCGTAAACGAGCGCCGCGCCGATGGCGGCGTCCGACTGGGGCGCAACGTCAAAGTACGGCGGTGGCTGCTGGTAGTGAAACAGCGCCTCGGCGGGTCCCCAGAATACGATCCCCGCGGCGATCCCGGCGGTAAAGATGAGCGCGAAGTACGTTGGGTAGGTGTAGGTCGGGTCGACGTCGTCCCCGCCGAGTTTGATATCGCCCCACGGCCCGAACAGCAGCGCAGCACAGAACCCCACTGCCAGAAGCACGATGACGAGCAGCGGGAGACCGAATCCCTCCAGGATACCCGAGGAGAGCGTCTCGACAGTTGCGGTCGTCGCCGGCGGGGCGAGGACCTGCAGCCCGAAGTACGCCGAGAACACGAGCAGAGGCAACCCCAGGACGACCGGATCGTGGGCGAAGACGACGTCCGAAAGGAGGGCACGGATGTTACCGCGGCGAATCCGGAGGAGCGACGAGGTCCGGGAGTTCGACTTGATCCCTTCGTACGGGAGCGCCGCGAGGTAGCCGAGCCCGGAGCCGAAAAACGTCAACGACAGCAGTAGCCAGGTCTGGCCTCCGAGCGCCCCGCCGACGAACGAGGGGAAGAAGAAGCCGACCAGAACGACCGCCCCGGATCCGATAAACAGCCACAGGAGCAGCCCCGCCAGGCTCTCGGCTGGATCGACGGCGTCCGTTCCACTCATACGTCAATAGTTAGCGTTAAACATCATTATACTGCCGGCTCTGTGCGGCGTCCGGGAGTTCATTCGTCCCCCCCGGAACCGACCGTGGTCTCCGTTCCGTCCCGTTCCTCCGTCGTTTCCGTCTCACCGTCGTTCGGGTCGGAATCCGCTTCTGTCCCCGGAGTGTTGGAGTCGGTTGCGTCGTCAGTGGCCGTGGCGTCGTCAGTAGCTGTGGCGTCGGTTGCGTCCCCAGCAGCCGTTTCGGTCGTGGCTGTCGATCCCGACAGATCCGGTTCGCGCTCGAAGACCGAAGCTCCCAGCAGTTGGCCCCCGACCGCCCGGAGGTCGACGATCTCGTCTGCCCCGACGGCACGCAGTTTCTGCACGTGCGTCTCCGCGTTGGCGAGCGCGACGATCCGGACCTCAGGGTTCACGTTCCGCGCCGCCAGCACTGCAAGGACGTTTTCCGCGTCGTCGTCGCCGGCGGCAGCAACGGCCCTGGCGTCGCCGACTCTGGCGTCTTCGAGCGCTTTTTCGTCGGTCGGGTCGTCGGTCAGCACCTCCACCCCGCGGTCGGTCAACTCCGAGGTATCCGTCGAGTCCGGGGTGACAACGACGATATCCGCCTCGTCGCCGAACCGATCGAGAAACGATTCCGTCACGTCGCCGTAGCCGAGTACCACAATGTGGTCCTCGAGGAGCGATAGCTCTGATGCAGTCATGGTTCCGAATGCGGCCGCCATCCGAGATTCGATCGCCGGGCCGATCAGCGCACCGACGGCGATGGTGAACGCGCCGGTGCCGAAGATGATCACCGAAAGCGAAAACAGCTTCGCCTCCGCGGTTAGCGGCGTGATATCGCCGTAGCCCACCGTCGCGATGGTAACAATGACGTAGTAGAACGCGTCTCCCCACGTGTCGAGTTCGAGGAACTGCTCCCGCAGGCCGTATGCGCCGACGGTTCCGTAGAGACCGACACCGATGATCGCCGAAAGCGAGGCGATCTGCAGCGAGGAGAGATCTAGCGTCTCCCGGAACTCGTCGCGGTTCCAGAGCAACAGCGGGTAGGTGACAATCACCAGCATCAACAGCGGAATCTCCGTCGGGCGGCCGGTCAGAAACGGCAGCAGCAAAAGCACCGGGAGCACCGCCGCCGCGAGCAGCCACGCGATCCGCTTCCTGCGCCGGAGGCCGAACGCGGCGATAGAGAGCGGAAACGCCAGGAGAACGCCCCCGAACCGGGCCAGCGGCTCCGCCATCGGGATCACAGCCGCGAGCGGCCCGTCGACGATAACCTGCGTCTGACTCAGGTTCGAGAGGCCGGTCACGAACGCCAGCACCGTCACCGCCACCGTCAGCGCGACGGTCGATTTCGCCCCGGAGAACTCCCGCCACTCCACGAACGGCACCCGGTCCGTCGGGTAGAACATCTTCTCGAACGGCCGCTCCCCGGACTCGTCGTGTGAGTCAACCACTACCGTGACGTCTCGGTCCGGAGGTAAAAACTATATCCCCAGTGGGAGCCCGACGACGGTCGTCGATCGCTACCGGCGCATCCGGCGGTCGCCTCCACAACAATACGGTTCTCTGACACGATGTGTCGGGTCGCAACCGTCTGCCGGCTTTTAAGAAGTCCGAGAGGAAAGTGAGGCGCGTATGAAGCGAACCATCAGCACCGACGATGCACCCGCGGCAGTCGGCGCGTACAGTCAGGCGACCACGAACGGGAGCCTCCTCATCACGGCCGGCCAGTTGCCGCTGACGACCGACGGCGAACTCCTCGACGACGAACCGGTCGGCGAGCAGACGCGGCAGTGTCTCCGGAACGTCGAGGCGATCCTCGAATCCGAGGGCCTCTCGCTTTCCGACGTGCTCAAGACGACCGTCTTCCTCGACGACATCGACGACTTCGACGCGTTCAACGAGGCCTACAGCGAGTTCTTCGAGGAGGAACCGCCCGCCAGAAGCGCCGTCGGGGCGGGGGCCGTCCCGAAGGGCGCCGCCGTCGAGATCGAGGCGATCGCGACGACCGAGTAGCGCCGACAGGATCACTGCGCGAGACGTCGAATCGCGTCCGTTCGCGTAACAAACGCTTAATGAGTCTTCGCGCGCTACCTGCGCGTGAATGACTCCCGCGGCCTCGAAGCACCTCCTCCACGTGGATCTCGACCGGGAGACAGTCGAGCGCGAACCGATCCCGGATCGGTGGCTGACCGACTACGTGGGTGGAAAAGGACTCGGGGCGCGGTATCTCTACGACAAACTGGCTCCCGGGACCGACCCGCTCGGGGCGGGCAACTACCTCCTGTTTATGCTCGGGCCGCTGAGCGGTCTACTCCCCGGTGAGCCGCAGTTTGCGGCGATCACCCGCTCGCCGCTGACGGGCACGTTTCTGGACTCCTACAGCGGCGGCCGCTTCGCCACGTCGCTCGTGGGCGCCCTGGACGGCGCGCTCGGCGTTGCCATCACCGGCCAGGCCGACGACCCGACCGTTCTGGAACTGGAAGACGACAACGCGACACTGTCTTCGGCACCGGAACTGTGGGGTCGCGACGTCGTCGAAACCTGCGACGCCTACGACGGAGCCGTCGCCTGTGTCGGCCCGGCGGGCGAAAACGAGGTCAGATACGCGACGATCGCCTCCGACGGCGGCGACCACCACGCGGGGCGCGGCGGCGCGGGGGCGGTGATGGGCGCAAAGCGGCTGAAAGCCGTCGTCGCGCGTGGCCGTCCGCCGGAGCCGTCCGCGGCAGTGGCGGCGCTCCGAGACGAGTACGAACGACGCTACCGCGAACACGACGTCGGCCGGTGGCACGCTGCCAGTGCGACGCTCGAAACCGTCGATTTCGCCGACGAGGTCGGTGTTCTCTCGACACGGGGCTGGCAGGAAAGCTCCTTCGAGAGCGCGACGGACATCGGCATCGAAGCGGCCAAGGAAGCAACGGTTGACCGCGAACGGGGCGACGACAGCGAGATCCCCGGCGGGTTCCGCGTCGAGACGGAGACGGGCGAGTCGGTGCCGCGCGGCGCGACCCCGATGTCGCTCGGCGCCGGCCTCGGGATCGATGATTTCGACGCCGTCGCCACGCTGGGTGACGTCTGCGATCGACTCGGGATCGACGTCATCAGCGCCGGCAACGCGGTCGCGTGGGCGATCCGCGCCGAGGAGGACGGGATCGTCGATCTCGGCTCCGTAGTCGACGCCGACCTCTCCTTCGGCGACGAAGCGGCCGCACAGGAACTCATCGAGGCGATCGCGGCCAGAAACCCGGGTGCGCCCGACGCGCTCGCGGACGGCGTCGAAGCCGCCGCGAACCGACTTGGCGGGAGTGACCTCGTTCCGACGATCAAGTCGATGGAGGTGCCCGCGTACGATCCTCGTGGGTCCCCCACGACGGCGCTCGCGTACGCCACGAGCGACCGCGGCGCGTGCCACCGGCGATCGCTCCCGGCCGAACGGGAGGTCTTCGAGGGCGACTCCTGGGACGATGCTGATCGCGTTCGACTCGTGATCCGCGAACAGACGATCACGTCGGCCCTCTGGTGTCTGATCGCCGACGACTTCGCCGGAGCCACGCTGGAAGACGATCTCGGCGCCGAGTGGCTGTCGACAGTCGATGCGACAGCACCGACTGACCCGGCGGAACTGCTCCGCGTCGGCGAGCGGACCTGGACCCTGACCCGTCTCTTCAACGTTCGCGAAGGGTTCGACGCTGCCGACGAGTCGCTGCCGGCCGCGTTCAGGCGCCCGCTCGCGTCCGGCCCGGCGGCAGGGCAAGCCATCACCGACGGCTGGTTCGATCGCCTGCGAGGGCAATATTACGCCGCCCGCGGGTGGAGTCCCGAGGGGATTCCGACGCGATCGCTACTGGATCGACTCGATCTTTTGGACGTCGTCGACGACGACACGCCCGTCGCCGCGGAGTCGCTGGCGAACAGAGACGACTGAGCGGGGCAGAAACGTTCGTCCAAAAAACGGCAGCGGCAATCAGCGCCTGAATAGCGGGTGTGAGGCCGATCAGTCGTCCGCGGGCGCTTCCGGGTCCGCGTCGGACGGCTGGACCTCGACCTCGATCTCGGCGGCGGCGGCCTTGTACTCGGGGATCTTCGCCCGCTCGTCGAGGACGGCGTTCGTGAGGGCGTTGGCGGAGGCGGCCGCGAAGTGCGGCGTCGTCCAGATGACGCCCTCCTTGATGTCCTCCGTGACGTGGGCCTCGACGGTGATCTCGCCGCGCCGTGATTTCACCGTGATCTTCTCGCCGTCCTCGATGCCGTAGCGCTCGGCGTCGTTGGGGTGGACGTCGACGAAGTTCTCCGGGTACTGCTTGTTGAGCCGTGGGGACCGGCGGCTCATCGTCCCCGTGTTGTAGTGTTCCTCCAGTCGCGCGGTCGTCAGGATGAGCGGGTACTCGTCGTCCGGCGTCTCCTTCGGCGGCTGGTGGGTGACGCCCTCGATCTGGCCGAGGCCGCTCTCGGTGTCGAAGCTGTCCTCGTAGAGGAACTGGTCGCCCTCGTCGCCCGACTCGTAGCAGGGCCAGTGGAGGCCCTCCTCACCGAGGGCGTCGTAGGACATCCCGTGGTAGATCGGACAGACCTCACGGAGTTCCTCGAAGACTTCCTCGGGGGTGTCGAAGTCGAAGCCCTCGCCGAAGAGACGGGTGCCGACCTCCGAGAGGATTTCGAGGTCGTGTTTGGTGTTCTCGTGAACCTTCTGCACTCCTCGCATCCGCTGGACGCGGCGGTCGGTGTTGGTGACGGTGCCGCCGCGCTCGGCCCACGTCGTCGCCGGCAGCACGACGTCGGCGTACTCGGCGGTTTCTGTCATAAAGATGTCCTGCACCACCATGAAGCCGACCTCCTCTAAGAGTTCGGCGACGTGGTTGGCGTCGGGTTCGGACATCACGGGGTTTTCCCCCATCACGTACATCCCGTGGATCTTCTCGCCGATATTCGAGGTGATCTCGACGTTCGTCAGGCCGGGTTCGTCCGGAATCTCGAAGCCCCAGACGTCCTCGACGCTCTCGCGTGCCTCGTCGTCGTCGACGAGCTGGTAGCCCGGGAGGACGTTCGGCATCGCGCCGACGTCGCTTGTCCCCTGGACGTTGTTCTGGCCGCGCAGGGGGTTGACGCCCGTGCCGGGGCGGCCGACGTTACCCGTGATCAAAGCGAGGTTGATCTCGTTTTGGACGTTGTCGACGCCGCAGGTGTGCTGGCTCATCCCCATCCCGGTGAAGATGGCGGCGTTGTCGGCCTCGGCGTATTTCTTTGCGGCGAGTTCGATGTCTTCGAGCGGGACGCCGGCCTCCTCGGCGGCGGCCTCCTTGTCGAAGTCCTCGAGGGTCTCCTTGAGGTCCTCGAAGCCCTCGGTCCGGTTCTCGATGAACTCCTCGTCGACCCAGTCGTTTTCGAGAATCGTCTTCAGGACGACGTTGAGGAGCGGGATGTCGGCACCGGGTTCGACCTGGAGGTGCTGGTGGCGCTCGGTCTCCTCGATGTCGAACGAGCGCGTGGTCTTGTTCGCGTGGGGGTCGACCTGGATGACGGTCGCGCCATCGAGCACTGCCTGCCGGAAGTAGTTACTGTTGGCGATGGGGTGCTGCTCGGCGGGGTTTGCGCCCTGAATCCAGAAGAGGTCGGCCTCGTTTTTGAGGTCCTCCATACTGTTCGTCATCGCGCCCGCGCCGAGGCTCGTCCGCAGCGCCCACACCGTCGAGGCGTGGCACATCCGCGTACAGTTGTCGACGTTGTTGGTGCCGTAGCGGCGCGCGAGCTTCTGGAGGAGGTAGTTCTCCTCGTTCATCGTCTTCGAGGAGCCGAAAAAGCCCATCGCGTCGGGGCCGTGCTCCTCGCGGACCTCCTCGAGTTCCGAGACGATCCGCTCGTAGGCCTCCTCCCAGGTGGCCTCGCGGAACTCGCCGTCTTCCTTGATCAGCGGATCCGTGAGTCGGTCCTCGTGGTCGACGACCTGTGTCGCCGCTCCGCCTTTGATGCAGACGCGGCCCTCGTTGACCGGTGCGTCGCCCCAGGGCATAAACCGCATATCGCCCGGGTCCTCGCCCGGTTGTACCTGAATGCCACAGCCGACACCACAGTACGGGCAGATGGTCTTGACCGGTTCCTGATCCTGTTCGTCACTCGACATAACGTGATCCCTCCGCGTGATGGCTCATCTCGATTGTATCCTGCCCTGCCATCCGTATCAATCTTTCTCACACACGATCGCCGAGATACCCGGACGAACACCTGAAATGGCCGTTTTACCCGGAATTCGGGACTGAAACGGACAGTGAACTGTCAGTCCCGCCGATAGCTGACAGGCGGCGACGGGACGTTCCAAAAGCCGTCACATCGCGGACGATTTTTGATGCGCGGCGGGGATTCCGGTTCGCGCGCGGCGGAACTCGCCCCCGACGGGGCGGGACGGGAGCCGGCGCGCGATTGCTGCTGAACTCCGCAGCGGTTTCACCTGCTGGTTTGGAAGCAGCGAAAATACGCGACCTACAGCTGTTCAGATTCTGGGACTGTTGCTGCTGTGAGCTAAGAGCCGCGAAATATGGAGAAATAGCTACGGAGTTTTCCGACCTTCGCGGCTGGTGACGGGCGCCCGAAATTCTCCCACAGTCGACAGGATAAGGATCCTGGCGCGGCTACCACGCGTATGGAACTCACCGCCGACGTCGTCGACGAGAAGGTTCGCGAGTATCCCTCGGTCCAGCCGCTGTCGACCGCCGAAGCCGAGCACATCGAGTTACTGCCGGACACCTTCGCCAGCGGCGACTACGGCTGGCGGGACGCCGAGTGGGTCGTCCAATGGTACGGCCGTCGGTTCCTGGGATCGATACCCAACGCCGACCGACGGGCGATCGAGGACGCCTACGACGAAAACGACTACGAGAAGGTCCACGACGCCATCACCGGTGCCGTCGCGGCAGACGGCGCCGCGGAGAAACTCTCGCGTCTGACAGATCTCGCGGGCGTCGACGTGCCCGTCGGCTCGGCGTTCTGCCAGTACATCGATCCCGACAACTACGTCGTCCTCGACGAGCGCCAGTGGTCGGTGCTGCGGGAGGCGGGCGAACTCGACGAGGCCTACCCCGAGACGCCGGACGTGAGCGACTACGAGCGGTATCTCGACGCGTACCGATCGGTCGCCGAGCGGTGCGATCGCGACCTCTGGGACCTCTACCGCGCGGTGTGGGTCCTCGGCAGCGAGCAGTGAGCGGTCGGCAGCGTCATCGGCCGGCCGGCTGACGGCATCATCGACCGGTTGGCTGTCGGCGTCATCGACCGGCCGTCTGACGGCGTCATCGACCGATTGGCTGTCGGCTCCATCGACCGATTGGCTGTCGGCGTCATCGACCGATTGGCTGTCGGCGTCATCGACCGATTGGCTGTCGGCGTCCACGACTCACGAGAGCACGCGCTCGGTCAATCCGTCCGCAAAAAAGCCGCGTCGAAAGTTCGCTGAAACCGCCTGCAACCGCGCGGCCTAGAACAGGCCGCTGATGTTGCCGTCCTCGTCGATGTCCATCCCGGCGGCGGCGGGCGTCGCCGGCAGGCCCGGCATATCCAGCACGTCGCCCGTCAGCGCGACGAGGAAGCCCGCGCCCGCGGAGGGGTACAGTTCGCGGACGTCGAGTTCCCACCCGGACGGGGCGCCTTTCTTCGAGGGATCGTCGCTCAGCGAGTGGAACGTCTTCGAGAGACAGACCGGCATATCGTCGAAGCCGAGGTCCTCCAGGCGCTCGATGTCCTCCTCGGCGCTGCCGACGTAGTTGACGTCGTCGGCGCCGTAGACCTCCGTCGCGACCGTCTCGATCTTCTCTTTGATCGACGCCTCGTCGGGGTAGAGGTGGTCGAAGTCGTCCTCGTCGCCGGACTCGACGGCCTCGATGACGTGCTCGGCGAGGTCGACGCCGCCCTCGCTACCCTCCGCGAAGACGTTCGACTCGGCGATCTCGACGCCGAGGTCCTCGCGGCAGTGCTCGACGACGGTTTCGATCTCCTCGTCGGTGTCGTCCGGGAAGCGGTTGAGCGCGACGACGACCGGGACGCCGAACTTCTGGAGGTTCCGGACGTGTTTGTCCAGGTTCGCGAAGCCGGCTTCCAGTTCGTCGACGCCGGCTTCCTTGACGGCGTCGAGGTCGGCGGGCCACATTCCCATCCCGTGGTACTTCAGCGCGCGCACGGTCGAGACGAGCACGACCGCGTTCGGCGTCATATCGCCGAGGCGGCAGACGATGTTCATGAACTTCTCGGCGCCGAGGTCCGAACCGAAGCCGGCCTCGGTGACGAGGTAATCGCCCATCCCGAAGGCCGTCTTGTCGGCGATCAGGGAGTTCGTCCCGTGGGCGATGTTCGCGAACGGACCGCCGTGGACGAACGCGGGCGTCCCCTCGATCGTCTGGACGAGGTTCGGCTTGATCGCGTCCTTCAGGAGCATCGTGACCGGACCGGTCGCGTCGATGTCGTCGACGGTGATCACGTCGCCCTCTTTGTTGTACGCGAGGATGATCCGCGAGACGCGCTCCTTGAGGTCGCCGAGGTCCTCAGCGAGACAGAGCACCGCCATCAGTTCGGAGGCGGCCGTCAGCAGGAAGCGGTCCTCACGCGCCGTGCCGCCGCTCGACCCGCCGAGGCCGATGACGATGTCGCGGAGCGCGCGGTCGTTCATATCCATCGCGCGCGGCCAGGAGACGTCGTTGACGTCGATGTCGAACTCCTCGCTCTGGGAGATCTTCGCGTCCAGCATCGCCGAAATGAGGTTGTGCGCCGAGGTCAGCGCGTGGAGGTCGCCCGTGAAGTGGAGGTTGATGTCCTCCATCGGGAGCACCTGCGAGTAGCCGCCGCCGGCCGCGCCGCCCTTGACGCCGAAGACCGGCCCGAGCGACGGTTCGCGGATCGCGATCATCGCGTCCTCGCCGACGTGGTTGAGCGTCTGTCCGAGGCCGACCGTCGTGACGGTCTTGCCTTCCCCCATCGGCGTGGGTGTCATTCCCGTTACGAGGACGAGGTTGCCCTCCTTGTTCTCCGCGTTGTCGCGGAGACGATCGACGCCCTCCTTGGACAGTTTCGCCTTGTAGTCACCGTAGAGTTCGACGTCGTCGTTCCCGATGCCCCAGGGTTCGAGCACGTCGAGGATCGGCTCTTTGTCGGTCGCCTTTGCGATCTCGTAATCTGTGGGGAACCCGCCGTCCCCGTCTGATTCCGTCATACCTTGTGATGACCCGCGGCGGTCACGTAAGGGTATCGGAAGAAAGTGAAACATCTCGGAGAAGACGTGTTTCGTGATCTGTGGCAGTTCCCAGAGAGATCCGATTTTGTCGGACCCGGACCCGTGGACACAACAGGTTTCTGAAACGGCAAGAACCGGATAATAGCCGACATCAGATCGTTTTGGGGGAACTTTGGTCTCGTCTGGCACTGGAGAACCCGAGTTCCCCCGGACGTACTGCCGCAATCAACTGTCCGATATACTCGATTCACCGGCCCACGATCAAACGTACGAAAAGTTATACTTACGCGCGTCCCACCCCGATAGGTTAATCAGGCAACCGCCGCCGATACGTGATATGGAGTATCACGAGGCCGCCGACTATCTCACTTCGTTTCAGCGGCGCCGGCCGAAGCTCGGCATCGAGACGACAGCCCGGATGCTCTCGCACTTCGGCGATCCGCACCTCGACGTCGACTGCGTGCAGATCGCCGGATCCAACGGCAAGGGATCGACGGCGCGGATGCTCGAAAGCGTGCTTCGGCGTGCCGGCGTGAGCGTCGGCCTCTTTACTTCGCCCAGCCTGAACGACTTTCGTGAACAGGTACGCGTCGACGGGCGGCCGGTTCCGAAGTCGAAGGTCGCCGAGTACGCCAAAGAGATCGGTCCGTGTATCGACCGTCTCCGGGAGGACGACGACGAACCGACCCACTTCGAGGTGCTGACCGCGGTTGCGCTTCGCCACTTCAGCGAGAAGGACGTCGACGTTGCGGTCCTGGAGGTCGGGATCGGCGGCCGGTACGACGCCACCAGCGCGGTCGACCCCGTCGCCGGCGCCGTCACGAGCGTCAGCCTGGAACATACTGAGCTTCTGGGCGATACGATCGAAGAGATCGCACGCGACAAGGCACAGGTCGCTCCCCAGGACGCTCCACTGGTCACGGGCGCCGACGGCGCGGCGCTCGACGCCATTCGCGAGGTGACCGACGCCATCTCGGTCGGGCCGCCCGATTCCGATCCCGACGTCGTCGCGGTCGAGACCGGAATGCGCTCCGCCGTCGAAAACGAGATCTCGATCGTCGGCCCCGGCTGGGAGGTCGAGACGAACCTCCCGCTGCTCGGCGCCCACCAGGCCACAAACGCCGGCGTCGCCGCCACCCTCGCCCGACAGGTCGCCGCCGTCGAGGCCGAAGCTATCGCCGAAGGGCTCAGAGCCGTCCTCTGGCCGGGGCGCTTCGAGATTATGTCGACGGAGCCGATGATCGCTCTCGACGGGTCCCACAACCCCGGGGCGACGGCGACGCTCGCCGGTCTGCTCGCCCGCTACGACTACGAGGATCTGCATCTCGTTTTCGCCGCGATGTCGGACAAGGCCTACGACGAGATGATCGACTCACTTCCGGGGATCGCGACCGCGTACGCGACTCGGCCGGAACTCGATCGCGCGGAGGACCCCGACACGCTCGCGGCCACACTCGAAGACTACGCCGACACTGTCGAGGCGGTTCCGTCGGTTCCAGAAGCGACCGAGCGAGCGATCGAAGCGGCCGATCCCGACGACTTCGTCCTGGTCACCGGATCGCTGTATGCGGTCGCGGAAGCCCGGGACCGCTGGACCCGGCTCCTCGTGCCGACGGCCCGAACCCGCCCGTCACACACCGAGCACTCCCTCGTCGGCGCCCTGTTCGAGGATCGAGCGGACGTCGACGACCCCATCGGCGGAATGGACGGATCCGGCACCGCTGCCGGTGGCGCCCCGAACCGGGAGTCGACCACCGCAGAGGAGATCGACCGCCGACTCTTCCGGACGTATCTCCGGCCAGACCAGGCGCAGCGGGTCGCGGATCGGCTGACGGATCTCGGCGGCCAGTGTCGGCGCTCTACGACCGGCAGCCCCGAGAAGTTAGTCGCAACCGTGCTTGGGGGCACGACGGCACAGTTCCGGGAGCTTGCCGACGACCTGGCCTCGGAGGGGCTGGGGCTGCGGCGGCTGGCGGCACAGCTCGAACGGCGGCTGGATCCCGTCGACCCCGCTCGCGCGGCGGGGCTCGAGCCGATCACCGACGACGGCACCGCGGTGATGGGCATCCTCAACGTCACCCCCGACAGCTTCCACGACGGCGGCGAGTACGAGGCCCACGAGGCGGCGGTCTCCCGGGCCGAGGAGATGATCGACGCGGGCGCCGACATCATCGACGTCGGCGGCGAGAGCACCCGCCCCGGTGCTGAACCGGTCCCGACCGAGACGGAGATCGACCGCGTCGTTCCGGTGATCGAAGCGCTCTCGGCGTTCGACGTGCCGGTGTCGATCGATACGCGGAAGGCGGCCGTGGCGGATGCTGCCCTCGAAGCGGGGGCCGACATCGTCAACGACGTCTCCGGGCTGGCCGACCCCGAGATGCCCTTCGTCGTCGCCGATCACGACGCGTCGCTCGTTTTGATGCACAGCCTCTCGGTCCCGGTCGATCCCGATCGGAACCCGACGTACGACGACGTGGTCGAGGACGTGATGGCGGAACTAAACGAACAGCTGCTTCGCGCCGAGCGGGCCGGTATCGACAGAGAACAGATCGTCATCGATCCCGGCTGCGGGTTCGGCAAGTCGGCGAGCGAATCCTTCGAGCTGATCGACCGTCTCGGCGAACTCGAAGCGCTCGGCTGTCCCGTCCTCATCGGTCACTCCCGGAAATCGATGTTCACAGCCGTCGACGACGCCGACGACGACCGGCTCACACCGACCCTCGCCGGGACGGCCATCGCGGCCGACCGGGGAGCCGACGTGGTCCGCGTCCACGACGTGGCGGAGAACGTGGCGGTCATCGGGGCTGCGACCGGCCAGTTGGATCCTGGGAACTGAGGCGCCGCCTCGGATACGGGTCACTTCCGGGTTCCTGCGAGGAGAGGACGGACGCGGGCTTCAGCGGCCAGAGACCCCGAGCCGGGATCGTTCAGGAGTAGGAGTGCTTGAACTCCCAGTGGTACCGACAGCCGTTACAGGTCGCCCACTCGACGAGGTCGAACGACTCCGGGTGACGCTGTCCGTGCACCATCTCGCTGCGACAGACCGGACAGGTGAGCTGTTTCAACTCTAGGTCCGGGAACTCCTGATAGTCGAACTCGGCGACGCAGTGCGGGCAGTCGATGTCGTCCCGGGAGTGGTGTTGGGGAATGTCGCCGCCGCAACGCGGGCACTCGAGGATCGCTGGCGGGCGCTTTGCCCATCCTTCGTCGCCGTCGTACGTCGTCGTCGCGGTGTCCATCGCCGACAGCCGGAACTTGTTCGGTCCATCCCCCCGCTGGAGCGGCTTGGCGATCGCCGCTGCGACGCGTCTCGTCCTACCAAGCAACGACCGCAACAGCCGTTCCATAGGAGGTCAAAGGCCCTGTAAAGTATAAATTACGCGGCGGTGTGTGCGGTCGCTGCTCGGTCGACAGATTTTCCCGTGGCTCCGCCGACTCGTCCACATATGCTCACTCAGGGCGTGATCGCCGTTGTCACCGCGCAGGTCGGCGATCCGTCGGTGCTGCTTGGGATGCCAGGTCCGTACTACGCGGTGGGTTCGTTTCTGACGGTTCTGGCTGCGGCGGTGGGGCTTCTCGCTCGTCGGGAGTCGCTCGTCGAACGGGCAACAGATCGGGCGATCGAGCGGTCTCCACTCGCGATCCTCTATGGAGTGATCCCGTTCGCGCTTTCGGCGTTCGTCGGCGGCTACGTTCTTTCGCAGGCTGCCCGCGTTGGCGCCGGCGGCCCTCTGATCGTCACCGGGATGGCATCGCTCGTCGGTATCGCTCTCGTCACGCTCGCTGGGCTCGGATATCTCGTGGTCGGCTCGTACCTCACGGAGATCGAGGGCGCGAGACGGCCGTGGCCCGGCGCGGTCGTCGGGGCCGGGCTCAGCGCGATTCCGTGGCTCGTGCTGCCGCTTTTGCCCGCGCTGTTTGTGTGGTTCGTCCTCGCCGCTGTGGGCCTCGGCGGTACAACCCAAGAGTGGATCCACGGGGAGCGGACGGTCGAAACCGAACGGAGCGAATAGCTCGGCGTGGGTAAGACTCTTTCTCGTCGCCCACGTAGCCTCTGGTATGGCGTCATTGCTCCAGACGTTCGGCGGCGGGTTGCTCGAATCTGTCGCCCAGCTGGCCGGCATCCTCGGGACGGTCGTACTGGGGCTTTTCGTACTCGCGATGGCGACGTACGCGTACAAACAGCTCCGTGGCGGCGGCGTCCGCTGGCCCGACGAGGAGACCGAAGACGACGATGTCGTCCGCGGCGACTCGGACGACGAGTGGGACTACTACTGATCGGCGAAGCGGGGTCCACCTCCACACAGCGACGGCGTTTTGCGTTCGTCTCCGTCGGTACTTCTGGGGCCGTATCGCGGACCAGGCCACACCTGCTGCACCATATCGCCTCTCGGGGCGCACGGGAGCCCTGAAAGACTACCTGGCGACTGTCGTAGCGGCTGCCCGTTCGCACGATCGCACGCTGTCCTGCGCGCGGGTGGGTACACAGTTGCAAAACACTCCCATACTGCCCGGACGAAAAACACGAGATACTGAGCCACACAGTTGTTCGCTCGCTCGTGAACTCGGGAAATCGGTCCCGGCTCCGCGATAAGACTTCTCCTCGAAACCGGAGTGAATTTCGTCAGTCGCTGCTGACCGAGTCGTCACCTCCCTGTACGTCCGTGACCATATCGCCGCCAGTCGTCACGACGTCCACGTCGCCTTCGGCGGTCATATCCTGGATGCGCTCCGCGAACTCCTGGGATTCGAGGATCTGGTACTCGTTGTCGAGTCCCAGATAGACGGTGTAACACATCAGACACAGGATCACCGCGAAGGGGAGCCCGGTCGTGATGGCCGCCGTCTGCAGCGCGCCGAGGCCGCCCCCGTACAGGAGCACTGCCGCAACTGCACCCTCGGTGATTGCCCAGAAGATGCGCTGGGTCTTCGGGACGTCGTGCTTGCCACCCGAAGTCAGGTGGTCGATGACGAGCGAGCCCGAGTCCGAGGACGTGACGAAGAACGTGATGATGAGAAGCGTCGCCAGCGACGCCGTGATGGCGCCGAGCGGGTACTGCTCTAACATCACGAACATTCCGAGCGTCTCGAAGGCGCCGTAGCCAAGTTCGTTGTACGCGCCGACGACCGCGCCGGCACTGTCAGTCTGGACGGCGCTCTGGAGCGCACTACCGCCGAAGGTCGACAGCCAGAGCGTCGAGAACAGCGACGGGAGGAACAGGACCCCGAGCACGAACTCGCGGACCGTCCGTCCCTTCGAGATGCGCGCGATAAACATCCCGACGAACGGCGACCACGCGATCCACCAGCCCCAGTAGAAGATGGTCCACGCGGTCACGGTGCCACCGCCGGCGCCCATCGCACCACGGAAGAAGCCGAGTTCGACGACGCTGCCGAAGTACGCACCGAGGCCTTCGACCCACGTCCCGAGGACGAAGATCGTCGGGCCCACGATGAGCAGGAAGCCGAGCAGGATGAACATCAGATAGAGGTTCACCGTGCTCAGGCGCTTGACTCCACCGTCGAGACCGGCCGCGACCGACATCGTCGCGATGGCGGTGATCCCGGCGATGAGGACGATCTGTGAGATCGTGTTGTTCGGGAAGCTTCCAAGGACGCCCAGGATCTCCGTTGAGACGTACGCGAGTCCACGGTTCACCTGGGCGACACCGAGGCCGAGTGACGTCGCCAGGCCGAACAGGGTCGCGAAAACGGTCACGAGGTCGATCAGATGCCCCGGCCACCCGTAGATGCGGTCACCCAAGAGCGGCCAGAAGATCGACCGGAACGTCAGCGGTAGCCCGCGGTTGAACGAGAAGAACGCCAGTCCGAGGCCGACGAGGCCGTAGACCGCCCACGGGTGGAAGCCCCAGTGGAAGAACGTCTGGGCCATCGCCGCCGAGGCCGCGGCGCCGGTTCCCGCTTCAACTCCCCAGAACCCAGGCGGGCTGGAGAAGTAGAAGACGGGTTCGAGGACGCTGAAGAACATCAGGCCGATCCCCATTCCGGCGCTGAAAAGCATCGCCATCCAGGAGAAGTCGCTGAACTCCTTTTCGGCCTCGACACCGCCGATCTTGATATTTCCGAACTTTCCGAACGCGAAGTACAACAACACCACGATGAAGATGTTCACCGCGAGCAGGTAGAACCATCCGAAGTTCTCCCCGATGAAGTTGAACAGCCACGTGTACGCGGCCGACGCGCTATCACCGAGGATGATTGTTGCTGCGATGAAAAGCGCGATGAGCACGAGCGCGACTGGGAATACCACGGGATGAACGTCGAATCCCCACTTCGCAATGTTCGTGTCACCGGGTTCGCGGTCGGATTCCGGATGGAACAGCTCTACCTGTAGCCCGTCGGACATTTCTCCCGTCGAATCACTGTCTGACATATCTTACCTCCGTCTCTGTTTGTCTCGTTTGGTTATTCGTTATCATTGTACGAGTGTCGAATCGCGCCTGCCAGTTCGTCTTTATTTCGACCGTAACACCGATTATCTATGCCGCCGTGCTGTGCTTTTCTGTAGGGTGATCCGACAATTACCCACCGTCGTTTGTTCACTCCTGAGTGGAATGCTACTATACCTCATAATTCTGCTGTCGTTGAACTATAATAAAGGTTGGGCAATATTCGCCACTAAGCCACTCATACGGATGTTTTCTGGAAGTAGAAAATCGTCACCGGGACCTAGAAATGCCAGCCCTTCCCTACACAAAGTAACAGGAATATAACTAATTGGGTTTCGTAAACACCGGTAGTAGCCGTTTACAACTGATTGGAATCCGATCGTACGCGGTCTTGCGGTCGTGGTAAGCGAAGACTTGCAAACGCTACTATATACAACGAGTGCTCTCCGGGACATCGGCCAGTCGCTCACGGCAGTTTCCGTAACCGAGCGGGCCGTACGTTTATACTGCCCGACGCAACTGTTCGTGTATGGAAAATCTGCTCGCGACCGGGGCTATCGTGGTCGTCGTGGCTCTTTTCGGCTTCGCGCTCTACCAGATGACGATTGGGGACTACACTGTGGCCGGAATGAGTTTTCTGAGTGCCAGTATCGTCATCTACTACCGCGAAAACCACTTGGTGGGCCGCTGACTCTCTGCCACTCGACTCGCCGCCAATGCGGTCAGATATCGTCGGCGTTCATCCGCTGGGTTATCACCGGCACTCGCGAGGTCCTGACCACCTTCTCTGCGGTTCCACCCAACAGCGAGCCGATAGCGCCGCGGTACGCCGAACCCATCACGATGGCGTCCATCCCTTCGTCGTTGGCGTAGTCGGCGACCTCTTCGGCCACAGAGCCGGTTCTGAACGCGGTCGAGCACTCTACGCCGTGTTCGGCGGCTATCTTACAGAGTTCGTCCAGCACCTCCTCGCCGTACTCCCGGTATCGCTCCCGCATCTCTTCTTCGTCGTCGCGAAGGGCCAGCGCCCGCGGTGCCCCCGGCAGGTCGATCACGTAGAGCGCCGTTACCTTCGCGCCGAGTGCCGCCGCCAGTTCGATCCCGTGCATCGCGCCTTTCTCGGCTTCGCCGCTCCCGTCGTAGGGGATGAGTATCTCCTCGTACATCGCTCCGGACGTACTGTCACGACCCGTTCACAAATAACTTTCCGCGAGACCGGGGCTCGTGTCGGTTCACCGGAGCAGTACGAACGACAGGTCGGCGGCCGCACTGACCGCGTTCTCCCCGTGTTCTCGAAACCGATCCTCAAGATCGTGACGTGTAAAGTTGCGGCAGTCCGTCTCAGTCCGCCTGTCCGGCCGCCTGCCCCGAACCGCTCGCCTCGACGCCGGGGCCGGCCTCGATGGCCTCCACGAGCAGTTCCGCGACGTCGACGATCTCGATGTCGTCCTCGTAGCCGCCGGTCTTGCGGCCGTCCTCGTACATCGTCATACACATCGGGCAGGCGACGACGAACTTCTCTACGGCGTCGCCGGCCGGCGTGTCCTCGAGCGCCTCCCGCATCCGTTCTTCGCTCGGTTTCGACTCCTCGTCGATGTCCATCCAGAGGCCGCCGCCACCGCCGCCACAACAGAAGGAGTTGCTGCGGTTGCGCGGCATCTCCGCGAGCGTCGCGCCCGTCGCGCGGATGAGTTCCCGCGGCGCCTCGTACTCGTCGTTGTACCGGCCGAGGTGACAGGGGTCGTGGTAGGTCACCGTGTAGTCGAGTTCATTCCCCTGCAGGCCCAGACCGCCGTCGTCGACCAGTTCCTCGATCGCCTGCGTCCAGTGGAGGACGTCGACTTCTCCATCCTGGTTCCACTCGCCGTCGAACTCGAACTGCATCAGCGGCTCGTCGGCGAACTCGTCGTAGTTGACCTCGGGGTACTCGTTTTTGAACGTGTTGTAGGAGTGGGGGTCGGTACAGATGATCTTCTCGGGGTCGACCTCCTCGAAGCGCTCGACGTGGTACCCCGCGAGGTCGACGTAGAGGAACTCCTCGCCGAGTCGGCGGATGTCGTTGCCGTCGTACTTCTCCTCTTCGAAGAGGATACCGTACTCGACGTCGGCGTGTTCGAGAATCTTCGCCAGCGACCGCGCGACCTTCTTGTTCCGCTCGTCGTAGCTCGGATAATCGCCGACGTACCAGAGGTACTCGACCTCCGTCTCGCGAGCGTCGGTGACGTCGAAGTCCAGTTCGTCGGCCCAGGCGGCGCGCTCGTCCGGCGGGTCGCCGAAGGTGTTGCCCATCCCCATGATGTTGTCAAACACGTCCTGGACGTTGGAGTCCACGTCGCCCTGGTCCGTGAGCTGTCGGTTCATCCGGGTGAAGGACTTCAGGTGCTCGATGTCGACCGGGCAGGCGTCCATACACGCCATACAGGACATACACGACTCCATCGTCGCGGCGTCGACGACGCTCTCGCCGCCGTCGGCGACGATGTCGACCGCTTCGGTCTCGCCCGCGTCGAGGTCCTCGCGGTACTGCTTCAGATCGAGGATGACGTCCCGCGGATCGAGCGGGCGGCCGGACTCCTTCGCCGGACAGACCGACGAACAGCGGCCGCACTTGGTGCAGGCGTCCTGATCGAGGATCTCCTTCCAGGAGAAGTCGTCGATGGTCTCGGCGCCCGTGTCGGCGTCGAGATCGGCGGGCACGCCGGGGAGGCGTTTGCCGGCCTTCTCGTCGCGGGCCACGATGTTGGCGTACGACGAGAGCATGTGGAAGGGTTTCCCGAAGGGGATGGCCGCGATGAACGCAAAGGCCAGAAGCGAGTGTGACCACCAGACGAACGGGTAGACCGCCGCCGCCGCCGACTCGGTCATCCCCGCGACCGCGAAGACCTCAGCGAGGAACCAGCCCACGAAGCTGACGGTCTCGAAGGAGGGGAAGCCGGTCCCGAGGATGCGGATGCCCTCGGTCACGTAGCCGCCGACGCCGAGCAGGAACAGCGCCCAGATGAAGAAGTCGTCTTCCAGACTCGTGTGTTTGCCCCACAGACGCTCCTTTCGGACGGCGTAGCGACGGTAGAGGGCGACGCCGACACCGACGACGAACAGCAGTCCCATCGCGTCCATCACGAAGGAATAAGAGAGGTAGAAGTCGCCGACGAAGAAGGACTGCTCCGTGCCCAGCGCCCCGGTGATCGGCTGGTAGATGTCCATATCGATCGCGAGGATCGTGGTCCCGATCAGGAGCGTCAGAAAGCCCCACATAATGAACGCGTGCATCACGCCGCCGCCCGTGTCGCGGTCGAAGAGCTTCCGGTTCGAGAGGACGATCCGCGTCGCCGAGACGATCCGCCCCGGGAGGTCATCGAGCCGCTCGAACCAGTCTTCCGTCCCGGCGGTGTAGCGGTCGACCCGCTTGTATGCGCCGTACAGGAAGATCAGAATCGTCACCACGGCGAGGAGGTAGAAGACCACCTCGCCGAGGTGGCCGATACGCCAGAACGTCGGTCGGGTCGTCGCCCCTTCGGCAACCATAACGGCTAGAGATTCTCGAATCTCATCATAAAGGTTGGTACGTTCGACAGCGGAACGGCGGCCCCGAACCGGAAACGGGCGACCCCGAGTGTCTCCGTCTCGAATTCGAGACGCGGATTCGCGCCGTCTCCGGCGAACGTACTATCGTTCTCACAACAGGTTGTGGAACGCGCTCCCGAGAGTCGCCGCCCCGTCCCGCACGCTTATGTTTGATTCGCTGCAACCTGTAATCGATGAATCTCCCCGCCCAACTTGATCATCCCGCGTGGACCACGAGCATCGCGACGTTGTTGAGTTACGGCCTCGGGCTACTGGGGATGTTCGTGCTGCTTTTCGTCCTCCCGTTCCTGCTCTTTTTGGCACTGTAGCGAACCCACTCCGCCGCGATCCGGCACGGTCGTGGGAGCGGAGACGGCTTCGCGCAAGGTCGTGAGCCGGCGTTCCGCCGGCCGACGAGATGGCGCGTTCTCGGTGATCCCCGCGAGGAATTCGCGGCCGGCCGGGCCGCATAAAATGACGTTCTATAGTACAGGGGCAGTTTGTTAGGGGAGTCACCGTAACCGTAAGATCATATGGGGCTAGGCCTTAGTAGTAGATATGTGGACGTAGCACACTCCGACCAGCGGAGAACCGACCGTCATCTGACGAGCGAAATCAAACACGAGGTTAGCAATCGATGAGCACGAACGACTTCCCATCGAACGCAGGTACAGTTATCATCGGCGCCGGTATCGTCGGCAGTTCTCTCGTGGGAGAACTGTCGAAGCGGGGCCGAGACGACATCCTCCTGATCGACAAGGGTCCGCTCTCGGACCCCGGCGGCTCCACCGGCCACGCGTCGAACTTCATCTTCCCGGTCGACCACAGCAAGGACATGACCCAGCTGACGTCCGACAGCCGGGACATCTACCGGGAGTTCGACACCTTCAACGAATCCGGCGGGATCGAGGTCGCCCGGACCGAAGAGCGGATGGAGGAGCTCAAACGGCGCGTCGTCTCCGGGAAATCCTTCGGCGAGGAGGCCGAACTCCTCACGCCGGAAGAGGTCGAGGAACTGGTCCCGTACATCAACACGGACATCATCAAGGGCGGCTTCTACAGCCCGGGAGCCGGCACCTGTGACCCGCTCCGCGCAGGCGAGCTGTATCGCCAGGAGGCGAAGGATCGGGACGCACTCCGCACCGCGCCGAACACGGAAGTGACGGACCTCCACGTCGAGGACGGCGAGATCACCGCCGTCGAGACCGACAAGGGCACGGTCTCCGCCGACGAGGTCATCATCGCCGCGGGGCTGTGGAGCCCGAAGATCGCTGATATGGCGGGTGTCGACATCCCGCTGTCGCCGGCGGTCCACCAGATGGTCTCTGTCGGCCCGATCGAGCGCTTCGAGGACGGCGAGGGCGAGATCAACTACCCCGTCGTCCGCGACATGGACACCCAGATGTACGAGCGGCAGCACGGCAACGACATCGAGGTCGGGTCCTACGAGCACCGGCCGATCCTCTGGGACGTCGACGACGTCCCCTCGATCGAGGAGTCGCCGCTCTCGCCGACCCAGCCGCCGCTCACCGAGGACGCCTTCGAGCAGTCGATGGAGCACGCCTTAGAGATCATCCCGGAGGTCCTCGACGATCCGGACGCCGGTATCCGTCACTCCATCGACGGCCTGCTGTCGGTCACCCCCGACGGCCATCCGCTTCTCGGTCCGATTCCGGAGGTCGACGGCCTCTGGTCTTGCGCGGCCATCTGGATCAAGGAGGCGCCCGCGATCGCCCGCGAACTCTCGAAGTGGATGACGAAGGGTCACCCGGACATCGACATCGTCGCCCACGACCACGTCGCCCGCTTCGACGAGTACGGCGAGAACCAGGAGTTCGTCAAGGCCCGCGGCGCCGAGGGCTTCCAGAAGACCTACGGCATCGTCCACCCGCGCGAGCAGTGGCAGACGGTCCGGCCGCTCCGGACGAGTGGCTTTTATCACCGACAGAAGGACCTCGACGCGGAATTCTTCGAGGCCGGCGGCTGGGAGCGCCCGCGCTGGTTCGAGTCCAACGCCGACCTCGTCGAGAAGTACGAAGACGAGATCGAGGGCCTCAAGCGCCCCAACGAGTGGGACAACCGCTGGTGGTCCGAGATCATCCTCGGCGAGCACCTGCATCTGCGGAACAACGTCGGGATGATCGGCGACACCGGCTTCGGCATCTTCGACATCGTCGGCAGCGACGCCTACGAGAATATGGAGCGGATCTGCGTGGCGCCGATGGATCTCGACGTCGACTCCTCGGTGTACACGCCGGTACTGGCGCCGAACGCCGGCTTCGTCTCCGACCTGACGATCGCCCGACTCGGCGAGAACCACTACCGCGTCATCACTGGCGGCGCCCACGCCGGCCAGGACAAGACGTGGTTCAGCAACCACCTCGAGGGCGACGCCGAACTCATCGGCCGCTCCTCTGAACTGTGCACCCTGGGTGTCTGGGGACCGGACGCCGAGGAACTGATGAACGGCATCGCCGAAGAAGAGATGACGTCCGACAGCTTCGACTTCGCGGAGATGAAGGACGTCACCATCGGCGCGGTCAACGCCAAGGCGTTCCGCATCTCCTACGTCGGCGAGTTCGGCTGGGAGATCTACGCCCCGATGGAGAAGGGCCAGCGCCTCTGGGACACCATCCACGAGGCCGGCCAGAACTACGACATCCGCCCGGTCGGCACCGGCGTCTACGGCGAGACCGGCCGGATGGAGAAGGGCTACCGGCTGATGGGCGCGGAACTCGAAATCGACTACACCCCCGCCGAGGCCGGCCTGACGCTCCACGGCGTCAAGGACGCCGACTTCGTCGGCAAGGACGCCTACGCGGCGGCGATCGACGAGGAGAACTCCGCCACGCTGTGTACGCTGTCCGTGACGGACCACGCGCCCGACGGCGGCGAGCGCCGCTTCATGACGGGCGGAGAACCCATCCTCGATGGGGACGGGAACGTCCTCGTCGACGACGAGGGTCGCCGCTCCTACGTGACCTCCGCCGGTACCGGCCCGTCGGTCGGCAAGCACCTCCTGCTCAGCTACCTGCCGCAGGAGTACGCCACCGAGGGTCAGGAACTGCAGGTCGAGTACTTCGGCCAGCACTACCCCGTCGAGGTCGAAGTCGCCGGCTACGGCGGCGTCTTCGACCCGGACAACGAACGGCTGTTCAAGAACAACTACTGATCATGGAGATACTCACAGCCATCAAGCGCGTCCCGGAAACGGGCTCGAAAGTCGTGCTGACGGACGACAACCTGTCCATCGACACCACCTCGCTTGGCTTCACCATCAGCCCGCACGAGGAGTGTGCCATCGAGGAGAGCGTCCAGCTCGTCGAGGAGAACGACGGCAACGCGACCCTCCTGACGCTCGGCAGCGAGGACGCGACCGAACAGCTCCGGTCGGGCATCGCGATGGGCGCCGACGAGGGCGTCCTCCTGGAAACAGACGACGACGAGTGGGACCCCGCCGCGACGGCAAACGCCATCGCGACCGCGATCGACGAGGGCGACACCGACTACGACCTCTTGCTGTTCGGGAACGAGTCCGCCGACGCCGCGAACCACCAGGTCGGCGTCCACGTCGCAGAGCAACTCGATCTCCCCTGCGTCACCGGGATCAAGGAGCTGGAGGTCGAGGACGGCTCGGTCGTCGCCGAACGCGAGATCCCCGGCGGCTCCGAGGTGTACGAACTCGACCTGCCGGCGGTCGTGACGGTCAAAGAAGGCCTCAACGAGCCGCGCTACCCGTCGATGCGTGCGAAGATGCAGGCGCGGAAGGCCTCCGTCGAGCACATCGAGCCAGCGAAGGAAGCGGGCGGCCTCGAACTGGTCGAACTCGAAGTGCCGGAGACCGACGACAGCCCCGCCGAGATCCTCGGCGAGAGTCCGGAGGCGGCCGAGAACGTCGTCGACGTTCTCGAAGACCTGGAGGTGGTCTAGATGGTACTCACACTCGTCGAACACGACAACGGCGAAGTCGACGACGTCTCGCTGCAGGCGCTGACGCTCGCGCGCGACGTCGCCGACGACACCGGCGAATCGCTCGAAGCGATCGCGTTCGGCCCGGAAGCCGAAGGCATCGCCGAACAGGTCGGCGCCTACGGCGCCGCGGTTCTCAACGTCGTCGACGACAGCGACCTCGACGACTACGCGCCCGAGGCGTACGCCCGGGCAGTCGTCCAGTGTGCCGAGGCGGCCGACACCGAGGCAGTCATCGCGCCCGGGACGGACCGCGGTGCGGAGACGCTCTCACACGCCGCGGCGAAACTCGACGAGACGATGGCTGCGGAGGTCACCGACGTCGACGTCGGCGACACGTACGGCATCACCCGACAGCGGTGGGGTGGCACGCTCATCGAGCACGCCGAACTTACCGCCGACACCAACCTCCTGACGGTCGCGGCCAACGAGATCTCGCCGACCGAAAGCGGCGACGGCGCCGCCGACGTGAGCGCGTTCTCGCCCGACCTCGAGGACGGCGACCTGCGCGTGCAACTCTCCCGCGTCGAGGAGTCCGACATCGAGGGCGTCCCGCTCGGGGAGGCCCGCGTCGTCATCGGCGGCGGTCGCGGGACCGACGGCGACTACTCCGCGCTGGAGGAACTCGCCGAACAGATCCCCAACGCCGCGGTCGGCTCCTCCCGCGCCGCGGTCAACGAGGGCTGGCGGCCCCACGACGACCAGATCGGGCAGACGGGCAACAAGATCGCCCCCGAGATCTACATCGCCGCCGGGATCAGCGGCGCCGTCCAGCATATGGTCGGCTGCAAGGGCGCCGAAAACATCCTCGCGGTGAACACCGATCCGGAAGCGGCGATCATCCAGAAGGCCGACTGGGCCGTCGTCGCCGACCTGCACGAGACCATTCCGGAAGTCACCGAGGAACTGCAGAACCGCGGGCTCGCCGACTGAGGCCAGCGCCGAAACTGCGGCTTCCCGCGAAGCAATTTTTTCGGACGCAAAAAGGGGGGCGCTGACAGCCCTACGACCCGCGCGTCACGTCCTCGACGCTGTAGCCGGCTGCTTCGATCGCGTCGACGATCCCGCCGGCGTGTTCGGCGCCGCTGGTTTCGACGGTGAAGACGAGGTACGCCTCGCCGACCTCGAGGTCTTCGACCGATCGGTCGTGTCTGACGTTGTGGATGTTCGCCTCCTGCTCGGCGATGATGCCGGAGAGGTCCTCCATCTTCCCGGGGCGGTCGTCGATCCGCACCTGGAGGCGGATGCGCTGCTTTCGCTGGGTCAGCGCGTGGACCAGGACGGTCTGCAGTTGCGTCATGTCGAGGTTGCCGCCGCAGAGAAGCGGCATCACGATCTCCCCCGAGACGTCGAGGTCGTCGCTCAGAAGCGCCGCGACCGAGGCCGCGCCCGCGCCCTCGACGACCTGCTTTGCCCGCTCCATCAGGAAGAGGATCGCCTGTGCGATCTCGGTATCGGAGACAGTCACCACCTCGTCGACGTTGGCCCGGATGATCGACAGCGTCGTCTCGGAGATGCCGCCGGTCGCGATCCCGTCGGCGATGGTGTCAACCTCGTCGAGCGTGACGGGAATTCCCTTGTCGAGGCTCTCGTGGACCGTCTCGGCGCCCGTCGCCTGCACGCCGACGATCCGCGTCTCCGGCGAGAGATGCTTCATCGCCGTCGAGACGCCGCTGATCAGCCCGCCGCCACCGATCGGAACGATTACCGTGTCGGCGTCGGGGCAGTCGTGGTACATCTCCGAGCCGAGCGTGCCCTGCCCGGCGATGATGTCGGTGTCGTCGTAGGCGTGGACGAACTCGGCGTCCGCCATCTCCTCGACGGCGGCCTTGGCGTGGGACATCGTCTCCTGGAAGTCCTTGCCGACCAACTCGACTGTGGCCCCGTAGCTCCGGGTGGCGTCGACTTTCGTCTGCGGCGCGTCCTCGGGCATATAGATCGTCGAGTTCGCGCCGCACCGCGTCGCCGCGAGCGCAACGCCCTGGGCGTGGTTGCCGGCGCTCGCGGCGACGAACTCCGTGACGCCGTCGGCGACGTCCTGGCTGATCTTGTTGTACGCACCGCGGGTCTTGAACGATCCCGTCCACTGGAGGTGCTCCATCTTGAGGTGGACCTCCGCGTCGACGAGCGCTCCGAGCGACGTGCTGCGCTCGACCGGCGTCTGCTTGACGACGGTGTCGTCGTCGAGACGCTCGCGCGCCCGCTCGATGTCGACGTATTGCACTGGCAGTTCGTCGGTCTCGGATCCGTGGTCTGTGGCTGTCATCGTAATGAGTCGGTGGGGTCGGTGATGGCGCCGGAAGAGTCGGCAGACGGAACCCGCTGTCGTGGCCGTTCGGGGTCGACACCGACAATCAACCGGTCGCGCGCTCGGCCGGCGATCACCGCATACACGAGCGGTCGGCGCCCGGTTATGTTCGTCTTCCGATGCACCGGTGACGGGCATAAAGACAACGGTGGACTGTCCCAGAGAGAACGTTAGATGCCTTCCAAGCATCCATATCTCCCGGTTTTCGGCGTTTTTCACTCGACGCCGACACCGATATGAGAGAAGAGAGCGTCACTACGAACCACAGCGTGACAAGAAGTCGAAAGATGTTGCGTCGCCGCCGGGACCCGACTCCCTTCGATCGATCCACGGCGGGCATCGCTCACTCCCCGCGCGGCGCCGGATCGCGCTCCTGAACCGCGTCGAGGAGGTCACAGAGGGCGCCCGCCGACAGTTCGAGCAGTTCCGCGCCGAGCTCCTCGCTCGAATCTCGCGGGTCCCCCACGACGCCGTTCTCGGTGAACTCGTCGGAGTCGACCGCGAGGTTGACGCGACCCTGCCAGTCGCCCCAGCGGTCGCTGCCGCCCTCGGCCGCCTCGTCGAGACGGTCCTCGTGGACCGTTTCGGGGTTCGCGTGGCGGAGCAACGCGGTTTCGAGCGGTCCCGCGTGGCCCATCTCCGAGGTGTGTTCGCCTACTTCGTCGAACCACGTGAACGGGACGGCGTAGGCGTCGTCGTGGCGGACGATGCGTGCGGTCACCTCCCGCAGCGCCGCGATGTTGCCGCCGTGACCGTTGACGACGACGACGCGGTCCCAGCCGTGGGACGCCAGGCTGCCGACGACGTCGCGGACGTACGACCTGAGGGTCGACTCGGAGGTCCACAGCGTGCCGGCAAAGCGGCGGTGCTCCTCGGCGATCCCGACCGGAATCGCTGGGGCGACGACGACAGGGTCGTCGTAGCGGTCGGCGGCGGCCTCGGCGACGGCTTCGGCGTTGAGTGTGTCCGTTCCGAGCGGCGCGTGTGGGCCGTGCTGTTCGGTGCTCCCCACGGGGAGAAGCGCGACCTCCGCATCCGACGCCGCCGCGTCGGTCCACGTCTCTGCAGTCAACTCCATACGCCATCCCTCGCCGAGCGGTCCCATAAAAATGCGGACCGCCCGGTCGGTCCCCACTGTCCCTGTCCGCTGTACGGGTCCTTTTTGCGACGGCGTGACTCTCTCCCAGTATGAACTACGAACCGGCCACGCACACGACGACCGAGCGTCGCCTCGGACACCTCCCGTCCGGGCGCGACGTCTCCGTGACTGTCCACCGGTACGCGGGCGGCGACGGCCCGACGGTGTTCGTGCAGGCGGCCCAGCACGGCATCGAACTCAACGGCCCCGCGGCGCTCCGTCGGCTGCACGGACACCTGCGTGACGCCGACCTCGCGGGCACTGTCGTCGTCGTGCCGGTGGCCAATCCGCTCGCGTTCGACCACCGCTCGTATCTCACGCCCGAGGCCTACGACGCGCTGAACGCCAACTTCAACCGCATCTGGCCGGGCGACGAGGGGGGAAGCTTCCAGGAGCGACTCGTCGCGAGCCTGTGGCCGCTTGTCGAGGCCGCTGACGCCGCAGTGGATCTCCACACCGGGATGCCGGAGATGCTCGAACACGTCCGCTTCCGTGCCGATGACGACGACGCCCGTGCTCTGGCGTCGGCGTTCGGCACCGAGGTCCTGCTGGCGGACTCGGACTCGATCGACGGCGACGATTTCTCCGGCAAATTTCGGCTCGCAGCGGCTCGAGCGGGCGTGCCGGCGATCACCGCGGAGCTCTCGAACAGCCGGACCGTCCGACAACCCGCTGTCGACACCGGCGTCGAGGGCGTCCGGAACGTGCTCCGGGAACTCGGATCGCTTCCGGCAGCCCCGGAGTCCCCGCCCGAACAACAACTGCTCCGGGACGACGCTCCCCGGGTCACTGCCGACACGTCGGGGCTGTTCGAGCTACGATCCGATCTCGGCGTCGGCGACGAGGTCGAAGCCGAGCAGGAACTCGGCGCGGTGTTCGATCCGATGTCGTTCGAGCGCCTGGAGACGGTGACAGCCACCGTGGACGGCGTTGTCTACTCCGTGGGCCACGGGGGCGTCGTCGTCGCGGGCGAACGGCTCGCGAGCATCGCGACCGACGTCTGATACGGAGTGCTGAAGTCTCACAACACGATCTGTAAGAGCCACGACTGGTGGTGCTCTCGTTCGCCCGCTTCAAACGCGTCTGATCAGCAGCCTGATCACTTGAAAGCCCTCAGTATTCCGCACCCATCGTTAACAGATTACAGTGTGATGCGTGTTATCAGTGAGATGGCGCCACAGACTCATTCTCCGTTCGCTGCGCTCTCCCGGGTGCTCGAAGAACTCGACGCCGACGGACGGTCCGTCAACCGGACAGAAGCGTCCACCGAGGAGGCGGCTGCGGGGTCTCTGTGCGCCACGGTCGAGGTTGGGGTTCCGCTCCCCGTTTCCGAGGATGTGGGGTTTGCGCCGCAGTCGGCCACGCTAACTGAGGACGGTCTCAGCCTGACGTACCGCCGGCCGACGTTCGTCGAGACGATCGCCGATCGCTCCCCCGACGGGCTGTCGGTCGACGTCAGCCAGACTGGCGCTGCGATCGAGGGTGACGACCTGCTCGTGACGCTCGACATCGTGATCGGCGAAACTGCAGCAGCCCAACAAGCAGCCGCGGCGGAACAGCCCTCGGACACGAATCCGGAACGTGAAGCGACAGCCAGTTCTCAGGTGGACAGCGGCGAGGCCGCGTCCCTGGACGAGCCGACGAGCCACTCCCGCGCAGTTGAGTCGTCGGACCCCATCGGATCACCTTCGGCTGATTCGGTCTCGGCGGCGGGACAGTCGTCGTCGGCCGCCTCGTCGTCGCTGTCATCCATCACAGCGGCTGAATCGTCGCCGGGCGCAACCGACGGCAGCGAAACCGCCGTCTCCTCACTCGCTGCTTCCGGACCCGGCCGGCAGGATTCCGCGGACGCGACTGGCTCCGATTCGAGCCTCGAAGACGTCCGCGACGAGTCGGTTCCGCCGTACGAGGACACCGCGTACCTCCGACGACTCTACGAGACCTGCGAAACGTTCGCGGAGATGAGCGACCGGATCGTGATGGACGTCTCCGCGGAGACCGTCCGTCGGTACACCATCGAAGCCGGCGTGCACACGCCGACGTCCTACGAGACCGACGAGTCGGACCGATCGTCGGACGGCGACGTCACCGACGGCGCTGCGCCGGACGTGCAGGCGAGCGAATCGGACGAGGGGCTCGCAGACACGACAACCGGTGCGTCGACAGCCGGAACCGATCCGGACGAGTCGATGACCGAAGCGGTATCGGACGAGTCGACACCCGAACCAGATTCGAGCGAGACGCCACCCGAACCAGATCCGAGCGAGACGCCACCCGAACCAGATCCGAGCGAGACGACACCCGAACCAGATCCGGAGGAATCGACTCCCGGCTCGGCTCAGGGATCCGATCCGCTTCCCGACGAACAGCTCCTCGCCGACGGGATCGGTCTCCCCGAATCGCTCACGCTTCGGGACGTCGCCGACGCTGTCGTCGACGCCAGGACTGTCTACGAGGTGCAACGACAACTCGGCCTCTCCGGGACACGGACCCGTCACCTCCTGCAGCAACTCAACATCCTCGATCTCGTGCTTCGCCGCGTCTCCGACGATCCGGAGCGACAGGTCTCCTACGACACCGTGGCGGCGCGGATCCGACAGTGTGCTCCGGACAGCGCCTGAGAGATGTTATAGCAGCGTTTGCAACTCATTACCCATCCGATCGCACGACAACGTACGATCGAGTATGTGAAGACTTGCAAACGGCACTATACTTAAAATGGTTATTCGTTGTACCCACAGACAGAAGTGTGTCCCCTCCCTTCGACCAGTAAGGATGTCACTGGGCACGCAAACCGCAGCCAGCGACGGTGCAGAGTACCTTCTGACGGCGGCGCGATTCGAGCTGATGCCGTTCGACAGCTTCGACGACGAGATCGACCAGTTACCCGACGGCGCGAGCATCGCGATCACGACGTCCCCGAAACTGGGCATCGAGCGGACGATCGAGCGCACTGAAGAAGCGGCCGCGGCCGGCTACGAGGTCATTCCGCACATCGCCGCCCGCTACATCGAGGGCCCCGAACAGCTCGAAGAGATCGCCCGACGTCTCACCGAAGCGGGCGTCACCGACATCTTCGTGCCCGGTGGCGACAAAGAAGAGCCTGTCGGCGAGTTCGAGTCCGCGTACGATCTACTCGTCGCCCTCGACGACCTCGAGTACGAGTTCGAGGAAGTCGGCATCACGGGCTATCCCGAGGGACACGACTTCCTCTCAGAGGAGACCCTCGCCGAGGCGATGGACAAGAAGGCACCGTACGCGACGTACATCGTCACCCAGCTGTGTTACGACCCCGAGACGATCCTGGCGTGGATCGAAGGTCTCCGCGAGCGCGGCATCGATCTCCCCGTCGAAATCGGGATTCCCGGCGTGATGAACTACCAGAAACTGCTGAAGATCTCCCGGAAGGTCGGCGTCGGCGACTCGGTGAAGTTCCTCCGGAAAACCACGGGTATCTTCGGGTTCGTCAAGGAACTGGTCGGGTCGCGAGGGCGATACAAACCGGACGATCTGATCGACGGCCTGGCGCCGTACGTCGACGACGACACCTACAAGATCCGCGGCATTCACGTCTACACCTTCAATCAGACGGACGATCTCGAACGCTGGCGGCAGAACCGACTCAGCTGATCTGGGGCTCTGGTCCGATCCGGGGACCCCGAGTTCGCAGGTCGCCGCCGACACATTCTGATTTTCAATTGTCATTTTGTGCCGAAAACGGGGAATTATCCGGTTTCAGCCCCACCTACGCCTGTATGACAGGCGAGCGACTCGCGGCGGTCGATCCGGCCGTCGCCGATGCACTCGACGGTGAGCGGCGGCGACAGAACGAGACGCTGGCGATGATTGCCAGCGAGAATCACGCCAGCGAGGCGGTCTTAGAAGCCCAGGGGAGTGCGCTGACGAACAAGTACGCCGAAGGGTACCCGGGCGAGCGGTA
>NZ_JAVQKJ010000009.1:0-266469 GCF_031823395.1 Halobellus ordinarius
CGACAACCACCGTGAGTGACGGCTACTGCATCTTCTGACTCCACATACCTGCCTCTGATGGCGTGAGACTACAAACAATCGACCCTACCCCGTCGTTGTCTTGCGTTCAACAAGGCAAGATTAAACCAATCCACCTTCGCACGCTCCACCTCTATGGGTCGAAGCCCTGTATCGCAAGCTACAGCAATTAATGAAGGAACCTTCCAAGAACTGGCTTGCTTAAATTCTTCAGGCCCCACGTCCTTCTTTGGAATCCCCAATCGCTTTGCGACGAAGATTTTGAGCTGATCTCGCTCTGCGACACTCATCGTCTTATTATTGTAACTCTTGACTGAGGAATATCGAAGCGCCGCCTGGTAGAGATCTCGAAATTCAGTAGGATAGAATCGGTCCTTCTGATGATTGGATTTAACACTGTTTGTGTTCCGAAGATCGATTCCGTGTTCCCAATCCTCGATGTTTTCGTGCCGCCGTTCCCGGTAGTAGTCGAATAGACGACGGAGAGATTTGACATAGTGGTAAGCAACGGAATCAGGATGGGGAGTCCGATCCCGGACGAATCGGATCAGCTCTGTGGCCTGCTGTGGTGTGAAATCACTCGTGTATTCTTTCTCGTTATCCCACAACCATCGGAACGCCTGCTCTATGCGGTAATGCGTCCCGCGAACTGTCTCGCGTGCAAACCCCTCGTTTCGGTCGGGGTTCTTCCCCTCTTCATTTAGGTAATGAATAAAATCCTGCTTGAAATCACGGTAGTCCTGAGCAAGAAAGGGAGCGAACTTTTCTAATTCTTCTTGGGTGGGTCCAGATACTGGAGGCCCTTCGTAGTCCTCTGACTGGTCGTTATACTCATCGTCGGGCTGATCGTCGTTTGTGTACATTGGCGGTATCTGTCGTGTTATTTGCGATCTTTCGACTGTTTATTTCGCTAATGTAGCCGTCGAAAGATCCCGATAGAAGGGGTAATACCGCCGTATGCGCCTACTCCGGCATTGACCGATAGCGCGGCGCTTGGGAAGCCACTGTCCTACCACTGGACCACTGGCGCGCTAGCACCCCGCCCGTGCTGCTTCGGCGGGCCGCTGTGTACGTAATGAACACCAGTCCGCTGGTATAAAAGGTTCGGAGCGGACCGGCGTCTAGTCGTCGGGTGTTTCGACTCCGCGAATCTCGAATCTCGCCCCACCGTCGTCGTTTTCTCCGACCGTGATTTCCCACTCGTGACGCTGGACGACCCGCCTGACGATACTGAGTCCGAACCCCAGGTTCTCTGGCGCGGTCGAGTACCCGGATTCGAACACCTGCTCGCGATCGGCGTCCGGGATCCCGGGGCCGTCGTCCTCGATGTAAAACCCCGCCCCGGTCTCGAGTACCCCGACCCGGACCGTGACGTAGTCGCCCCCGTGCTCGATCGCGTTCCGAAACACGTTCTCGAAGAGGTGTTGGAGCGCGTCGCTGTCGGCACAGATCGTTTGTGTGCCTTCTCTCTGGAGCGTCGCGTCGGCCGACTCGATCATCTCCCACGACCTCTCGGCGACCGCGGCGAGATCCACCGGCCCGGTCTCACTGATCGGGCGACTCGCCCGCGCGAGGGTCAGCGTTCGCTCGATAATCGTCGACATCCGGTCGTGCGCCCGTTCGATGGTGTCGATCTGTGGGCTCTCGCAGTCCTCACGCAGCAGTTCGAGATTACCCTGCGCGACGTGGAGGGGGTTCTGCAGGTCGTGAGAGACGATCCGGGTGAACTCCTCGAGATTGTCCCTCTCCCGTTCGGCTTGTTGCCGTTGCTTGCGCGCCTTTTCGGCCTCGATGCCCCGCAAAATTGCCTGTGCCTGAAGAATCCCCATCAGGAGCCCCGCACCGCCACCGATCGCAGCGCTCCACCGGACTGTCCCGACGACGAGTATCGTCGAGAGAGGCTGTATCTGGATGTTGACCACCAACACTAGGAGAATCATCCCGATCGTTCCGCCGACCCACCAGCGACCCACCTGGTCGTACCGCTCGGATGGCAACTCGCTGTCGGCGAGCCAGTATCCGCCGTACACGAGGCCGATCACGAACGGAACCGAGGTGAGGATTCCGATGGGGAATCCACTGTACGGCATCCCCGAGACGGACACGTACACGAACAGTTCCCCGACGAGGGTGAGACTCAGGAGGCCTCCCGTCCCCGCGATGGCGTACGGCCACCTCTCTGTCGACATTCTACTCACTGTTTTCATCGGGTTGACCGACGACAGTGGCCTGCTCGCCAGTTGGCCCCGATAGCCTCTGTAACTTTGTTGGCGTTCGGAAAAAGCGTTGTGTGGATACCGTCTGTCACCGTCTCGTATGTCCGGCAACGAATCGTGAAGGATACACGTGCCGAACGTATAGGACGAGTCACATTCCAGAGAGTCCCGCAGCAAATGCGGCTCGCTGCCGCATTCGCTCACACCAGCTACATATGGCATCCATCTTACTCGTCGAAGATACGGACGTGCAGGCGACGCTGTTACGCAACTACGTCCAGAAGGAACACACGATCGTCGGGACAGTGTGCGGCGCCGACGACGCGGTCGAACTCGCACGCGAGACGAACCCCGACGTCGTCGTGATGGATCTCAATCTGGCGGAGGGCAATGGCATCGACGCGACTGAGTCGATCAAATCACTCGACACCACTATTTCGGTCATCGTCAGTACCGTCTATGTCAGTAACGAGGTGAAGATGCGCGCGTTCGAAGCCGGCGCCGATGCGTATCTCTTCAAACCGTATAGCCGGCAAGACCTGCTAGAAACGATCGAAGAGACGATAGCATAGCACCGGAGCGGTGTTCTGATCTCGATTACGCTCACTGTTTCCCGCCGAGTGCCGTCCACGGGGGTGGCGCTCGGCGGAAAAAACGGGAGTGATCGTGACGAATCCTTCGATCGGCTGCAGCGACGGCGACACCACCCGTCACGCATCCAGGCGGTGGAACAGCGCCTCGAAGTCCTCGTCGTCGAGTTCGGTGATGTGTTCTTCCGACTGTTTCCGGAGGCGCTCGATGTCCTCCTCCAGTTTTCGATACTGCTCGTTCGATTCGAGGTCGAACCGTGGCTTCTGGGAGGAAAGCGTTTCGCGTTTCGAGAGTTTGGCGAAGAACTCCCGTAGCGTCTCGGTGTACTCGGAGCGCCGCAGGAGACAGTCGACGACCGTCGTGAGTTCCTCCGCGGAGATCGGTTTCGTCACGTAGGCGTCGAAGCCCATCTCTAGGATGTCGAAGTCGGGATCGACTGCCGTGATCATCGCCACGGGGCACTCGGGGTGGCGCTCGCGGATCTCCTCGAGCACCGCGTTCCCGGAGAGCCCCGGCATCCGGCGATCCAGAAGCACCACGTCGATCGAGTCGTGGACGTTCTCGATCGCCTCGGAGCCGCTGTGGGCTGTTTCGACGGTGTGCTTCGCCGAGAGCCACGAAGCGTACAGATCTGCGAGATCCGCTTCGTCGTCTACGACCAGTACGTGTGATTGATTGTCCATACGACCCCAACAGTGTGAGATTAGTTGACCGCCGAAAGAATAAATCTGGCCTTCGGGTTGGCCGTCGTCCCACAGGCGGACCTTCCGCCGTCGGCCTCTCTCGCGGGTGATACCTCTCCTAGGGACTTTGCGCCCGCTGATCGGCCCCAGTCAGAATCACTCACGTCGCCGCGAGTTTCCGTCCGCGGAGTCCGTTTTTTGCTCTTCCTGTCGCACCCACTCTCCGAGGTTGTCGAAGGTAGACTCCACGTCGCTGTCGTCCCTTTCGCGATCCATCGGCTCGCGGTTGCCGTCCACTGAGAACGACTGCGCGTCGTCGCGATTCCCGGATCGGTCGGCGGTTTCTTCCGGTGGTGAGTTTTCGATTGCATCGGTGAACTCGAAGGGGGTATCTTCCGTCGGACTCTCCTCCGGTTCGTTCCATCCGTACTCGCGGGAAGCGGACGACGACGCGTTGCGATCGATTGCTGCTCCCGGGGAACTGTCCTGCTCTGTCGTCGGCCGGTCGGTAGTTCCGAAGTCTCCGCCGCCATTCTCGGTCGATTCCCCACCGACGGGCTCTTTCTCGAACGCGTCGGCCTGAGTGGTTCGGTCTGAGTCGGCCGATCGAGCGTCGGGATCCTGTCCGGGTCCTGCTTGAGAGGGAGACGATGCCGTGGTGTGCTCTGCTGGCTCGATCCCGGCGCCGGCTCCCGTACTCCCGTGTGCGTCGGATCCGGCGCCGTTTCCTTTTGTCGTCACGACGGCTTCGGAGAAGAACAGCCACTTGTCGCGCTCTTCGATCCCAGTCAGAATGCTTTCACAATTCGGACAGTAGGGCCGCGATAGCAGATCGAGATCGACTGTCTCGGCACACGACTCACATTCGCCGGCGTGTACACCCGCCGCTGCGGCATCACGTTTGAGCGAATCCAGTACATCGCGCTCCCAGCGGAGCCGTGAGAGTGCGTCCCCGTAGTGTGAGTCCGCACTCTCGATGTCGGTTTCCAGTTCGTCGGTCCGGGAGATAAGGTACTCGAGAACTGTCTCTAGGTTGTCAAATTCCGTGTCCAGCCACGAACGGATCTGGTCTTGCTCGGCCGTTAATTTCTGCTGTGCCGTGGCACGCGTGTCCTTTTCGCGGCTGAGTTCAGCCTCCAGGCCGTCGATGTCCTCTGCAAGCGAGTCGTAGTCGTCGGTTATTGACTCGCGCGTCGAATCCAGTTCCGTCGCCAGTCCGTCGAGCTCAGCTTCTATCTCGGAGATCCGTTCGACTACCGCTTCTGCGACCGCATCCAGCGATTGCCCGCGCTCGACTTCCGATTCGAGCGTCGACTCTAGTTCGTCGATCCGGTCTTGGAGTTCATCGAGACGGTCGACGATGGCTTCGTGGCCGCGGTCTGTTTCCGCGGCGTCGTCGGACGGTATTTCGTTCGATTCCCGACGATCGGCGTCCGTCCCCTCAGATCCGATGTCTGTCGGCAGCGGGGTCGAACTCTCCGACTGGGACGGATCGAACGGCGGATCGGTGCTTCCGGTGTTCTCAAGCAGTTGTGTCATCTCGGTGAGCGTCCAGTACGAAGAGATCAACTGCTCGAAGAGCTCCTCCCGGGAGAGCCCCTGCGTTGCGGCCTGCTGCTCGAGCCACTCGTCGAAGGACTCCTCTTCGAACGGATCGCCGCCCGGGTCCGGAAACTCTTCCGACATCTCGATATTGTTCGGTGAATGAAACTAAAGATCGTACGAGTAAAAGCTTTGTTACCGTTCCTGTTTGCCAAGTTTCGGCACTTCGGCGCAATGGGTCCCGTTGTCTCTGTAGATTGATACCAAGGTGCCACCGATGACTCCGCTCCGGAGAGACGGCGGCGCGTTGGACGCCCTGCCCGCTCTCTGCAGCCGCCGATACAAATTCCGGTATATTTATTCGCTATCCAACGTATTCCTCGGTATCCCCGGAGAGATCGCAGCGCCTCTTCCGTCGGCGTTTGCCCCGACGCCGACGCGACACTGTGCGATCGACTCACGGGACGTGCGGGACAGGAAGAGCAGTCCGTTGCCGTGCGCTCTTCGACGGACTCACTCCCGATGCAGGGCCCCCTGACCCAGGAACACAGCAATGAACGGCACTGACGACTTGCAACCCGACGATGAGGCCGACGACGGGGAATCTCTCTCTGCCTCCCTGGAAGACCTCGCGAATTCGGTCCGGGAGCGACAGGGCAAGACGCGACGCTCGGATGACAAAGAGCGAAGCGAGGATAATTCCTTCGAGTGGGTCAACGTCCCGGAGCAGGAGGAGACACACACGACCGACAGCATCCCCTTCGAGACGATCGACGACGCCTCCGACGTCCTGGTGCTCGGCCCGGTCCAGGGGGCCGACTGCGACCGAAACTGTACAGCGCTTCTGTCGTACGCTGTTCCGGACCGGACGAACATCCTCGCGGTTACGGTCACGCGCTCTGCGAACGACTGGCTCTCGATGTGGCAGCGGTACAGTTCCGGGTCACCCGCCAGTATGGTCGTCGTTTCTCTGGGTGAGGAGACTGGTGGTGCGCCTGCCTCGACGACCATCTCGACCCAGAGCGGGCCGGAGCAAATCACGATCGAGACCGTCTCGGACCCCTCGGATCTCACCCGGCTCGGAATCACGCTCAGTCGGCTTATCTCCGATATCTCGACGGAAGAGGAGCGAACGGCAGTCTGTGTCCACTCGTTGACCGCGCTGCTTCAGTACGTCGAACCGCGCCGTCTGTTTCGGTTTCTGCACATCTTCCGGGGGAAACTGTCGTCGGTCGACGCGATGGCACACTACCATATGGACCCCGATGCGCACGACAAACAGACCGTGGGCGTATTCAGATCGCTGTTCGACACCGTCGTCCGGATCACCGACGACGGCGACCTCGAAATCGTCTCCGCGCCGTGAACCGCCTCGGCCTGCCCCGCCTGTAATCTGCGTCGGATTCACTCACTCCGCGAGTTCCGGCGGCGGCCCGTCGTCACCGATGTGCATCTGTCGGCTGTAGTAGAACTGGACGAACGCCGAAACGCCGAATGTCACGAGCACGACCGCACCCCAGGCCAGGTCGGGAAGCATCGTAAACGGCCGGATCTCCAACCACGCGAGCAGCAGGATCGCGGCGTTTGCGACTGCCAACCCGGCGTAATAGAGGCTCCAGGGGACGCTTTCTTCGGGGACGACTTCCAGGTAGAGATCGATATCCCGCATCGACTCCGAGAGGGTGACTGTCCCGTCGTCATCGTCGTACTCGACCAGTCCGTTGTCGTCCATCGTCTGCAGGTGAGACTGGTAGAACGCGATGTAGACCCGCTTTCGCTCCTGGGAGGTGAGTTCCTCGACCTCCTTTTCGTTCTCCCAGGCGGCCACCTGTTCGGCCAGCTCCTGCACGGAGACGGGTTCGCCGCGCTGTTTGAGGTAATGCAGCGCGTACCGGCGTCGCGTCTGTGAGAGCGCGTCGTAGAGGACATCGTTCGATAAAGACTCGGTTTCGCTCTCAGGCACCTCAGTAGCCATCTGTTAACTGTAACAAATAACTTGACCGACTGGTCAGGCGTAAAGTTGTCGCTTGTCTCGACCGACGTTCGCCGTCCGTGTCGGCGAGTGCAGCAGCACCGATCGATTAAATCGGGGATTAAGACGTTTTGTTCCCATTCTTTCTCACTGACAGAACCGGATCCTACAAGAGGCTCCGGCGCGTATCGTTAGTTAGGAGACACCTATCGACGGTCGTTTCGGGGGCGCCGATCCCGACTGATCCGCTCGCCGGCGTTCGATCGAGGCGGGAAGGCCCCCCGAGGCCGTTGGTGTATCGTTCAGACGACCACGCGCGGGAACCTCAGCACGACTATGGGACGCAAAACACGGCTGTTCGGACTCCTCGCTATCTTCGCGGCGATCAGCCTCGTGACCGCAACCGGCGCGTTCACCTCTGTTGAAGCCTCCCGGACTGCGACAGTGAACGTCGCGGGCGACGGCAGCGCCCTGCTCGCGATGGATCCCGCTGAGGGACCGAACGGCGACGAGTACGCCCGCATCTCGAACGGCGAACTCGAAATCAACCTCGCCGGCTACACCTCCAGCGCCACCGGCGTCAATCCCAACGCGACGACGGACGTGAAATCGGTGTTCGTCATCACGAACCAAGGGAGCCAGGAAGTAGAGGTGGGTATCACTGACAGCGGCGACAACGACGGCGCAGTGACGTTCTACAACGCCTCCGACCCGGACACGTCGGCAGCAAAGGGCGGACTCGAACCCGGCGGCGCGAACGCGACACTGAGCCCGGGAGACTCGGTGACTGTCAGCATCGAAGTCGACACCACCGGCCTGAGCGGGACGCCCGATCTCGTCGATGGAATCACCATCACGGCGCAGGCGACCAGCAATTAACGACCGATTAGTGTTTCGAGCGGTCGTATTTGCCTTCAGCGGCTCAATCCCGAATCTCTGTCCCCCTCCCGAGTTCCGACTGTTAGATGCGCCTAACTACCGTCTCAGCGCCTGTTAGCGATTACTAACCGTTCAGTAGGTCGGGCTTACAAAGGGGGTAGGATATGTAGGGGTAGGTAAGCCCTGACGGGCTGGCGCGGCGGTCGCGTCGGCTCTCGGGCAACGAAAACACGACAACCCATCCAACTATGAGACCCAAAGGAAAACTGTTCGCGCTGTTCGCAGTCTTCGCCGCCATCGGCCTGGTGACTGCGAGCGGTGCGTTCACGACGGTGACGGCAGAACGGACAGCTGAAGTGAACACAGCCGGCGATGGGGCCGCGCTGCTTGCAATTCAGCCGGCGGACACCGCTAATGGCGACCAGTACGCACGCCTGCAGAACGGCGAAGTTGAAATCAACACGGCTGGAAATTTTGATGGTGATCTCAATAGTGCCCCAAACGGAGTCAACAACAACGCAACGACAGAAATCAATAAGATAATCAATATCACGAACCAAGGGTCGCAAACAGTTGCTATCGAGATTGAGACAACGGGGGGCAACAGTTCAGCGGTAACTTTCTACAACGACAGCTCCTATAGCGAAAATATTACTGTCGCTGGTTCCGGTAAAGATGCTAATCATCAGTTAAAGCTCGGCCCCGGTGATACGACGAATGTGTCAATGAAAATCGACACGACGAGCCTAAATCTTGATCAAGACGCCGAACTCATCAATAACGTTACAATATACGCAAACGCGACGAACCCGGCATAATAGCATTCGCGGATAGGTGGCCCTTTAATTTCGGATCTCCGAGACGACAGACTCTCGGCAACCGTCGAACGCTAGCAGTCGAGTAGTCATCTTATGACCTTCAGGCAGCCGTACCTACGGGATCACCCAAAATGAACCTCATAAAACTCACCCCAATCCTCATCGCCGTTGTCGCTCTCGCGCTGGCCGTCCCGACCGGGGCGGTCACGATCGGCGCCACCGACGACCCCTTCGACGACAACGGCGTCGTCCTCGCTCCTGCCGACGGGCCGAACGGGGAGTACGCCAGCGTCGGCGCGGACGGGAACCTCAGCGTCGATCTAACCGATCCCGGGGTCAACACCAACGGCCAGACGGTCATCCGGCAGGTCTTCGTGATCGAGAACCGCGGCGACCGCGACGCGCGGGTGTGGCTCACGCACGACGCGACCGATTCGGTCATCCTCTACGAGGCGCTTTCGAGCGGCGTCCGCACCGAACCCGTCATCGAGCAGCGGGCGATCCAGGGCGCGGCGAACGACGCGACGCTCGCGCCCGGCGAACAGCTCGTCGTGAGTATCGCCATCGACACGCGGTCCGGCGAGGCGGCTGTCGGCGACACTCTCCTGTCCGAGATCTCCCTGCACGCGCGGCTGCCCGAGACGAGTGAGAGCACGGGCGGGAACGAGACTACGGGTGGCCCAGGAGTCTCGGAGGAACCGACAGGCGTCGAAGTCGAGCCCATCTCCCCGGAGACGGTGGTCTCCGAGAACGGCACCGACAACGGGACCGAGTCGGAACCGGCGGAATCGTTCACCGTCGAGGAGATGGACCCCGAGACGATCCCCGACGATCCGAACCCCGGCTCGAAGCCTGAGCCGCGTGCGGTGATCACGCGGGCAGACTTCTCGGAGCAATCGGCCAAACAGACCGAGCAGCTCCGTTCGCGCGGTGTCGACACGCTCACCCTCGTCGGCGAGGAGGTCACACTGGACGGCAGGCGGTCGACGATCAACCGGACGAACGGCGTCGATCGTGAACGCCGGATCGTCAAAGCCGTCGACATTCAGGCGCCTCCCGGCCAGGAGGATCAGCCGGCGATGGTCCGGATGGAAGTGTCGAGAGAGCGACTCGGGGTGACCGATCCCGCGAACGCCCGGATCGGCCATCTGACCGAGAACGGGTGGGAGCTACTCAGGACGAACGTGGTCTCGACGACCGAGGAGTCGGTCGTCCTGGAGGCGCGGACCACCGGTTTCAGCCCCTTCGCCGTGTTCAGTAGCCCGGAGGTCACCTACGAGTGGACGCTCCCGGACGGCACCACCGTACAGGGCGAAAACGTCCGGTCGTCGTTCGAGGAACCCGGCATCTACAACGTCACCCTGGAAATCACGGACGCGCTCGGCAACACGGACACGACGGACTATCGGATCCTCGTCAACGACGAACCGGAGATCACGATCGAGACGCCCGAGCGCGTCACCGCGAACAACTCGACGACGCTCCGCGCTAACGTCACCGACGAGGTCGGAAACGTCTCCGTCACCTGGGATCTCCCGAACGGCTCACAGGTCGACGGACGGACGGTCAACTACACGTTCGAGAACGGCTCCTACGACGTGACCGCGACGGCAGCAGACGAGTACGGCGCGAACGCGACGGCGGAGACGACGATCACCGTCGGCCCCGCTGCCGCCGGCGGATTCGGTGTGCTCGGCATCGTCTCCTCACGGGGCGTCCCCGTGCTCTCGTGGCTTGTGACGGCGAGCCTGCTCATCCTCGTTCCCGTGGTGGTGCTCCGCCTGTGGCGGTACGGCCTCCCGTCGCTTCCGGGGTGGATCACGGCTCCGGCTCGGCGGCGCCAGGGACCCCGGATTACGGCCTTCGAAGATCCCTCCTGGGACACCCACCGCAACGAGTTCGAGATCTCGACGCTGCGCGTGGAGGATCCGAACGGCGACCTCGAGACCGTCGAGATTTCCATCCGCACGGCCGGGGGGACAGAAGTCGCCCGCCAGACCGTCGATTTCGGACGAACGGACGTCTACGAGGCCTCACCGGTGTACATTCCGGGGATTCCGACCGTCGACGTGGACCCCTCCCGGAAATATTTCGTCCGCATCCGTGCCGTGGATACGGACGACAACGAGGATACCGCGACCTCGGCACTCCAGTTCCTGCCGACGTTCGATCCTCAGTTCGATCGGGGAGTAGCGGCCGATTGACAGTCGATTTCATAGCGAGCGGTCGTCGACGCGCTGCTGCCGCGTGTGTGCATCGTTGCCTCCCGTGCGAAGCATTTACTATCGTGAAGCTGAAACAACATAAGTGAACGTCGACGGACAACAGACGCGCTAACAGCCCAGACAACGCGCCTCGTCGGCAGGAATCCTCTATGAACGACGCCGTCCCTACCGCCGTCCGCCGAAACCAACGCGGGGGTGCATAAGATGCCCCGCAAGCGACGCCGGGGGTCCGGCGGCGGCAGTCGCCGCAAGTTCCTGCTCGTCTTCGGCAGCGCAGCGGGCGTCATCGGCCTCGGCGGTGGAAACATCGCGACCGGCGCATTCAGTTCGGTGAACGCGGCGAGAACCGGGAACTTCAGCGTCGCGTCCGAGGGCAACGCGATGGTCGGGGTTGTCGGCCAGGGCCCTGTGAAAAAGAACAGTCGGGACCCGATGGTCAAATTCGAGAACAACAGGCCCGCCGCGCTGGAGATAACGGTCTCGCTGGATACCTGTTCGGATGGGACGCTCTACGACAACGACGGCGAATCGGGGTGTTCGGTGACGTTCACCGTTATGAGTGGGAACGAACAGTACGTCGACATCGACGCGGCCGTCACGGGAACGATCCCGTACAGCGTCAACATTAGTGGTTCGGACTTCGCGCTCGACACCTCCGGGAGCGTGGATGCCGAATCCGGCAACGTGGCCGGCGCAGTCAGGATCAAGAAACCGACGAAAGATAACGAATTCACTGCGAGACGGAACAAAGACGAGTGGGACACGAAAGTCAGCGTGAGCGACGACGACGGCGACGGCGATCTCGACCGGATCGAACTCGAAGTCACCGAAGGTCAGTCCGGCGGGACAGTCGTCGCTACCAGGACTATCACGCTCAACGGCACCTTCGACTACAAGAACAACAACGAAACGATCCAGCCGGACGATTCGAGCTACAACGTCGCGAAGGGGCAACTGTACACCCTCACCGTCACCGCATACGACGTCGACGGCAACTTCTCGACGTCGACGGTGCAGGCCACCGGCTGATCGCCGAGACCGTGGGCGAGATACTGTTTGCTCTGCGCGGTGTCGAGGCGTCTCGCTCCCGACACCGCCCTGCGAAGCAGTTTTGTCGCTCGAATAACGAATCCAGGTGATGCCGGGACGGGCACGGGGACTATGTCGGTGATCAAGCAGATCGAGCTGGCGGTCGGCCGGTACGGCCGCTTTATTGCCCTCGGAATGGCGATTCTGGGGCTCGTCGCCCTCGGTGGCGCGGGGCAGACGTATCTGAACCCGCCCGTCGAGGAAGTCACCGAGAACACCAACACACAGACGATCCAGACGACCACGGAGACGTCGGCCGTCGTCGAGAACAGCACACCGCTGTACGACGAAGGGCAGGTGTTGCGCGATATGCCGATCTACTTCTTCGAGGCGTCGCCGGAGCTGACGTTGCGCATCCGAACCGATGTGCCGGGCGGCCAGCAGGTCCAGGTCTCCCAGCGACACGTCATCCAGCTCCGCGCGACCCGTGACGGGCAGACGTTCTACGAGGACCAGCGGGTTGTCGCCGCAGATCAGACCCGGGTGTCCGACGGAACGGTCTGGGTGAACACCACGATGAATATGCAAGACGTTCGCTCGTACGTCTCCGAGAAACAGAGCGCCGTCTCGGGGGCCGGGAGCCTCCAAGTCACGCTGCGACAGAGTGTGACCTACGAAACGAACGATTACGCGGGGACGCTCAACACGTCCGCGCCGCTTGCCCTCTCCGGAGAGACGTACTGGATCGACGGCGACCTCTCGGCGAGTCGCACCCACAGCACGCCGGTGACTCGGCGCTCCGTCGGCTCACCGGATATGACGATGGTGGGCGGTCTCGGTGCTCTCGGGATCGGGTTGCTCGCCGGTGCGGTCGCCGTCATCCGGCGCTCCCGGGAGATCGATCCGCTCTCGGTCGAGACCGATCTCGCTCGCTCGCGATACGACGAGTGGATCTCCAACGGCGAGATTCCAACGAAATCGGACAAGGAGTACATCCGGACCGACTCCCTCGAGGATCTCGTCGACATCGCGATCGACTCCAACGGCCGCGTGATATACGATCGGAGCCTCGATGCGTACGCCGTCGTGCAGGGCGACCTCGTCTACTACTTCATAACCGACGAGACGGCACTCACCGAGTGGTTCGACGTCTAGGTGATTCGATGTCCAAGTGATTCGACGTCCAAGTGATTCGACATCCGAGTGATTCGACGTCCGGCCCGTCCACCGATCACCGAAACCACCGGCGCAGTCGCCGCAGTAACGGCTGTTTGGTGCGGGAGTCCACGCGGATCGCCCCCCAGCCGACGACCGCGGATGCGATTCCCACGAAGCCGAGTCCGACGAGGGCGTTGATCGCCAGTACCGGGAGCCACGGATGGACCGTGTACAGCCCGTGGATGATCGGCCGTGGGAGCAGTGCCAGGTAGCGATGTTCCACGAGTGTCCGTTCGTAACTCCCCGTCTCGGGCGGGGCTGAGATCGTCACGGTCGCGTTCGCCTGGCCCCCGCTGCCGACGTACAACCGCTGTGGGGTGACGTTGATCCCCTCGCTACCCGGTTCGAGGTAGACGACCGTCGGCACGAGCCCGTTGCTCGGGACCACGTACGTCAGATTCTCGCTTTCTCCAGTGGGGATCACGCTCGGTCCCGGTGCGTCCGACTGCGAGCTGACGAAGGTGAACGTCTGTGCGCCGGCAGGGGCGACCATACTCAACGTCAGAATCAGCACCAGGACGGCGGTGAGACCGACTATCACGAGCCGTGCGTCGAGCACGCCGGTCTCCCGTCTCGTCCGCCGTTCCCGTTTCTCCGAGGCGAGCACCGCGCTCACGACGTACGACAGCACGCCGATGGCGAACAGCAAATACGCCAATCCCTGGGTTCCGAGGAGGGCCCGCGTTCCGAGCATCGTCGCCAGCGTGCGCTGGGTGGTCGTGAGGAGGTCGTTGACGCCGGTAACGAGCACGCCGACTTTGGGGATGACGACGACGGTCCCGCCGACCTGAAGCGCCTTGGCGACGATCTGGTCGCGTTCGACCGGCGGCTCGTCGCCGTCCTGATCAGTCACGGGATTCGCGTCCCCCTTTGTGATGAATCCGCTGCTCGTCTCGTCGACGACACGGTGGGTAGTGAGTGAGCCGCCGTTGAGAGTTTCCGCACGGAACGTGACGACGTCACCCTCCTCGACCGGGCCCGCAATCTCGGCCGGCACAGCGATGAAGCCGTCTCCGGGTTCGAGCGTCGGCGACATACTCCCGGTTTCGACGAACGCCAAGAGTACGGGCTGTCCGAGCAGTTGCCCGACGAGAAGCGAGCCGACGAAGACGACAACGATCGCACCGAGCGTGTACGATCCCAGGGTACGAAGGTTCATTGTGTGATCCGAAGGGTCGTCCGAGACGGACCGAGAGAGCGGCTATCTCTCCGCCCGTCGGGAGCGGTAGTCGTTTTCACGTTCGGACGACGTGGTTACATCAAGTCGATGCAAAAACATAAGCTGTCGGTCATCGCAGCGAGGCTCCCTGGCGTGCAGTTGTTATAGGAGCGTTTGCGAGTCTTCGTTCACACGATCGTACGACAGCGTGCGATCGGATGAATAATCAGTTGCAATCACTACGATAGCTGCCGCTCGATCTGCTCACGCTGGTTTCGCAAGTATCACAACGTGGCCGGCGGTTCGCGATTCTGTGGATGAATCCGGTAAAATAGCGCGCGGAAGTATACGATCGTTCATATATCAACCGGAAGAGGTGAGTATTAGTGTCCCGAGTCGGTACTGACTGTCGATGACTACGCAAGAGGCGGTTCTCGCCGAGGACGCACCGCTGGATCTGAGACTCTCCGATCCGGAGCTCGAATCGACGGTGGAGCATCTCACCACCTTCATCGCCGACGTCGTCGACGACGCGGGCGCCGAAGGGGCGGTGCTCGGCCTCTCGGGCGGCATCGACAGCACGACCGTCGCGTACCTGGCGGTCGAGACGCTCGGCGCCGACAGCGTCCACGGGCTGGTGATGCCGAGCGTGGTGAACACCGAGGACAATATGAGCGACGCCGAATGGGTCGCACAGGAGCTCGGGATCACCTACGACGTCGTGGAGATCCAGCCCATCGCGGAGGCGTTCTTCGAGGCGTTCCCCGAGGCCGAAGACGACCGGACGGCCGCCGGCAACGTCTACGTCCGGACGCGGGCCGTGATGAACTACTTCGTGGCGAACTACGAGAACAAGGTCGTCCTCGGGACCGGCAACCGTTCGGAGGCGCTGACGGGCTACTTCACCAAGTACGGCGACGGTGCGGTCGACTGCCACCCGATCGGCAACCTCTACAAACAGCAGGTCCGACAGCTCGCGGCGTCGCTCGGCGTCCCCGAAGAACTGGTCGCGAAGACCCCCTCCGCGGAGATGTGGGCCGGCCAGACCGACGAAGCGGAGATGGGACTGGACTACGACACGCTGGATGCGATCCTCGCGCTCCACGTCGACGGGCCGCTGTCGACGGCCGCCACCGTTCGCCATCTCGACGTCACCGAAGCGCAGATCGAGCGGGTCGTGGAACTTTACGAACGGAGCGCCCACAAGCGGTCGATGCCGCCGGCGCCGGAGCCGCAGCACCTGTAGCGCGTTTCTCCCGCTCTCTCCTCAGTTTCGTCCCTCGGGCCACCGCTCCGCGAGCGTCTGATAGAGCCGACGACACCGCTGCAGCGCGTCGATCGAGACGCTCTCGGTGGCGGTGTGTGCCTCCCCGGGTGCTGCAGCGCCCGCGACGAGGCAGGTCGTCCCGGCGGCCGCGAGCCACCCGGCGTCGGTCGCGTGTGGTTTGGTCACGCGCTCGGGCGGCGCCGCCTGGGCCGCGTCGGCCGCGGCGAGTGCGGCGTCGGCGAACGCCTCGTCGTCGCAGGCCATCGGCGGGAGGTCCTGATCGACGGTCCATTCGACCCCGTCTATCTGCTCGGCGCGTTCGAGCGGAGTGCGCTCGCCGGGCACGGTGCGCTCGTCGACCGTCACCGAACAGGTTTCCGGGATGACGTTCCACGCAGATCCCCCCTCGATTTCGGTCACGACGACGCTCCCGCGGACGTGTTCACCGAGAACCTCCGTCGACGGCGCGTCGAGGCCGCGCACGACGTCCACCGCGTCGCAGGCGCGATAAACCGCGTTCTCGCCCGCTTCGGGCTCGCTGGCGTGCGCGGCCGTGCCACGGGCAGTGAGCGTCGATCCCCGCCGGCCGTGGTGGGCGACGGCGACGTCGGTCTGATCTGCGCCCGCGTAGTTCGTCGACCCTTCGCCGACGACGGCGTAGTCGGGCGCGAACCCGTCGTCGATGGCGGCGCGCGCGCCGACGCCGCCCGCCTCCTCGCCGACGAAGGAGGCGAAAACGAGTTCACCCGCGGGATCGGCGTCGCGGAACGCGCACATCGCTGCCGCCAGCGAGCCTTTCATATCCGCCGTCCCGCGGCCGTACAACCGCCCGTCGCGCTCCTCGACGAAGTATGCGGTCTCACCGTCATTCTCCGCCTCGGATTCGACCTGCGAGTCGTCGGGCGCGACGACGTCGTGGTGGCCGACGAGCGCCAGCGAGGCCGCGCCTTCTCCCCGCTGCGCGAAGACGTTGCCGTGGTCGTCACGCCGGACAGTCGCGTCGGTCTCCGCGCGCAGCCACGCCTCGATCTCGTCGCCCGCGGCCGTCTCCTCGGCGTGGCTCGGAATCGACACGAGCCGACGGGTCAGTTCCGTTACCTCCGCTCGATTCCCGCTCACGGTGGGACCTCGTTCGGCTTCGTACAAAAGGCTCCGGCCGCGAGGAGCCGTTACGGCACGATGAGAAGTCGACTTGAGAGTGTGAGACGGGTGACCGGGAGATCGAACGACCGAACGTACTTCGGTGCGGGCTTCACCCTCGGGGTCGGGCTCGCATACTGCTTACTCTCACTGTTTCCCGCCGAGCGCCGTCAACGGAGGCTGCGCTCGACGGGAAGAGACGAGAGTGATCAGTATCAGGTATTCGCCTCGATTACCGGGAGAGAGCCGAATCGAATCCACTCCTTGTCGGTTCTGTTGTCGATAGTGGGTACGAGCGGACGGGAAGATTAATCAGAATAAAACATATAACAGAATAGTTATATATTCGCACTTTACGCAAGCTTCTTCTCTCCCACTGAAAACAATACAAAACTGATATCCATTGTTATCTTGATGGCCTAAACGCCCAAATATGGATATAACCGAACGATCTCACCACTGCTGGACAACTCTACTTGATGGGTTTTGGAAAAGAACAAAATAAAATTATCATATAGCTACACATAAATATAAATTAGTTTATATTGATCTTGGGCGCCAAAGACGACAGATAGTGGTTTACTTTTTACTGCTCGTTGTGCCCGCACTCTTATCCGGACCAGCGTTTCATAAACTCCCTTCCCAGCGCTCTGCGGTCACAGTCGCGTTCAGTTACGACGGCGGAAGTGACCACCGCGAACTGTTCCGTGCCGAGTACAAAAATGAGGGCTCATCAGGCTTGAAAATAATAAAAGTTTACTACATTTCAAGTCCATCTCTCACTATGGTTCCCGAGCCAGTTCTCGAAACGGAGGGGATTCTGTCTCTCCTGGACACACTCCGGTCCTCGATCCAGCAGGAACGTCGGTGTCTGAGAGACGAACGCGAAGCGTTCGACGATTTTCGGTCCCGTCTCGAATCCATCGAGCCGACGAAACCGGATCACGCCGCGGGGGTCACACAGCCGCTGCAAGTGGAACGGACGGTGGGACTCGATAGCGTACGAAATGCCTACGAGTCCACCGTCATGAGCGTCCCTCACTACGACGCAGAGTACGGCGATACCTACGAACAGAGCGTCACCGAAGAATTCGGTCCGGAAGTGGGACTGCTTCTCACCGAAGGGAACTGTTTCGACCAGCGCCTCAAGACAGCGCTACGGGAGAAGATACGCCAGTGTCGGCGCGAACGTGACCAATTCCTGCAGACGCTCGAAATCGAAGCCGACTCCGTCGGCGCGGTCGAAAACAGACTCCGGCCGATAACCGACGAACTCCGAACCTTCTCCCCTGAGTGCTCCGGAACGGAGAGCTACGGAGCACTCGAAGCCGAATGGAACCGGTTGCGGCTGCTCGCGACGAAGGTCGACCGAATCGCCGGCGACCGTCAGACGGCGATCAAGCGGCAACGAGACGTGTTCAATCTCACGCCGGAGGCTCCCGACATCCCGACCTATCTCTATCTGGATTTCGAGGACAACTATCCGCTGCTTTCGGCGCTCGTCGACATTCAGCGGACGATCGAAGCATATCAGTCGGAGCGCGAATATGCGCTTTCCGAACGGTGAATCGGCTGTCGTTCGACCCCGGAGCCTCACCGTTTTCGAAGGCGGTCGACGTACTCGAAGTGCTCGACGCGTCCTGAGCCTGGTGACTGCACGGCCCTGATTGATCGAACGAGCAAACCCGTCATCACAGAGCGCACTGGATCTCGCCCTCGCAAACGACCAGTCCAATCTCGCCTTCGGAAGCGACAACTCCAACAGGTGGACGGGAACTATCGAAAGAATAGCCGCGGAAGCGGGAGCGGTCGACGACTACGCTCCGCCTTTCGCGGAGACCGTCGCGCTGTCCTCGAGCGTCCGTGCGACGACGTACAGACACCAGATGAACAGCCACAGCGTGACGCTCGGGGCGACCACCCACCACCACGCACGGGTCAGTTCGCCCGAGCCGAACACTTCGTGGAGCATCAGCCCCCAACTGACCGTATCGGGGTTCCCCAGCCCGATGAAGCTGAGACTGGCCTCCAGCAGGATTCCCCACGTGATCGCAAACACGAAGTAAATCAGGATGAGCGGAAGCAGGTTCGGCAGCAGGTGGTAGTACATAATCTTCAGATCCGACGATCCTGCTGCCCGGGCGCTTTTCACGAATTCGCGCTCTCTCAGCGACAACGTTTCCGAGCGTGTGACCCTCGCGACCGACCGCCAGAAGAGCAGCGCGATCACGACGGCGATGATGTGGAGTCCCGATCCGAAGATCGCAACGAGGATGATCGCCATCGGATAAAACGGCAGCCCGTACGCCATATCCGTCAGGCCCATCAGTATGGTGTCGATGACACCGCCGTAGTAACCGGAGACCAGACCGATATTCACGCCGATGGTGACGACCAGGATGGCCGACAACCCGCCGACGAAAAGCGACGTCCGGAACGAGTGAATCGTCTGGCTCAACACGCTGTATCCGAAGTACGTCGTCCCCAGCGGGAACTCGCTGCTCGGGGATTCGAGCTGTGCGGTCCCGCCGGACGGCGTCTGTATGTACTCGAACGGACCCGGAAGGGGAAGCAGCGGCCCGACGAGTCCGATAAGCACGTATATACCCAGTATCGCGAGTGCGAACCGCCCCCATCGGTCCTCGAACAACGGCTCGAAGAAGTCCCAGACGATGCTCCGTGCCCGGGATGCCGAATTGTAATATTTTTGGTAGTTCATGTTTTCCCGTAACTGATCCGCGGATCGAAGTATCCGTATGCCAAGTCCACGACGAGGTTGGTCAGCAACACCACGACAGCCACGAGGAAGAATGCCGCCTGTGCGACCGGCATATCCTGCCGCTGTGCGGCTAACACCAGTTCTCGACCGATGCCGGGCCAGGAGAACACGACCTCGATCAGGATCTGTCCGCCGAAGGCGACGCCGATCATCGGCGTCAGCCACGTCAGAAGCGGCAGCATACTGTTACGTGCCGCGCGGCGGCGGACGTTTCGAGGGTGGAGTCCCTTGAGTTTGTGCAGTTCGATGTAGTCCTTCTCGCGCTCCCCGATGATGTTGTTCCGCATCAACATCATCGGATCGGCGATGTAATGGAGTAGCGCCGTCGTGAACGGCAGTGCTGCGTACTTGTAGAATGTCGGAGATGCAAGCTGTTCAAGCGGGGACATGTCTCGTCCACCGATCGGACCCATCCCACCGGTCGGGAGCCACCCGAGGTTGTACGAGAAGGTGATCAAAAGCACCAGTCCCAGGATGAAGTGAGGAACTGCCCGGAGCGACACCGGGATGTACGTCCCCCATCGGTCGATCTGTGTGCCTTTGTTCCATCCCACGACCGAACCCCAGAAGTACGCGATCACCATCACCAGCCCCAGCGCCGGGAGCATGATCATCAGGGTGTTGACTAGCCGGGGGAAGATCACGTCTCCGACCGGTTCGCGGTAGAAAAAGGAGATGCCGAAGTCCCCTTGAAACACGTTCGCGATGAAGATGAGATACTGTTCGTGGAGCGGTCTCGTCAATCCGAAGTTCTCCAGCATCGCCTGTCGCGCCTCCTCGGAGAACTGTCCCGTCAGGAGCGCCGCCGTCGGATCGCCGGGCATCACCCGAAACAGCACGAAGATCGTCGACAGGATGAAAAACAACATAAAGACGAAACTCGCGAGCCGTCTCGCCACAAACTCTGTGAGTGAATTCGACATAGTGGGTTCCTGTCGCCGCTACTCGGCGGGGTAGTGGAGTTGACCGTCGTCGTCGTATTCGTAGCCCGCGTCCCTGAGTGTCTGTTTGGCGGCTTCGAGATCCCGCTCGACCGGCTGCAGGTCGGCGGAGAACGACGACTGCGGGTGCACCAGCGTCCCGTCGCCGACGTCGGCCTCGCCGTTGTAGAAGACGTCGATGATCCGGTCCGGATCGGTCGCCAGCATCAGCGCCTCACGGAACGCCGGATCGCTGAACGGCTGCTGCCCCAGATTGAAGCTCATCTTCATCTGGAGGACGCTCGCCGCACTCGATTTACTGATGTAGTCGTTTTCATCCGCGAGATTGTTGGTCACGGATGGCGGCGGCGACGACGTCGTCATGTGGATGTTCTGCTCTTCGAAGTCCGCCCGGATCGCTTCCATACTGGCCCGGTTGACGAAGACGAACTCGTCGAACGCGGGCGTCTCCCAGTGGTCGTCGAACGCCTCGTACCGGATTTCCGTGTCGGTGATCTCCGTGATCTCCAGCGGCCCGCTGCCGACCAGCTGATCCACGTCTGCGTTCCAGTTCACCGGCTGCTCGACCTCGTCCGGGACGTCCTCCCAGATGTGCATCGGCAGGATGTTCATAAACGTCATCGCGCTGTTGAGGAACGCGACGTTCGGCTGGGCGAGGTCGACCCGAACCGTCAGATCGGTCTGCATCTCGGCGCCTTCGACGTCGCTGAGGAACGGATCGTACTTCGGGAAGGAGTACTCGTTGAGGAACTCGAACGTGAACTCGAGGTCCTCCGCGGTGAGGGACTCCCCGTCGTGGAACGTCATCCCCTCGCGGAGCGTCATGTCGATCGTCGTGTCGTCGACCTGGTCGTAGTTCTCGACGGCCCAGTTTATCGGGTCGCCGTCGAGGCCGACCCGACTCGGCGTATCGTACGCGAGTTTGAGCAGGTACTGGAGGTCGTTCGAGCTGGGCGCCAGCGGGTTCGGGACCGCAATCTCCTGTTGGGCACCGACGATTAAGGTGTTGGTGTCGCCAACGGGTTCGGCGGTCAACACGGTCATCGTCCCCGTCGTCCGGGCGCCGATGAACTCCGTCGGCTGGATGTCGAACTGTCCCGTGTTGATCGGGAGCGTCGCCTTCGGCCAGACGTACACGATTTCCGGGAGGTCCTCCCGGAGGATCTCCTGCATCTGTCCGATGATCTCCGCTCGCTCATCGGGATCGTACGCCGCCCGCTGTTGGTCGAACAGGTCGTCGTACTCCTCGTTTTCGTACCCCGAAATGTTCACCGCCGAATCCGAGGTGTACGTCGAAAGGTGGAAGTCCGGATCGACGCGGTCCGGCGACGATCCCCACGGCGTGTGGCTCACGTCTTCCGGGGTGTTCGTGTATGCCTCGCCCACGAACGTGCCCCACGTCGTCGTGTCGAGCTCGAAGTCGACGCCGAGTTCGCTCCACTGGTTCGCCGTCTCCCCTGCGAGATCAACAAAGTTCGAGAGTTCCCCCACGCGGATCTGCTGTGTGCCGACTGGTTCTCCCTCGACGCCGCCACCGCCGCCACCGCCGCCACATCCTGCGAGCAGGGCTGCCGTCGCGACTGCGCCACCCTGAAGCACTGTTCGTCTGTTGACCGACTGTCCGTCTCGACTGCGTCGTGAATTGGTATTTTCTGTCATAAGTGGACCCGTGCGTCCGGTTCACATATACCGCTGCCTCAAGCGTACAGCGGCATATATAATATAATTTTTGGTGATAGTACTATCCTGGCGGGCGCCCGTCACGTCGTGTGCTCGTCGATGGCCGCCGACAGCGCACCCTCGACACTCGTCGACTCCTCCTCGAAGGGAAGTTGGACTGTCCGGTGGTCCAGGGCCATCCCGGCGACCTCCCGTAGCATCGCGGTGGTAACTGTTGTCTCACCACGGAACGCCGCGAGGGCGCGGACAGCCCGCCGGAGCGTGTTGTCGCCGCGATGCCCGTCCACGCCGAGGCGGATGTTCGTCTCCGCGATGGCACGTTTCACCGGCACTGGTATCGAAACCGAATCGAGCCGATCGCGTGCATCGACGATATCCCGCGTAAGCGCTGCTTCCGTTTCAGCGTACTCCCGTCGGAAGCCCGCAGGGTCGGTCTCGAAGGCGGCCCGCCGGTCGCTGATTTCGACGCGTTCGGCGACGTCCTCGACGCCCTCGACGTCGACGACGAGGCCGAAGCGATCGAGCAGTTGGGGTCGCAACGATCCCTCCTCGGGGTTCATCGTGCCGACGAGGATGAACTCGGCGGGATGCCGGTGGGAGATCCCCTCGCGTTCGACGACGTTTTCGCCCATCGCGGCGGCGTCGAGCAGCGCGTCGACGAGGTGGTCGTCGAGCAGATTCACCTCGTCGACGTACAGGATGTTCCGATTCGCGGCCGCAAGCACGCCCGGTTCGAAGCGGGCTTGCCCTTCGCCGAGTGCCTGCTCGATGTCGAGCGTGCCCGTGAGTCGGTCTTCCGTCGCGTCGAGCGGCAGGTCGACCACGCGCATCGGGCGCGTTTCCGTCGGCAGCGACTCGCCCGCCTGCGTACGGTGCCGACACTCCTCGCACATCCGCTCGATCGCATCGGGCGGACAGCCGTACGGACAGTCGGAAACGACTGTCTGCTCGGGGAGGACGTCGCTGAGGGCTCGGACAGCGGTCGATTTGGCGGTGCCGCGCTCGCCGCGGATCAACACGCCGCCGATCGTCGGATTGATCGCGTTGAGGACGAGCGCCCGCTTCATCGACTCCTGGTTTACGAGTGCGGTGAACGGAAACGGTCCGTCCGTCGTCGATTCGGTAGTCTGTAAGTCAGTGTTGGTCATTGCTGGATGAAATCGCCATCAGGTAGTTCGATCATCGGGAGATACTCTCCGCCCATCGCGTCGGCGAGCCGTCGGTTCCACTCGAACTCCTCGCGCTTTGCGGCCAGTGCCTTCTGATCGGACCACAGTGAGTACTTCGAGTCGTTCAGTCCGTAGCCGGTATCCACGTAGACTGATTCGATATCGGCGTTCCCCAGTGCGGTCGCGATTCGGAGCGCTTCGTCCTCCGGTTCGGCACCGTCCTCGTAGGAGACGTTCGCCTTCCCGTCGCTGAAGAGGACCACGAGCGGGTATGCCTCGCTGTCCCGGCGTCGCTCTCGCTCGGCGAGTTCGTAGGCGGCGACGAGGCCGTGACTCAGCGGCGTGTTCCCGCCGACTCGGAGTTCCGAAACGCGCTCCCGCGCCCGACCGATATTCCGGGTCGGCGACACGATCACCTCCGCGTCGCGTCCGCGAAACGCCACGACTGCAACGCGGTCACGCGTTTGATACGCGTCTTCGATGAGAGACAGCACAGCGCGTTTGGTCTCTTTCATCTTCGAGCCGTTCATCACGCTCCCGCTGGCGTCGACGACCAGAATGAGGAGGCCCCGCGCGCTGTGTTCGCGGATCTTGCTCCGGATGTCCCCGGTTCTGATCTCGAACTGGCTGTCGGCTCCGCCGGCCGCGTTTCCCTGTCGGTGTGCCGCGGCCCGGAGCGTCGCATCGATTGCAACGTCCGTAACGTCGTCACGACGGCGCGCGCCCACGTACCGGCCGCTCCGGAAGCGCACTTTCGACGGGATCCGACGCCCGTAGTCGTCGCGGACCCGCCGATCCTGCGAGATGCGCATCGCCGTCCGGTCGATCGGATAGGTCGACTCCGTCTCGGTAATCAGGTCGTTTCGTCCACCGGTGACTGGGACGCGACCGTCGGACTCGTGATCGCTTGCGGTCGTATCGGCGGCCTCGCCGGCGTCGACGTCGTCAGGCAACAGGACCGCTTCCTCGTCTTCGCTGCGGTGTTCGTCCCCGTCCTGTCGGTGTGGTAACGCGAGGGCCAGTGCTTCCTCCAGATGGCGCGCTTCGACCGTTTCGACCCCATCGAGCGCGGCAGCCGCGACCGCCGTCCGCCGAACCGCGATATCGCCACGCAGTCCCGGCACGTGCTCGTCGACGGCGCGTGCAGAAATCGCCGTTCTCGTCTCGTCGGGGATAGAAACCCTGTCGAGACGGTCGCGGGCCTCGACGATATCTCGCGCGAGCGCCGCCTCCGTCTCCGCGTACTCCGCTCTGAATCCGTCGGGGTCGGCCTCGAAGGCGGCCCGTCGGTCGCTGATTTCGACGCGTTCGGCGACGTCCCCGACGCCCTCGACGTCGACGACGAGGCCGAATCGGTCGAGCAACTGCGGTCGCAACGACCCTTCTTCGGGGTTCATCGTGCCGACGAGAATGAACTCGGCGGGGTGTCGATGGGAGATCCCCTCGCGCTCGACGACGTTTTCGCCCATCGCGGCGGCGTCGAGTAGCGCGTCGACGAGGTGGTCGTCGAGCAGGTTCACCTCGTCGACGTACAGGATGTTCCGATTCGCTGACGCCAGCACGCCCGGTTCGAACCGTGCCTCGCCTCCGCCGAGTGCCCGCTCGATATCGAGCGTGCCCGTGAGACGGTCTTCCGTCGCGTCGAGCGGCAGGTCGATCACCCGCATCGAGCGCGTCTTCGTCGGGAGCGACTCACCACGTCGAGTGCGGCGGCGACACTCCTCGCACATCCGCTCGATCGCGTCGGGCGGACAGCCGTACGGACAGTCGGACACGACCGTCTGGTCGGGGAGCACGTCGCTCAGAGCACGAACGGCGGTGGATTTGGCGGTGCCGCGTTCGCCGCGGATCAACACGCCGCCGATCGTCGGATTGACTGCGTTGAGGACGAGCGCCCGCTTCATCGACTCCTGGTTTACGAGTGCGGTGAACGGATACGGGCCGCTCATTTTCCGCCCATCACTGTGGCTCCGACGTCACGCGGCTTTCGGATTCGGCCGTCGATCCGACACCCGACGGTTGCTCGTCGCGGTCCGCTTCCGTCACCTCGTGGTGGAGGAAGCAGGCGACCTGTCTGTCGGTCTGACTATCGTCGAGCGCCGGAACCGCACGCGAGCACTCCTCCATCGCGTCGGGACAGCGCGGGTGGAACTGACAGCCCGGGATGTCGCGGTCATCGTCGTCCTCGGGAATCGGCAGCAACACCCGTTCGCGGTCACCTGTGAGTGTCGGCAGACAGGCCACAAGCGCGCGCGTGTACGGGTGTTTCGGGTCGTTGACGACCTGCTCGGCGGTCCCCTGTTCGACGATCTTCCCGAGGTACATCACGGCGATCCGATCTGCCACCGACTGCACCACAGAGAGGTTGTGGGTGACGTAGACCATCGCGAACCCGTGTTCCTCCTGTAGCCGGTCGAGCAGCCGCAGGATGCCCGACTGCAGGGAGACATCCAGCATCGACAACGGCTCGTCTGCGACCAGCAGGTCCGGGTCTAACACGATGGCACGAGCGATACAGACGCGCTGGCGCTCGCCGCCACTCAGCTGTTCGGGAAACAGGTCGATGTACTCCTCCGCGGGGTTGAGACCGACGTCGTTCAGTGTCGTCTTGACCTTCGTCCGCAACTCCTCGTGGTCCATATCGCGGAAGTTCTTCAGCGGCTCCGCGATGGATTGAAAGACCGTCTTTTGTGGGTTGAGCGTCTCGTATGGGTCCTGGAAGATCATCTGTGCACGCTCGCGGAACGATCGCAGCTCCGTACTCGAGTACTCACAGATGTCCTCGCCGTCGAAGATGACCTTGCCGTCCGTGGGCCGTTCGAGCTGGAGCATCGTTTCGATGAGCGTCGACTTCCCGGATCCGCTCTCGCCGATGATGCCGAAGGTCTCGCCCGCCGCAACCGTGAAATTCACGTCATCGACCGCCTTCACCTGCTCTTCCCGGCCCAGGAGTTGACGGAAGAACCCGGACTCCGCGGCGTAGTACTTCTTCAGCCCTCTGATATCGACCAGCGGTTCGCTAGACATTGGACCAGTCCACCGTCTTTGCTTCCTCCCGCATCATCTCCGCCTCCGACGCGCGATAGCAGGCGGTCTCGATACCGTCACGTTGCTCCGTGAGTTCCGGATGTGCCGTCCGGCACTCCTCGACCGCGAACGGACACTTGTTCCTGAACCGACACCCCTCTTCGGGGTTCTTCAGGTTCGGCGGTTGCATTTTCATTGCGATCATCTCGTCGGTGTTCTCGTGGAGATCCGGGAGCGATCCCTTCAATCCGATCGTGTACGGATGGATCGGCCGGTCGAACAGCTGCTTGCTCGGTCCCCGTTCGGTGATCTTTCCGCCGTACATCTCGATCAGATACTCGGTGGTCTCGACGAGGTCCGCGATGTCGTGGGAGACAAAGAGCGCCGACACGCCGTATTCGTCCCGGTACGTTTCGATGTCGTTGAGAATCTTGTCCCGGAGTAACACGTCGAGTCCGGTCGTCGGCTCGTCGGCGATGATGAGCTCCGGTTCGAGGATGAGTGCCAGCGCGAGCAACACGCGCTGCCGCATCCCGCCGGAAAGCTGGTGCGGGTAACTCCGGAGCCGCCCGGAACTGATCCCCACGAGATCGAGCACTTCCTTTGCCCGTTCGAGACACTCCTGCTTCGAGACGTCGCTTCTGTGGGCACGGATCGTCTCGAACAGCTGTTCTTTGATGGTCGAGACCGGATCCAGACTCCCCATCGCGCTCTGGGGGATGAACGCAATTTTCTCCCACCGGATCTCGCGCATCTGCTCGTCGGAGATCTCAGTCAGATCAACCCCGTCGAAGAGGATCTCCCCGGACCGAATGACGGCGTTGTCGTCTAAGCCACCGATGATCGACTTCGACAGCGTCGATTTGCCACACCCCGACTCTCCGAGGATACCGACGAGTGACTCCCGTTCGATATCGAACGAGACGTCGTCGACGGCGTGGACGTAGCCGTCTTCGACCTCGTAGTGCACTTCCAGGTCACGAACGGAGAGCAGGGACATCTATTCTTGCCAGTCGTATTTTCTGCAGGGGTTGATCTCCGCACCACGCCGGAACGCGCGCAGGAGGCCGTAGTTGTAACACCGGGCGGTCATCATACTCGTCATGAAGATGTCGCCCTCGTTGAGCGCCTCCAGCGGCGACACATCGCCACGCATAATCCGGCGGAGCGAGTCCGTGTCCCCTTCGACGCGCGTGACATCGTTGACCAGGTCGGGCGATTCGACCCGTCCGAACTCGCAGGTGATCTCCTCGAGGGACGCATCGAGGACGAACGGATCGGCGTCCGACAGGTCGAACACGAACTGTCGGTCGGCGAGCTGTTGATCGAGTACTTCGATACCTTCGTCGTCGTCGGCCAGCGGTTCGAGGAAGCTGGCAACTTGGGTTGTGATGTCGCTCATTGGTCTATTTTTGAGAGAGCAGTTTGTCCGGGTCGCCGTGCTCTGCGGCTACTTCGCGAATCTCGGGCGCGTCGAGGAAGGTGAGTTTGCCGTCCTTGACCACCGGTTCGCCGTCGATTTCGATCGTCGGATCCAGGACGAATCCGTCCAGGTGGAGCTCCGAGCCGCCCGTCTCCTCGAAGGGATACATACTGAACGTCCGCATGTTCCCGATCGCGATGTGGATGTTACCGTACCGCCGTTCGGCCTCGTTCGGAATCGGCTTTTGATCCAGCGGCGCGTCGCGGACCTTCGGGTGGAGCCCGAACATGAACTCCTCGCAGAACCCGACGTTCGGAATCCCCTCGACGATGTCCGCGAGTTCGTTGGCCGTGCTTCCGCCCTCGATGTTCGTGCAGTAGTTGTCCTCGAAGGTCAGTTTGATCGGTTCGTCCCCGACGCCGACGCCGCTGAAGGCGTCGTAGTAGACGACACCGTTCGTCTCCTTCGGGGGGAGTACCCCGGCGATCGCACCCGGGAACGTCGCCGGGTAGGTCCCCGGTCGTTTCTCGTCGGCGGGGACCGTCCCGAAGTCGCCGCCCCAGTCTTCGGGGTTGTACGTCGCGGTCACGTCGGTCCCCTTCTCGCACGTCACGTGGATCTCAGAGCCCGCCCGGGCGAGTTCGAGCGCCTTCTTTTCGATCTCCAAGACGAGTTCGACGGGATACTCCGCCGCCTCTTGGGCGAAAAACTCCGGATCGTTCGGGTTCGCAACGCTGTACATCTCCAGGCCGTGCTCCATCACCGCCTTCTGTGTCCCGCGGTCGTGACTGGTGGCGAACGTCATCCGGAGCATCTTGTCGGCCGACTTCAGCGCCTCGTCGATGATCGGGCCGCCACCCTGCGCCTGGATCGGGTTGAAGTCGATCCACGTCTCGACGACGTTTGCTCCCTGGGCACTTGCCTGGGCGGCGACCTCGCTCACCACGTCCTCGTCGGCGTAGCTGTCGGCGACGACGATGACCTCTTCGCCTTCAGATACCTCCGCCCAGTTTTCGACGTAGTTTCTAATCCCTCTGGCTCTGTCAGATGCTCTCATACCAATCCGACAGAGATAACGATATGTATTAAACTTTTCTAATAGATGGGCGATGCGTCCCCTCGCCGGCGACAAGATTACGGACGACGTATCTGCTCAGTCGACCCGATATCGCTCGACGGCGTCGGCGTCGACAGCGATGCCCATCCCCGGTTCGTCCGGCACGGTAAACGACGGGCCGGCCGCATTCCAACGGTCGGGGTTCTCGACGAGGGACCCGTCGGCGTCTGCATTGAGGAGGCCCGTCGGGTACGCTCGCTCCGGGGTCGCGAGCGCGAAGTGCGCGGCTGCTGCCGCGCCTACACTCAGCTCCAACATCCCCCCGATGTAGCACGGGAGGTTGTGCGCGGCCGCCGTCGCTGCGACACGCTTCGCCCCGGAGAGGCCACCGGCCTTCGCGGGCTTGATGTTGATCGCGTCGACAGCGTTCGCACTCGCCAGGGTGGCAACGTCGCCCGGCGTGTAACACCCTTCGTCGGCCATAACCGATGGTTCGACCGCCTCGCGGACGCGCCTGAGGCCGCTCCGATCGTCGTGGGGGACTGGCTGTTCGACGAATACGATCCCCTGGGCGGCTTCGTTCAGCTCCCGGATCGCACGGACTGACTCCCCCGCAGACCAGGTGCCGTTGGCGTCCACGCGGATCCGTGCGTCGGGGCAGGCGTCGCGGACGGCTTCGAGTCGCCGGCAGTCGGCCGAGCGTTCGTCGGCGCCGACCTTCAGCTTGAACGCGCGAAACCCGTCGGCCGCTGCTGCCGAGGCCTCCTCCCGGACCTCTTCGGGGTCTTTGATCCCGATCGTGTAGTGCAGCGGGAGCGATCGGTCCGTGTTCGTCGGCCCTCCCAGCAACTCGTAGGTCGGCCGGCCGACGTGTTTGCCGAACGCATCGTAGAGCGCAGCGTCCACGCCCGCCCGCGCGAACGGTTGCGAGGCGACCGTCCGGTCCAGTTCCTCGGTGAGCCGCGCCACGTGAGCCGCTCGTCGCCCCTCGACGACGGGAGCGAACTCCGATTCGATCACCGACCGGACCGTCGACTGCGTCCCGCTGTTCGGCCAGTCCGGGTGTGGCGCGACTTCGCCGTAGCCGGTCACACCGCCCGCCGTTTCCGCGCGGACCAGCACGTGATCGAACGACGCCGACCCGGCAGTCGACGCCGTCGACCCGCCGGTGCGGAGCGCTGTCGCCTTCGGAACGCTGACCGGGATCGCATCGAGCGTGGTGACTTCCATCTGCCGGGGCGTTACTCGTGGTCTGCGGTCGAGAAGCTCTCGTCGTCCGTCTCGACGAACCGATCCCGGACGTTGTCGAAGTCGACGCCGACGCGGAAGTCTTTGGGATTCTCCACCTCGTCGGGAACGATCCCCGTGAGCTGCTCGACGCGCGGCACGCGAACCCGCGGGTACGAGCCGATGTGGATGTGCTCCTCGTCGCCGATCACTTCGACGCGGTTTTCGGCGCCGCCGGGGAGATACACCACGTCCCCCGGCCCGGCTTCGATGGACTGCTCGTTGCCGTCGTTGTCCTTGTAGTACCAGATGCACCGGCCTTTGATGGTCGTCAGTATCTGATACATCTCCGGCATATGGCTGTGCAGCGGGAAGACGTCTCCGGGCTGACCGGTGGTCCACGTCACGTACATATCGTTCGTGAGCATCACCGAATGGACGGTCTTGAGGTTATCTCCCGCACCCTCGACCAGGTCGGGGGCGTCCGGCGCGTGGACCTTGAACGCCTGCTGCTTCGGTAGAACGGAATAGTCTTTGTCGGCTACTGGGTTCTCTGCCATACCGTCTCAAATAATTCATTAGTACATATAATTTGGGGCACGAGGGATGGCGAGTGCCTGTCGATTCTGTCGCGTCTCTCTGCGGAGGTGCCCGAGACGGGCTTCCAAACGAGTGCGCCGTTCGATATCACCGATCAATATTTATTATCGTTCATCACCACGCACGAGTATGGCTCGGAAAACCACGAAGGGCGGTGTCAAATCGGACGAGACGCTGCTCGAGATCATCGAGACCGTCAGGGAGCGGAACGGAGCAACAGTCACCGAACTGGCCGCCGACCTCGATTTGGCCAAGAGCTCCGTCCACAGCCATCTGAAAACGCTTGAGGCACACGGGTTTATGCATCGAGAGGACGGGGAATACCGGATCGGATATCGGTTTCTGGACTACGGCATCTGGGCCCGAAACCAGATGGACCTGTTTCAGGTGGCGAAACCACGTCTGCAAGAGTTAGCCGACGAAACCGGATACAAAGTCTGGTGCATCGTCGAACGGCAGGGGAAAGCGGTGTACCTGTACGGTGTCGAGGGCGAGTCACCGATTCAGACGTACGCGCGCGAGGGCGGCGTTACCGAACTCCACTTCCTGGCGGCGGGGAAAGCGATTCTGGCTCATCTCCCCGAAGAGCGGCGGGAGGCGCTGATCGGCGACGGTCAACTCCCCGAAAAGACGAACAGTACAATCACCGATCCTGACGAACTGCGCGCCGAACTGGAAACGATTCGGGAGCAGGAAGTCGCGTTCAACATCGGCGAGGCGCTGGAAGGTCTCAACGCCATCGGAGCGCCGATTAAACGCATCGAGGAGGGCGTCCACGGCGCTATCAGTCTCTCGGGCCCGGCGAAACATCTCACCAAGGAGCAACTGGAAGATGAGTACGTCGAGCGTCTCCTGGGGAAAAAGAACGAGATCGAGATCAACATCCGACATCCCCGATAGCGGTTCGCTCTGAGCGAACGGATTTTCTCCATATAATTATATGTTGATTCTGCTTAGATGAAGCGCTGGAAGTCTTGATTACGGCAAAATCTGCCTTCTGCGACTGATCCCGAAACACCTCTAGAATCCACTGTTAGTGGGTCTGAAAGCAGATTTGACAACTACTTTCTATTCGGTAACAGCGAACAATCTCCCCGAAGTTATATCAGATAAACAATGTATTTTGGGGCACCCTCAGTGGGAGAATCGATTCCGGCAGTGTTCGGTCGGAATCGAACCTCCGCTGTGTCTGTTTTTGTCGGTTGCACAGCCAAACGGCTGTGAACTATCAACCTGTCTTCGCCAATGGCTATGTCCGATCGGTAGCGGGCCACATACACGCCTAGTGAGGATGGTATTGCACACGGAACGACGCTATCGGGACGAGAGAATAACAGACGTACGTATGTTAGTTTAGGCGCTGTCCCCGACTGCGGCGACGTGTATACACGCTCGTTTGGTTCACCAACCGAACTCGATCACTGGGAGGCCGTGTCTCACAAAGGGGGAGGAGACGGGGATCGAGTTAAAGGGCTACACCCAGTGCGCCCTCCATCGAGTGTACCGAGTCGAGCGGCAGGCGGGCCGTCGAGCGCCCGAAGCGCGGTAAACTACTGACTGACCGCTCGCCAACAGACGAATAATACCAATTTTATTTATAGTTAAGTCATATTATATTAATGTCCATAGCACACCTGCTCACAGTGACGGTCGGAGCTATGGTTGGTTCATCCCACGCGGGCGGCGGGAGTTCGAATCACGTCGTTGTCGGTGGGAGAGTTCTCCAGCACACCCACGGCTACCCCAGACTACAGCCGAATTCGATCCCGGGGCCGATAGATCCGTGCTCTTTTGTCTGTCCCCGTGTCTTCACTGTCGATTGCACGAGAACTGCCCACTGCACCGGCCACGGGCGCGGCGTGCTCGACGCTGTCCCCACTACTGGGAGTGTAACCGCCCTCACTGTGGCCCCGGAACCGATCCTGGCTCGCTCGACAATACGACGATATGAAACGTTTGTATAAGTATACTAAAGCTGACCGAAAATCAGAAACATAAGAATACAAACTATTTTCTCACAGAGATGCAAGAGGGCCGTTCACGGCTTCTGTCCCAGGAGCGGCCAGACAAGACTCGGTGGGAACCACCACGATCGGCTCTGTCGACTGCCGGTACGCCCCGAAGCCTACGCCTCGACGGCCATCTCGTCGAAGAACGCCAGGTCGTGAATCCGGCTGTCGTTGGTCAGTTCGGGGTGAAACGCGGTACCGACGACCGGCCCTTCGCGGACGGCGACGGGGTCGTCCTCCCACCGGGCGAGAACCTCGACCTCCTCGCCGACCTCGTCGATGACGGGGGCGCGGATGAAGACCGCCGGAAACGGGGCCGAAAAGCCCGCGACGTCGAGCGGGGCCTCGAAACTGTCGACCTGGCGGCCGAAGGCGTTGCGGTCGACGGTCACGTCCAGGATATCGAGGGTGTCGACGCGGTCGTCCTGCGCGTTGCGGGCTGCGACGATCAGTCCCGCACAGGTCGCAAGCACTGGCTTTCCCGCGTCGACGTGCGTCTGGATCTCCTCGTCGATCCCCTCGCGGGCCAAAAGCCGGGAGATCGCTGTCGACTCCCCGCCCGGAAGCAGGAGGACGTCGCAGTCGGGGACGCTGCCTGACTGTCTGATCTCGACTACCTCGACGTCTTCATCGTGGGCCGCCCCCGCGTTTCGGATCGCCGCGGCGTGTTCGGAGACGTCACCCTGGACGGCGACGACACCCGCTCGTAACATACCTGCGAGTGAGGGCCGTATCGATAAAAAGCGTCCGTTCCGCGTAACGTTGCGGGCATTTCATACTGAGTACTCCCGTCTCTTGCCACCGACCGCCGTCACCGAGGGTGCCCTCGGCGGGAAACAGTGAGAGTACTCAGTCTCAGATCGCGACGGCGTTCAAAACGAGGACGCCGACGCCGAAGAGGAGTCCGAACGCGACGATGGTTTTCGGGTCGATGCGGATCGCGTTGCGGTCCTCGGCGTCGAAGTACCGGACGAGCCCCGCACTCGACATCAGGCCGCCGCTATTTTGGCCACTGCTCATACCCCTATGTCGTCGGTACGCCGCCTAAACGTTTCGGATGCTCGCCGAAGGTCTCGGGTACCTCTCGACCGTCTCGGAGGCCACACGCTCGACCGTCCCGGGACGGTGTGCGTCCTTTTCGCGTGAGGCGACGCGGAATGCCGCGTGAGTCGGCGCGGGATGGGCCGGTAGAAATGTTTATGCGACGCCCCCCGCAACGTCTCGCCGCACACGATGAGTGTCCGATTACTCGATTTCTACGCCGACTGGTGCGGCCCGTGTAAGAAGCAGGACCCGATCTTAGAGGAACTAGCGTCCGACTACGGCAACGTCGACTTCCGCAAGATCGACGTCGACGACGACCAGGAGGTCGCAAATCAGTATCAGGTCCGGTCGCTCCCGACCGTCGTCGTCGAGCGCGACGGGGAGATCGTCGACCGCTTCGTCGGCTTCACCGGCCGGGAGGACATCGAGGCGGCGCTCGAATCGGCCGCACAGCCGGCCGACGCCTGATTCGGCTCGTCGTCGCAGTCGACGGCTGCGACGGTGGCACGACGCACGCCGAACTTCACGCGACCCGTCGCTGCGATCGAGGCCGCCCGCGCTCCGAGGTTTTTCGTCTCGCAAGGGTTATACTCCCGCGTCCGGAAGCGGAGTGTATGCCCAAGAACGAATCCGCCGTGAAGCGTACACTGGAAAAGCAGATCTGTATGCGCTGCAACGCCCGCAACCCGCAGCGGGCCGACCAGTGCCGCAAGTGCGGCTACAAGAACCTTCGACCCAAGTCGAAGGAACGCCGCGCAGCCTGAGACGGACCGAACACTCCTCGCGCGATTCTCTCGTTCGATTCCGCTCCCGGCTCTCTCCGTCAGCAGACCCGTTCTCGCGGATACTCGGTGCGGTCCCCATTTCGTCTTTTGCGTGCGCTGTGCCCGCCAGCGGCCGCTACGAGACCAAGTCGGGGCCCCCGCCACGTGATACCAGAAATACGGGATATCTGTGCAAAGATATTTTGTATCTTGCGCTGTTTCGAACCCATATGGCCGATAAATCTGAACAGTCAAGGGTTAAATCCCACACGGAGTACACGCACACTCGGTTCCGGTGCCGCCGGTGTGGGGTAACGATCCCCGAGGAGGACGTCGACGACGCGCTGTGTGTCAACTGCCGGAGCGAGTGACTGCCCCGGCTCAGGCCCGCTGTGGGTCGATCTGCCGCCCGACCAGGACGAGACTCCCCGCAAGCAGGAGCACGGAGACCGGAAGCAGAAACTGAAACGCCGTCAGGAGGACGCTCGAGGCCTGGATGCCGAGGACGATCAGGACGACCGGTCCACAGCAGGCCGTTCCCGAGAGGACGGCTGGCAGACTCGCCAGGAGGCCCGAGGAGGATTCACCGATCCCACAGGCCGCCGGCTGTGTCCAGGCGAGGTACGTGAGCGCGAGGTTGGCGCCGACGAGCACGGCGAGCAGGAGGCCGATGACGGAGTTAAACGAGAACAGGTAGGTGACCGGCCCCAGGCGGATGCGCGCGACAGGTTCGAAGGAGAATGGGCCGAGTGCGGGCCGCAACAGGCTCGCTAAGGGGTCGGCGGCGACCGTGAGGGAGTAGCCCCCGAGTCCGGGTGCGATATCGCCGATCGCCCGGAGATACACGAGCAGATAGACCACAGTGACGACGCCGAACACGAGACGCGCGTCGGTTCTGGTCCGCACCATCGTCAACGCTGTCAGCGTCCGGGAGACGGCGTGCTTCGACCGACGATCGGGCGATTCGTTACGCATAGACGTTCGTCTCGGGGTAGTAGCCGGCCCAGGCGAACCACATCGCGTCGAAGGTGTGAATCCGGGAGAGCGGCAGCGCATCGAACGCGTGCGTCGTGCCGTCGGGGCCGACGACGCCGTCGTCGCCGTGGTCGTACTCCTGGCGCTCGGGGTTCCGATAGACGTAGCCCGTGTCGTATCGCGGGTCGTACACTGCCAGCACCGACTCGCCGCCGACTTTGCCGTCCATCAACTTCGCCTCCCGCAGGCTCTCCTTGCGGAACGCGACGGCTCCCTCCGGCGCTCGTGCGCCCATCACCACGGTCTTCCGCGGGTATCGGTCGTCGTTCCGCAGGGCCGGAAACAGGAGGCTGTCGTTGTCGTAGTAGCCCTCGCGGGGGTTGTACCCGCCGTACGGATCGCGGCCGTAGTTCTTCGTGTAGCCGGTGTCCGTCGAGAGCACGGTCGTGTCCGGGTGTTGGCGCTGCCAGCGCTCCCAGGTAGTCCAGATCAGCCGGAACTCCAGGAGGGAGGCGATTGTCGGGTTCTCGTTCCACGGCCCCGGGATCGACGTCGCGAGGATCTGCGGCCACCACGTCTCGGTGGCTCGGTCGTACATCACCAGATTGTTGTTGATGAGTCGGCCGGAGACGCCGAACGTGGTCTCCCCGCGCAGGAACCCCTGGACGGTCCCGGTGAGGGGGCAGTAGGTAACTGCCACAGGCGTCCCGCCCAGTTTGTCGTTGACGATCTCGTGTTGCGCCAGGATCTTCTGTGGGTAGGCCTTCGCCGACTCTCCCTCGACGACTCCGAAGACCGGATCACCGGGATCGAGGAAATCGACCGCGTCGGGAGCGACGAACTTCGGGCTATCGATCGAGGGAATCCCGTCTTTCGGCGGGCCGCCCGACCGCGAGGCGTCGCGCAGCGCTTTCGGCGACTTCGAAAGCGGAAGCCGCGCGTCGGCCGTCGGGACCGCCGGGTCGGTCGTCGATCCGCTCCCGTCGGTCGCCTCTGCAGTCGTCGCTGTCGACGTGGGTGTCGTCGTCCCGCCCGCGCTTCGGCCGGCACAGCCGCTCAGTGCCGCGAGACCCACGCCGCCGAGGAACTGCCGTCGGGAGAGCGGTACCATACCGACTGAATACGGCCGAGACGGGATTAACGCTTGAGCGACTGTGCAAACGGTACACACACCCCGTCGCGGCCGTTGCGGAGGTTTATATAACGGGGCGCCGCCATCCTTCGTAACGGCTGAAGGGTGGCGAGTCCGAATCGGACTACCGCCCTGACGCGCGCATTCACCTCGAAATCACTGCGTCCGATGACAACGAGAGAACCCGACACGCAGGCGGAAGCAACGGGGCCGTTGGAGACGTTCCGGCGATTCTTCGCGCTCGAACGCGACGTTCTGGTGCTGTCGCTCGCGATGTTCGCGTTCAGCCTCGGGTTCCAGATGACGAACCGGTTCCTCCCGGAGTATCTGGTCGCACTCGGCGCCAGCGGCTTCGTCGTCGGACTGTTCGGGACCGTCGGCAACATCATCTCGGCGGTGTATCCGTATCCCGGCGGCGCGATCTCCGATCGGATCGGCTCGCGGTACTCGCTGACGCTCTTCGGCCTCGTGTCGACGCTGGGCTTCGTGGTCTGGCTCCTGGCGCCGGATCTCGGGGCGCTCTCGGTCGCCGGCGTGACGATCCGGCCGTGGCTCTGGCTCTTCGTCGGGCTGTTGCTGGCGCAGGCGTGGAAGTCGTTCGGCCTCGGGGCGACCTTCGCGGTGGTCAAGCAGGCGACCGATCCTTCCCGGCTGGCGGCCGGGTTCGCCAGCACGGAGACCTTCCGGCGGACGGCCTTTCTCGTCGGCCCGGTGCTCGCGGCCGTGCTCATCGGCTTGCATCCGGCGTTCACGGTGAGTTTCCGGTACGTCCTCGCGGTCGCCGTCGGCTTCGGCGTCGTCGGGACGCTGGCGCAGCATTTCCTGTACGACGCGAGCGAGGACACGATCGGCGACTCCTTCGCGGGCGTCGGGGAGATCCGCCGTGATCTCCGGGAGATGCCCGCAGCCCTGCGGCCGTTGCTCGTCGGCGACACGCTCGTCCGCTTCGCTAACGGGATGGTCTACGTGTTTTTCGTGCTCGTGGTCACCCAACTCTACGAGGTCGGCCTCGAGGCGACCGTGTCGGTCGCGGGCTTTTCGTACGCGCTGGATCTTTCGCCTGCGGCCTTCTTCGGCTACCTCCTCGGCGTGGAGATGCTGATCGCGCTGCTCGTGATGGCGCCCGCCGCGAAGGTCGCCGAGCGCGTCGGCCTGAAACCGGTCGTCGCCCTCGGCTTTGCGGTCTACGCCGTCTTCCCGATCGTCCTCATCAACGCGCCGGCCACGTGGGGCGCGATGGCGCTCGTGTTCGCCTTCTCGGGGGTGCGGTTCGCCGGGCTTCCCTCACACAAGGCTCTGATCGTCGGCCCCGCCGAGCGGGGTGCTGGCGGTCGCGTCACGGGGACGTACTACCTCCTCCGGAACACGGTCGTCATCCCCAGCGCCGCCCTCGGCGGCTACCTCTGGGAGTTCGTGAACCCGGAACTCGCCTTCACCATCGCCGCCGCGATCGGCCTCGTCGGGACCGGGTACTTCCTGGTCTTCGGCGAGGAGTTCGAGGCGTACGCCTGAGCAGTACGCTCGGGGTGAGAAGCGCGCCCGCACAGGGATACGTTTTTACAACCCTCACGTAGATTTCAATCGTATGAACGGAAACCGGTTCGCCGTCGCCCTGTTCGGCATCCTCGTCTCCGTCGCCATCGGCTTTCTCGCATACGAGTTTATCGCCCCGCTCACCGTGTCGGTCTTCCTCTACTATTCGACGCGACGCTACCATCAGGCCCTCAGTCGCTTCCGCCTGCCCGCGAACGTCCGGGCGGCGATCGTGATGGCCTCGCTTGCGATCCCGCTCGTCTTGCTCGTGAGCTATGCGGCGGTCCTTCTGGTGATCGAGGCTCGACAGTTCGTCGAGGCGTACGCCCTCGTCGACGTCGCCGCCAAGAACTTCGAGTGGTTCGGCGGCGTCACCGACATCCCCGAGTTGACTGTCGAGGGACTCTACGACGCGTATCAGTCGGGCGATCTGGCGCCCTTCATCGACTTCGCGACTGAGCACGCCCGGTTCCTGACGACGCTCGTCTCGCAGTTCTTCTTGAACCTCTTTGTCGTCATCATCGTCACCTATTACCTCCTGATCGACGGCGATCGGATCAGCGCGTGGCTGCTGCGGTTCGACGAGGACGCCATCATCCGCGAATACCTCGAAGCCGTCGACACGGAACTGGAGGCGGTCCTGTTCGGCAACCTCCTGAACGTGCTCGCAATCTCGCTGATCGCGATCGGCGCTTTCAGCGGGTACAACGTGTTCGTCCCGGAACCCGCCCAAGTGCCTTACCCCGCACTCGCCGGCGCCCTCACCGGGATCGCGAGCCTGATCCCCGTCGTCGGAATGAAGATCGTCTACCTGCCGCTGACGATCATCAGCGCCGTGCCGATCCTTCTCGGGGGCGATCCCACGAACCTGGTGTACATTGCCGTGTTCCTGTTTGTCGCGGTCGTTATCGTGGATACGATCCCGGATCTGGTGCTCCGGCCGCTGCTCAGCGGCGAGGAGACCCACGTCGGACTGCTGATGTTGGCCTACACGCTCGGCCCGGTCGTGCTCGGGTTCTACGGCCTCTTTTTCGCGCCGATCTTGCTCGTCGTCGGGCTGACGTTCGCGAACACGGCGCTCCCGCGGCTGCTCGGCGCGTCCGATTCATAATGATTACTCTCGTCTCTTACCGCCGAGCGCCGTCAACGGGGGTGGCGCTCGGCGGTAAAAAGTGAGAGTAATCATTATCAGAGGACGAATCGACGGCAGCGTGACCGACAGTCCCCGCGTTCTCGCGGCCACGCGATGCCGTTTTGGCGCCGCCGTTCATACGCGTGGATATGGCTGAAATCGATGCCGACGATATTCTCCCGAACGACCGCGTCCAGCAGTCCGTGCGCGACGGCGACATCACCCAACTGACGCGCGGTGCCGGCAACCGCTACGCCAGCGAGGGCGACACCTTCGAGATCGACGGCGACCGGTTCGAGGTGACGAGCGTCGAGCACCGGACGCTCGGGGACTTCACCGACGCCGACGCCCAGCGCGAGGGCTCTGAGTCGCTCGAGGCGTACAAACGGCGGATGCAGCGGGTCCACCCCGGCGACTTCGAGTGGGACGACAGCGACGAGGTGCTGACCTACCGGTTCCAGCCGGTCGAGTGACGTCGCGTCCGGCGGGCGCGGTGAGGACGAGACTGCAGACGAGAGTGCGTGGCGACGAGACTGCAGACGAGAGTGCGGTGACAGCGGCTCGAAAGAGCGGCAGCCCACAGCGTCTTTGTATCGGCAGCGACTCCTCTCGGGTATGCTCCGTCAGGCCCGGGAGGTCGGCCCCGCGTTTCTGGTCCCGCTCGCGTGGACAGTGGTGGTCCTCGCCCACCTCGGCGCCGTCGCCGACTCGACGCTCTTCGTCGCGCACGTCGTGATGTCGATCCTGCTTGCGGTGTTCACCGTGACCGGGTACGCCGAGATGCGACACGGTGCGCTCCGGGTGTGGTGGTCGATCGTCGCCGTCGGATTCGTGGTGACGGCGCTCGGAACCGTCGGCTTCCGCCTCGGTGCCGCCGGCGCCCCGTTACAGGCGGTCGCGCTGTTCGGCTGGATGCTCCTGCCCGCCGTCGGCTTCGTCGACACCGCCCGCCGCGGCGCCGATCGGCCGCTGCTCTACGTCGGGAGCGCGGTCGCCTCGGTACTCGGCGCCGGACTGTACGCGGGGAGTTTTGCCGTGACGGTGCCGGCACTCACGATTTCCGGACTCGCCGTCGTCGGCGTCGGTCAGACGGCGGCGATTCTCGACGCCGCGTTCGGGTACTGATTAAGTGGTGTCCCGAACCACCAGCACCGGCCGCTCGGACTGCTGGATGATCTTCGTCGGGACGGTCCCCAGGATGCGTTCGGTCAGCGACGGTTCCGTCTCGCCGATGACGAGGACGTCGTGGTTCTTCGCGGCGTCGACGATGTCGTCGACGGGCGAGTCGCTCTCGATACTCGTGGTCTCGATGCGGTCGGCGTCGACGCCGGCGTCGGCCAGCCGATCGGCCGCGCCCGCCACCAGCGTCTCGCCGATGGTCGGATCGGTTTCCCCCGCGGGTGTCGCGTTAAACAGCGTCACCGACGCGTCGCTCTCCTGCAGCAGGGTCGCGACGACCGAGAGGATCCGGTCGAGGTTCACGTCCCCCCGGATCGGGACGAGCATCCGTTCGAGGACGCGCACGTCTTCCGGGACGACGACGACGGACGCGCCGTGCTCCTCGACGACGCGATCGACCGTCTCCCCGCGGTCGCGAGTGAACACGACCAGCGTCTCGACGTCGGCTTCCGCGGGCGCATCCGCAGCGATGGCTTCGATGCGCTCGATCGCCGCGTCCTCGTGTTCGTCGCGCATCTGCTCTAAGGCGACCTGATCCGGCACGGGATGCCAGCCGACGAGCACGATTTTCGCCGGGTGCAACAGCGCCAGCAGGTCCGGATCGGGCCGTTCGTCGCTCGACACATCGACTGGCACCAGTACGGTAAGTTCGGATTCGGTCATTGTCCTCTGTCTTTCCGGACGACCAGAACCGGTCTGTCGGTTCGCTCGTGAATCCGCGACGGCATATCGCCGACGACCCGCTCGCGGATCCCGGGTTCATACTCCCCCATCACCACGAAGTCGTGCGACTCCGCCAGATCGAGCAGGTCTCGGTCCTGTGTCTCGGCCGTCGGTTCCTTCCAGGTGATCGCCTCGCGGTCCAGTCCGCGCTCGACCAGCCAGTCGGTCGCCCCGCGGAGGTAGAGTTCGGACTTGGCGCTGCCCTTCTCGATGCTCTCGGCGTGGAACAGCGTCACCTCGGGGTCGCCGGCTTCCATCATCAGTTCGACGATTTCGAGGACCCGGAACATGTTCTGCTCGTCCTTCAGCGAGACGAGCACCCTGTCGAGGCCCTCGACGTGGCCGGTGACGAGTACGGCATCGCACCCGTACTCGTTTGCGATTCGGTCGATCGTCTGGGTGCGATCGCGGGTGAACACGAGCACCGACTCCACCTCGGCGCCCGCATCGGCGAACTGTCGGACGCTCTCCTCCAGCGCGTCCGTCGCCTCCGTCTCGTACTCCTCGCGGATCTGCTGGGGTGGGGCCTGGTCGGGAACCGGGTAGTACCCGGCGACGACGATCCGAAGCGGGTGCAACACCTCGATCAGTTCCAGTGCCGGTTCGTCCGGATCAGATGTGTCGATCGGAACGAGTATCGTGGGATCTTCGATCATAGCTGAGTTCCTCCGAGCGTCGGTCGCTGCGGCGCTTCCGCGGCGGGGAGACGGGATCGACCGCCTCGCGAAACGGCGGCGGTGACCGTCGGGTCCGCTCGCTTCCAGCCCGACGGACTGCGGTCAGTTGTCGGCATCTGCCCTCGGGGTCGCCGGCGTGCTGTCGCCCCCGATGTCGAAATCGACGTCCACTTCGATCTCGACGGCCGGCGGCGAGCGGTACCGTGCCAGCGCGCTGGTGTCATCGACGCGCTTGCGGACGTAGGCGACGTACCAGACGATCCCGGCACCGACGAGTGCGGCGGCCAGGAGAATCTGCTGTGGGTCCATGAAGCCGATGAGCGCGAACGACGCCACCGCGCCCAGTGCGGGCACGAAGGGGTAGCCGGGCACCTCGAATCCGGGATCGTAGTTGGCTGCCTCGGTCTCGCGCATCACGATCAACGAGACGTTCAGGAGTCCGTACACGAGCAGGTGCAGGACGCTGCCGGCCTTCGCCAGGGCGTTGACCTTTCCGGCGACGATGAACACCAGGATGAGCGCGCCCGTCAGTGCGATCGATCGGTAGGGGGTGTTGAACCGGTCGTGGACCTTCGAGAGCCGCGTGTCCATCAGCCCGTCGCGTCCCATCGCGTAGTTGATTCGCGAGGCCGACAGCACCGACGCGTTCGCCGACGACGCCGTCGCCAGCAGCCCGCCGAACGTCAGCAGTCCGACGCCGATGATGCCGATGCCGAACCCGCCGAAGACGGCCCGTGCGCCGATCGCGATCGCGGTTCCCTCGCCCGCGACCTGATCCAGCGGCACGACGCCGAGCAGGATGAGCATCGAGATCGCGTAGATGGTCGTCACGAGCAACACGCCGCCGACCATCGCCCGCGGGAGGTTCCGACCGGGCTGTTTGATCTCGCCTGCAACCGTCGCCACCTGGGCGAATCCAAGATACGAGACAAACACCAGGGCGGTCGCCGGGAGGATGGCATCGGGACCGGAACCCTGCGGGAAGAAGGGCCGTAGTTTCGACGGGTCCACCTGGACTGTACCCAGTGCGATGAACGCACCGAGGATCCCCAAGAGGACGATGACGATGACGTTCTGGAGGTTGCCGGTCCCGTCGGTGCTCAGGTAGTTGACCACGATGAACGCGCAGGCGGCGACCAGCCCGCCGATCTGTGGGCCACTCAGCGGTACGGCGGCGACGACGCCGAGATTCAGTTCGAGGCTGGCCATCAACGGCGTCACGTAGTTGCCGAAGCCGACGGCGTAGAACGCTGTCGCAAAGGCCAACCCGAGCCAGTTCCCGAGGCCGGCGATCGAACCGAAAAGCGGGCCCAGTCCCTTGTTGATGAAGTGGTACGGCCCGCCGGAAGCCGGCATCGCCGTCGCCAGTTCGCTCGCCGACAGCGCGGTCAACATCGCGATCGCGCCGGCGACGATGAACGCGACCGACGACGCCGGCCCGGCCAGCGCTGCCGCGGCGCCGGGGAGGACGAAGATGCCGGCCCCGATCATCGTTCCGACACCGATCATTAACGCCTCTTTCAGCCCGAGCGTCCGCTCAAGTTGAGTTTCCGTTTGGCCGGCCATCGAGTGTCCTCACGGAGGCAACCGTAAAAATCCTTTAGCACGTTCCCACGAAATCCTTCGATACATTCTCACGATCACACTGCGTCTTTCTTTTTCCCGGATGTTTGGCGACCCTCGCCGAGAAAGCCTGCTACTGTCTGTTGTCGTCTCATACCGCTGCTCGGCGGTACCAGAGAGTGGCGAGCACGCGACACAGTTACAACAGTTATTTTGAAGGGACTGAACTGGACTTCGGCGTTGGTCAGTTGTGGATTTTCTACTTCACCGGTCGGACCCGTGTATCCTGCTACGGGCCGCGGAAATCTATTTGAATACGTAGGTACAATGTATGTACAAGAAGGTTGTGAGTATGGGCAGCACCAAAGTCAACTTCCGACTCCCGGACGATCTCGTTGAGAAGGCGGATGTCGCAGCCGAGGTCAGCCACAGGAACCGGACAGAGATCGTCAAAGAAGCACTCCAGGAGTACCTGGAAGCAATCGAAGACGACGAGGCGTTCAAAGAGGCAGTCATCGAACTCTACCTCGACGACCGAATCGGATTCGACACCCTGAAAGAATTCATCGGACGGCAGGACGCTGAATCGGTGAAGGCTTCCAAAACTATCCTCGACCAGGGCGAAGATTTGGCCGACGAACTCGCAGACCTGTAGACCCAAAAAATATGATCGTCGCGGACACGAGCAGCCTCATCTCACTCGCCTCCATTGACCTCCTCGATATGCTTCTAACCGAATTCGACGTCCGCTCCACAGCACTGGTGATAGCGGAACTGGAGGAAACCAGCGAATACGAAGACCAGCACGGAGCCGCAGCACAGATCGTCCCCGACAACCGGGACAGACTCACGGTTCACGACCTAGAGCGGGCGTTCACTTCTTCCCGAGTAGACGAAGGCGAAGGAAGCTGCGCACTCCTGACCAAAGACATAGACGCCGATTTCTTGCTCACAGACGACCTCCGCGCACTCCCCGAACTACAGACAGTCGCCGACGCGAAAGTAGCGATCTCACCGATCGTCCTCAAGGCCCTGGTGCAGAGAGATGTTCTCGCGGGCGAGGAGGCGAGAGGGAAGTTGGATGCGCTTGCGGAGATCCGCGACTGGCTCGGTGCACCCATCTACAGGAGAGCGCAAAAGCTGTTCGAGTGAATGGGGGTCAGGTGCCGTTCCGAACGTAGGCGGAGTTCCCTCTGGATTGGAGCGTTTGAATAACGGTTGCAAGTCTTCGCTCACATAATCGCACGACGGCGTTCGATCAGATGAGTAGATAGTTGCAACTGCAACTCTATTCGTCCTCAGTCGACGACAGAGAAGCTTGAAACGCTCGAAAGAAGTGGGGAAGAAGCCTAGGCCGGGATTTGAACCCGGGGTCTCGTCCTTACCAAGGACGCGCAGGGCCGCTACCCTGAATCAGGCGTTTTGAGGGGGAATTTGCCGGTTATCTTCCCACTTCGACTGCTCTTACGAGGTCATACTAATGCCACACTTAAAGAACACCCGGTTAGACCCGCATATGCCGAACCAAGACCAGTCGGTTTCGCTAATCGGAGAGTCGCACGCCCTATGATTTAACAGAATTCCTCGAAAAGTGATAGCCGAATGAATCACAGGGATGCAATCGAACTAATTGAGGAACTCGATGGGGATGAACACTCTTGGGTGGATTACAAGTCTGACTATTATGTTGACGGAAATCCACATCTGAAAGTTGAATTTCTGAAAGACGTTCTCGCGTTAGCAAATGCTACGCACGATGAGGCCGAGCGATACATTCTGATTGGGTGCGATGAGGAAGAGGGTATTGTGGGCGTTTCAGAGGACGCCTCTGAAGAGAGTGAGGACGAACGGCATATTTTGGAATTTGATGAAGATGATTTACAAGAGAAGGTGGATGGGTGGATGACTCCAAGTCCCCGGTTAGAGTTACATACATACGACGAGGGAGGCGACACTTTCGCCATTCTCGTTGTTAATGAACCGGACAACCCCCCGAGCATCTCTACCACACATATCTCTCACGATGGAGATGGCCTGCTTCAAGAAGGAGAAATTTGGGTTCGAGGCTCTTCTGGAAAACATAGAGTAACTCACGAAACTCTCGAAAACATTATTCAAAAACGGATAACAGATGAGCGGGAATTCATCTTGGAAGGTGTTCGCCGCGTTGTCGGTATGGGGCCTGATGCAGTTGCAGATATAGGGAAACTCCAGCCTTCAGAAAAAGCAGAAGCCGATATAACATTCGAAATTTCGCCTGAAGGAGACTATGAGGTTTCGGGTGACGTTTTCAGACGGAATTTCGGCTCTCTACAAGAGGAAATTGATGCTGACGTTGCTAAAAGTAGAGTGACTTCAGGTTATTCCGTTGATTTGCAGACTCTAATGCGGTATTATGCTAACGTAGAGAGTCTCGATGATGCAGAAGTAGCAGAACTTCTCACTCATAGTTCACTAACCGAGTGGCTTCAGGGCACGTACTGGATGCAAAATGTAACGTCAGATACTCGTAAAGAGATTCTGGAAGGAACTCCGGATAATTCGGCGGCACGACACTCTGCTTGTAAAAATCTACTAATCTCGGGAGAGAGAGACACTTTTGACGAGTTCATATCGAACAGCGAGAGTGTCAACCATCCAAAATTCAACGTCGCCAAGTACCGCCGATTATTCGACCGTGGAAAACAATCCCGAGTGGAGGAGATTCTGACAAATCAATCGCCTGTGACTGTCGATGGCGAGGAGATAGACACGCGAAATGAGATTGATGCTGATACTGCGAGAGAACTCATACCTAAAATTGCTAAGAAGTGGTTAGAGGCCACAGATGACTCTCAAAAGAAGGATTATAAATACACACTCAGGAACCTCGAACTGTGGCTGGCTCTGGATTTGCTGTAATAATTCGATGAGGGGGGAGGAAGTCATTGTGATGAGGCTAAGCCCTGTGTCCCCGAAGTTTCGCCCGCCCTCATCGCACTGCCGCTCTCGAACGCCACCGCAGAGCATATGATACCAGCATAGAACAGTAGTCATATGCCTATTTCACTTGACGAACTGGAATCTCACCTATTCAAGTGCGCCGACATAATCCGTGACGCTGTTGACCCGACCGATTACAAGGAGTACATTCTCCCGCTCGTCTATTACAAGTCCATCTCCGACGAGTTCGAGAAACAGTACGCCGAGAACGTCGAGGAGTACGGCGAGGACTTCGCACGTCGGAACAACCTCTACGACATTCCCGTTGTCCCCGAGGGCTATCTGTGGGAGGACATTCGCGCCGTCTCGGACAACGTTGACCAAGCCCTGAACGAAGCGTTCGACGCGCTCACCGAGGAGAACCCCGAACTAACGGGCGTCTTCCGTGCGGACTACATCGACGCCGACGCGCTCGATGACGACCGGCTCGGGAAACTCGTCGAACACCTGTCGAAGCACGACCTCGACCGCGACAGCGTGCCCCCGGATATGCTCGGAGAGGCATATATGGACTTGGTACGCCACTTCGCGGAGGAGGAAGGCAAGTCCGGCGGACAGTTCTTTACGCCGCCCCACATCGTCAATCTCTGCGTGCGACTGGTCGATGAGTTCGAGGACGGTATGACCTTCCACGACCCGACAGTCGGCTCGGGTGGGATGCTCATCGAGGCCGCGCGGTACTACCGCGAGGAGCAGGGCGGCGACCCGACGAAGATGACCTTCACCGGGCAGGAAATCAACCCGGATATTGCGGCTATTGCGAAAATGAATCTGTCCATCCACGGCCTTGATGGGGAGATACAGCGAGAGGACTCCCTTTCGAGTCCCGCGTTCACGGACGACGAGGAGAACGAACTCACGCGCTTCGACCGCGTCCTTGCTAACTTCCCGTTCTCGGCGGATTGGGCGAAAGATGACCTCCAAGACGACCCATATGGCCGGTTCGACTGGCACAAGAAACTCCCGCGTGCTGACCGAGGGGACTACGCCTTCATTATGCATATGGCGAAGCAACTCAAGCGTCCCGAGCGCGATGAGGCGGGGGGTAAGGCCGCTATCGTCATTCCCCACGGCGTGCTGTTCCGCAAGCACGAGCAACGGTATCGGAAACCAATGCTGGAGAACGATATGGTGGAGGCCATCGTCGGGCTTCCCGAGAACCTGTTCCAGAACAACTCGATTCCCTCCGCCGTCCTCGTGTTGAATACGGACAAGCCCGCCGAGCGCGAGGACGAGGTGCAGTTCATTCACGCCGCAGACGAGGCATTCTACGAGGAGTTATCGAACCAGAACGAACTCACCGAGGAGGGGCTTAACCACATCGTTGGGAACTTCCGCGAGTGGGCGACTGAGGAGCGCGTGAGCCGGGCGGTATCGCTTGATGAGATTCGAGAGAACGACTACAACCTCAACATCGCGCTGTACGTCGATACGACCGAACCGGAGGAGGACATTGAGTTGGAGGAAGAACTGGCGAAACTACGCGCGTTGCAGGACGAAAGGAATGAGATTGAGTCGCAGATGAGTCAGCATATGGAGGCGTTGGACTATGAGTGAGGATGCCACGTTAGATGAGTTCGTGAACGCCGAGGGAGATGACTCTAGGGAGTCAGCCACGGATACCGAGACATTAGACCAGGAGCAATTTGGGCCGTTCACGCTATCAACTCCGGGTGAGTGGAGCGCAAAACGTCTCGGTGACATAAAGAGGCTAATCACGCGAGGAAAACAACCAACATACGATGATGACGGTATTCCAGTCATCAATCAAGAGTGCATTTATTGGGATGGGTGGCATTTTGAGAATCTCCGTTACCTGGATGAAGACGTAGGAGAAGACTGGAAAGACAAATACTTTCCACAGAGAGGGGACGTAATTCTGAACTCAACCGGGCAAGGTACGCTTGGACGGGCACAGGTCTATCCAGATAACAAGCGGCGTGCAATAGATTCTCACGTCACCCTTCTTCGGACTGATGATGAACTAAATCCGTACTTCCACCGGTACTTTTTGGAGAGCCATCTCGGTCAAGCACTTCTCTACTCAATGTGTGTGAATGGTTCGACGGGTCAAATCGAACTCTCGAAAACTCGACTTGACCTGCAACCCGTTCCACTCCCACCACTCCCCGAACAGCGCAAAATCGCCACCGTACTCTACACGGTTGACCGGGCGATTGAGAAGACTGAGGAGGTCATAACACAAACAGAACGCCTGAGAGAAGGGGCGATGCAGGATTTATTCTCTCGTGGAGTTCGTGGTTATGATGATTTCCAAGAGACGAAGTATGGCACTATCCCGGCCAGTTGGGAGGTTAAGCCAGTACGTGAGATAGCAGACCGAATTGGTTCCGGTGGAACTCCAAATACAGGCAAGGAGGAGTACTATGGAGGAGATATTGAGTGGGTCAAAACAGACGACTTGAATAGCGGATTAGTAGATTCTGCTAAAACTACAATAACAGCGAAGGGACTGGACGAATCAGCGGCTAAACTATTCCCAGAGGGAACAGTCGTGTTTGCGATGTACGGCGGTGCATTAGGGCAGAATGGCCGGTTAGGAATGGAGGCGGCTATGAATCAGGCTTGTTGTGGAATCGTCACCGACAAGTCAGAGATGGACTCCTACCTCCTCCACCAGCAACTCATCCACCGGAAGAAACAACTCACCGCTCTTAGCGCCGGAACTCACCAGCAGAACATCTCCCAATCTATGATTGAGAAGTTCGAGGTGTTTGTCCCCCCTCTTGATGAACAGAAGGAGATGGTGAACATTCTAAAGAGTATAGAGAGGACGATTGAGACAAACACGAACGAAAAAGAACGCCTGAAGCGGCTCAAACGCGGTCTAATGCAAGACCTCCTCTCAGGAACAGTCCGAACAACCGACACTAACATAGAGGTACCCGAGGAAATCGCACAGTATGGTTAGCATCCCATCCGAGAGCGGCGTCGAACGCTCGCTTCTCTCGTGGCTCGACGGCGTCGGGTGGGAGACGCACGGACAGGACGGCGGACGAGGTGCGAACGTTCTCGATGAGGCCTACGAGCGCGACAGCCACGAGGTCATCTACTGGAACCTCCTTGCCGAGCAGGTCGTCGCGTTGAACGAGGACGTGACCGAGGACAACGTCGATAAGTTCGTTTCCTCCCTCCGCCGCGACCTCGACGCCGAGAACCTGATGGATGGCAATCGCGCGTTCTACCAGTTGCTCACCAAGGGCAAGACATTCAATGTCCAGCGCGATGACGGCGCGACCGACACAATCTACGTTGACCTCATTGACTACGAGAACCCCGAGAACAATCGCTTCCACGCGGTGAACCAGTTCTCTGTCTCCCGAGAGACGACCATCCGTCCGGACGTGAATCTGTTCGTCAACGGGATTCCGCTCGTGACGATGGAACTCAAGAGCCTCGCGCAGGATAACGACTGGCACGACGCCGTCCGTGACCTCAAAGACTACGAGGAGGACGTGCCCCGGCTGTTCGTTCCCGGTCTGTTCAACGTCGCCGCCGATACGATGGAACTCCGCTACGGCGCGGTCGGCGCTCCAAAGGAGTTCTACGAGCCGTGGAACGACGCCCCGGAGGAGTTCGAGGACGACAATGCGATGAGGCAGGCGGTCAAGGCGCTGTGTAATCCCGATTCGATTCTCGACCTGCTGAAGAACTTCGTGTTCTACGAGCGGCGAGCCGGTGGAGACGCGAAAATCGTCCCTCGATATATGCAGTACTACGCGGTGAATCGAATCCTCGACCGCGTCCGTAAGGGCGACCACAACCGCGGCCTCATCTGGCACACACAAGGGTCGGGCAAATCCTTCACGATGCTGTACGCCGCCGAGAACCTGCTCTCACGGCCAACAGTTGCCCGCAACCCGCAGGTGTTCGTCATTGTGGACACGGACAAGTTGAACAGCCAGATGCGCGACCAACTGGCGAATCTCTCGCTGGAGCAATGGACGGAGGCTGAGAGTATCGACCACCTCCAGCGTCTCATCGAGGAGGGGAGTAGTCAATTGGTTCTGACGACCATCCAGAAGTTCGAGGACGTTGACCCCGACGTGCAAGGGAACGACGAGGTCATCGTGATGAGCGACGAGGCGCACCGATTTATGGAGGCCGACCTCGGGAGTCGCCTCGATGCCGCACTCCCCAACTGCTACCACTTCGGGTTTACCGGCACGCCTGTTCGTGAGGGGGAACGCCACGAAGACCGCAACACGTTCCGCGAGTTCTCTCCCGAGGGTGAGGACTACCTCCACCGCTACTCGGTAAAGCAGGGTATCGACGACGGCCTGATTCTCCCCGTCTACTTCACGCTCCGGCACGAGATGGAGTGGGACATTGACGAAGCGGGGCTTGATGAGGAGTTCGAGCAGGAGTTTCGTGGAATGACGACCGACGAGAAGCGCGAGGCAATCCGCGAGAACGTCACGGCGACGACGCTCGCAGAAATCGAACCGCGCGTAGAGAAGGCCGTCGAAGAAATCGACACGCACTACGACACCCACGTTTCCCCGAACGGCTGGAAAGGGATGGTAGTGACCCCAAGCCGCCGGTCTGCGGCGATGTATGGCGAGCGTCTACGCCGTCGAAGGGGCGATGAGGAGGTGGAAGTACTCTACACTTCGACTAAAGACGACTCCGACTTAATCAAGCAGTTCCACACGGACTCCGAGGAGCGTGACAGTATCGTCAAGGCGTTCAAAGAGGAGGTGAATCCGAAACTCCTCGTCGTCCACAATATGCTCCTGACGGGGTTCGACGCGCCGATTCTGAAAACGATGTATCTCGACCGCAACCTCAAGAACCACAACCTAATGCAGGCTATCGCTCGGACGAACCGGCCTGCCGCTGGTAAGGAGAACGGCGAGATTGTAGACTTCCAAGGCGTCTTCGAGAACATTGACGAAGCACTCGACTACGACGCCGAGACTAAAGCGTATGCCGCCCGCGACAAAGACGAACTCTACGACGACCTCGTGGAGCAAGTGGAGCGCGTAATGAGTATCTTCGATGGGATTCCCAAAGAAGATACGCAGGAGGCGACCTCCGAAGCCGTCGAACGTGTCAGTACGCACCCGGAACGCCGTGAGTTCAAGCAGAACTTCCGACGGCTCCAGAATCTCTACGAGGCTGTCGCACCGGATGGGCGGCTGGTAAGTGAGGGCATTGAGCGCGAGTATAAGTGGCTGAGCCGGATTCACGTCGCGTTCAAGCGCACGACCTCGGGCGACGACGACCCCGAGGAGGAGATGCGCGAGAAAACGAGGGAGATAATCAACAAACACGTCGATATTCCCGAAATCAAGCGGGACTTCCCGACGTACAAACTTGGGGAGGAATACCTTGAAGACGTAGAGGGGTTAGAAAATCCCGGCGTCAAAGCCTCGCAGGTAGCGCACGCGACCCGTGAACACCTTCACCCACGCGAGAACCAGAATCCTCGGTACAAGCGACTGAGTGAACGAGTTACAGATATAGTTGAGCGATGGCAAGGCGAGGAGATTAGCGACCCCGAGGCGGTTGAAGCCCTGAAATCTGTCGAGGAGGAGGTGCTGAAGGTCGAACAGGAAGCCGATGAGGAGGGGATGGAAGCCGCCGAGTTCGCCATCTACACGCACTTGACCGAGGAGACGCCGGACGCAATAGAGTCCGATGAGCAGGCGGAGAGAGTCGCAGAGGAGATTGTCTCGCAGTTCCGCGAGCGTGTTGACCGTGGCTACTCCGGGTGGAAAACAAACCAACAGACCATCGCGGAAATTGAGCGTATCCTATTGGATGTGCTGGTAGTTAAACACGACCTCGGCCACCTCATCCAAGATGACGACGGGTTCGTTGACGACGTGCGGAACTACCTCATACAGAACAATGGCTAAGACCCAACGGCGGAGGGTGGAGTTATTAGGCCAGTCCGTCGAGTACGAACTCCGGCGGAGTGACGATGCGACCGAGCCGCGCATCGACGTGGACATTCACGGCGTCACGGTCATCGTTCCACAATCGGACGAAGCCTATCCCGAGGAACTGCTCAAAGAGAACGCGGTGTGGGTTGTGGAGAAGAAAGAGAAGTATGACACGTATCGCGAGCAGATTCCGGAGCGAGAGTACGAGGAGGGCGCAGTGTTCCCGTATCTTGGCTCCGAGCGTGAAGTCGTGGTGGAGCGCCGTCCGTCATCGGACGTTACTGAGGACACGCTACGGCTGGCGAAACACCACGTTGAGGATACGTCGGTGAAGCGTGCCCTCGAAACGCTCTACCGACGCAAGGCGCGTGAGACATTCGAGGAACGTGCAGAGTACTTCGCTCAGCAAATGGACGTAGAGTACGAGAAGATTGAGATACGAAACCAACGAACGAAGTGGGGTTCCTGCTCTACAACTGGAACACTCGGGCTGAACTGGCGACTGATGATGGCCCCTCAGGAGATAGTGGACTACATCGTGATTCACGAGTTGGCTCACCTTCGAGAGTCGAATCACAATGATTCGTTCTGGTCACTCGTTGGGGAACACGACCCGGAGTATCAGGAACACTCGCGTTGGCTTGAGGAGAATAGCACCCGCTTGATTTTCTCTGAGGACGATTTGTGATATTTTCTGTATCATTCTGATTTACTACCAGATTTATTATCTATTTGGGGCTGGTGCCACCCCTACGGAATCCACAGTAGGCCCACAGTGCGGTTTATTTTCTCGATACGATGCATCCCTCTCGGAGTTGTGTCGGGTGGCTCTACGGGCGTCCTGTGGCCGTGTGTTGGATTGTGGGGGTTGGCGGACGAGCGGGTTCACAGATACCCACGCGTGCGCCCTGCGGTGTGCCGCATCTATGGGTCGGTACTATGGGCCGCTACTGAGTGCTTCCTCATCAACATCTCATAATTAAACTCGTAAAGTTCGATGCGATGAGGCGGGGCTTATACAACAGATTTTACTGTAGATATAGACCTTTGAGTTGAATGTGAACTGTTCACGGTACAACTCTGTGGGATACAGTTCCGTAGTGTACTACAGGGTTGCACCTTGGAGTGGGTACACACACGTTTGGACAGTTCCTGAACGCCCTACAGAGAATGTCAGACAGTATGGCAACCTGTAGAGTGGCAACGCGATGTACCGGCTCAACCGCCCGCCTCATCGCGGCATCCCTCGCGGTCGTGAGTGCGGCGATGGTACCAGAATCCAAACTACCAGATAATTTAGTATCCTGTGAATTTTATACTACTCCAGTTTCAACTCTCTCGCGACTTCCTCGGGTGGTTCCGGGGTGAACTCCCATCCCCAATAGACGTAGGGGTACTCCTCTTTCAGATACTCAAGATACTCCTCATCGCCGTCCTCTAGCCGCTCCTTGATTTCTCGGCGACCGTCTGCGAGCCAGTCGTTGTAGTTGGAGATATAGGCACTTACTGGTGAGACGACAAGAAAATGAGTAATCACGAACTTGCATACTCTCCATACACTCACGTTTGGGATACGCTCGGTGTCGAGAATTTGGGGGCTGTCGAACTTCCTTTGACGCGAGGTCGCTCCCCTGTCGAGAGTCTATGGACGCATACCATTCACCCAAAACTGCATCTCTGAGTGGGATATTTCTCACGCGGGGTTACGTAAGCCTGCGCTCGCGCTCGCCCGCCGTGTGCCAACCGGTGCGCGCCGACCGTAGTGTAGTTCATAAGTTGGGGTGCGATGAGGCGGGGATATGGGCCAAGTGTGGGGTTCTGCTGTGGACTTCAATATCGCTAAGGTTCTGATGGATTCTAACCCACCGCAGAACTTACGCCCGGCCTCATCGCGCTCTTGATTCGTTTGCTCACTCAGGTCGCCACCACACTACCGCTCGTGAGCCGACCTTCTTCTTTCGGAGGTCGCCCCGTTCTTCGAGGTCGCTCAGTTTGTTGTAGGCTGTCCGTCGAACTACGCCGAGTTCCTCCGCGACCTCTTTCGCGGTAAGTGGTTCGTTGTCTGTGAAAACTGCGAGTGCATCATCGGGCGTGATTTCCTCCACATACTCGCCCCCTTCCCCGCGTGGACGGGATGTATTGTCGGTCATAATTGTGCGTACACACGGACGAGGGATAGGTTTTCTCCTATTCCTTCGAGATACAACGGGAAGACTTATCACAAGTACCGTCGTAGGAATAGGTGAGAAGGTCGCCTCCCTTGGGGCGTGGAAGTTCGGAAAACGCCCGGTGCTTGGAACACCGGACGGCGGCCTTCTGTGGAGAGAAAGCCAATGGAAGATAGCACTACGACGGCTGATAAGCGCATCGTTGAGGAACTGAACTACGGCTCGAAGACCGCGAAGCGCGTGGGATGGGAAGCGTGGGAGTTCGCTGTTGAAGCGCCCCACCTCGTCCGGGTGACGAACGCGAGTTACGGATACGAGAAAGACGACCACTCGTATCTCGTCGGCGTCGAAGACCGCGACGGGCTTCTCGTTCCTGCCGAGTGCGAGTGTCCGGCTGACAAGTATAACGAGGAGTACGACTGCAAGCACAAGGTCGCGCTCGCTACAATCGGCGGCCCGGTCGTTCTGCAAACGGCTGTGGACTGTCCAACCCCCACCGTGGACGGCGAAGGAACGGACTCCACGACACTCGCGGAACGCCTGCGTGCTGACGGTGGTGTGATTGCCGAGGAAAGACGCGAGGACGGCGCGGGCGTCATCGAAGCCGAACGCGAGGAGTGTCCGAACGGCGAGGAGTGGTGTCCGGGGCCGGGCGCTGATTCGCTCCCCTGCTTCGCGTGCTACGAGTTACCGGAGGAACGATAATGGCGCTCGAACGTGACCCCGCACACCTCGGGGATATTGGCGACGACGAGCCGGAACCGGAACCCGACCCCGACCGCGTCTATGAGCAAGAGATAGAACAGCGAAAGGAACGCGACGAGTAACCCGATGCCTGTCGCTTGGAAGACCAAGGAAAATTGCCCGCGCTGTGGCGACGACAGCGACGTGTGGATGTTCGAGAAGGACGAGCCGACCGTTACAAAGGAACACTACACCTGTGAGGCGTGTGGGTGTGAGTGGACGGAGGTGAGGAAGGACTAACTACGCCCCCGCCTCATCGCAAATCAACGCGAATGAGCGGATTCACCACGGGCGACCGCGTGCGTGTGGACATACCCGATACGACCGACCCCGACCACGACCGATACCACGGGCTACACGGGAGAGTGATTGACGTTCTGGAGGACGAAGTGAGCGAAGTTACGGGCGATGACCGCGATGCGGTGATTTATCGAATCGAACTCGAAAATGAGGAGACGGCTGATTTTCGCTGGCGTGACCTACGACCGCCGATTGAGTGAGTAGTCACCTACCAAATTTGCTCCACCGCGCTGTTGCGCGTTTCCGCGTCCGAGTGTAGGTATTTCATCGTTGTGTTCAAACTGGAGTGTCGAAGTTGCTCGCGGGCGTGATGAGGGCCGACGTGATTTGCCCAATAAGTAGCGACTCCGTGCCGAATGGAGTACCACGTCACGTCCTTGTGTTCGGGTATCGGAACGTCGCCGTTCTCGATGAGCCGAGAGAGCAGGGCGTTACACGACTTCGAGCCGTACTGTGTCGCTTTCTGTGTGAGCCACAACTCATCTCGGTCGTCGTACTTGGTGAGAGACGCGCGCTCATCGAGCCACCGCTCCAAGGTCTTCGCCGTCCGACTCTTGAGCGAGCAGTTCCAGATTGCGTCGTTCTTCGTGGATTCGTCCTTCGGGATGTTCAACTCCTCATCCGCCAAGTTCACCCACGAGACTTTCGCACGTCCGACCTCAATCGGGCGAAGTCCGGTATCCAGCGTGGTCGCCATTATCGAGGGGTACTTCCACGAGTTCGCTTCTTTGAACTCCTCGGGGCCGACCTTCTCTTTCGGGATACCGAGTCGCTGTGAGACGAATATCTTGAGCCGGTCGCGCTCCTCGGGCGATACCGAGTGATAGTTCTTCACCGAGGAGTATTCGAGCGCGGCTTGATACAGCGGCTCGAACGCAGAACGTCGGAGGTAGTCGCGTTCGTCCCCGCCGTTCGACTGTGAGAGTTCTATCTCAACGTCCCACTCGTAGTCCTTCCCACGCGCGTGGTTGTAGAACTTGAACAGCCGCTTAATGTCTTTCGCGTGGTGGAGAACCGTCGAGTCAATCATCCCCTTCGACTGATTCAGCACGCGAATGAACTTGTCTGCGTGGTCGGGCGTGAACGACGTGGTGTACTGATTCTCGTGTTGCCACAGCCAGCGGAACGCAGTTTCAAGTTTGTAGTGGGTTGATTCGAGCGTCGAGTCTGCCAGTCCCTCGCGCTTCTCGGGATGCTTCCCGTAGTGAGCGAGCCACGACAGGAGTTCGTGCTTGAAGTCACGGTAATCGTCCACCATATTCATCCCGAACTCCCCGAGGTCTTCCTCGGAGCGTCGGCTCACAAGTGGGTAGGTGAACTCGTAGTCCTCGGGTGCGGGCGGAATCTCTCCGCTCATCGTGTCTCCACCGCCGAGGTTGTCGAGTGGGTCGGACGGGTTCATAGACCGACCTCCAAACTCGAATCGCTGTACGGCGTGGTGGCGGACGTTATGGTGTCCTGACAACTATGCGAATCGCAAGACGGCGTCGGGGTGCCCGTGTAGTAAAAGGGCGCGTTCTTGAGTGACATTTGTTTCTCTCATAAGAACAGCGTAAAATGGGGAGAGAAACCGTGTAACCCCTGAAAGCCTGAGGGGGGATTTGAACCCCCGGTCTCGTCCTTACCAAGGACGCGCTTTACCGCTAAGCTACCCAGGCACGATGCGGGTACGTACACCCATTTTCCGCCTTCTGCACTCGATTCTACTACACAGCCGTATAAGAATGTGATGAAACCCACCGGGCGTGTCTCACCATAACGTGCCATCAAACAAATCGAGATTGCTTAGCTCCTCTAAGCGCACCGGCTTTCTTGATGTTACCTCAACTCTCGTCCCTATTCACAAGTGAGCCAATGGATAATGAATTATCAAGTAGATGAGCCAATACTGAAGGATTCTGAGTTAGGAAATTGGTCATCTCCTCATTCAGTTCATCTCTGTTTGTTTCAGTGATATTCTGCCCACCAACATACCGAGATAAATATTCACGAATAACACTACTCAAAATGTCACAGGATTCTTCAATTAGCTCTCGACCTTCCAACTCAACCTCTTCCACACTGCCCTCTCCGACGTACTCAACAGTTCTTGAACCAACTTCTTCCCCTCGATGGACTACATCTACTCTTGCATTGTATATTGTATCAAGTAGATTATATACATAAGATGGGTTGTGAGAACCTCTAAGGAGATAGGCCGCTCTTGATGCGAATATCACTCTCTCATTACTATTCACATCCCGCCCAAGAGTGGATTCTGCTGTGATGATGCTATCTATAATTTGGTCGTCAATACGATTACGCTCATAAATCAAATTGAATCTGTGAAGCGGAATTTCAAACTTACCCTCCCTCTGTGCTGACGAAATTAATGCACTATATTCTCCCCAAAATTCCTTAAACTTCTGAGCGTCATCCTCACTAAATTCGATTTTCTCAAACAATCCTCGAATCGGCCCGCTCTTTTGACTTTGACTGTAGGCTGAGTATGTTAGTGGCTCTGGAAGAGAGCGGCAACTATAGGTCACCGTCTGGTCATAGATTCCTGTTCTGTAGAATTTCCAATCGCGTTCTAACTTGTAGCCATCATCAACCCCGAGGTTTCCTTCTGGTTGCACAAGACGTATCGCAGTAACAATACTTTGGGCGATGTCCTGTACTGCACCCGGATGAGCCCCCAACCCGGTAAGGCGAAATCTGATTTTGTGAGAAGGAAATGGGAACCAATGAGACCTCGGCTTATTACTAAAAACACCTCCCAACTCTGCTTCAGTCATTCTGGAAATTTCAAGGTCTTCTATTTTTTCTTCCTCACTGAGGAGATGGTCTGCAATATTCTCCGGCTTATGCGATTTTTTCTTGAAGAACTCGACATTTGTACTAAGCTCTACGCTGTCAAAATCTCCTTCAAAATTCAACAGGGGAATGACGATTTCCGTTTCAAGTTTTTCTTCATATCGCCAATCAAAGAATTCACTGAATGCGCTTTCAAATGCATCCCTTGGTTCACTATATTCGGTAATTGGTTTATCACAGGGGCCAATATACGCGATAACCTTGTTCACGAACTTCGCAATATCTTCAACGTATGCATCGACGATTTCGTCTCTCTTTGTACCATTATCTTCCTCTGGATACGGCAGATATGATACTTCAGAATCGCTTGGAAGGTCGTCTGTGCAAGGTCTGTATCCACGCCCCTCCTCGTATAACCAATTAGCTATGTTAATTATTTCATCTCGGTTTCTTAATTCTCCCAAATCAAATTCAGGCTTCCAGAGTCCTAACCTATCAATATTGTAGTTTGGCTCATCAGGTTCTCTTAGCTCCGAAATCCGGACTGCTCGTTTTTGACGTTGGTCAAGTTCAACAACGCCTACCAATTCCTCAGTTAAGCCTGCCAACCGCTCTCTTAGCTCCTCTTTGGAGGTGGTCATTTCAGATTATTTGACTGATAGTACTGACGACCCTAAAACTTGGCCGAAAACCCACAACAGCCCGTCTAAATAGTTATTTAGTTGTCGAAAGTAACACCCAGTATAAATTTAGAAACCCGGTGCGCAGGAACCGTGTTCTCTCAGTTTACCAGATTTGTTCTACTGCTGAAGACCGAGTCTCGGAGTCTGAGTGCAGGTACTTCATCGTCGTTGTCACACTCTTGTGACGAAGTTGCTCCTTAGCGTGGTGTGGCCCAACGTGATTTGCCCAATGAGTCGCCACTCCGTGCCGAATCGAGTACCACGTCACGTCCTTGTTCTTCGGAATAGGGATGTTCCCCTCCTCGATGAGCCGGTTCAGCAGGTAATTACACGACTTCGAGCTATACTTTGTGGCCTTCTTTGTGAGCCACAGCTCATCCCGACCTTCATACTTGTCGTAAGTCGCGCGCTCATCGAGCCACCGTTCGAGGACGTTCACCGTCCGGTTCTTCAACGTGCAATTCCAGTTCGACTCGTTCTTTGTCGATTCTTCCTTTGGGATGTTCAACTCGTGAGCCTCAATATTCACCCAATCCACCGACGCTCGCCCCACCTCGATGGGCCGAAGCCCGGTATCGAGCGTGACCGCGATTAGCGACGGAACTTTCCACGAGTTTGCTTCGCGGAACTCATCGGGGCCAATTTCTTCTTTTGGAACGCCCTCCAGCCGGGCGAGATAAGTCTTGATGCGGTCGCGCTCCTCGGGCGTCACCGAGTGGTAACTCTTGACTGACCCGTATTCGAGGGCGGCGCTGTATAACTGTTTGAACGCCCCTCGATGCAGGTAGTCACGTTCCTCGCCGGTCGCTTGACTGAGGTCGAGGTCGGGTTCCCACTCCCAATCCGTTCCCTGAGTGCGGTTGTGGTACTTGAAGTACCGCTTGATGACCTTGAGGTGGTGGAGGACGCTGGAATCAATCATCGAGTCGGACATATTCAAGACCCGGATGAATCGGTCTGCCTCCGCCGGAGTGAGTTCCGTCGTATATCGCTCCTCGTAGTCCCACAGCCATCGGAAGACCGTTTCCAGCTTGTAGTGGGTGGATTTCAGCGTGGTATCGGCCAGTCCCTCGCCCTTCTCGGGGTTCTTCCCGTAGGTGGCGAGCCACGTCAGCACCTCTTGTTTGAAATCGCGGTAGTCCTCCGCGACGTTGACACCGAACTTCTCCAAGTCCTCCTTCGTCCGTTTGCTCACGAGAGGAAATGGGAAGTCGATAGGTTCGGGTGCTGGAAGGATGCCCTCATCGTCATCAACATTCGAGGGCAGGTTATCGAGAGGGTCGTCTTGGTAGGTCATTGAAGCCCCCACACCTGAGATAGCCACTCCCCTTGGGTTACACTTGGAGCGTGTGCGCTCTGTCCCTGAGTTACACTCGAAAGCACGATACTGCGGCCTGTTCGTCGCTTAGCGTTTTCGACCATTTGCTTACACCTTTTTTCTCTTTCAGAGAAAGCGCAAAATGGGGTGTAAGGGCCTGAATCCCCCGAAAGGGAACCGCGCGTCCCTAATATCGACCAAGTCCTTACCAAGGACGCGCTTTACCGCTAAGCTACCCAGGCGCGTTTCTCCGTAGCCCGGATTCGTCTTTAGGCGTTTCGATTCACGGCGCCCCGTGTGTCGATCCGGCAGGGCCGAGATCCGGAAACTCATACTGATTACTCTCGTCTCTTCCCGCCGAACGCCGCCAACGGGGGTGGCACTCAGCGGTAAAAGTGAGAGTAATCAGTATCAGGAGTCGGTCGCCGAGGAGGGTACCCGGTCGTCGCCGCCGCCGGCCGACAGCGAGGCGAGCCGTTCCGCAGTGGCCTCCGAGAAGGCGACGTCGGCCGGCTGGAGGCGGCCGTCGACGTCGCAGTCGCGACCCAGTTCGGCCGCGTAGTCCAGAAGCGCCGCGGAGGGCGTCGCGCCGACGGCCGTCATCCCGGCGACGACGGCGAGCGCGAAGACGTCGGCCTCCAGCGTGCGGTCGAGCGAGTCGACGTCCGCGCCTTCCGCGCGGCGGAGCGTCTGGTTCCGCCCGAAGGCGCGGACGACCTCGACGGCGCGGTCCGCGGCGTCGGTCCGGGCGAGCAGATAGAACCCTCGCGAGACGAGGACGTCTGCGGCGAGGACGTCGATGTCGGCGTCGATGTCGCCAGCGACGTCGAGGTCGTCGAGTCGGTCCCACGGTTCGTCGTGGGAGAGCGAGCGGGTGAGCCGGAGGCCCTCGTAGATCAGTTGCACGCCCGCAGCGCGCTCGGCGAGTCCGTCGGTGTCCGTTTCGACGCCGGTTTCGGGTGCACGGGCGCTCACGAGCGCCAGCACGGCCGGCGTCATCGGCGCGTCCGAGAGACGGTCGACCAGCACGTCGCGGAGGCGATCGGGTTCGATGTCCTCGACCGCCTCCCGGGCGGCATCACGGACCTGCACGGCGTCGTCCATCGATGCGTCCTAGCGGCGCGAGGGGCAAAGACCTTTGGAAAACCCCGACTCTCCGACCCCAGCCGTCGGCTTGATACCCGCGGGTCACCAGGGCTACGACGATGGCGACAGACACACCCGACGCCTACGACGACCTCCTCGCGGCGTACCGCCGAGTGGCGAACGTCCGTTCGGCGAGCGGGATCCTCTCGTGGGATCAACAGGTGATGATGCCCGATGACGGAACCCCCGCCCGATCGCAGCAACTCTCGACACTTTCGTCGCTCTCGCACGAACTGCTCGTCGACGACGCGGTGGCCGACGCGCTCGAGGAACTCGACGGAGCGGATCTCACCGACGAACAGGCGGCGGTCGTCCGCGAGATCCAGCGCAAACACGAGCGTGCCGTCGCCGTCCCGGCGGACCTCATCGAAGAGATCTCCGAGACGGCCTCGGAGGCGCTGCCGACGTGGAAGCAAGCGAAGGCCGAGGACGACTTCGAGGCGTTCGCGCCCGCTCTCCGGAAGCACGTCGAACTCAAGCGCGAGTACGCCGAGCACGTCGATCCCGATCGCGACCCCTACGAGGTGCTGTTCGAGGAGTTCGAGCCGTGTCTCTCACTGGAGCGTGCGGAGGCGATTCTCGCGGACCTCCGGGAGACGCTCGTTCCGATGATCGAGAAGATCCGGACCTCGGAGGTCGACCTCGCGACGGACGCGTTCACGTCGCTCGGCGCCTATCCAGCCGACGAGCAGGAGTCGCTCTGCCGGGACGTCCTCTCGGCACTCGGCTACCCCTGGGAGCGCGGCCGCCTCGACACCGCGCCGCACCCCTTCTCGTCGGGGACGACGTTCGACGCCCGCGTGACCACGCGGTTCGACGAGTCCGACCCGCTCGGCTCGCTGCTCTCGACGGTCCACGAGTTCGGACACGCGACGTACACGCTCGGGCTCCCGGACGACGCCTACGGGACCCCGCTCGGCGAGGACCGCGACCTGTCGGTCCACGAGTCCCAGTCGCGGCTCTGGGAGAACCACGTCGGCCGCTCGCAGGCGTTCTGGGAGAGTTTCCTGCCGACGTTCGTCGAGCAGTTCCCGCAGGCTGCCGACGTGACCCCGCGTGAAGCGTACGAGGCCGCAAACCAGGTGTACGAGGACAACCTCGTCCGCGTCGAGGCCGACGAACTCACCTACCACCTGCACATCCTCGTCCGCTTCGAGATCGAGCGCGACCTGATCAGCGGCGACCTCGACGTCGCGGAGGTGCCGGCCGTCTGGAACGACAAATACGAGGAGTACCTCGGCATCCGCCCCGAGACGGACACCGAGGGCTGCCTCCAGGACATCCACTGGAGCCACGGCAACTTCGGGTACTTCCCGACCTACTCGCTGGGCTCGGCGATGGCAGCCCAGCTGTACGCCGCGGCCGACGCGGAGATCGACGACCTCGACGGCGACGTCGCCGCCGGCGAGTTCGACGCGCTGCACGAGTGGCTGACCGAGCACGTCCACCGCCACGGCGCCCGCTACGAGACCAACGAACTCGTCGAGCGGGCGACCGGGGAGCCGTTCACCGCCGACGCCTTTGTCGACTACGTCACCGAGAAGTACGGCGCGCTGTACGATCTCGATTCGGTCTGATACCGAGCGCCGAAACCCCCTCAGAGCCGGCGATTACCCGCCCCTTCGTGCCGTTCTTGCCCACCGATATTCGGCAGTAGAACTAAGTAATGGTAACGCATACCACAGCCCGTATGGCCTCAGCACCGTCCTCCGACGACGCACTGTTCGACCAGTTCCTCGACGACCGCGGACACGAGACGGAGACGGTAGACTGGGAGCGGTCGTATAACAAGAAACAGTGTCCGGAGTGCGGGGCGCTCCACGACTCCGCCGCCGCCGACTGTACCGTCTGCGGCTGGGATCCCCGAGCGTAGCGGCGCCAGTTTTCGGCCCGCTCGACGGACATCCTCGAAACACGTCCTTTATCACCCACAAGCGCGTGAAAACGTTCAATGAGCAACTCGGATGCGTCGGTCACCCGACTGTTCGGTGGCCCCGGTAGCGGGAAGACGACGGCCCTCCTCGATCGGGTCGACGAACTCCTCGAGCGCGACGACGTGACGATCCGCGACATCCTCGTGGTCTCGTACACCCGGGCTGCTGCCGCTGAAGTCCGCGAACGGCTCGCGGAGCGCCGCGACGTCTCGCCGCGCGCGCTGAAGGGTAACGTCGCCACGATGCACGCGAAAGCCTACGAACTGCTGGATCTCTCCCGCGGCGACGTCGTCGGCGAGAGCGACAAAAAGGAGTTCTGTGAGGAGTACGGCATCGAGTTCGAGGACGAGTACAGCGGCGCAGGCCGCCGAACTGCCCGCTCGACGACGATCGGCAACAAGATCATCGCCACGAGCCAGTGGCTCCAGCGGACCCGCCGGGACGTCTCCGATTGGTACGACGTCCCGTTCCAGTGGAACGTCGAGGAAGTCCGGCTCCCGCCTGAGATCGACCCGAACGCCCAGGAGGGCAACAAGTACACTCCGACGTGGCCCTCCGACGACGACCGGATCGACGTCCCGGAGGTCATCCGGGCGTGGCGGGCGTACAAGGGCGAACACGGCCTCGTCGGCTTCGCGGATATGCTCGAACGGGTGCAGGGGCGCTCGCTCGTCCCGCACGTCGACTACCTCGTCATCGACGAGTTCCAGGACATCACGACCCTGCAGTACGAGGTCTACGAGGAGTGGAAACCCCATATGGAGCGGGTCCTCATCGCGGGCGACGACGACCAGGTCGTCTACGCGTGGCAGGGCGCCGACCCCAATCTGCTGCTCGACGCCGAGCGCGACGAGGACATCGTCCTCCCGAACTCCTATCGGCTGCCCTCGAAGGTGCTCAACGTCGTCAACCGCGAAATCCGCCACATCGACAAGCGGCAGGAGAAGGACCTCCGACCGCGCAAGGAGGGCGGCACCGTCGAGGGGATCGACTCCCCGTCGATGCTTGATCTCGCGCGGAACGTCCGCTACACCATCGAGCAGGGCGACGACGACGAGACGATTATGGTCCTGTTCCGGGCCCGCTATCAGCTGTTCCAGTTCATCGACGAGTTCCTCCCGCTTGGGATGCCATTCTCGGCGCTCACCGACCAGCGGATGTGGACTGATCGCCTGACACAGTACGTCCGCGCTATCGAACAACTCGAACGCGAGGAACCGATCGACGGGCTCCAGGCGCGACGACTCGCGGATATGCTGCAGGATTCGGCGTTCGGCGCGAACGACCGCGACGAACTGTTCGACCGCATCGACGAACTCCAGGAGGCGGCGGGCGTCGACGACCTGACGGATCTGGAGGTCGACCCCGACGTGATCTCGGAGTTCGCACCGTTCGCGCCGGACGGCGACGCCGCGGGCGATATGCTCCGGAAGGTGACCTCCTTCCAGCGGAACTCCGTCGAGGCGTACTTCGACGGCGAGTACCGCGGGATGGATCCCAACCGCGTCCGCGTCGGCACCATCCACTCCGCGAAGGGTCGCGAGGCGGACCACGTCTTCGTCGCGACCGACCTCACGGAGAAGGTCGTCGAGCAGATGGCCGCCTCCGTCGAGAACGAGGACGTCCCCGGCGTCGAGGACTTTACCTCCACGACCGATCCGGTGCCGATTCTCACCGACAACGAGCGCCGGGTGTTCTACGTCGGAATGTCCCGCGCCCGCGAGCGGCTCGTCCTCCTCGAAAACCTCGTCAGCGGGGCGCCGACCCTCCCGGTGAGCGTCCTCCTGCACAACGAGATCCGCGACCAGTCGGTCGAGGAGCTGCTGGCGGAGGCCCAGGAGGGCGAAACGCCCGCGCCGGAACCCGACGCGTAACCGGACGGTGGCCCGCGAGGCCTCCGAGTCGGACACGGACTCGGATCCTGAATCGGCAACTGCCCGCGACGACTCGTCAGCCACCGCTTCGCTCCCGGGTCCTGATTCGCTTGCTACCGACCGGTCGTTTCTCGACGACGCGCTCGCGGCCGCCGACGCGGTCGGCTTCGTCGCCGTCGGCGGTCGTTTCGACGCCGACCTCCGGTATCTGACGGGCCTCGATCTGTCGGCGGGGTCGTCTGCGTACGTCCGCACCGCCGGCACCGAGGTCCTCTGTGCGCCGTCCGGACCCGCCGAGCGAGTCGCGGAACGCTTCGACGGTCGGGTCGCGACTGACCGTCTCGGTGACCCCATCGGCGTGCGCGCCGCGGCCGCACTGGACGGGCTGCTCGGCGACGGGGCTGGCGGGACGGTCCTCGTTCCGGCAACGATTCCCCACGACGCGGCCGTCTACCTCGAACGCGCGGGCTACGAGTTGCAGTCGACGACGGCGGTCGAGACCGCGCGGGCGACGAAAGCGCCCGACGAGGTCGCGGCGATCCGAGGCGTTCAGCGCGCGGCCGCCGCCGGACTCCGCCGGGCCGAGCGTGTGCTCGCAGCAGCCGAGAACAGCGAGACCGACGGACAGCGGGACCAACCCTCGCCGCTCCGCCGGGAAGACGAACCGCTCACCGTCGAGCGACTCCGCCGGGCGGTGAATGCCGAACTGGCCGACTACGGCGTTCTGAGCGGGGGGAACACCGAGGTCTCGGTCGGCACCGACGCCAGTCTCGCCGGGCTGACGAGACCCGACGGCGCGACCGGTCCAACCGTCCCCGAGCGGCCGCTCTCCCGTGGTGAACTGATTCGCGTCACTGTCGCCCCGCGCGGACCACACGGGTACCACGGCGCGCTGACGCGGACGCTCGTCGTCGACAGCGACGGCGGGTGGGAGCGCCGCGCGCACGTCGCCGTCGATTCAGCCCTCGACGCCGCGCTCTCGGTCATCGAACCCGGCGCCACGCCCGCGACGGTCGCCCGCGAGGCAGACGCGGAACTCGCGGCCTTCGGTTTCGACCCGACCTCGGGCGCGGAGGACGGCTCGGCCGCCCCGCTCACGTCCGTTTACGGCGTCGGCCTCGAACGACGCGAAGCGCCGACGCTCGACGAGAACACCGACCTCGAAGCGGGGATGGTCGTCGTCGTCGCCCCCGGCGTGTGCGACGCCGAGCGCGGCTGTATCCGACTCGGGGACCTCGTCGTTGTCACCGACGACGGCGGCGACCTGCTCGTGGACGCCTCGCGGTCGTTCGTGCCCCAGAAGTGAATCCGCGTCGGGGACGGCTACGCGTCCTCGTCGTCCTCGGGCGCCTTCACGACGCTGCCGACGACGCGCTCGCCGATCTCCGCCGGGACGTCGCCCGGGGTCGTCAGGTACTGTGGAAGCGCGACCATCCCGACCGCGACCGCCAGCAGGCCGGCCCCGAGCAGCGTCTCGCCCGCGAGTAGCCGCGAGAGCCCGAAGATCCCGACCGGCGCGGCGAAGACGAGCGTCGCGGCCAGCTGGATCGTTCCGGCGATTCCCAGTCGCATTATGCGCTCTCGGCGGCCTCGGAGTAAAAGACTCGCGGTCGGTTCGGGCCGGTTCCGGGACGCTTTTCGGAGCTGCGACCAACTCTACGGTATGTTCACCGGAATCGTCGAGACGACGGGGACGGTCGTCGAGACGACCGCAGACGAGGGGGGCCGCCGGCTCCGGATCGCGCCCGACGTCGGGAGAGCGGCCGAGCCCGGCTCCGGGGGAGCGACGGGCGCCGAAGCGGATGCTGACTCGGACGCCAACGCCTCCGGTGCCGCCGACGCGACGTACGCCGATCTGCACCACGGCCAGTCGATCAGCGTCAGCGGCGTCTGTCTGACCGTCGAGGCGTTCGAGAGGCCGCCCGACCCGTGGTTCGAGGTGTTCCTCGCGGCCGAAACCGTCGAGAAGACGTATCTCGGCTCGGTCGAATCGGGTGACTGCGTGAACCTCGAACGCGCGCTCGCGGCCGACGGCCGGTTCGACGGCCATCTCGTGCAGGGACACGTCGACACGACGACCGAGGTGACCGGAATCGAACGCGTCGGCGACGACTGGGTCTTCGAGTTCGCACTTCCGGCGGATATCGCCCAGTACGTCGTCGGCAAGGGATCGATCGCGCTCGACGGCATCAGCCTCACCGTCGCCGAGCGCGGCGCCAGCGCCTTCGGGGTCGCGATCATCCCGACGACCTACGAGTTGACGACGCTCTCGGAGAAATCAGTCGGCGATCCCGTCCACGTCGAGGTCGACGTCGTCGCGAAGTACGTCGAGCAGATGGTCGCGGGCTACCGCGACGCCGTCGGCGGGAAGTGACCCGCTCACTCGAATTCCGTCAGTTCTGATTCGAGCCGCGAGCCGTCGGCCGGCGGCGCGTGGGCCTCGTGGTAGCTGTCGCGGTACTTCTGGATCTTCCGGACGAGATACAGGCCGAAGATGCCGTCGTAGATCAGCACGTAGATCAGGAACGGTGCCAGTCCCGACAGTCCCGTCACGGCGGCGATGAGCGCCGAGCCGATGCCGACAGTCGAGTTGTACGTGGCGTGGATCAGCGCAGCGATGATGATCCCCTTCACGACGATCGGCCCGCGGTTGCCGGGATTGAACTTCGCGAGCCCCAGGTAGTAGCCGGCGATCGCCGAGTAGATCACGTGTCCCGGGCCCGCAAGCGCGCGGATGGCCGTGATGCCGCCGCCGACGCCGATGAGTTCGGGGCCGAAGCCGAGATCCATCCCGCCGTTGGGGAGCTGTCGGGTGATGTACAGGGCGTTCTCGATCACGGCGAAGCCCAGTCCGGCCATCGCACCGTAGACCGCGCCGTCCAGCACCGCGTCGAAGCGATCGTCCGTGTAGGCGTAGAGCCGCACGGCGAGGAGCTTCACCGTCTCCTCGACCGGCCCGACGACGAGAAGGAAGAAAAACACCATTCCGATCGCCCCCAGCGGCCCGAAGAACGGCCGGAGGACGCTGTTGAGCACGGCCGCGAAGTTCGCTGTCAGGACGCCGAGCAGGAACGTCGCGACGAGCAACGAGAGCGGTTCGTTCGTCGTCACGTCCGTCGAGTAGACGTACGCCGCCAGCCCGATCGCGGGGACCGCCGACAGCGCGGTGAGCAGTCCGATCTCCGGATCCGTCAGCGCCGCCAGTCCACCGATCCCGAGCAGCAAGAGGAACGCGAGAAGCACCACGGCGAGGCGTGTCGAACCGGCGAGGAGGCGCCAGGTGATCGCGGCGGCACGATCGAACCGCGTTCGGACCTCCCACGTCGCGACGTCGTAGAGGTCCATCGAGTCGTCCGCGGCCTCCTCGACCGGATCCCGTCGTTCGCTCATCTGTCGCTTCGTTCGGACCCCGGTGGCTAATGTTTTCGGGCGATACGAAGCCGATTTCCCTGGGGCCGGATCCCTCTCTCCACGACCGAACTGACGGATTAAAAAGCCGGCCGCCCGTATCGACGTCCAGAATGCACTTCGATCAGCGCACGCAGCAGGCCCTCCGGGACGTCGGCCTCTCGCGGGCGGAGATTCGGGAGGCGTCCGACCTCGTCGCAGAGGCGGTCGAGCGCGACGCAGCGCGCCTTCGGGACTTTTTCGACCGCGACGCCGTCCACTCGGATATGGAGATGGCCCACAGCAGCGGGGACATCCACGAACACGACGTCGAGTTCCTCGACCTCTTCACCCACGGGAGCGACCTCCGCGGTTACCTCCGTTTCGGAACCTGGGGCGTCCCGGTCGAGGGCGGCCGGGTGCTCTCGGAGGACGTGGTAGAACTCACGCTCGGACCGACTGTCGATGGCCGGGTCCGGTTCGCCGCCGACGCGGACGACCTCCGATGAGCGCGACGGCCGAGCAGACGCCCCGCCGGGGGGTGGCGCGACAATGAGCGACGCGGCGACTGATCCGGACGACGACCGCGCGGATGCACCCCGTGTCCGCGTCCGTGGGATCTACACGACCGCCGTGACACACCTGCTACGCGACGCCGGGTTCCCGATCGTCCAGGCCTCGGAGCCGATCCGCGAGCGGTTCGACGCGGCGTTCGGCGACGGCGGCCACGACGCGACGGTCGCGACCACGGACGACCGGCAGGGGGTCGGGATCCACGGCGACGACGACGCGGTCGCGGCGGTCGCAGCCGAACTCCGGGACGTCGGGCGCGACACCTTCGCCTGGTCGGATCCGACGCCGCCGGACGCGGTGTTCGAGGCCCGCGTGACCGAAACCCTCGGGGGCGGGGCGATCTGCGACCTCGGCGAGGCGGAGGCCTTCCTCGCGTTCGACGACGCCGAGGGCTACCTGGAGACGGGCGACGTCCGCCGCGTGCAGGTCAGAGAGAGCGCGCCGCCGTGGGCCGACCGGCGCGCGACACTCGGCACCGACATCCGTGTCGACGCCGGCCTCGCGACGCTCGTCCGCGGGCGCGATGGCGTCACGGTCGATACCCGCGACGACGCCGCGGGGCGCGAACTCGCCGGGATGACCGACCTTCTCTCCGTCGAGGTGCCCGACGGCTGGGGAATCGAGTGGTCCCACGCCGCGACGCGGGCCGGGATGGACGCGCTCGAAGCAGCCCTGGAACGGGCCGTCGAGCGCGCTGAGGGCCTCGCTGCGGCACTCGACGACGATGGCGACGTCGAGGCAGACCCCGACACCGCACCGCGTCGCCTCGCCACCCCCGCGACCGGCCGGTGGCTGTGGTTCGGCCGCGAGTCCCGCTTCGCGCTCGACGATGCCCGCCGGTCGGTGACGGCGACGATGTCCGGCCACCACCGGACGAAAGCCGCGAGCGAGGCCGCAAGCGCCGGCGTCGACCTCGCGGAAGCGCTCTGTGGCTCCCTCGGGGACGAGAAGTTCCCCTTCGCGACTGTGACGCGGCAGTTCGGTCCCGTCGAGGGCGACCGCGTCGCGATCCGGCACGGCAAGCCCGACGGGCGAGCGTTCTCGCTTGGCCGCGGCGAGGTCACTGAGTGGGACACGGACGGCACCGTCGCAGTGACGCGGACGATCTCCGGGGGCGGCACCTACGACGCGCTCGGCACCGACCAGGAACCGGGTGACACCGCGCTGACGAAGTTCCGCGAGGGCCGGTGGTGGTATCCGACCGTCTACCGGGGCGAGGGAGGCGACCACAAGGGGACCTACGTCAACATCTGCACCCCGGTCGAGTGCTTCCCCGACGAGATCAGGTACGTCGACCTCCACGTCGACGTGGTGAAGTATCCCGACGGGACGGTCGAGCGCGTCGACGACGACGAACTCGACGCGGCGGTCGAGACCGGCGACGTCCCCGAGGCGGTCGCGGAGAAGGCGCGGGCCGTCGCCACGAGCCTCGTCCGGGCGCTCTCGGAGTAGCGCCGGATCCGCCGGGGGATTCTCGGCTGCGTTCCACCGGGGCGTTCTCGGCTGCGCTCCACCGGGACGAGGTGGGCCGACTCCGCCGACGTGACCGCCGCGACGACCGGCGCTCGACCGCCTCGATTCCGGGACGCGAGCGGAGAACAGCAAGTTTATCAGTCGCTCGCGGCGAATTGCACGCAAGATTACTCTCTAGGAGGTTAATGGTGACACAACAAACACAGCAACCGGAGGTGAACATCGGACTCGTCGGACACGTCGACCACGGGAAGACGACTCTCGTGCAGGCGCTGTCCGGATCGTGGACGGACCAACACTCCGAGGAGATGAAGCGCGGCATCTCCATCCGCCTCGGCTACGCCGACGCGACGTTCCGGAAGGTCCCGGACGTCGACCCGCCGGAGTGCTACACGGTCGAAGAGACCGGTCCCGACGGCGAGGCGACCGAGCCGATCCGGACCGTGTCGTTCGTCGACGCCCCGGGTCACGAGACGCTGATGGCGACGATGCTCTCGGGGGCGGCCATTATGGACGGCGCCGTACTCGTCGTCTCGGCCACCGAGAACGTCCCGCAGGCACAGACCGAAGAACACCTGATGGCGCTGGACATCATCGGGATCGAGAACATCGTCATCGCGCAGAACAAGATCGACCTCGTCGACCGCGAGCGCGCAGTCGAGTCCTACCAGCAGATCGAGGAGTTCGTCGAGGGGACCGTCGCCGAGGACGCGCCGATCGTTCCCGTCAGCGCCCAACAGGAGGTCAACGTCGACCTCCTGATCGACGCTATCGAGCGAGAGATCCCGACGCCCGAGCGCGACGAGACGAAGTCGCCGCGGCTGTTCGCGGCGCGCTCGTTCGACATCAACCGCCCCGGCACCACCTGGGAGGAGCTCGCCGGCGGCGTCGTCGGCGGGTCGGTCGTCCAGGGGAAACTCGCCACGGGCGAGGACCTCGAGATCCGCCCCGGCCGCGAGGTCGAGGAGGGCGGCTCCTCGGAGTGGCAGCCGATCACGACCGAGATCCGCTCGCTGCAGGCCGGCGGGCGCTCCGTCGAGGAGGTCACGCCCGGCGGGCTCTGCGGCGTCGGCACGGGACTGGACCCGAGCCTCACGAAGGGCGACGCCCTCGCCGGCCAGGTCGCGGGCGAACCCGGCACGCTCCCGCCGACGCGCGAGGAGTTCACGATGGACGTCGAACTGCTCGACCGGATCGTCGGCGAGGACGAGGGCTCGGTCGAGGACATTTCGACGGGCGAACCGCTGATGCTCACCGTCGGGACCGCAACGACGGTCGGCGCAGTCACCAGCGCCCGCTCGGGCGAGGCCGAAGTGTCGCTGAAGCGCCCCGTCTGTGCCGAGTCGGGCGCGAAGATCGCGATCAACCGACGCGTCGGCGCGCGCTGGCGACTCATCGGCATCGGCACGCTGCAGTGAGCGAAGCGAGGACGGTCCCGACGCGACCACCCCGCGGTGACCCCCGGACCGGAGAACCGCGGCCCGGAGATCCGTGGACGAGACAGACGCGGAGATGACGACAGTGATACTCGATACAAACGCGCTGATGATGCCGGTCGAACTCGACGTCAGGGTCTTCGAGGAACTCGACCGGCTCCTCGGCCCGGACGTCGACTACGTCGTCCCGCGGTCGGTCGTCGCGGAGTTAGAGAAGCTCGCGGCGGCCGGCAACGGCACGGAGGCGACGGCCGCGAGCGTCGGACGCGACCTCGTCTCCCGCTGTCGGGTCGTCGAGACCGGGCAGTCCTACGCCGACGACGCGGTGGTCGAACTCGCAGAAGGGGAGGGAGGGTACGTCCTCACCAACGACAGGCCGCTCCGCGACCGGTTGCTCGAACGTGGCGTTCGCGTAATCGGTTTAAGGGGTCGAAACACATTGGAGATAACAGAACCATAACGTATGTACAAACGGGTACGACTCAAAGACACAGTTGAGGTACCGCCGCGGCACCTCGCGGACGTGACGCCACAGCGGGTCAAACGGCTCCTGCAGGACAAACTCGAGGGCCGGATGGACGAAGAGGTCGGCAGCGTCGTCTCCGTCGTCGACGTTCACGACATCGGCGAGGGAACGGTGCTGCCGGGCCGCGCCGGGGTGTACTACGAGGCGGAGTTCGACGCCATCACCTTCGACCCCTCGATGCAGGAAGTCGTCGACGGCGAGGTCGTCGAGGTCGTCGAGTTCGGCGCCTTCGTCGGCATCGGGCCGGTCGACGGCCTGCTGCACGTCTCGCAGATCTCGGACGAATACCTCGCCTACGACGGCGAGAACCAGCAGCTCGCGTCGACGGAATCGAACCGGACGCTGAGCGTCGGCGACTCCGTACGCGTCCGGGTCGTCACGAAGAGCATCGACGAGCGCAACCCGCGGGACTCGAAGATCGGCCTCACGGCCAAACAGCCCGGCCTCGGCAAGCACGGCTGGCTGGAGGCCGACCGGCAGGCCAACACCGCCACGACCGAGGCGGAGGGAGGGTAGATGGCCGAGTCCCGTCTCGCCTGCCGGGAGTGTCACTACATCAACCACGGCGACGCGCAGGCGTGTGAGAACTGCGGGTCGAGCAGCCTCACCGAGGACTGGGCGGGCTACGTGGTCATCCCCCACCCCGGGGAGTCCGAAATCGCCGAGGAGATGAACGTGACCGAACCGGGCGGCTACGCGCTGAAAGTCCGCTGAGGGATGCTCACGCTACCCGAGGAACTCCGAAGCGCGTTCAAAGAGCCGTTCGGCACGCTGTACACCGACGCCGAGTCACTGCTGTCGGACGCCGGCCGGCCCATCATCGCCGTCGGCGACGTCGTCACCTACCACCTCCGGGAGGCCGGTCACGCCCCCGCGGTCGCCGTCGTCGACGGCCGGACGAAGCGGGAGGCGGTCGACGCGGAGGTCCGCGAGGCGCTCGCCGAGCCCGAACACCGCCGCGACGTCGAGAACCCACCGGGCGCGCTCTCCGAATCGCTCCTCTCGGCGCTCGCGGCCGCGATCGACGACGACGAGCCCGTCACCATCGTCGTCGACGGCGAGGAGGACCTCGCGGCGCTCCCGGCCGTCCTCACCGCGCCGCTCGGTGCCACCGTCGTCTACGGTCAACCGGACGAGGGGATGGTCGCCATTCCGGTGACCGAGGCGGCGAAGGCCGAGATGCGGTCGCTTCTGGAGCGGATGGACGGCGACGTCGACGAGGCGTTCGACGCCCTCGGCGTCGAAAAGTGAGGCGCGCCGCCGCGATCAATACAAGCGCCCCCGCGGACTGCCTCGCCCGTCGCGCCGAAATCCCGCTTCTATCGCGTCTCACCGCCGATTTCCGCCCTTCGAAATCCTTTTACTCCTTTCGGGTGGATGGTAGGACAACTAACCCATGGAAATCGACATCATCTCCGAGGACGAGAATCCGATGTTACATCGGACCGACGTCCGGTTCGAGATCGTTCACGACGACGCAACGCCCTCGCGGCTCTCCGTGCGCGACAGCCTCGCCGCGAAACTGAACAAAGACTCCGCGGAGGTCGTCGTCCACGGCCTCGACACGAAGTTCGGGATGCGGAAGACCGTCGGCTACGCGAAAGTCTACGACTCGCCGGACTTCGCCCGGGACATCGAGCAGGACTACATGCTCGACCGGAACAAGATCGAGGCCGACGAGGACGCCGAAGCCGAGGCCGAGGCCGAAGAGGCCTGATTCGGTCGCACAGCCACGAGAACACTCTTCTCGATGCGCATCGTCGGAATCGAAGGGACCGCCTGGGCCGCGAGTGCGGCGCTGTACGACACCGACACCGGCGAGGTCGTCATCGAGTCCGACCCCTACGAACCCGACAGCGGCGGCATTCACCCCCGCGAGGCCGCCGAGCATATGGGTTCGGCCATCCCCGAGGTCGTCTCGACGATCCTCGATCGGGCCGCAGCGAGCGCAGCGGATAGCGGAGAGGGAGGGTCCGACGCTGATACTGGCGGCGACGTCGACGCAGACGCCGACCTCGACATCGACGCCGTCGCGTTCTCCCGCGGCCCCGGTCTGGGCCCTTGCCTCCGCATCGTCGGCACCGCGGCGCGGGCGCTCGCGGGGACGCTGTCGGTGCCGCTCGTGGGTGTCAACCACATGGTCGCCCACCTGGAGATCGGCCGCGACCGCTCGGGATTCGACTCGCCGGTCTGTCTGAACGCCTCGGGGGCGAACGCCCACCTGCTCGGCTACCACAACGGCCGCTACCGCGTCCTCGGGGAGACGATGGACACCGGCGTTGGGAATGCAATAGACAAGTTCACGCGGCACCTGGGGTGGTCTCACCCCGGCGGGCCGAAGGTCGAAAAGCGGGCCGCGGACGGCGAGTACTACGACCTCCCGTACGTCGTCAAGGGGATGGACTTCTCCTTCTCGGGGATCACCTCCGCGGCGAAGGAGGCCGTCGACGACGGCGTGCCGGTCGAGGACGTCTGCGCGGGCCTCCAGGAGACGATCTTCGCGATGTTGACAGAGGTCGCCGAGCGCGCGCTGTCGCTGACCGGCACGGACGAGTTGGTCCTCGGCGGCGGCGTCGGGCAGAACGACCGCCTGCGGGCGATGCTCGCGTCGATGTGCGAGCAGCGCGGCGCGGACTTCTACGCCCCCGAACCGCGTTTCCTCCGCGACAACGCCGGGATGATCGCCGTCCTCGGCGCGAAGATGTACGCCGCCGGCGACACGCTCGATATCGCAGACTCCTCTGTCGATCCGAACTTCCGCCCCGACGAGGTTCCGGTCACCTGGCGTGACGACGCGGAATCGGTCGTCAGAGAGCCGACCGCCTCGGGAACGATCCGCGGGGCGGAGGCGACGGTCACGATGGCCGACGACCGCGTGATCAAGCGGCGCGAGCCGAAAGCCTACCGCCACCCGGCGCTTGACGAGCGGCTCCGAGCCGAGCGGACGCGGGCGGAAGCGCGGCTGACGAGCGCTGCCCGCCGGATCGGCGTACCGACGCCCGTCGTCTACGACGTCGACCCCGCCGAGGGGACGCTCGTCTTCGAGCGCGTCGGGACGGCGGATCTCGCGACCGCGCTCTCGGCCGCACGGTGCCGGGCGGTCGGCGGCCACCTCGCGGCGATCCACGACGCCGGCTTCGTCCACGGCGACCCGACCACCCGGAACGTCCGCGTCGGCGCCGAGCGGACGTACCTCGTCGATTTCGGACTCGGGTACCACACCGGACACGTCGAGGACCACGCGATGGACCTCCACGTCTTCAGAGGGAGCGTCGCCGGGACCGCCGCCGACCCCGACCCGCTCCTCGATGCGTTCGAGGCGGGCTACGCCGACGCGGGCGCGGCGGACGTCCTGCGTCGACTCCGCGAGATCGAGGGGCGCGGCCGGTATCAGTGACCGGAGCGCACCCGGCGTCTGATGCCAAAACGATTTATTGCCGCCCGGCGTACCGTTCTGTATGGCAGACAAACCGAAACAGGGCGAGATCCTCGGGATTCCGTACAACTTCGAGCGGCCGTCGATGGGTCGACTGCTCTCGTCGTACTGGCAGCCCGGGAAGGGGATGCTCGTCAAGAAACCGTTCGGCATCGGCTACACGCTCAACCTCGCGAGCTGGCGCTCGTGGGTCGCCCTCGCCGTGGTCGGCGCGCTCCTCTGGCAGGAGCGTGGCGGCGACGACGGCGACGCCGAAGAAGCGGCCGACGAGGACGAGGAAGGCCCCGTCGAAGTCATCGTCGACTGATCGCTGTTCCGCGTCATCGTCGACTGATCGCTGTTCCGCGTCATCGTCGACTGATCGCCGTTCCGCGTCATCGTCGACTGATCGCTGTTCCGCGTCATCGTCGACTGATCGCCGTTCCGCGTCATCGTCGACTGATCGCCGTTCCGCGTCATCGTCGACTGGCCACCGTTCCACGAGTTGCCACGGCGACCGCGGGACAACCGACGATTCTTTCTTTCGACCCGCCCGACCTCGGGGCGAATGCTCAGATACGTCACGACGAACGACGGAAAGGTCCGGGAGGCCCGCGAGTATCTCGACGGCGTCTCACAACTCGACTACGACTACACCGAGGTGCAGGCGACCGAACTCGGCCCGATCGCGGCCCGCGGGGCCCGTGAGGCGTACCGGCACGCCGGCGAGCCGGTCCTCGTCGACGACGCCGGCCTGTTCGTCGAGGGGTTCGACGGCTTCCCCGGCCCCTATTCCTCGTACGTCGAGGAGACGCTCGGAGTCGAGACCGTCGGGCGACTCGTCGCCGCCGAGATCGACGAACCGCGCCGCGCGTCGTTCCGGTGTGTGATGGCCTACTGCGACGGCGCGGCGTTCGCCGCCTCGCCCGATCCGGTCGATCGCGCGGACCGATCAGCGGCCGCCGCAGCGGGCGCGGAGAGATCCAGTGAGGACGCGGCATCGGACGACGGGGCGGAAAGGACCGACGACGCAGAGACGACAGAGGCGGCCGCCGATCCGCTTCCGGTGAAACTCTTCGAAGGCACGGTCAGGGGACGGATCGTCGAACCGCGCGGCGACGGCGGCTTCGGCTACGACCCCATCTTCGAGCACGACGGCCGCACGCTCGCGGAGATGAGTCCCGCCGAGAAGAACGCGATCTCACACCGCGGGCGGGCCTTAGAGAAGTTCGCCGAGTGGTACCCCGAGCGCTCTGAGTGAGTTACTCAGCCCGACAACTGGATTAACCGACTTTCTCACGTCGCGGACTCCGTCACCTCGTAGATCGTCACGTCGCCCGACTGGTGGACGATCTCGATTCCCTCGCCGAACGAAATCGAGCCGTACCGCGCTCGCTCGCTCGGCCCGACCCAGATGTACCGGACCTCGTACTCCTCGAGGAGCGACTCGCGGACCGAGTCGTTGCCGGTGTACATCGCGTCGACATCGCTGACGCGCTCGCTGTAGGCGGTCCCCCCGCGGTACCCGACCTCGTGTTGCCACCCGGCGACGGTCGGCACGCCGGTCAGACTCGAGGCTGGGTTGGCCGCCCAGGAGTACATCACGCGGTCGCGCCCGTCGGTGCCGCCGGCGTAAGAGCGCGTGCCAGGCGCTTCGAGTAGGGTGGGTTGTCCCGGTCGATCGTCGACCCACTCGATCGCCGCCGCCTGCTCGGGGTGGTCGGTCTCGACGAACGCCGTCGCGTCGAGCGTCGGGCCGCCCGCTGGCCGCTGCTCGAAGTGCGATCCGAGCGCGAGCACGCCGTAGACGCTCGTTGCGGCCACCAGTCCGATCACGAGGACGACGGCGACGACCCGCCGCCAGGGGACGGTGGAGGCGGCCGACCGACGTTCGCCCTCCGCACCGGATCCCCACTCGGCGACCAGCGCCGGCAGCGCGGCGCCCATCGCCGTCCCGAGGAACACCCACACCTGCATATACGTCTTGAACACGGTGTTCATCCGACCCGGCCCCGCCTGCTCGTTCACGTAGACCAGTTCTACGAGCGTGATGAGCCCCATCCCGGCGACCACGAGCACCGTCTCGTAGCCGATCGAGCGCTCGACGCGGAGCGCCACCCAGGCGAGCACGAGCAGCGGCACCGAGACCGCGAGCGTCGCGAAGCCGGTCGTATATCCGACGTACCCGGCAGCAATCAGAGCGCCGAGGAGCAAAAGCGGCCGCCGGACGGAGACCCGCGAGAGGAGGAAACCGCCCAGCCCGACGACGAACGCGCCGTGGACAAGAAGCAGAGAGCCGAACCCGCTCCGGAGGTCCGGGCCGAGGAACTCGACCGATCGCTCGCCGCCGCCGATCGCCGCACCGAGGAGAAACGGCGCGGCCAAGAGTCCCGCGACGACTCCCGCGGCTGCGGCGACGAGAAGCGCTCCGCCCACCCGCCCGAGTTCACGCTTCACGGCGACGATAGCGGCGTCCGAGCGGCCGTCTGCCGACGTCTTTCGGTCGGCCACCTGCCCCCTCATCGAGTCCCACCGGGGACGATACCCCGCCGGAAGCAACGTCCAGGGATCGGTCGGCGCGAACGTCGCAGCCAGCCAGCCGAGCGCGAGGACGCTCGGAAAACTCCAGGTGCTCTGGATCGCTTGCCAGGCCGCGAGCAGCGGAATCACGACGAGGAGGAGAACGCGTCGCCGCCGCAGCGCCGCCGCGGGCGTCCGGTAGTACGCATACCCGACCGCGGCAGCCAGAAGAAGCGTCGGCGTCCCCATCATATGCGCGTGGAGGTCGCCGTTCAACCACGCGAAGAGTGGGAACTCGTTGATCGTCCCGGGGATGACGCGGGAGGCGCTCCAGTAGCTGAACGACTCCGCTCCCGCCAGAAGCTGTGCGACGGTGTAGTCCGTCCGCCCCGCGACGTACTCGGCGATCGGCTGCTGGAGCGGCGCGGGCAGTCCGAGTAGCACGAACCGGCCGGCCGTGACGAGGTTGCTCGCGAGGCCGACAAAGAAGACGGCGGTCGCGCCGGCAACGCGCCGGGAGCGGCCCCGCTCGGCGCCGACGGCGCCGGCGAGTTCGAACGCTGCCGAGACGAGCGCGGCATAGAAGCCCGCCAGCGCGAGGTTGTAGGCGAAACGGGGCGGCGTCCCGGTCAGCCACGAGAGGAGCGTCGTCGTCAGGTGCCCGCCGTAGTAGTACTTCACCGGCTCGTTCGCGAACCAGAAGTCATCCGGCGGCAGAACCGGCGACCGCTGGAGCGTCTGCAGGAGGCCGAAGTCGAGGAACTTCTCGCCGCCGCCCGGGTGGACCGCCGGGTCGACGGCACGGATCGCGACGAGAAACAGGAATCCCGCGAGAAACACGAGCGCGGCGTCGGTCGCGGCGTCGCGGTCGAGGTCGACGCCGAGTCGGATCTCACCCCTGCGGAGCGCGGTGAGGTCGAGGGCTGCGAGCACACTGGCTGCGAGTAGCGTCAGGACGCCGGCCGCGAGTGCGATCGGTCCCCACGTCAGCCGACCGACCCAGTAGGCGGGAAGACTGAGCGTGACCAGCGCGGCGGGGACAGCGAGCCCCGCACCCCGCCCCGTCGCCGTCGGCAGGAGGCGAGCGACGAGCGGCAGTCCGAGCGTGAAGAGGGTCGCATAGAGGACCAGCCAGCGGGCGAGGAGGGCGTACTCCATACTCCGTACCGACGGAGTGGGGCGCCCGGACATACGTTTTGTGATGCGCGGGTCGTCACCGGAGTCGTCTCCGCTGCTCCTCCCCGGCGTCGACTTCGCTGCTCGCCGGGTAGCGGTTCGCTTTTCACACAGAAGCCGGTACCTGAGGGTGATGACTCGTTTCGTCGGGATCGTCGTGCCCGCCTACCGGCCCGATCCCGAGCGCCTCGGCGCGTACCTCCGCGCGCTCGACGATCGGCTCGACCCCGCGGTGATCCGTGTCGAACTCGACGCGCCGGAGCCCGGCGTTCGAGACCGCCTCGCAGATCTTCCGGAAACCGTCGAGGTCGCGACGTCCGACGGTCGCCGGGGCAAAGGCGCGGCGATCACCGCCGGATTCGAGGCGATCGCTTCGTCCGTGGAGATCCTCGCGTTCGCCGACGCCGACGGCAGCACGCCCGCGGATTCGCTGGCTGCCGTCGTCGAGGCAGTCGAGTCGGGAACGGCCGACCTCGCCGCCGGCTCCCGCCGCCATCCCGACGCGGACGTCGCCGCCCACCAGACCTTCGCTCGCCGTCGCCTCGGTGACGGCTTCGCGTGGCTCGCGCGCCGCTTCCTCGACGAGCAACTCTACGACTACCAGTGCGGCGCGAAGGCGCTGACCGCCGAGGCGTGGAGTCGCATCCGCTCACATCTCTACGAACCGAGATTCGCGTGGGACATCGAACTCGTCGCCGTCGCCGGTGCGCTCGACTACCGGATCGTGGAGATCCCTGTCCGCTGGGAGGACCGCCCCGGCTCGACGGTCTCGACCGTCGGGACGACGCTGCGGCTCGCGCGGGCGCTCGTTACCGCCCGGCACCGCGCCAAACTGCTCCGGGAGGACCGGATCCACGAACTGCTGGCCGCCCGCCGTTCGAAGGAACCGTCGCTCGTCGAACGCCTCGCCGCCGGGGAGGCGGCAGACGCCGTCGAGGCCGACTGAATGGTTCGGGTTCGCGAGACCGTCGCCGCCCTGGCCTCCGGGGTCCGGTTCGGGAAGTTCGCCTCCGTCGGCGCGGTCGGCGCCGTCTTCGATATGGCTACTACGACCGCACTCATCGTCGGATTCGGCGTCTTAGGCGAATACGCGAAACTCGTCGGCGCGGAAGTCGCGATCGTGGTGATGTTCGCGATCAACGAGCGGTGGACGTTCTCCGAACTCGGTGCTCCCGGGAGGCTGCCGACGCTGAAGCGGTTCCTCCGCTCGAACCTCGTCCGCAGCGGCGGCCTCGCCGTGCAGTTTCTGATCGTCCGGGGGCTCCGCCAGCTCGAGCTCTCGGTCGTCGTCTTCGGGTTCGACCTCTGGCAACTGATTCCCATCCCGATCGCCATCGGCGTGTCGGTCCTCCTGAACTACGTCGCCGAGAGCCTCATCACGTGGCGCGTCACGCGGTCGTGACCCGACGTTGCGGCGGGCCTGAGTCGGGCTGGACGGCGACCGCGACTGCGGGTGAAAGTGCCACACTGCGGGCGAAACACAACCCTTAACCGTGATCCACGGTTTCCTTTCAGTAGCGGGATGGGATAGCCAGGAGATTCCGCCGGGCTCATAACCCGGAGATCGGTAGTTCAAATCTACCTCCCGCTATCCGTCGCGAGATCGACTTTTGATCTGCGCGATGATGTACCGCTGGCGACCCCGATTTTCGAACGTACTACAGACTTGGCTGGTTCTCCCAACAGTTCCGCTTCGCGGAAAAGAACCTAGTAACGAGACGTGTCGCGTCCCGAACCACTTGTTCCCGAGGCGGTTCACCTCCCGCTACTTTTCCTGGATTCACGTCGACGAGACCGACCTCTCTTTCCGCGTTCCCGCCCGTCAGAAGTCGATCCGGCTGCCCGATGAGAGATCCAGCTCCTCGGAGAGTCCCGTCTCGGCCGAGTCCCACTCCTCGTCGGTGAGATACACTCCACCGTCGACGACGGTCACCTCGAAGGTATCGAGCACCGCGCCCTCACAGGGGCCGAAATCGCAGGTACCGCTGTCTTTCGCGAACGACGCGCCGTGTTTCCCGCAGACGATCTCACCGTTCCTGACGAGCGCGCTCGATCCCTTATCGAGCCTGACGTCCCGCCAGTGAGGGCAGTAGTTGGTGTAGGCGACGATAGAGCCGTCGTCGAGGCGGGTGAGAATCCCCTCGGTCGTCTCGAAGCCCCCTTTGGCGGTGAAGACGACCGTCCCGTCGGCGGTGACCTCCTCGGCCGCGACGATGCGGCGTTCCTCGTCCATACCGCGGCTTTGGGCGACAGCGATTCAAGGTGACGGTTTCGGAACGCGGCGTCAGGTATCCGGACCGTCGTTGTCAGCTGAGTCAGCATCCCCGTCTGCGTCACTTCGGTAATACTCCCGCTCGATCCGGGCGTCGAAGACGCGCCCGAAAAGCGTGGTCACCGGCCCCCCGCCGACCGAGATTCCGTCGACCGTCTCGACGGGACGGACTTCCCAGGTGGAGTTCGTCACGAACGCTTCCTCGGCGTTCCGGAGATCGTCGGGCGTGAACGCGCCTTCCCGGACCGGAATCTCCTCCGCCTCGGCGACGTCGAGGACCGCCGCGCGGGTGATTCCCGGCAGGACGGGCCCGTCGAGACTCGGCGTACAGAGCGCGTCGCCGTCGACGAAAAAGAGGTTGCTCGTCGCCCCCTCCGCGAGGTGTCCGTCGCCGTCGAGCATCACTGCCTCGTCGGCGTCCGACACGCGAAGTTCGAGTCGCGCGAGGATCCCGTTGAGATAGTTGTGCGTCTTCGCCCGCGAGGGGAGCGCCTCGTCGGGGATCCGGCGGGTCTTCACCGTCTGGAGCGTCGCGGGCTCGTCCCAGACGGGATCGCCCTCGACGCCGCCGCGGGGGAGCGGGGATGCCTGCACGACGACCGTCGGGTCGATCTCCGGATCGGGCGTCAGTTTCCCCGGCTGAACGCCGCGGGTGATCGAGAGTTTCACCGACGCGTCCGCGAGGTCGTTCGCGGCCAGTGTCTCGTCGACGCGGCGTTTCAGTTCCGCGTTCGAGAGCCCGTGTTCCAGCGCCAGCACCTCGGCGGACCCGGCGAGTCGATCGGCGTGAGCCTCCCACCGGAACACCTCGCCGCCGTAGACCCGAAGCGTCTCGAAGACCGCGTCGCCGTACTGAAATCCCCGATCGCGGACGCTCACGGTCGCCGATGCGGCGGACACGAGTTCGCCGTCGACGTGGTACTGCAGGTCGCTCATCGACAGGTGGCTCCGCGACCTGAAGCGCCGTGACTACGACTCCTCTTGGGCACGGTCGATCCAGCCAGTGATGCGCTTCTCCGAGACGTCGATCTCCGCCGCGAGGTCCCCCGCGTCGGCCGCCGCGAGGTCAGCGACCGTCTCGATGCCGGCGTTGCCGAGCCGTTCGCCGTATGCCGGCCCGATCCCCTTGAGCGTCTCGACTGGCTCCCCGCCGGCTCCGTCCGCTTCGTCGGCTTCCGGCTCCCCGTCGGCTCCGTCCGCTTCGTCGGCTTCCGGCTCCCCCGACTCATCGGACTCGTCGGCCGTCTCTACCGTCTCTTCGTCGTCGGCCGTCTCCGTCGTCCCCGCTGTGTCGTCTGTGCCTGATTCGCCGGCGTCGACCGCTTCTTCGTCGTCCGTCCCCGTCGAGGAGACCACTTCCGCGGGCTCTTTGCCCGCCTCCTCGTCGACGAGGGTTCCCGTGGAGGCGGCGGCGTCGGTCTCGGCCGCGACGGCGTCCGCCTCCGATCCTTCCGCTTCTGCTTCCGCGACGGCGTCCGCCTCCGATCCTTCCGCTTCTGCTTCCGCGACGGCGTCCGCCTCCGATCCTTCCTCGGCGTCCGCCTCGGACTCGTCGGCTGTCGCCGTGTCCGTGCCTTTGATCGCCGACTCCGTCGACGCGTCCGCCGTTTCGCGGTCCTCCTGCGGCTCGTGCTCGACTGACACCTGTCCTTCCGTCTGCGAGGGCTCCGACGGAGCCGAGTTCGACTCCCCCCCACCGCCCAGGAGCGACCGCAACGACGACCGGATCGTCTCGAGTATGCTCATCCTACCGGTGGGTTGTTCGCGGAGTGTTAAAAATGGAACTACGGTCGTCGGGTTCTGGGGCCGCTGTGACCGTGGTCACTCGTCGTCGCTCGTCCCGTCGTCCCCGTCGGCTTCCCCGGCCTCTGTAGCCTCTTGGAGCTGATTTCGGAGTTCCGGCACCGTCCCGGTGAGGTCGCCGACGAGTTCCTCGGCCTCCGCGATCGACGATAACAGCGTTTCGACGGCCTCGATCTCCGCTTCCAGCGAGTCCGGATCGTCGAAGGCGTCGGCTCGCTGGCCGACGATGAACGTCTTTTTGGCCTGCCGGAAGTGCTCTTGGGCGTCGTCGCCGTCCAGTGCCGAGCGCAGCGCGTTGAGGACGCCGAGGACGTTGTCCGCCTCCGCGTCCCACACTGCGTCGGGGCCGGGAAGCTGGTCACGGGCGTCCGCGAGGTGACTCTCGACCTCCTCGCGCATCTCCGCGGCGGCCTCGCCGAACAGGTCGTCGTCTGCGAGCGTACTCTGGGAGCTCATACCGGCAAATTCGGCGCCGGGAAGGTTAAATACACGCCCAAAAGTGAAAGTGAAACCGGGAGTCTTAGGGAGACTCCGGCGGAATCACTCCTCGACGCCGACGAGTTTCATCAGCGGATACCCGTCTTCCATCTCCATCCGCGTCCGGACGGCCACGTCGGCGTACTCGACGCGCATCTCGACGTCGATGAACCGGCCGGTCAGTTCGGTGTAGTCGGCCGACGACGACGCCAGTTCCTCCCTGATGCGCTCGGTCCGGACGTCGACGTCGACGTCGACGCAGTGGGGCTGGTTTTCGATCGCTTCCTCCATCGCGCGAGCGAGGCTCTCCGCGCTCGCCGGGCTGACGGGCGTGCCCGCGAACTGGTGGTACAGCGATCCGAACTTGATCCCGGCCTCGAAGCACGCGTGCTCGGCGTCGGTTGGCATACTCGGATCTGGCTCCCGGACGCAAAGGGCGTATCGGCTTTCGAGCGTCGCTCTCGACGCCACGACCCCGGTCGATGCGAATCGGACGTTTCTTGCCCTCCCTGCACGGATGGCCGTGTGAATGGACGATCCGGTTCTCCTGACAGGGGCGGGCGGTCGCGTCGGGCAGGCCATCCTCCGCCACCTCGGCGACCGCTTCGCGTGGCGGCTGCTCGACCGCGAGCCGCTGCCGGAGACAAAACTCCCCGCGGGCGTCGGTACCGACGACGTGTACATCGCCGACATCACCGACCAGTCGGCGGTCCGCGAGGCGCTCGACGGCTGCCGCGCCGTGATCCATCTCGCTGGCGATCCGCGCCCGGAGGCGCCGTGGGACAGCGTCCTCGCGAACAACATCGACGGGACCCAGACGATGTTCGTCGCGGCCGTCGAAGCGGGCGTCGAGAAGTTCGCCTTCGCCTCCTCCAATCACGCTGTCGGCGCCTACGAGACCGACACCCGGACCCCGGAGCTGTACCGCCCCGAGGACGACTTCCGGCTCGACGGGACCGAACTCCCCCGACCGAGCAACCTCTACGGCGTGAGCAAGGCCGCCGGCGAGACGCTCGGCCGGTACTACCACGACCACCACGACCTCTCGGTGGTCAACGTCCGCATCGGCAACCTCACCGAGGGGCACCCGCCGATCGACTACGAGCGCGGACAGGCGATGTGGCTCTCCTACCGCGACTGTGCCCATCTCTTCGAGCGGTGTCTGCTGGCCGACTACGGCTACGAGATCGTCTACGGCATCTCCGATAACGACCGCAAGTACTACTCGATCGATCGCGCGAAGGAGGTCCTCGGCTACGACCCGCAGGACAACTCCGCGGAGTGGGACGGCGACGAGCACGTCGACGGCGACGACCGGTAAGCAGTTACAACAGTCAGTATCAGTCGTCCCCCCGGCCTCCGCTTCTCTATGAGCGCCCGAACCGGGAGTCTCGACCGGGCCATAGGCGATGGCGTCTCCGTCCTCGACGAAGAGGTGGATTTCCGCGGAGATTGCTGATTTGTACTAAATATTAACTCGAATCTAGAGCAAATCTCAAAAGATTCAAGTAGCTATGGGCCGAAGCTACAATCAAGATGAGTATGAACACAGTACTACTGGCATTCGGCCCGAAAGACGAACAGCGAACCGAGGAACTCCTCGACACGGCGACCTCGATCGTCGACCCCGACGGGACGGTCGTCCTGCTCCACGCCTTCGGTCGAAAACGGTACGAGGAGATCTCGACGAAGCTGAACATCGACGACGACTCGGAGATCACCCCCGACGACGTCGCCCGGCGGACGCGGCCGGTTCGTGAGATGGCGGACCGCCTCGACCGCGTCGGCGTCGACTACGTCGTCCGCGGGGCGCTCGGCCAGGCGAGCGACGCCATCATCCGGGAGAGCGAGACGGCGGACGCCGACCTCCTCGTCGTCGGCGGGCGCAGTCGCTCCGCCACAGGGAAGGCCCTGTTCGGATCGACGGCACAGAAGGTTCTCTTCGAGGCCGACTGCCCGGTGACGTTCGTCAAAGAGCAGTCCGAGACGACGAAGAAGGCCGCCGCTCCCGCGTAATCTCGGAGCGACAGCCCGCTCGGAGTCCGTAATCCGACCGAAAACCGCGTTCTGAACCGTTTTCCCCGGATTACTCGAAGACCCCAGAGACGTCGGCCTCCTCGCTGCGCCGCCGCTCGACGTGCCCGCGGAGCCGTTGGTAGACGATCGACCGCTGATCCCGGTCCGCGGTGAAAGAAAAGAGCATTCCGACGAAACCGCGGGAGCGGCGCTGTGGCGTCCCCTCGGGCGAGTCGGCACCGTGCAACTCCTCTCTGGCATACCGAACCGCGTCGTCGACGACGCTCTCGTCGAACGCTCCGTACGCCGCGGCCAGAAGCGTCGCCGCGCTGGCGACGTTCTCGAAGGACAGGTCCAGCGGCGTCACCGCCTCTCCGTCGTGCCGGAGTGCGAGCGGTCGACGGCGCTCGGCGAACTCCGGATCCGCGGCAAGTCGGCGGAGGTATGCACACACCGCAGCGACATTGACACCGCGGTAGTCGTCGTCGACGGCCCCGAGATACCCCCCGGCGCTCTCTGCGAGTCCGGCCGCACCGTTCCAGTTTCGGCGGCGCGCGTGATAGACTGCCGCCGTGTACTGAATGAGCCCGTGGAGTAGCTGTTCGTCGGGCGTTCCCGCGTCGAGTTCGAGCCACGGCTCCTCCCAGACGTCGTGGGCAGCGTGGTGGTCGCCGGCGTTGAAGACGGCGATGCCGATCCGGAGTGCGTCCCGCACGCCCGGTAGATGTGCCCGGGGCGGCAATACACTGTCGGAGCCGGTGATGAACTTATCCGCGTGCAGTCCGTCCACTAAGGTGAACAGCCGATGATCACACAGCCCAGCTCCCGGCGATCACGATGACCCGAACGCGCGTGACGTGTCTCGACTGCGGCACCGAGTTCGTCCGCCCGACCGGCTACGCAGGGAACTACTGTCCGGACTGCCACGAGGCGTGGGCCACCGAGGAGCGCGCCGTCGACGACGATACCGACGAGAGCGCGGGCCCCCGCCGATTTACCGGGCACACGACCCCCTCGGTTCGGCACCTCGACGACGAGGAGGCGGACGCGCCATCGCGGTACGACGAGGAGTGACGCTTCTCTCCGAAACGGCACACGTCACCCAATGAATCCGCTCCGACCAGTTCACGAGGCAACGACACGACTGACACGGATAATCGGATGAACCGCCGACGATATCTGAAACTGGCCGGGACGCTGGGTGCCTCGTTCGCGGGATGTATCGGTACCGGGTCCGAGGATGGAGGAACGACGACGGCAACGACGTCAGCGACGTCTGAACCGGCTCCGGAAACCGACGCGAAGACGCCGATACACGCGGACTACGAGACCACGGAGGTCCAGGTCCGTTCCCCGGACGGCGAGCTGCTCGGTTCGGTGACAGCCGCAATCGCCGATACCTCGGAACTCCGGTATCTCGGTTTGAGCGACACCGAATCGCTCCCGGAGGATCGCGGAATGCTCTTCATTTACGAATCGGTGGCGGATCGGACGTTCGTGATGCGTGAGATGGATTTCGCCATCGACATCGTCTACGCCGACGACCAGGGACGGATCACCCGCATCCACCACGCGCCGGCGCCCGCACCCGACGAAGACGGCGAGAACCAACGGTATCCCGGCCGCGGCCAGTACGTCCTCGAAGTGGGATACGAGTGGACGAGCGAGCGGGGGATTAGCGAGGGCGACGTGCTGGCGTTCGACCTCGATGGGTGATGACACACGCTACTCAGCCCTGTTTCGGGGCGACTGCCGGCCGGTCATCTCGGTGATGGCCAGTTCGTACCAGACCGGCGTGGTCTCCTCGACGTCCTGAAAGACGGTGAGCGTGGTGACTGTCGCGAATTCGGAGAAGATCTCTACCGCCTCGGTGATCTCGGAAATACGGTCTTCGACCGGCGTGAGTCGCCCGGTGACGACGACGCTCCGCCAGTCGTCGACGTCCTGCCACTCGTAGACGGCGAGGCTCACCGAGTCCGAATCGCCCAGCAGCGCCTGCTTTCGGCTCTCTTCGCCCATCACCAGTTGGAAGATACACCTGTTTTCGAGAAGGTCGTATCCGAACGAGACCGGTAATCCGTACGGCTCCTTACCCGCAAACGAGAGGACGCCGTGTCCCTGACCTTCCAGAAACGCGCCGATTTCCTCGTCTCCCATCCCGACACCATATTCGTCCATTGCAGGAATCAACCTCGTCGGATCCTACGTCTGCCCCAGTCTTATCGTTTTGTAATAACCCGAGTGACAGCCGCTGACGCACTGACAGCCGCGCTGCTCGCGTTCGCTCGCCGCAGTGGACTACTGTCTTCGCTCGCCGCAGTGGACTACTGTCCCGTCATCGAGGTCCGTCGGTCGACGTACAGCAGCGCCACCAGTCCCAGCGTCAGGATCCCGTAGGCAGTCGCTGCGACCAACGCCGCCTCGATGGAGTCGTACTCGCCCGTCCGGAAGATGATGATCTTCCGAACGACGGCGATCACGCCGGTGTAGATCACCAGCCGAACGATCCGTCGGGTGTCGTTCTCCTTGATGTAGGCGACGACGGTCTGGTACACCTCCACGATGATGAGCAAGAGCAGACCGACGTCGATGAACCCGATAACGACGATCGGGTCGGTGATACTCCCTCCGAGCGTCGCTTGCGCGATCTGGAGACCGAGATCGAAGACACCCACGGCGAACAGTAACGCAAAGAGCGCCCCCGCCGCGATTTCGACCACGTTGACGAACCGGTCCATCCGGTGGACGATGGCGTGGAGTCGCGGATGGGACTCCTCCGACAGTAGGTTTGTCGGCTTCTCCGGTTGATCCGTCCCCTCGTCGCTCACGATGTCATCCCCCGTTGCTGCCGCATCGTGTGAGTATTACGGCGTGAGAGTGATAAACACACGTCCGACTTCTGTCGGCTACGGCACGTTCGCTCACATTTCAGGTGGCCGCAAAACCGACGCAGGCGACTCGCTGCGCTCGTCGCGTTGCGTCTCGCAGAAACGTCCTGACGGAGTTCCACGTGAGCAGACGCGAGCGTGGAGCACGTCAGGTCGTGAACAGGGCGAGAGCGAAGCTCTCGCGTGAAACCGGCGACCTCGTCGCCGGTGACGAAGTGAACGTCCTGACGGAGATTTGAACTCACTCGCTCCCGCTGGTCGCTCGCTGCTCAAATCTCCGCGGCGTCCGTTTCCTGCAGCACAGACTCCTCGCTCCGCTCGTCGTGTTGTGCTGCAGAGAAACGTCCTGACGGAGATTTGAACTCCGGTCCCTGGCTCCGCAAGCCAAGAGGATAGTCCACTACCCTATCAGGACTCACTACTCAGTACTGCGGGTCGACTTATGAGGGTTACGATGCGGCGGAAGCACCGTGCCGAAGTAGCACGATCCCGGCCGCGTCCGCGGCCGAGGCTGTGACACAAGGACGCCTTTCACTCTCCGATACGACTTTTGGGTGGTGCGTCGTATTTGATCGTATGCGCCGCCGCACGGTCCTCGCACGTCTCGCTGCCGCCGCCCCGGTCGCACTCGCCGGCTGTACCGGTGGGTCCGGCCCGGGCGGAACGGACACAGCGACGGCGACGCCGGACGAAACCGAGACCCCGGATCGAACGACCGTCACGCCGGGGCTCATCACGGCCAGTCTCCTGCCACGTGAACGGTGTCCGGATCCGGGCGAGGCGACCGTCAGTTTCGGCGGCGACGGGCCGATCTCGCTCGTCGGTTGCGTCGTCGGGAAGAACGGGTGTACCGTGCCACGGCTGGCGGAGACCGATTACGACGCGGACACCGAGGAGATCACGGTCGTCGTCGCGGCGGTCGAAGAGCGCGAGGAGGACGAGGCCTGTACCGAGGCGCTGGTGAACCTCGGCTACGAGGTCGAAATCGAGGTCGACGACACGCCCGTGACGAGCGTCCGGGTCGTCCACGACGATCATCACGAGGATGGTCGACGGACCGTCGTCGACGTGACGAAGTAGCGCCGCCGTACCTTTTTATCGGAGACCGGATCCACATCCTCCGTGGCACGAACCGTAGCGAGAACTGACGGACGGCGACCGGGACGCACGGCCGAAAAGGGGGCCGCAGGTACCGTCGCGGGATGGCTCGACACCACCGACAAGACAACCCTTAAGCAGCGGCCTTCCCTGGCTGTGGATATGCCTGTGGCCGTATCCGCACACACTGGGGGCCCCCGTTTCGGGTCCGCCGACCGTCAACGCGATGGGGGTGTCGCGTAGATGGGTGCGATCGAAGACGTGTACGAGGATCTCGAAACCGACGTCGACTTCGAGGAGTTCGAGGCGGCCGTCGAGGACAAGGTCGAACAGATGGGGGGGCTCGCCGACGAGGAGACGGCGGCGATGCTGCTCGCCCACGAACTCCGCGACGACGAGGTCGAGGGCGTCGCCGACGTCGCGCCGGGGATGGACGAGGTGAAGTTCCTCGCGAAGGTGACGAAAATCGGCGAACTCCGGACGTTCGAGCGCGACGGCGAGGACGAAGACGGCCGGGTCGTCAACGTCGACGTCGCCGACGAGTCCGGCCGAATCCGGATCACGATGTGGGACGAGATGGCCGAGGACGCCTTAGAGCGGCTCGAAGTCGGCCAGAACCTCCGCGTGGCCGGCCGGCCGAAGGAGGGGTACAACGGCGTCGAGGTCGACGTCGACAAGGTCGAACCGGCGCCGGACGCGGAGGTCGACGTCGAGATGCGGGACTCCTACCGGGTCGAGGACCTCGCGCTCGGGCTCTCAGATGTGAACCTGCAGGGGCGCGTCCTCAGCACCGACAGCGTTCGGACGTTCGACCGCGACGACGGCTCCGAGGGCCGCGTCGCGAACCTGACTTTGGGGGACCCGACCGGTCGGATCCGCGTCACGCTCTGGGACGAGAAGGCGGATCTGGCGACGGAGTTCGCCGCCGGCGACTCGGTCGAAGTCGTCGACGGCTACGTCAGAGAGCGCGACGGAACGTTAGAACTCCACGTCGGCAACCGCGGCGCGGTCGAACCGATCGAGGCGGAGATCGAGTACGTCCCCGACACCCGCGACATCGGCTCGCTGGAACTCGGCGAGACCGTCGACATCGCGGGCGGCGTCATCGAGACCGACCCCAAGCGGACGTTCGACCGCGACGACGGCTCCGAGGGGCAGGTCCGGAACGTCCGGATCAAAGACGAGACGGGCGACATCCGGGTCGCCCTCTGGGGCGAGAAGGCCGACGACGACATCGACCTCGCGGACTACGTCGTCGTCACCGACGCCGAGATCCAAGACGGCTGGCAGGACGACCTGGAGGCCTCCGCCGGCTGGCAGTCGACGGTGAGCGTGATGGACGAGACGCCCGAGGACGCCGCCGACACCGAGACGGACGCCGCGCAGTCGACCGGGCTCGGGGCCTTCGGCGACGGCGGGGATGCTGGCGGTGGGGGTGACGCGGACAACGGCGGGACCACCGCGACGGCCGATCCGGAACCGCCCTCGGCGTCGGACGGCACCTCCGGGGGCGGTGCGGCCGCCGCCGTCACCGAGCGGCCGGACGACGAGGAGGTGGAATCCGAAACCTTCACCGGCACCGTCGTCCAGGCGGGCAGCCCGGTCGTCCTCGACGACGGCAGCGAGACGCGCAGCGTCGAGACCGACGAGTCGCTCCGCCTCGGCGAGAAGGTGACGGTCAGTGGCCCCCGCCGCGACGGCACGATCCACGCTGACGAGATCGAACGGACGAAGTAACGGGACTGCACCGAGCCGGCGCGCCCCTGCGGCCGGCAAACGACGCTACGGAAAGGATTATACGCCGGTCGGACACCATATAGCAATAATGAGTGTCGAGTTGCCGTTCGCCCCCGTGGACACTATCATCCGACGGAGAGCCGGCGACCTCCGGGTCAGCGCCGGGGCCGCCGAGGAGCTCGCTCGCCGCGTCCAGGAACACGGCGCGGCGCTCGCCGTCGACGCCGCGGAGCGGGCAGCAGCGGACGGCCGAAAGACGCTGATGGCCGATGACTTCGGCGTTCAGCAGGTCGTGAGCCGCCGGGAACTCGAACTGCCGGTCGCTCCGATCGATCGCATCGCCCGCCTCCGGATCGACGACCGGTACCGCGTCTCGATGGACGCCCGGATCGCCCTCGCGGACATCCTTGAGGACTACGCCGACAACGTCGCGAGCGCGGCCGCGACGCTGGCGCGGCACGCCGACCGGCGAACGATCCAGGCCGAAGACATCCAGACGTACTTCACCCTCTTCGAGTAGCGATGCAGTTCGGCTACAGCGAGACCTGTCTCGCACACGACACGGGCGATCGCCACCCCGAGACGGCCGACCGGCTCCGTGCGATCCGGCGGGCGCTGTCGTCGCGGCACGGCGTCTCCTACGTCGAGGCTGATCCCGTCGACGAGTCGGACGTCGCCGCCGTCCACGACCCCGATTACGTCGCGGAGATCAACGAGTTCTGCGAGGACGGCGGCGGCAACTGGGACCCCGACACGGTCGCCTCCGCGGACACCTGGGACGCCGCACTCGCCTCTGCGGGCCTCTCACAGTGGGCCGCTCGCGCGGCTGTCGAAGGAGCAGACGGCCGCGAGACGCCCTTCGCGCTCGGTCGCCCGCCGGGGCATCACGCCGTCGAGGACGACGCGATGGGCTTTTGCTTCGTCAACAACGCCGCCGTCGCCGCCCGGACGCTCTTGGACGACCCCGAGGCCGACGTCGAGCGCGCGGTCGTCTTCGACTGGGACGTCCACCACGGTAACGGCACGCAGGACATCTTCTACGACCAGGGCGACGTTCTCTACGCGTCGGTCCACGAGAAGGGACTCTACCCCGGCACGGGCGAGATCGACGAGACCGGCACCGGCGACGGCGCGGGGACGACGCTGAACGTCCCGCTCGCGGCGGGTGCCGGCGACGAGGACTACCTCCTGGTCGTCGAGGAGTTGCTCCGTCCCGTCGTCGAAGCGTACGATCCGGACCTGTTCATCGTCAGCGCCGGCTTCGACGCCCATCGGCACGACCCGATCTCCCGGATGCGGGTGTCGACGGAGGGCTATGCCCTCCTGACCGATCGGATCCGCTCGCTCACCGACGACGTCGGCGCGGCGCTCGCGTTCGTCCTCGAGGGCGGGTACGGACTCGATACGCTCTCGGAGGGTGTCGCGACCGTCCACGAGACGTTCGACGGTCGAGAGCCGATGGAGCCCGACGGCGACCCCGAGGACAAGACCGTCGAAATCGCCGAGGACGTCCGGGACGCACACGACATCGGCGGCTGAGCGACGGGGCGGCTGCTGTTCCGATAGTCACTCGATTGCGACGGGCACTCCGGAACTCACGGTTGCGGGTGGAAATACTCCGCCAGCTCCGTGCCGAACTCCTCGCACAGCGTCGCGACGCCCCGGCCGACGAGTACCTCGTAGTCCTCCGACAGTGCGGTCTCGACTCGGGCACCGAGTCCGACTGTGAAGAGTTCTTCCGAGCGGAGGAACTCGACCGCGTCGGTATGCGACCGCTTTCGCTCGACGACGTATCTGTCGCCGTCGATGAACGGGCCGTAGCTTTTGGCTCGCTCGTCGTCATCCCCGTCCTCCGCCCCGGTGGCGTCCGTTTCGCTTTCGTCGCTCATCTGGTCGGCGTACGCTTCGAAGAATCCCTCGGCGTGATCTCTGACGTGGACGGGCGGCCCCTCGTGCCGCTCGATCGCCGGGAGCGTCCGGTGGGCGAGTTCGACGAACAGCACGGCGCGGTCGTCCGCGAAGGTCGCCGCACGAATCGGCCCGAACCCGCGGCGGTCGAGTTCGTCGCGGATGCCGGAGAGCGATTTCCGGAGCTGCGGGTACAGCTGATCCTCGACGATGTCGGGGGCCTCGAAAACGACGGCGACGGGGGTGGTCGCGCGGCGCTCGACGTGAGCCCGAACCTCGGCGGGCGAAAGCGGCTCGAGCTCCCGCGGCTCGAACAACTCCTCCCGCGGGGCCGCGAGGAATTCGCGGGCGTAATGCTGGAACCGGGCCACGTTCGCGGCCGAACAGACCGCCGCGACATTCCGTGTGGGGTCCGTCGGATCGACCATCACGAGCGGATCGTCGTGGGACTTGCTCCCGTGGCCCTCGGGGTCGAATGTCTCCGTCGGGTGCCAGCCTGCGGCCGACTGGAGGAGGGCCTCGAACCCGCCCGTTTCGAGCACGAGCAGTTCGGCGAGATAGCCCGAAAAGCCCTCGGTCCGGAGGTTGCTGCCGTAGGCGCCGATCCCCTTCAGGAACGCCTTGAACACGCGCACCTCGCCGGCCAGGTCGTCGTCGATCCGTTCCCGGAGGTAGGCGTTGTGGTGCGGGGTCCGGTCCACCGCCGACTGGAGTGCTGCGCCGTCGTCGACGTCGTAGCAGGGCACCAGATCGACGTCGAAGCCCTCGAACTTCCCGGCCACGTAGGGGTGCTCGGCGTACTCCTCGTGACCGTCGGGGAGGACCGCGTTGCCGACAGCCAGCCCGTAGCGCTCCAGGGTCTCGCGGTCGAGATCAGCCGGAAACCGGACGAAGAGGTCGATGTCGCGGTCGCCCGCGAGCCACGTCCCGCGGGCGGTCGAGCCGACCTGGATCACGTCCGCCTCGACCGGCAGGTCCGCCAGCTGGGCCTCGATCCGTTCGGTGAGCGACTGGACTGCGGCCCGCATCGCGGCGCGCTCTTCCGCGTCGGGGGTGACGCGCTCGCGGATCCGCGCGATCACCTGGCGTCTCTCGTCGGCGTCGGCCATCGTTGTCACGGCTTCGCGTGGGGCCGGCGAAAGGGTGTCGATGCGTCGGGGACGGGTGCCGGGCGGCATCTCCAGTGGTTCGGCTCGTCTCCGTGCGGTGAAAACGAAAGCCCTATCATACTACCTCGGTGTAGCAACGTGTGCAGGCAGGCTAAGCCGTCGTAGCTCAGGTGGTAGAGCACCTCGCTGTTAACGAGGTGGTCCCAGGTTCGAGCCCTGGCGACGGCGTCGTTTCTTCCGGACGTCGACTCCCGAGTGGCCGGTATCCCGGATTCGCGGCGGCGATCCGGAAAACGGCAACGTCTAAAAGGGAGACCGCGGAACGGTAGAGTGTCGGGCCCTTAGCTCAGTCTGGTCAGAGCGCTCGGCTCATAACCGGGTGGTCGTGGGTTCGAACCCCACAGGGCCCATCAGTTCTGCTGCGAACGAACGTGAGCAGCGAATCGTGTACCGCTGTGGGGTTCGAATCAGAGAGTGCAGCGAACGGAGTGAGTGGAACGACCGTGGTTCGAACCCCACAGGGCCCATCGGAACGTGGGCGATTGCGGCCGAACTGCTGCCGGACCGGAGGTCGCGTCGCCTCGTGCTCGCAGACCTTTCGGGCAGGTGTGGCCGGAACCCCGTCTTTTTGTTTTCCCGAAGCTACCCTCTCGGCCGGTACGAATCTGCAACTCGCGGCAGTCCGGCCGACAGGAATTGTGAAGGCATTGATATGCCTCCGTTCCTACCCGGGAGTATGGGCAGTGATCCGACAGCGGCGGTAATTTTGGCGGCTGGTGCGGGGAGGCGACTCCACCCATTGACCAGACGGCGACCCAAGCCAATGATTCCGGTCGCGAACCGGCCGATACTGGAGTATATCGTCGAATCGGTGGCCGACGCCGGGATCGAAGAGATCGTCTTCGTCGTCGGTTACAAGCGGAATCGCGTTCAGACGTACTTCGGCGACGGCGACGACTGGGGCGTTTCCATCCAGTATGTCGTCCAGGAAAACCAGCTGGGAACAGCACACGCCGTGGCGCAGGCGGAACCACACATCGACTCGTCCTTCGTCGTCCTGAACGGCGACCGAATCATCGACTCGTCAGTCGTGGCCGCCGTCGGAAACGCAGTGGAAAGCGGCCCCGGGGAACACGCGATGGCCGTCACGCGGGTCGACAACCCGCAGTCGTACGCCGTGGTCACGACCGACAACGAACGGATACAGACGATCGTCGAGAAACCACAGCGAGATATCGAATCGGAGTTGATTAACGCCGGGGTGTACGGATTCACGCCCGCGGTCTTTGATGCGATTCGGGAGACCAATCCGTCGAGTAACGGCGAATACGAACTCCCTGATACCCTCACGCGACTGATCGCGACCGACGGCGTGCAGGCGGTTCCGTACAGCGGCCCGTGGCACGACGTCTCTTTCCCCTGGGATCTCCTCCCGATTACCGACCTCGTGCTCGATCGGATCGACAATCAGGATACGGGAACGGTCGCCGCTGGAGCGCAAATCGACGAGCGGAGCGTCCTCGCTGACACAGCGTTCGTCGGCGGGAACGCCGTCATCGGCGCCAACACCACCGTTGGCGAGAACGTCCACATCGAATCGAACGCGACCGTGAAAAACTCCGTTGTGTTCTCGGACGTGTCGATCGAGGCCGGCGCGGTACTCAAAGACTCGATCGTCGGGGAGGGCGCCACTGTCGGTGCAAACACCACCGTTCGCGGGGGGAGGTCCACGATTGCTGTGCGTGGAGAGCTCTACGAGAAGGTCCGACTTGGGGCGGTCGTCGGTGACAACACACAGATCGGCGGCGGCGCGGTGCTGTCACGTGGAACCATCATCGGAAACGAGGCGACGGTCGGAGAAGGGTGTCTGGTAAGCGGTCGAATCGGCGACGGGGAGACGGTCCGGAGGGGGTAGTATGTGTGGGATTATCGGCTACATCGGTGATCGGCCCGCGCTCCCGATTCTCTCGACAGGGCTTGCTAATCTGGAGTATCGCGGGTACGACTCGGCGGGAGTTGCGCTCACCGGCGCGGAACTCTCGGTGTTCAAGAAGTCGGGTGAAGTGAGCGAACTGCAGGGGATCCTGCCGGACACGACCGAACACCAGCAGGGAATCGGGCACACGCGGTGGTCGACACACGGTCCGCCGACGGACGAGAACGCGCACCCCCACACCGACTGCAGCGGCCGCGTGGCCGTGGTGCACAACGGCATCATCGAAAACTACGACGCCGTACGCGAGGAGCTCTCGGAGCACACCTTTGGGAGCGATACCGACACGGAGGTGATTCCGCACCTGATCGAAGCGGAACTCGACAGCGGCGCGGAACCGAGAGCGGCCGTCGAGGCAGCGCTCGACCGGCTGGAGGGCACGTACGGGCTGGTGGTGACGATCGCCGGCGTCGACGAGCTGTACGCGACCCGGCAGGACAGTCCGCTGGCCATCGGGCACGGTGACGACGAGACGTTCATCGGGAGCGACGTCACGGCGTTTCTCGAACACACGCGCGACGTCACGTATCTCGAAGACGGCGACTTCGCCGTGATCGACGATGCGGGTGTCTCGATCTATCGGGACGACGAGCTGGTCGAGCCGTCGATCGAACAGCTCACCTACGAGGCCGACGCGGCGGAAAAAAGCGGGTACGAGCACTATATGCGCAAGGAGATTCACGAGCAGCCCCGCGCGCTCAGGCAGACGATCTCCGGACGCCTCGACCCCGAGAACGGCCGTGTCGACCTCGAGATCGACCTGCCGCAGGAGTATCTCCGTTCCGTCGAGGAGATCCAGATCGTCGCCTGCGGGACGTCGAACTACGCCGGTCGGTACGCCGCCGCCCTTCTGGAATCGGTTGTCGGCGTTCGGACGACTGTCGAAGTCGCAAGCGAGTACGAATTCGTCGGCGGTCGCGATCCGTGGCGAACGCTCGTGATCGCCGTCACCCAGAGCGGCGAGACGGCCGACACGCTGTCTGCGATCCGGAAAGCGAGCCGTGCGGGGGCCAGAACGCTCGCTGTGACAAACACGCTGGGGAGTACCATCGTTCGGGAGACCGACGAGAGCGTCTTTATCCGCGCCGGCCCGGAGATCGGTGTCGCGGCGACGAAAACGTTCGCCTCACAGGTGGCGACGTTGACCATCCTGGCGGTGTATATCGGACAGACGCGTGGCACGATCCAGTACGATACGGCCGTCGAACTGGTCCGCTCGCTGCAGCGACTGCCCAGCGCCGTCCAGACCGCACTCGATCGCGAAGAGCAGGTGCAGGCGGTCGCAACCGAGTTCGCCGAGAAGGACGCCTTCTTTTTCGTCGGTCGCCAGTTCGGGCGGCCGGTTGCGCTGGAGGGCGCACTGAAACTCAAAGAGATCTCCTACGACCACGCCGAAGGGTTCGCTGCGGGTGAACTGAAACACGGGCCGCTGGCACTCGTGACTGCGGAGACGCCCGTGCTGGCGATACTGACAAACGGCGCTCGCCCGGCCGAAACGGCAAACAACGTCAAAGAGGTGCAAGCGAGGGGCGCGCCGGTCGTCGGGCTTACCTCAGAGAGCACACAGAACGCCGCCGAGTCGCTGAATCTCCACACGGAGTTTCCGGTCCCGGAGATGGGCCCGCTGGAACCGCTCGTCGGGAACGTGTACTGGCAGCTGTTTGCCTACCACGTCGCAAACAACAAGGGGCGTTCCATCGATCGGCCGCGGAACTTAGCGAAGAGCGTGACCGTCGAGTAACGGAGACCGAATCAGGAGAGCTGGTCTCGAAGAATGTGATACGACTCCTTGAGCCGCTCCCGGTATGGCGGCTGGTCCCACGGCTCCCACGTGTACTCGACGGCGTCGAGGACGGTTCCGTCGCTTCCCGGCAGCCGGTCAGTCAGGTTTGTCGGGCCATCGACGGCCACGGCGTCTCCGTCGCGGTCGTCGTCCGGCAGGAACGTTCCCGCACTGAGTGTGACGCCATCGAACGGGACTGGACCGAGGCCCTCCTCCCACTCGGTGGCGATCCGCTGTTTGCTCGAAGGATCCGCGACGTTGAGCAGTAACCAGGGCAGCCGCAGCTCAATACTGTTGCTCGCGGGATCGACGTGCACGTCGGTGAGCGAATCGTACGCTTCGGCGTCCGGGTTTCCGTTTCCGTACCGCAGCCTGCCGGTCTCGACCGCCTCGAACGGCACCTCTTCTCCGGTCGCCGGCACCGTGTAACCACGGTTGATGACTTCACGAACGGGAACGAATCCCGCCCTCCCGTCACGGTACTCCTCCAGTGGAAGTTCGGCTTCGCCGCCGAACTCGCGGGCGAACGCGTCGTAGCTCGATTCGACGAGCAACCGCGAGTCGGTCGGCCCCGCCAATCGGACGACGAAGTCCGCCCTCGCCTCTGCATCCACGCCGAACGGCAGCGCCGTCGTCCGGTCGGTCAACCCGATGGTGATGAGTGCGTTCAGTCGTGTCCAGTCCACCGGATCGGGCAGTTCCTCGAATCGGAGCCGGCAATTGAGCCCTTCGACGTCGTGTGTGACACGCAACTCCCTGAGCGTTCGCTGTGGCTCCGCATCAGTGGATTCGGCGGCTGTCACCGACTCCGCTCCGTCCCAGCCTGCCTCGGAGCCGTCGAGTAACACCTGCTCGGGCGGATCGAACGCAAGGAGGCCGAACCGCTGTTCCGGCGTCTCGACGTTGGACCAGAAGGGCCGGCGACCCGGGACGGACCGCGCGTCGAGATTCCACGTGCGTTTGAACCACTCGTTTTGCCACGCGAACATAATCCCGCCCGCGGTGTCCGCGTGGTCGATATCCGCAAACATCGCAGCGACGATCTCCCCCTGTTCCTGCTCCGTGTGGCCGCCCTGATCTCGCCCGTGGACGTTCCGGTGTGCGAGGCCGCGGGAACTCGGAACGCCAAACTCCGATACCAACACGGGCAGGTCCGTTTCGTCGACCAGATCGTTCAGATAGCCAGCGAAGTTGTTCCGCTCGCCGCGATGGTCGGTATACTGGACGTACTCCGGCGTCTCGTTCAACAGATCCGGATAGTACGGGTAGACGTGATACGACGCCAGCGTGCCGGCCTCGAATTCGGCTGTGGGATCGATTCGATCCGGATCGAGGCTGACGCGGTCCTCGTTTGCGAACGGTTCGTACGGATGGTCGAGCGGGTCCGTCGTGACCCAGTTGACGAACGCGACCGGGCGCTGGACGCCGTAGCCGTCCATCTCCCGGGTTGCGAGTCGATCCATCCGTCCGGCCAGCCAGCCTTCGAACGGCGTCCCGTCGGTCGTCTCGAAGTACGTGCCGGCGTACGGACTGCTTTCCCCGCGCTCGTTCGTCTCGGCCACCACCTCCGGCGGCCATTCGATGCCGAAGAGGAATCCGAGTGTGGCGTCGCTCACGTCGGCATCGTAGCGGCCGGCAGCGTGACCGGGACGATCGGAGAGCGTGGCGTCGCCGTGAACGACATCGACAGTCCTGTCGAGTTCGGCGTCTATCGTTTCGGAGATCACCGTCGCATCGCCCGCCGAGAGGAGTTCGGCCGTCGGGACCCACGTCCCCTGAAGCAACAGGAGCGGCTCGGCTGCCTCGTCGTTGTACGCCGCCAGTGCGCGATAGAAACTCGGCGGATGGATGGTGTACGTACGGACGACGTTGGCGAGCTCTCCGATCGACGCCAGCCACCGGTCGTACTCCGAGCGAGTGATTGCAGCCTCGCCCGGAAACCGTCCCGGTTTCGCCATCCCGAGGTTGACGCCGCGGACGGACAGCGACCGATAGCCGTCGTCGGTTCGGCGCTCGAAGCCCCCAGTGCCGACGCGGAACGACGGACGAACGCCCTGCGCTTCGGTACAGCCGGCGGCGCCGACGACCCCCACGGCGCCGAGCGTCGAAAGAAACTGGCGTCGGTCCAAACCTACCTCGGCCGGTTTGGATTCGCGATATAAAAGGGCCAGGGTCTGCCGGATTCTCGCCCAGCGGCAGCCCGAATTGACAAAACATTTTGGCTTGCAAGTGATAACTAAACTATCCTGGTGGGGTCCCCGGTTAGCGGTGGATACTCTCTCAGTTCGTGCGTACGATGTCACAGGAGATACTCACAGCAGACGACGATGAACCGATCCGGCTTTTAGTCCGCCACCGCCTCGAAAGCGCGGGGTACTCTGTTCGGACCTGTGAGGACGGCCGCGAAGCCGCCGATCTGCTTGAAGGGGGGTTCGAGCCCGATATGGCGATCTTCGACGTGATGATGCCGCGGTTGGACGGAACCCGGCTGCTTCGGATGGTTCGGAACGACGAATTTCCGGTGGATCCGGAGCTTCCGATCATTATGCTGACCTCCCGCGGGCGTGAAGAGCACGTGCTGGAAGGCCTCGAAAGCGGGGCGGACGACTACATCACGAAGCCGTTTCGGGCTGCGGAGTTGTTAGCCCGCGTCCGGAAGTGTATCGATGATTAATTATTTCTCGCTGACAGGAGCCGCAGAGGACCAACAGTATGGCTGATGTCGTGTCTGCGTTCGGCTACAGTGTCCCGCTTACCGTCGTCGTTGCGGTCCTCGCGTTGGTGATCGGCATCGCGCTCGCCGTGATGTTCTGGCTCACGACGGGCTTGTCGGTGTACCGTTCGGTGCAGGACACCCGGCGGCAACGCGTTCGGGACGACCTGCAGAGTCGTCTCCTCGACGGCGTATTCAGCCCGGATCCGGACTGGGGACCGTGGGTGGCAAGTCTGTCCAGCGTCGAACGTGACGTCGTCGAAGACCTCTTAGACGAGTATCTGCGCGAACTCGACGGCGAGAACGTGAAGCGCCTTCGAGAACTCGGCGCGGAACTGGGGATTCCCGATCGGTCGAAACGCCACCTCGAGACCCGCGGCGAGTACACGCGTCTCTACGCGTTGACGTGGCTCACCCTGTTGAGCCGACCGGACAAACTCCACGCAGCTGATTTCACCCCCGGAACACCGCGAGAGCGGGCCGCGGTCGCGCGGCTTCGCTACGAGTCCGATGATCTCGACTCGGCCGCAGAGGGGGTCTCGATTATGCTGGCCGACGCAACCTCGCAGTTCTCCGTGTTCGGACAGGACACCCTCTATCGGATCGCCATCGACGATCCCGGTGCGCTGTTTGAGGTGGCACAGGAAACCTATCGGAACTGGTCGCCGTCGCTTCTGACCCAGGTCCTGACCGTCTGCCAGCATCTCGGGACGAGCATCACGACGGAGGATCTCTCCTGGCTGATCGGCACCTTGGAACACGAAAACGAGGCCGTCCGCACGGCGGCCGCCCGGGGGCTCGGCAACGTCGGCTGGCGATCCGACATCCGGAACGACCCGCTTCTCGAACGGTTACTTCGAGATCCCTCCCCCAAGGTCCGCGGTGCAGTGTACGAGATGCTCGCTCGGTGGGGCGACCAGCAAGCGTTAGAGACCTTATCAGCCGCACTCGTCGACGAGGATAATCCCCGGGTCCGACTCGTCGGGACGAACGCATTGGTAACATACGTCGACTCGCCGCCGGCCGATGCCCCGCCGGAACTGGAGAACACGTGGGCCTGGAGCCGCGAACACGCCGAACTCGATCAGGTAGCCCGTCATCCCGGGCGGCGGAGTGTGTCCTGAGAATGCACACGGCGATCCACCTGCTCGTCCAGACGCTCGTCGGATTCGGGACGCTCGTCATCGCCTACTACCTCGTTATCAACGCGTACTACCTGGGCATCCACGTCCTCGCGCTGTTCGAACTCGACGACGACGTCCACGAGTCCAAATGGACCCCGCCGTTTCGTGATTTCGCCAGCCCCTTTTATCCGGGCATCGGGGTCGTCGTCCCCGCCTACAACGAGGCTGCCACGATCGTCGAGAGCATCCAGTCGATGCTGTCGCTCAACTATCCGGAACTGGAGATCGTCGTGGTCAACGACGGCTCGACGGACGAGACACTCGAGCGCCTCCGGGAGAATTTCGATCTGGAGGCGGTCTCGGCCGACATTCCGGTCGATATCCCGGCCGAAGAGATCTACGGCGTCTATCGGTCGACGACCTACGAGGAACTCCTCGTCGTCGACAAGGCAAACGGCGGCAAAAGCGACGCGCTCAACGCCGGCATCTGGCTGACCGGGATGCCGCTGTTCTGTGCGGTCGACTCGGACACGATCATCGACCGCGACGCCCTGCTCCAGCTCGTGAAGCCGTTCCTCGAACGCCCCGAGACCGCCGTCGCCTCGGGCGGGGTGATCCGCGTCGCAAACTCCTGTACGATCGAAGACGGGATCGTGAAATCCGTCTCCCTCCCGAAGACGGGGCTCCCGGGACTGCAGGTGATGGAGTATCTCCGCGCCTTCTACTCCGGCCGGCTCGGCCTGAACCGAATCAAGGGCCTGATCCTCATCTCCGGGGCGTTCGGTCTGTTTCAGACGGGGGCAGTGCGGGAGATCGGCGGGTACCGCCACGACACGATCACCGAGGACTTCGACATCGTCGTCCGGCTCCACCGGTATCTCGTCGACGAAGGTCGGGAGTACACCGTGGATTTCGTCCCGGAACCGGTCGCGTGGACCGAGGTCCCCGCCACGCGACGCGTCCTGGGTCGGCAGCGCCGCCGCTGGTACCGCGGGATGGTCGAGACGGTCGTCACCAACCGCCAGATGCTGTTCAACCCGAAGTACGGCCGCGTCGGGACCGTCGTCTTCCCCTTCTTCGTCGCCGCCGAGATGTTCGGCCCGCTGATCGAGGGCATCGGGTACATCGTCCTCCCGCTGGCGTGGTACTTCGACATCCTGAACGGCGGATTCTTCCTCATCTTCTTCTTTCTGACCACGGGACTCGGGGTGTTTCTGTCGTGGTTCGGCGTCTTCAGCGAGGTGTGGAGTTTCAACCGGTACGACAGCCCCTGGCAGATCCTCAGGCTTCTGTGGTACGGCATCCTGGAGAACTTCGGCTACCGGCAGTGGAAGACCGTGATCGCGTGGCAGGGCCTCGTGGAGTACCTCAGGGGTGTCGATTCCTGGGGCGCGATGGAGCGGACCGGTTTCAACACGTCAGATGAGTAGACATATGGGGCCTTCGGCGTAATCGAGTGGTATGAGTACCCCCGAAACGACGAGTTACTTCCGCGATCTCTACGAGATCGGGATCGATCGCTCGCTCTCCCTGGAGGAGAAGATCGAGCGGGCGATCACCATCGGGCGAGACCGACTGGACGTGCCCTACGGCGTGCTCTCGTACACCGGCAGCGGCGACTACGAGATCATCGACTCGACGTTTACTGATGGCGATTACGTCGCCGGGTCGGTACACGACCTCGACACCACGTGGTGTCGACACGTTGTCGGCGATCAACAGGTCCTCGCGATCTCCGATGCGGCGCATTCGGCGTACAGTGACGACGTGGCCCGCAACGCGACGAACCTCCAGTGTTACATTGGCGGCCCGATTCTCGTCGACGGCGAATCCTACGGGACGCTCTGCTACTCGGGGGAAGAGCCACGCAGCAGCGACTTCACCGAAGACGAAAAAACAGTTCGTGCGGCTGTTGAGCCAGTGGATCAGCTACGAGCTGGAACGGGAGAAACACTACGAGATCCTCGACCGACAGAACGAACGGCTCAACGAGTTCGCCGGGGTGCTCACACACGACCTGCGCAATCCGCTGACTGCGGCCCGTGGCTACACCGAACTCGTCTCGGAACTGGTCTCGGATCCCGAAGCGGGCTACCTTGAGACGGTGCTCGAATCGCTCGATCGGATGGAAGCGCTCATCACCGAAACGCTGACCCTCGCTCGGGAGGGTGGTGACGTCGGCGAGCGGGAGCCCGTCGACCTGCACGCGGTCGCCCGGACTGCGTGGGACACGGTCAATCCGAGTGGGGCTCACCTCGAACTCGCCGCCGACAGAGACTTACTCGCCGACAAATCTCGGCTCCGACAGCTCTTCGAGAACCTGTTCCGGAACGTCGGCGAACACTGTGGCGACGACGTGACGGTGGGCGTTCGCGGCACCGACGACGGGTTCGTCGTGGCCGACGACGGTCCGGGACTGCCGCAGTCGATCGCCGACTCGCTGTTCGACAGCGACGCCGAACCGGACCACGTCGGATTGGGGCTTTTGATCATCGAGCGGGTCGTGTCCGGCCACGGCTGGGACGCACGCGTCGAGGTCGACGACGGGACGCGATTCGTCTTCTCCGGCGTCGGCCGAGTCACGGAGACGATCAGCGACGAGCACCGGTATTAGGGAGCCTCGCGGTACGAGGAGGTGTATCACGATATACGGGGGGCGTCCGACCGTTTACCCGAATTATCCCGTCGATATCGGCGTTAAACGACAACAAAACACCGAGACTCGGGTTCACGGAGTCGCCGTCTTAAGCCCGTCCTCCCCAAAGGAACGACTGCAATGACCGAACTCAACAGACGGAGCTATCTGCAAGCGACAGGCGTCGCAGCGGCGGGAATGGTCGGACTGGCAGGCTGTAGTGAGAGCGCCTCGGCGACCGGGACGCTGGCCACGCAAGTCACCGACCAGCCGGGGGACATCGCGGATTTCGAGTCCTGCGTCGTCACGATCCAGGGTATCTGGATCAAGCCGGGCGAGGGCGGGGACGGCACGGAGACCACAAACACCGTCACCGAATCGACTGCCGGCACGAGCACCGACGTCGTCGAACAGGAAGAAGGCGACGTCGACGAGGGCGACGACCGGGAGTACCACGAGTTCGACGAGGCCCAGGAGGCCGACCTCGTGGAACTCCAGAACGGCAACACCGAGCTGATCGACGAGCGGGAACTCGAAGCAGGCCGCTACGAGTTCCTCCAGCTCGACGTGACGGACGTCGCGGGCGTCCTCGACGGCGGCGAGGAGGCCGACGTCGACACGCCCGGCGGGGCGCCGCTGCAGTTCAAACACCCGTTCGAGATCCGCGAGGAGCAGGTGACGACGTTCACGGGCGACTTCACGCCCGTCAAGCGCGGCCAGACGGGACGGTACCTCCTCCAGCCCGTCGCGCAGGGAACGAGCGTCGACTACGAGGACGTGACGGAGGATGGCAGCTAATCTCCCGCTGCTGTTCGACGGGGCGTTCACGTCGATTCCGGGCTTGATCGGGATGCTGCTCGTGGTGCTCTTGGTGCTCGTCGTGGGGCGCGTCCTGCTGGCGCTCGCCTGGCGGGTCGTCCTCCTCGCCCTCGCGGTGAGCGTCGGCCTGTGGGCGCTCGGGTTGGTCGGGCTGAGCCCGATCTGACTCGGGAGGGGATCGCTGGGAGCCCGCGTCTGTCCATCGAGGGTTTCATCGAACCACTCGTGAGGACTTTTTCGCGTCCGGTGGACTGAACCAGCCGTTCGAGCGAGTGGGTCGCTCGACTGAACGAACGATTAGCAGCCATTAAGTGTCAGTTAAGTGTCTAAAAGTTCGATACAATTTATTAATACTCTATTCGTTGGAGGGTCCAATGCTCGATTTCTCGACCGAGAAGGAACAGGAAGTGCTTGTCAAGTATCAAATCAAAGACCAAGAATCACTCCCGCAGGCTCTCGTGAGGAGTTTTGAGAAAATCGATACCAGCCCACACAAGCGGAAACAACCCCTTCAAGAGTGGGTAGATGTTGATAGTCTTTCCACGACCGTAGTTTCAGAAAACGTTCACTACGTATCTGCGAGGATCTGGGATCATCCGACCTACATCACCTCTAACGCTATCGTGATCTATTCATCAAACAACTAGGGACCTCCCTGTCGTGGACGATTCTCGATTCGAGTACGGAACCCATTCGATCGTATCCATCCGGAGTTGGCCGACACAGCCTCTGTCCGTCACCCCAGCGAGATATCCAGATACAGCATCACCACGATCCCGAGAATCGTCCCCAGGGTCGCGACGCGTTCGTTGCCGCCGGTGTGGGTTTCGGGGACGATCTCGTCGCTGATGACAAACAGCATCGCGCCCGCGGCGAATCCCATCGCATACGGGAGCAGCGCCGAGACGGCGCCGACGGCGTAGGCGCCGATGACGGCCAGCGGGATCTCCACGAGCCCCGAGCGGATCCCCGTGAAGACCGCGTACGCCCGGCGGTCCAGCCCGGCGTTGACGGCGGCAACGGAGACGGCGAGGCCTTCGGGGATGTTCTGGATGCCGATCGCGAGCATCAGCGGGATCGCGTTCGCGACGTCGCCGCTGCCGAAACCGACACCGACGGCGAGCCCTTCCGGCATATTGTGCAGCGTGATCGCCAGCACGAAGAGGACGACCGGCGCGAGCCTGTCGGCGTCGACGCCGATCGAATCGCCCGGATTCGCGGCATCCGCCCGCCGCCGGCCGGTCAAAAGGAAGTGGGCGTGGGGGACGAGGCTGTCCGAGCGGTCCAGAAAGAGCGCACCGAGCACGACGCCGACCAGCACCGGAATCGGATTGCCGTTGGAGTAGATCTCGATCCCGGGGATGATGAGACTCGTAAAACTGGCCGCGAGCATAATCCCCGCGGCGAACCCGAGCGCGCCGTCCAGCGAGCGCTCCGAGGGGTTCCGCCAGACGAGCACGAGCGACGCGCCGAAGAGATTCATCCCGGCGATGACGAGCCCGCCCACCAGGCCGTGGACGACCGGATTCACACCGAACCACTCGACGAACACCTCTGCGATCATCCCGGTCGAGCCCCCGCGTGTCGGGGCCGGTGCTCCCCGCCGCGTGTCTGTCGCCTCGGCGTCGCTGCGGGAATATTGGTGACTAAGCCGGGTGAACGGCCGTGCATATCTCCCGACTCAGGGCGGAGTGGGATAAGTATTGGCCGCAGGTCGGAGGGTGAGTCTCCGGATCGGCGCGAAGTAAACCCACAAAACTAATCCGAGGCGTCCGAACGGGAACGTATGGGCAACCAGCGAGGGAAACGACCGTGGCTCGCGGCGCTGCTCGGAACGCTCGCCACCGGCCTCGGGCACTTCTACCTCCGGCGCTGGAAGCGCGGTCTCGGCTGGTTTCTGGCCGCGGTCGTCGCGTCGTTTCTGTTCGTGCCGGCGGACGCCGCACAGGCGTTTCTCGCCGGCGACGGCGATCCGATGACGCTCCTCCCGGTGATCGCCGTCGGCGTCGCGAGCGTGGCAGACGCCTACGTCCTCGCGCGGGATCGACAGCGTCGGCAGTCGGCGGAGTCCGAGGCGTCGACGTCGACGGTCTCGCTCGGGACTGGCGACGGGGCGCCGATCCCCGGTGTCGACGCGCCGTCGGGAGGCTCGGACGAGGGGGCGTCGTGTCCCAACTGCGGGAAGGAGCTGGATCCGGAACTCGACTTCTGTCCGTGGTGTACGGAGCGGTTGGATGGGGACGAAAACGCCGATTGATTCGCTCCTGCGGATCTTTGTATAGGGATTATCACACAGCACAAGCAGAGCAACTTGTATGGCACTGGAATCAGTATGGGGCCGTATGGCAACTGAGCACGGTCCAGAGGAGACGAAAGTGAGCGACCGGGGGATGGTCACGATCCCGGCGAACCTCCGCCGACGTCTCGATATCGAACCAGGCGACAAACTTCGCTGGACCACGGACGACGAGGGCAATCTCTCTGTCGAGGTGGTGAAACAGCGTGAGGGTGTCTTCGATGACTTCGAGCCGGTGGATGCGGGTGCGACGAACGCCGTCGAGGCCGAGAGTGAGTTCGGAGCCGAGTGATGGCGGTCGCGCTCTTGGATACGAACGTCCTCTTTGCGAGTGCGAGCGAACGCGACGAATTTCACAGCCGTAGCCGGCAGATCATCCGTGGAATCGATCACGGAGCGCTCCCGGATGTCGTCGTGACGAACTACGTGGTCGCCGAGACACTGAACCTCACTCGCGAGAAACTGGGCCCAGACGCTGCAAACGAACTGCTGGACAGACTCCTGAGGGGTGCACACTTCGAGGTAGACCACGCACCGAAAGCCGATTTCAACGCCGCGCAGGCGATTTTCCGTCAGTACAACGAGCTTTCGTTTGTCGACTCAGCGATCGTCGCGTATATGCGGCGAACCGATATCGAATACCTGTACTCTTTCGACGATGGCTTTGACGGCGTAGGAGACATTTCGCGCTTGGAGACGGCTGACAATCCGTTCGAGTAGCGGTCTCCCTTCTGGCGTCGGGAACCGCTATTCGAACTCCCCGAACCCGCTGAAGTCGTCGACGGGCATCACGGAGTAGTCGACGCTGAGCGTGTCCTGTGTCGCGCGGATCTTCCCGACGAACGTGGAGATGTCCTCGAGGCCGCCTTCGAGGACGAACAACTCCATACAGCGGTGCTCGCCGACGTGGCTGTGGAAGTTCGAGGCGACCAGCGACTCGTACTCGTGGCGGAGGTGCATCATCCGCTCTTCGACGTTCGTGGTCTCGTACTCGAAGACGACGGTCACCACGGCCATCAGCTCGCGGTCCTCCAGTCTGGTGTCCTCGAACTCGCCGAGTAGGTTTCGGGAGGCTTCGCGGACGACTTCGCTGCGGCCGGTGTAGCCGTGTTCCTCGGCGAACGTGTCGATTCGCTCGACCAACGATTCGGGCATCGAGACGCTGACGACGGTCATATATTAAATCAAGTCTCGATCGATATTAATTATTGGTAAATCCCCGCGTTTCTCGTCAGCAGACGCAGTCGTGGGCTCGTCCAGCGAGCTTCGGGATATGATCGTGCATACATTCGGCGTACGCCAACATCGTCGTCGCTTGCTCGGCAGTTGCACGCTCCTGTTGATAGTATGTACTATTCCGGTGGTTCTTCCAGAGTTCGATCAGTTCGTCTTTCGTTGATCGAGAAAATATGCCAGCCTGTGCCCCGTAGTCGAACGTGTCCTCGTGAGATAGTAGCTCGTTGGACTCCGCCAGTCCTCGCTCAACCACGTAGAACTGCACCGTTCGTTCCAGTGCCGCAAACGACCCTTCGACTACCAACGTGTGATACCGATCGATATCTCGCAACGCCCGTATGCCATCCAAAATGCGACACGCCTTCCGCAACTGCAGGAGTGCGTCGCCCTCGACGTTGAGCCCCGGCTCCACAGTACCGCGTTGGTTGAACGCCGCGACGATAGCACTCAACTCGTCGCTGCACGGATCCTCACTGCTCATCGTCGACCTCCGCAGCGTCAGCACCGCCTAATACGACGTCCTTCACCCGCTCTAATGATTCGGAATCCTCGATCACGATGCCCTCAGCCAGTATCTCGTCAATTCCGTTGTCTGCTTTGCCGTGGTTGAGTGCTGATTCCACGGACTCGACTAACACCTCGAACTCGTATCGGTCGCCCGCTTCGCCGAATCGCGTGTCGCTCAGGTCGACAGCGATGTCTGTCGCCGTGCGTCGCGCCCGCAGGAGTTCGTCGCTGTCGTCGATCAGGATCCAGATGTCGATATCGGACTGCCGGTCGGCCTCACCACGTGCGACGCTCCCAAACACCACGAGTGCTGACAACGACGGCACCGCTGTACGAGCCCGCTCGGTGAATTCCTTCACCGGTTTGCGGAACTCATCCTGCGGAAGCGCGAACAGCGGCTCGTCCGGGATAGTCGCTCGCTCGCGGTTCAAACGCACGTTGCGACTGCGCCCGCTTTCATCCACACGGACGAGCTCTAACTGCTGGAGTAGATCGACTGCGCGCGTCGTCGTCTTCGAGCCGTTCCCCGTAATTTCGCGGAGTTGGCGGACGGTAAACTCCCTGAACGGGTTCCGGATCAGCAGTTCGAGGACGTCTTCGATTGCTTTGTACCGGAATACTTGCTCTTCCCCGAATGGGAAGGGTATTTGCAAGCCAATATATTGTTCACTCTGGGTGTCCATAGAACCCCAGAGTGTCCAATAAGCATAAAACGTTTCGCCATCGGCTCCCGTCGTTCCCGCTTGGCGACCACCTCGTGATGGACTGCCAGGGAAAGAGGATCACTACCACGACCCATTCACAGCACGCCGATACGCCTGCTCGGCTTGGGTGGCAACGACGTCCCAGTCGTAATTCTTTGCACGTTCCCGTGGATCCCGCTCAGGTCGTTCATCCGCAAGCGTGCGTCCGAGAACGTCGGTGAGGCTGTCGACGTTCGGATCGGCGAGAAAGCCGGCATCACCGATGACCTCGTCGGCCGCGGAGTCAGGGTGGTCGGCGGCGATGACGGTACAGTCGGCCGCCATCGCCTCCGCGAAGGTGAGCCCGAACCCCTCGCGTGTGCTGGGAGAGGCGAAGACGTCGGCGGCGCGCATCTGCCCGAGGACGTCCTCGTCGTCGTCGAGGAAGCCGAGGAAGTCCACGCGGTCGGCGTGTGTGAGGGTGTCGCGCTGCGATTCGAGTCGGTCGCGTTCGGGCCCGTCGCCGACGATACCGAGGGTGGCGTCGTGGTCGGCGGCGACGTCGTCGAAGGCTTCCAGGAGGAGGTCGACGTTCTTGTGTTCGATGAGTCGGCCGGCGAAGAGGACGTCGTGGCCGGAGTCGGGGAGCGGCGCGTTCCGGATCTGCTCGACGTCGATGCCGTTGGGGACGATTTGGATGTCGGTTCGGTCGGGGCCGATCGCGGCGAGTCGGTCGGCGGTTTTGCTGGAGATGGCGATCGGGTGTTGTGGGGTGCGAGCGGTGAGGTGTTCGGTGACTTTGCCGAACGGGGCGAGGTGGCCGAGGTACTCGTCCCAGTAGTCGCCCCAGACCTCGTGCCAGGTCGTGACGAGTGGCGTGTTCGTGTTGAGGCTGGCGAGTCTGGTGGCGAGAACGGGGAAGTACGGGAAGACGCTGGCGACGACGACGTCGTGTTCGTTTCGTCCGAGGTGTCGTCGGAGCGGTGGGATCGATCGGGCCGCGAAGTCCATCGCTTCCGTGATCGAGCGGCGCTCGCCGGCGTAGAGTTCTGCTTCCGGAGCGACGGCTCGAAGGGTCATTCCCTCGTGGGTCGTCTCTTCGGGGCCGTCCCAGAAATGGCGACCGTAGACAGTGACGTCGTGGCCCTGGTCGGTGAGGCGGGTGCCGATCTCGTGGATGCGCTTTTCTGCACCGCCCTTGTTAAAGGGAAAAACCACGTTACTCACGAAGGCCACGTGCATTGTCCGATGTGGCTTGGGGCAGCGACAATGCTCTTTCGATGTGTCTGACGATTATCTCTTTCCGAAGATCACCGCTTTTGGAACCAATGAGTTCTCTCTACGTCGAACTGCTTGCTTCCGAGACACGCTACTCGATTTCCTCTTCGCTCCGGCGGAGGACTTCCGCATAGAGTTCGTCATCGATCCAGAACCCGGCATCACGGAGGGCGTCGAGTTCCGACCGGATGTCGACGGTCCCGGCTCGTACTCCCCGGAGCAAGAGTCCAATAACACCGGTTACGTCGAGACCGTGTCGTCGAGCGACGCGTCGTCCCTCCTGCTCATCTAGCAGAACGAGATCTGCATCGCTTTCGAGCGCATACGTGATCGCGGCGGTTTCTCCGGCGTCCAACTCGCGGGCGATCTCGACGTACAGGGCAGAGCGGTCGACGGCGACATCGGTCAGTGTCCCCTGTTCTCGCAGCGAGTGCAGATTCGGGAAGTCATCTTCGCCAGCCGCGAGTTCCTCCCAGACTCGATTGGGGACGTGAACCGTCTCGAATTGCGTCTCGAGGAGATCCAATCGATCGATCAGTGCGAGATTCAAAAGCGGCGACGTGTCGCTGACGACACCCTCACCGGGAGGCATAATCGACGTCTTCGGCTAGTTCGGTCTCGGTGTAATGGCGTTCGACCCCGCGATCGCCGAGTAGCCGGTGGAACTCACGCTTCGAGAGGTCGGCAAGCGCTCTCGCGTTGCCGAACGAGAGGATGCCACGGCCGTATAGCGAGACGGCCAGTTCGACTTTGACCGTGGCTTCGCGCTCGTCGGCAGGCAGATCGAGCGCCTCGTAGATCTCGTCGTCGATCTCGATCTCGGCCATATACCCCGTTCGGCGCGTTCTCGCTTGAGTCTTTGGTCGACACTGTTCGGTACTGTTTCGTTGGGAGAGGAACGGTACAGAGATGACTTCGGAAGCCCCCGCGTTCTCGACTCGGGGGCCTCGCTGCGGTCCTCGTCGTTCGCTCCGCTCACTCCTGCGGTCCTTGCTTCGTCCGCCGTCATCGAGAACGCGGCCCCTTCCATTCCCGCCCGAGAGTATTCTTCGGGCCAGCAATCGCTCGACTGACGACCAGATGCTCTCGCGTCGGTCGAAAGGGGGGTACTTCGCTTCGATGCCGTTTGGTGGGCCTGTCCGACGAACGAGTCTAACTTTTTAGCGTGCTCGCTCGAACGTCCCGCTATCGATGCTTGAGACGGCACGGGGACGGATCGTGGTCGTCCTGTTCCTGCTCTGTGCACAGGCCGCGCTCTTTCCGCTCTTTGCGGTGCAACCGGTCAACGAGGAGGCGTGGGTCCTCGCCGACGAGGGGGAGTTCGTCAGCGACCCGGAGGAGTATCTCGGCGATCGCGTGGAATCCGAGGGGATCGTCCAGGAGACGGAGCCGATCGTCGTCAACGTCGAGACGACGAGTGGCACGCATCGCGTGACGGTCGTCGGGACGTCGCTTGCGCCGGAACGGGGTGATACAGTTCGCGTCTATGGGACATTGATCGAGTCGAGTACGATCGAGGCGATCGACGCCTTCGTGGTTCCCCAGCGCGGTCGGTGGTACGCGTGGGGGATCTCCTTTTTCGCCGGGCTGTGGGTGCTCTCGCGGCTGCTACGACACTGGACGGTGGATCGATCGACGCTGGGCTTTCGCCCGCGGGACGAGCCGATCTCGATGCGGGAGTTGCTTCGATCGGTCTGGCCTCCCGGAGGGTCGACGGATGCCTGATCTCCTGGCACACGTCTTCATCGCGTACAGCATCTGTCGCGTCCTGTCGTGGCGCTGGGAGTGGCTCACGACCCAGTACGTCACGGTCGGGATGGTCGGCGCGTTCATCCCGGATCTCGTGAAAATCAAGCTTCTGGTGCCCAGTGCGGTCGTCGAACGGCTGCTCGGCGTCCCGTTCGACTGGGGGAGTCTGGCGACGGGCGGCGGGACGCTCCTGAGCGTCTGTATCGGGCTCGTGCTCCTGACGTCGACAGAGCGCCGGCGGGGTGGGGTGTTGCTGGGCATCGGCGCGGGCACTCACCTGCTGGCGGATAGTCTATTGTTGACGCCGACGGGTCACTCCGTGCAGCTCTTCTGGCCGCTGTCGCAGTACAAGGTGCCGAGTCCCGGCCTGTATCTGAGCACCCAGCCCGAACCGATGCTGGTCACCGGCGGGGTGGCCGTGCTCGTGTGGGGCGTGCATCGGTATGTGGTGGACGGTGAGGGATCGACTCGCGGCGCGTGAGCGCAACACTATTGTCGCTGTGAAAATCCCGACGAAGTGACCTCCCTCGGCAACATCGAGGATACAATGACTGAACGCACTGACGACGGCTGACCCGACAAGTACCGCGACCCCCGTGATCGCCCGCATCCCAGTGTGCTTCGCATCACTGTCGAGTCTTTCGAGGAGATGCGTGAGGACACGCTCGGCGCGGTCGGGGCGATCAGCGAGGCCGAGGAGCAGCCCGCAGTCGTCTCGTTCCGCACGGTCGGTGAGTTGCGGAAAATCCTCACTGACTGCCGGATCGAACTTCTGCGAGCGCTGATCGCGACCGACGGTGCGGCCGAGAGTATCGCAGCGCTCGCAGACGACCTCGATCGGGACTACCGTTCGGTCCACGACGACGTCTCGCTACTCGCGGACTACGGGCTCCTGTTCCTCGTCGACGACGGCCGGTCGAAACGACCGTACATTCCCTACGAACGGATCCGTCTCGACGTCGAATTCGTCGGCCGGCAGCCCGACGAAGAGCCGGCGCCGGCGTGAGCGGTTCAAGATAGCCCCGGTCAGAGCGCAGAGAGCCAAATAGGCTCGGTCTCCGCCGGATCGAACGGTAACGCCTCGATGCGGGCGACTGCCGCTCGAATCTCGCCGCCGGACATATTCTGTGGCGCGACGAAGACCGGGACACCGACGTCTCGATCCGCAAAGTCCTTCACATCGGTCGACAAGATCGCTGCTCCTTCGGAGGCTGCGTACTCCGCGATCGCATCGTCGGTCGCATCCGGACCGAGTCCCGGGATCTCCCGGGTGTATGCGACGTCGTGACCGTCTCCCCGGAGTGCGGAGACGTACTCCTCGGGCACGTTCGCGTCGGCGAGAATCCGAAACACGACTACTCCGCTTCCTCGCTCGACGGCGACGCGTCCTCACCTCGGAGTTCGTCGACGAGTTCGCGCGTGTCTCGCTCACCGTCGCGGCGCGTCTGTGCCGCCTCCCGCTCACGTTCCTCGAACGTATCGCGGTGTTCGTAATAGTATGCGAGCGCGCCGAAGAGTTCCGCCATCGAAATCCCGTACTCCCCGGCAACGACGTGTGGATCCTCCTCGGCGTCGATCACGCGCCGCTTGACGTCCGAGACCGTGATCCGCGTGCCCTCCACCCGTGGCTCACCCGAGCGGATCGCGTCGTCTTGGACGATCGAACTCATACACGTCTGTAGGAACGATTTCGGCTTAGTCCTTCGGGACTTCGGAACAGTACCGTTCGGACACGGACGGGGCGAAATGAGGCGGACGAACGGATCCGACGAAACGAAGTGGATGATGGCCTCGGAAGCACCCGTGCTCTCGACGTCGGTTCTCCGAGTTGTGACCGCTTATCTGAATAGTCGCTGACGTAACATCTATACCGCTCCACTCGCTGGGTTCAGTCGATGAGCGAGTGTTGGGAGAACGTCATCTTGCTCTCCGCGGACGCGCTTCGCGCGGATCACCTCTCCTGTTACGGGTATTCTCGGGAGACCTCACCCATCCTCGACGAACTTGCGGATGAGAGCCTGCGATTCGCGAATGCCTACAGCGCGAGTTCGCACACGCGCGAGGCGGTGCCGGCGCTTCTGACCGGGCGGTATCCGGACGTCGCGGTCGATTCGGGGTATCACCTGGCGTCCGAGACGATCGCGGAGACGCTCTCGGCGGCGGGGTACGCGACGGCGGGCTTTCACTCGAATCCGTTCGTCTCGCGGGCGTACGGGTTCGACCGGGGGTTCGACCACTTCGACGACGACCTGCATCTGGGCCAGCACAAACTGATCGCGCTGGCCCAGCGGGCGCTCGACAAGGTCCGGAATCGGCACTACGCGCGAGCGGAGGAGATCAACGAGCGGTCGCTTTCGTGGGTGGATTCGCTGGCCGACGGTGAGTCGTTTTTCCTGTGGAACCACTATATGGACACCCACGGGCCGTACGAGCCGCCGGGGGAGTACGCGACGCTGTATTCTGCGGCAGGGTTGTCGGGACGGGACGCCCAGTCGCTGTATCAGCGGGCTATTGATGATCCGGAATCGATCACGGACGAGGAACGGCAGTTGCTGGTGGATCTGTACGACGGGGAGATCCGGTACAACGACGCGAAGATCGGCGCGTTCCTGGACGCGCTTCGGGAGCGTGAGTTGTTGTCGGAGTCGCTTGTGATCGTGACGGCCGATCACGGGGACGCGTTCGGCGAGCACGGCTACTACGAGCATCCGCGCTATCTGCACGAGGAACTCACGCACGTGCCGTTGCTCGTGCGGCCACCGGGTGGAGAGAGTGGGGTCGTGGAGGGGGCAGTTAGTACGCTGGACGTGGCGGCGACGGTCGGCGGCGTCGGTGACGGTGTTTCGCTGGTGGGGGATATTGATGAGGATCGGCGCGTGTTCTCGCAGGCCCGCGGGGAGGACGCGGACAGTCACCTGCGGCGGTACGCGGTTCGGAGCTCTGGGGGGGTGTGTTTCTGTGAACGCGATCGGGAGACCGGCGCGATCGAGTTTACTGATGGGTTGGATCGGTCGCTTCGGTCGGCGTTGGAGGCACACGTCGAGGCGCGGGTGCGCGTCGAGACCGGTGATTCGTCTGCGGGTGAGGCGGACGTCGACGAGGAGATCGAACGGCGGCTGAGTGCGCTGGGGTACAGGGAGTAGTATGGAGGACTCGCTACGCGTCTGTCTCATCTCGAAGCAGTTCCCGCCGGGCGTCGGCGGGGCGGAGACGTACGCGTCCGAACTCGCGAATGGATTGGCCGAACGGGGGCACGACGTCGACGTGTACACCCAGTGGATCGACAGCCCTGACGAGGAGGCGGACGTCCACGAGCACGTGACGGTGCATCGAATCTGCAAGGCGCGGCGGAAGCTCGTCACGTTCGAGACGCTGTGGTTCAGCTACCGGGCGCGGCGCGAGATCGACTTCGAGGAATACGACATCGTCCACGGGACGATGATGCCCGCCTCGACGGTCGCGGTGACGCCGTTCAACGACGTGGAGACGCCGGTGGTGTTGACGAGCCACGGGACGTCGATCGGTGAGACGAAGGCGGTCGCGCTGGAGACGCCGGCGGATTATCTGCTGAAGTTCTTCTTCCATCCGATGAACGTCGCGATGGACTACGTCGCGAGTCGGGACGCAGATCGGGTGATCGCGATTAGTGATCACGCCTACGAGCAGTTGACGACGTGGTACGGGCTTCGTGAGGACGAGGTGGAGATGATTCCGCACGGCGTCGACACGGAGTGGTTCTACCCACGCGAGGAGCAGCATCCGGCCGTCGACGAGGGGAAGACGACGCTGCTGTACGTGGGTCGGTTGGGAGCGCGAAAGGGATTGGATCTGGCGTTGCGGGCGTTGGCCGAGGTTGACGACGAGGACGTGGAGTTTCTGATTGCCGGGACGGGACGCCACGAGGAGACGCTGCGGGAGTTGGCGCGGGAGTTGGGGATCGCGGAGCAGGTGCGGTTTCTGGGGTATGTTGGGGACGAGGAGTTGCCCGTGCTGTACTCGTCAGCGGACGTGTTCGTACTGCCGTCGCGGTACGAGGGGTTCGGGCTCGTGCTGCTGGAAGCGATGGCGTGTGGGACGCCCGTGATCGGGGCGGATGCAGGGGGGATTCCGACAGCAGTTAGTGATGAGGAATATGGAGTCGTAGTAGAGCGTGACGCGAATGCAGTTTCGAAGGAGATCTCTCGATTGTTGAATGACAATGTTCGTGAACGGATGAACGCAGAAGCGTTACGCGGTAGCAAGACGATGACTTGGGAAGGGACTGTGCGAAATGTCGAGGAAATATACAGACGAAACAGATAAGTGCAGTTCTATCTCCAAATACAACAATGAAATTACTTGTTATCGGATGGGACGGTGCTTCCCACCGACATCTCGATAAATTTGACTTACCTTACTGGGATTCGTTGGATCACAACGGCAAATTACTCCCGTCTGAACTCTTTCACAGGGCGACCTATATTAGCAGCGCAAACGCTTGGACGACGATGACGACCGGAGCCTCCTTCGAGGAGCACGAAATTCTCGGGTTTGTATACGGAAAATATTCGGGTCATCCCCTTTCTGGTGCAATTCGAAAGGCAGCGATGACGGAAGCACTACCGACGTTTTTCCGACGCGTGTTAGTCAGCGAAATTCTCGGTCGATTCGCTACTGACGGTGGTCGAATGGCGAAGGATCACATTCAGAGCACTGACGTCGGATTCAAGCGCGTCTGGGAAATGCTCCCCGGTCAATCTCTCGTATTCGGGTTGCCACTCACCTATCCCGTTCCGGAGACGGACGGGATTCTCGTGTCGGGTATTCCAGCACCGACCTACGAGGAGGCAACTCAGCCGCTCGTCGCACCACAGGCACTCGAATCGACTGTATACTCTGAGGATTTCAGTGGATACTACGTCGACCTCAATTCGCCAGTACACGATTCGACGGTCTCGGAAGCGAACTATACCGATGCTCACCTGGAAAAGTCTGAACGAATCGTCGACACGTATCTGGACCTGTACAACAACGAGATGACTGAAGACCCCGAATTCGGGTTCCTTATGCTCCGGTCTATTGATGATCTACTTCACGCAACGGACGACGAGACGCATATCCAAACTACGTACGAAAAGATCGACGCACTCACAGAGCGGTTGGTTGATGAAATTGATCCGGATAACGTGTTGATCCTTTCAGATCACGGGATGCGTCCGACTTCGTTTATGCGGGTCGACTCTGATCTCCGAATGGATCACGACACGCGAGAAGGCGTTTGGGGAGGGACAACCGACTTCGGAATATCGAGACAGTCTGATGTTACTCCCTCCATTTTAGAACACTTTGGTGAGAAGAGAGCGGTCCCTGTCAACAAAGACTCTCACGAGCTAGAATCCAGCCGCTCGGTGGATGGGACAGCTGTTCACGAGAGACTTGAAGATCTGGGATACGCATAAGCACTCTTGAGCTGAATTACTATTTGGACTCGAAGAAGATTGGATATGGGATCTCCACGAAGAATGAATGCTATTCACTGGTCAGTTGGTTTCCTTCGCAAATACGCTCCAGTTATTGCATCCGTGTTCTGTCTGCTGGCGTTATATATATTCATCTCTATTGGATTTCGATCCGTCCTTGGGCCGGTATTGGGTGGTGTGATCGGAGGGATATCAGCTATAGTCGTACTGTACCTTCACGGATCCATTATTCGAGATACACAAGATCAAAAACGGGTTCCTCCCGATTATCGTTTTTCAGTCGTTATTACCTGCTTGTACGTGAGTTCTATCATTATTATGTATCGTTTTGTTTTATATGATCGCCCATTAATTCACTACGCCGTATTTGGTATTTTTGCGGGGTATATCGCATACGAGATAGCGACTGGTGCGCGACGAGTGAGAGTCGTCCCACAGATCCTTGTTCTCGCATTCTTCACTTATTGGAGTTCACAGTTCGCTTTCCCGGCCGGCGCGTATTCACCCGACGTCCAAGGGAGGGGACTTCCAGCGATCAGAGAGGGACTTGCTCAATCTCACATCTCTCTCGAATTCTCTACGTATATTGGGTACTTTATGTACGTAGCGGAAACATCTCGTCTTACTAATCTCGCCCCTGAAATGGCGTACTATGTGTTAGCAACGATCATACTTGTGGGGACACTACTAATCCTTTCAGTCCTTGACTTAGCATTACCCCAGATATCGCGAGAAATAGCCCTGTATGCTTCCTTACTTTTCGGCTGTATGAGTTGGACACTCGGACGTGGGATGTATCCGAATAAACTGAACTTTTTCTATCCGCTGATCCTCTTAGTTGGCCTTACCGCGCTTAGACTCTTTTCAGCAACGAGTGACGCAGAGTATAACAGATGGCTCATCATTGGAATTGTCGTCAGTCCCGCACTAATCTTCGGTCATCGATTTAGTTCGGGAGCTGCAATGGTTTTCCTTGGATCGATTGGAATATTCATCGTGCTGTACTACACGCTTCTAAAAAGTGAATATCAATCACGATCTCGCGGACTAACGTTGGGCTTCATCGGAGCATATATTCTGGCCATCGTTGGGAATCCCCTCCATTCAGGACCTCTACTTGGACGGTTTTCCAGTCTACTATTATCAGTATTAGCCCCCGCTAGTTCATCTGCTACAGGAGGGCCCGGGCGATATTCGGAGTTCTCTTTGGATCTGCTTTTAGCGAACACGGCAGGTCAGGCAATTCTTTTCGGATTAGCTATCTTCGGAGCAGCACTTGTCATTCGCCGCTCAGACTGGGAATACGATCTCGTGATTTTCTGGATGGGTGTATTATCCGTATTATTGATCGGAAGTCTCGTACTCAATGCCAGAGATTTTCAACCTCAACGATTCTACGCGCTCCTTGGATTATTCGGACTTAATATCTGTGCAGGAGCTACCCTAGTGGCCACCAAACGAATTGCCCCTCGGAAGGTTGGACCTCAGATTCTTGCTATCACTGTCTGTATCTTTGCTGTCGTCAGTCTCGTCTCACCAATTGCGGGTTTGGCGTTATCTCCGTTTAATGATGAAATCCCACATTTCCCAAAGTACGACACGGAGCAAAGCATAGAAGGAAATGATTGGGTAGATGAATTTGCAGAGAATTCATCGTTGATTGTCCCACCTAATAGCGAAATACCAATCAAGCGAAGTAGTCTGACTCGTGGAGAGGTTGCTCTTGATGAGGTTGAATCAGGAGAAACCTACGTGTATAGTGATTTATCCAACCGATCCGGTGTTATCATTGACGACGGTCGAAGTATTGGTGGACGAAGTTTCGTCTTTGTCGGACCTCCAGCCACAAGTTTAGATTCTGCTATATACTCTAATGGACAAACAATGACATACCTGAGAAGTTAGCCTGCTTTAATCTCTCTAACGTAGTTGAAAACTATCTACTAAATTTCGCTCATAACGTCATTAAAGGTTGATTTGAAATCCTGTTTTTTTGAGTCAGTATCAAACTTGCTTCCGAGAGTTTGAGCGGTTGTTGATAGTTTTTCACGATCTTTGAAAGAAAGGTCGAAATACCGGTTTATCCCCGAAGCAATATCAGTAGATGTTGGATCTACAACCATATTTTCACCTAACTGCCTGACTACCGTATAATTGCCAGTTGTATTAGTAACGATCGTTGGAAGACCAGCTCGGAGGGCTTCTAAAACACTTACTGGAAAATTGTTAACTCGTGATGGCTGTACGTACAGGGAAGAAGATGCCAGCACTTCTGGTAGATCTTCTACGTAGCCGTGAACCACGACACCCGGTTCATCCTCAAATGATGATGGATAATCTTTTCCAACAAGTTGCAGTTTAGCATCTGGATGTTCTCTTCTGACATCCGCCCAAGCATCAACAAGAAGATCTTGGCCTTTATATTTGGAATATGATCCGACAGTGATAGCGGTCTTATTTCTAACATCTGGAGAAACTTCTCCTAACCTTTCGAATAACTCGGGCTGGACATACGGATTTGCTACGCCAGTAGGCTTGTTCTTGATAATTTCTGTTGCATATTTGCGTGAGAAATCTGAGACGGCGATAATTCCATCAATATATCGGTTGAATGTGAATTTCAGTGCGTTCATACCAAAACGAGAGATGACCTGATTTACCAGCGTTTCAAACTCATATGACGGGGATAGTAGTTTATACAAAGACATATCTCCGACAAGATATATCAATATGGAATCGCTCCCAATTCGGGCCGTTAGCGAACCATATAGGGCACGGGTCCCTTCTGCAATATATACATCATAGGTGGGTAGAAAAGCACCATTGAGGAGTTCTTCCGGTATCGAGTGTTGCAGCGATTGCAAAGGTAAGGAATATCGATCTAGACTAAGGAGATCAGCGTCAATCGCGTCTGCAAAACCCTTATGAGCGGGATGAGGCGCGTCACCGCGATAAATCATCGCTACGTCCATATAGTGGGAAAAGAAAGGGTCGGTAAGAATCTTTTCTCTCATTCAGTTGTCGATAGTGGAGCAGTAAGTTTAGGTTCAACTCACGGGTAAGATCCCTTACCCGTTTTGCCAAGAGCACCATCAACTGCCCCTTTCCAGAGAGCAGTTATCGCCTTGACATCCCGGTCTAATACCCGTCCGAGCGTCAACTGAAATAACAACCACAAATATGGGGTCCGCCATGATCCTACACGCTGGGAGAATCGGCGCGCGAATAGCCATCGATTACGGGCAGTGTAGTAGGATTTGAGTGCCTGATTTGAACTACTGCCTGCATCGTGGATTACATTTACATCAGCAGTTGTCACAAGTCGATAACCAGCTTCTCGGGCGCGGACTGCCCATTCAACATCTTCCCAATACATAAAATATCCCTCCGGAATGGGGACATCGCGTAAGAGGGAGGCGTCAACGAGTGCCGCTGCAAGTGGCATATGATCCGTCTCAACAATTCCAGTAATTGAATGAGTAAGATTACGTGCATTGATTTTCTCCATATCTAGTTCTGACTGAGAAAACCAAATCTCACCATCTGGATGCCGAATTAGCGGTGAGACAGCGCCAACGTCATCTTCAGAAACTATCGTTATGAGCTCGTCAAGTGAAAATTCCGTTGGGATCTTAATATCATTATTTAAAATCCATATGTAATCTGCCTCTTTTGTGAGTGCCGCATCTATCCCCTTGTTCATACCCTTCGCAAATCCAAAGTTATCCTCTAAGACTATCGTCTCGTCTGGAATCGCAGACTGTCTTAACTTTGACGCTGAACCGTCCGTCGAACCGTTGTCAACGGCGTAGAGACGGAGGTTAGACGAAAGTTCCGCGAGATCAGATAAGCAATCAAGCGTCTGTGAAGCGTCGTTATAGTTGAGGACGAGTGCAGCAACAATCATTAGTTAGTTATGTGCACCAAATGATTGACGTTTCGCTACATCATACTATCGGTATCTAAAAGCCTCAAGTTGCTTAATATCGATTGTATTTTCTAACAAGTTTCGGGATATCCGGTAAGTAATCCATACTGTCGCGTGATTTGTTGTTTCACCCATAGAGTGATTCGCGTGTTTTTTGAAACTAGCGGTACTCTTTTAGAACCACTCTTGGAATATATGTCAATAAGTGTAGGAAGGGTCGTGAGGATCCGGCCTCCCGATCTTGGTCATCGCAGTGCTCAAACATTTCCCAACAATCCTCTTCAAGTCCTTTTATGGCGTCTTCCGACTGTGAGATCGGTGTGTCACCATTGAGATTCTCCATTACGGAGTTCACTAGCTCTTCGCTTTTGATCGAATCATAATCTATCGATTTGGACACTTCAATCATCTCTAGAAAGGCGTCACATTTTGGAGTATAGGAGATTGGCGTAAACGGCGTTCTTTGACTGGCAGATAGAATCATACTATGCAACCGCATTGCAATTACTGCATCCGCATTTGAAATAATGAATTCAGCGTCTGCTATATCATACTCCTGATCAAAAATCACTGCATCCGTATCCATTTCTTTTGCTACTTTCTCTGAAAAAGCCCTATCACCCTCCCTAATGCGGTGGAACGGAAAAAACAAAATCGTATTATTTGTCTGACTGTTGAGAGAATCTAACGCCGAACTAAGCCCTGCTATATCGACATTTGAAGGAAGCCCTTCTCCCGAACGGATACAAATAAGAATGTACTGTTCTGGAAGGGTATACCTCCTATTTTGTTCTGGTTCCGAAATAAAGCCCGGATCGGGAACAACATCGATGGGTTCGTCAATACCCATTGAAAATAACCGATTCTTTGAGAGAAAATCGCGTACAGCAATCGCATCAACCATTTTCAAATACCGGCGTGAGGTTTCTTTGTCAACAGGATCACCATCAGCTACACCACCTATAACATATATTTTAGTTCCCAGTAAACTCGCGATAGCCACAATCAGGCTGTGCCGTCTGGCAAACGGCGTCCCCACAATAGAACCACCGCCAAGGATGATTAAATCAACATCTTTTGCAACAGAAATCCAAGTAAAAAAACTTTTTTCAATGTTGAGGATGGCTCTGTCGACAGAGGTAGCTTTGAGGGTCGCTTGTGGGTCAATCGTTGCTGCGATAACCTCATCAACTTGGTAGTGCTTGCGGCATAATTTTGCCAATCCAGAGAGGATTTTTTCGTCGCCTAGGTTTTTCGTCCCATAGGCTCCTGTTATCAGAACTCTATCGATATTCACCATTCTATATGAATAATTCAATTGTCCTAACATATCCTTTTTGCTGGCGCTATATATTGAGAAGTATAAATTATGCTAGACAAAAGCATCAGATATATTACGATACCTACATATAAAGGGACCAAACCAAAGATAGGAGTATGAACTCGGAGATTAAGAATGTCGTATTAATCGTAGTAGATGCTCTACGTACGGACCGAGTTGGGGTCTACTCTGGCGATGATCTAACGCCTAACATTGATTCGTTGGCCAACGATGGGGAAGTATTTGATCACAGTTTTTCGTGTGTTAACGCTACAGATTCTTCAGTAACTACAATCCTCACAGGATTGTACCCGACTCGCCACGGTGTGATAAACCATGGTGAGGGAGTAACAGAGGAAGAACAGCAGTTTGCCGCAGGGACGACACCTCTCCCCGAACTAATTGATTCGTCATACGAAGCAGTTGGTATCGATACACTCGAACGATGGCACCAGCGGGGCTTCGAGACGTACATCAATCCGCGACGCGAGCAAAGCAGTTCTCTGATTCAATATGTAGGAACGATAGTAGAGCAACTTCCGTCGTCCATAGAGGCATTCATAAAAGATATATACAGCCGTTCGACAGCCGATGACGTTCAGCCAACTCAATCGGAGGCGATAACAGATAATGCATTACACACTATTGGAAATACTACCTCTCCCTTCTTTTTATTCGCGCACTATTGGGATACACACATTCCATATATTCCCATAGAAGACCATTCAGAGAAAATCCGGGAACGAAAATACGACGAGAGAGATGAACCTCTTGAAAAATCCATAAAACCTATTGAAGGTAGTCCGTGGGCGAATCGTCTTGAAGAGAACCTGACCGGCGACTCAGAGACTGTCTTAGACCTGAAACGAAAATATGATGCAGGAGTCTGGCAGGCTGATCAGGCGGTCGGACGCATTGTAGACGAATTAAAACAAGGGGGGATATACGACGAAACGGCGATAATCGTCACGGCAGATCACGGAGAGAGCTTTACCGAGCACGGAATCCTCTTCGATCACCACGGACTCTACGATCCTACGATCCACGTCCCGCTGATAATCAAGGCTCCTGGATTTGAAGGACGAGAGGATCAATTTGTCCAACACTTCGACCTCGCTCCGACGATATTGGACTTGCTCGGAGTTGAGTATCAAAAAGAGAGATTTGATGGTGTTTCTCTCGTCACAGAGGGTCCGCGAACGCTCGATCGTGACGCCGTTTTCACAGAGGAGGGACACACCGCACGGAAACGGACGATTCGAACTCAGTCCTACAAATACATCAAAAGGTTAGACGATCGTAGTGAGTGCCGATACTGCGAGATTCGACACGCCGCTGATGAGGAACTCTACGATCTGGAAAATGACCCGGAGGAAGAACACAATATTGTAGACGAGGAACCCGAGGTGAAGGCCCGACTTGACGCACGACTCAACTCGTGGATAGAGCAGTTACCGGAGCCCTCCAAAGAAGAGACAATTTTCGACACGAGCCAAGAGGTGAAAGACCATCTCGAAGAGATGGGATATCTGTGATTGCTATTATGCGACTCTGAATCGGTTCGCCATCTCGAACGCGCGCGGCCGCAAATTGGGTAGTAGTAGAGCGACAATACAGTATACGATTGCACCAACGAAAATAAAGCCGGCTAGGTCGACCAGACTGCCTACCTCGTACATAGCTTCGAGGAAAAGTAATACTCCCGTCATCACGAGTGCTGCCAAGACGCATTCACTGATCTCTCGGTGGGGAAATCGGACACGAATGAACCTGCGAAGATAAATTAGATGTAGAAAATCGTTCAACAGTGAGGACGCGACAGTAGCGAATGCAGCCCCGAGGATACCAAACTCAAGAACGAAAATGACGTTTAAGACTGCATTCGAGACAACGCTCACAACCGTGGCTCGGGCAGCCAAGCCTGGCTTGTTAATAGCTTGGAGCGATTTTCCGACGACGAGTTGAATTGCCTGAAAGACTTTATCGCCCATCAACACGATCAGAACGACCGCAGCGGTGGTATACTCTTGACCGAATACAAATTGCAGTATCTCCTGAGAGAATACGACCGTTCCGAAGAACGCAGGTATAACAAAGAACAGTGATGGAGTCATCACCACGGCTATCAGATTTTCGATACTTTTTTTGGCCCCGTCAGCATTCCACTCACTCACCTGCGGGAAAATAGTCATCGCGATAGCATTACTAAACAGAATCGAAATTGCGGTCACGCGCCACGCGACTTCGTACGCTCCAACGTGTGCCTGCGTGAGGAACAGTCCGATGATTGCGACGTCCATCCAGCTATAAAAATACCCTCCAATGGACGAAACTACGTTGTATCTACCGTAGTCGAAGAGCGAACGGACGTGAGTGACGGTTGGCCTTCCTAACGTAACCGAACTCTTGTACCACCCCCAAACCAGCATCACTCCCAGCCCAGCCAGCAGACTGTATATCATCGCTTCCGCTTTGAGCCCGTAGCCGATGAGGAGGGCTCCTCCCCCAACCCAAATAGCCTGACGAGCGACGTTCAACACGGCTGTCTCGCCAACCCGAAGTTCACCCTTCAATACGACGAGCGACAGCTGTGCCACCTCTTGCAACACGATTGCGAGCGCGAGCAACACCGCAACATTAGCACCGATATAGCTGTTAAGCCACGGACGTAACAGGAGAATTCCCAGAACGATCACAGTGATCGGAACTAACTTGAGCACGATCGCACTTGATAGAAATTGTCCGGGAGACTCCCCCTCGCTGATGCGTTTCTCGACCGCACCTCGTAATCCGAAATCTGCGGGAATCGCGAGCATACCGAGCAGCGCCTGAAACAGAAAGAAGATGCCCATCTGCGAGGCACCGAGTTCTCGGGCAAAGAACGTAATACCGAGGAACTGAAGCCCCGCGCCGACAACGTTTGCCAAGAATAGTTTGAGGCTTGACCGTGCAAGATTCATCGGTCGGCCCTCGAAGTTCTTTTTTCGATCACTATCACACTCACGTAGATGACGATTTAGTGAGAAGACTTATCGCTGACGGATAAGAGTGCGAACTGCTTGTTCGAAGGGGAAGGTTCTGGCCGTGTGAGTCAAGATACGGCGACGACCACCAACTCTAAGATGGCCGAAAGACGCGTATGTCATAGGAATGAGTGAAATCCACGATGTCGAACTCAGAGATCTCCAAGTAAACGCCGACGAACGCGGCCATCTCGTCGAAGTCTTCAGAGAAGACTGGGACGAGTACGACCCCGGTCCAAAAATGTCCTACTACTCAATGACCTATCCGGGCATCACGCGTGCCTGGCACAAACACCACCGCGGCCAGATCGACCACTTCGTCTGCCCGAAGGGACGAATCAAAGTCGCCGTCTACGACGACCGCGAGGACTCCCCCACACAAGACGAATTGGACACCTTCGTCATCGGCGAACACAACCAGAAAGTAATCAGAATCCCGGGCGACTGCTGGCACGGCTTCAAGGCAATCGGCGATGAACCCGCGTTCCTCATCAACTTCCCGACGAACCTCTACGACTACGACGATCCCGACGAGGAACGCCTCCCCTACGACACGGACAAAATACCTTTAGACTGGGACGAAGAACCAAGCGGATGACACGATGAAAGGCGTCCTCCTCTCTGGCGGCACCGGCTCCCGACTCCGTCCGATCACCCACACCGGCCCGAAACAGTTAGTCCCAGTCGCGAACAAGCCAGTCCTCGAATACGCTATCGAGGACCTCAAAGCCGCGGGCATCACCGAGATCGGCGTCATCCTCGGCAACAAGGGCCGAGACGAGATCCAGGAACTCCTCGGCGACGGCTCGCAGTACGGCGTCGAGATCACCTACATCGTCCAGGGGAACCCCCTCGGCCTCGCCCACGCCGCGGGCTGTGCCCGCGACTTCGTCGGCGACGACGACTTCGTGATGTACCTCGGGGACAATATCCTCAAATCCGGCGTCACCGACCTCGTCGAGAGCTTCCAGGCCGGCGACTACGGCGCGGGCATCGCCCTCCAGGAGGTCGACAACCCCCAGGCGTTCGGCATCGCCGACGTCGACGACGCGGGCACCGTCACCCGGCTCATCGAGAAGCCCGACGACCCACCGACGAACCTCGCACTCATCGGGATGTACGTCTTCTCGCCGGCGGTCTTCGACGCGATCGACGACCTCGAACCCTCCTGGCGCGGCGAACTCGAAATCACCGACGCGATCCAGGACCTTCTCGAAGACGGCCACGCGATCGACTCCCACGTCGTCACGGGCTGGTGGAAGGACACCGGGAAACCCGAGGACATCCTCGAAGCGAACCGACTTGTCCTCGAAGACACCGCCCTCGAAACCGAGGGGGTCGTCGAGGACGGCGCCGAGACCACCGGCCGGATCGAACTCCACGCGTCTTCGAAAATCGAGGACGGCGCGTCCGTCCGCGGCCCGGTCTCCATCGCCGAAGACACGGTCATCAAGGAAGGCACCTACGTCGGGCCGTACACCTCGATCGGCGCGAACTCGATCCTCGAAAACGTCCACATCGAGAACAGCGTCGTGATCGGCGACTCGGAGATCACCGCCTCGGGGCGCATCGTCGACAGCCTGCTCGGCCGCAACGCGAACGTCGAGAGCGCCGAGGAACTTCTCCCAGAAGGTCGCCGCCTTGTTGTCGGCGAGAACTCCCAGCTCAGGTTATAAAAATGCGAATCATCACCCACTCCTGTCCGGCCTGTGGCACCGTCGTCGCCGCCAACGAACTCGAAGCCAACCGCGTGATGAAGTGTCCCGGACTCGACTGTCAGGAGGTCCTCCGCTTCGAGGACCTGCCCGAGGAGGCACGCGAGCACTTCCTCGAACACCGCGAGCGGTACCAGATCTAGGAATGCGAGGCACCGAGCAGAGACGCGATAGCTGGCCGCTCGGTTGCTATGGATTTTCTGAATCGTCACTGTTGCAGTAACAACATCCGTCTCATCAGTATGTACATCACCAGGCGAACGCTTTTGCCGCCCCAGATGTAACACGTGTGTATGTCGGGCACGGATACAACGAACGGCGGAGAGCCGACGAAGACGAATATCAACATCCGGTTGACCGAATCGTTCCTCGAAGACATCGATGCGACGTGGCAAGCTGAGGGCTACAACAGTCGTAGCGAGTTCATCCGCGATGCTCTCCGCGACGCTGTGAAGCATCCCGAGCTCACGCGAGAGAGCTGGAAGGAGATCGCGGCCGTCGAACACGCGCGCCGGACCGGCGACAGCGAGACGTTCTCCCGCGAGGAGATTCTCGCGGACGATGAGTGAGGACGCTTGGCGGTGGCGCTTCCGTGGTCCAGCGAAGCGAACGTACGACAGTCTGGATGCACACGCACAGGACCGCATCACCGACAAACTCGATGAAATCGTCAACGCCGCTGGCGAACGCCCGACGACTATCTGGAACCGCTGACAGGCGTGCCACACTCGAAACTCCGAATTGGTCAGTTCCGACTCGGTGCTGAGTGCGACTACGACGAGAAGGTCTTGGACATCTACAGGCGGAACAGGCCGAGTGCCTCGGGGCTTGACCCCGAGGGTGAAGGCCGTAAGCTCGGCTAAACGTGTTCCGTTCGCTCGATGTACTGTTCAATCGTATCGGTCGAAACGTCACCAGCCGTCCCGACATAGTACGATTCCTCCCAGAACCCACCGCCCCACAGGTATTCCTGTAACAGAGGTTCGTGCTGTTGCCACATCTCTCGTGCTGTAATGCTCTTGACTGTCCGTACAATCTTGCTCGGGGCGTATTTGGGATGTGCCGACAGAAACAGGTGTACGTGGTCGGGTGAGATGTGCAACGACAGTATCTCGTAGTTGTAGTCGTCGCACACCTCTCGAAAACTCGATTCCAGTGAGTCTTCTATCACACCCAGTATCGGGTGTCGATACTTCGGACACCACACGAAGTGGTAGTTAACGTTGTATACCGTGTGGTTTGACCGTTTCTCACCCATACTGTCAACACGCACACCAATCAAAAGTATTCTGTGGAATGACTCATAGACTGCTACCAGTATACTTTTGACCGTGGGGCCGCAAACAGTGGATGTGACGAAACAACTCAAGGTATCCGACACTGTGTACGACGACCTTGACGAACTCAAGGAGGAAGAAGACCACACGAGCTTCGACAGCGTACTGCGAACACTCATTCTCCACTACCGTCACGTCAAACCAACCGAAGAATGACCGACGTACAGACTCTCGTGAAGACGCTGGATTTCCAACTGAACATCCAGAGTGACAACGAGAGTCTGCTGGAAGACGCCACGCTCGAATCACGGTGGGCCTACAACGAAACCATCCGTCTCGCCAAGCAGGGAGTTGACTGGGATGAAATCCCCGACCGCGTGGCCGACGACGCCGACCTCGTGAAAAACACCACACAGCGTGTCGTTGCGAAAGCACTGGGTGCGATGGAAAACTACCACGAGTACGACGACTTCGGCCTGCCGAGCCACACCAAAGACGGCGCGTACCCGCTTCGAGCCAACTACGAAGAAGGCTACAACCTCACGCTTCGAGACGACGGTACTATCGAGTTCCGTATCAGTGCCAAGCCGTACAAGCACGTCAAAGGTGTGCTGGAAGGCGACGACACCCATCTCGACATTCTGTGGGCGGCACTCGCTGGTGACGAGTGGACCATCGGAACAGCAGAAGCACTGTTCCACAATGGAACACCCGAGTTGCACGTCAACGTCACCAACACCGAGCGTACTGTCCGAGAGAAACAGGACTCTCGGACGGTCATCGGCGTGGACGTGAACGAAGACAATGTAGCACTGTCGGCACTGTCAGCAGAAGGCGTTGAGGATACGCTGGTCATCGACTTCCCCGAAATCAAGTTCGAGCGTCACCGCTACTTCACGATGCGAAAGCGGGTGCAGAACGCCGAGAAACCGAGTATGCACGATACGCTCGAAGGACGGGAAGAACGGTTCGTCCGTGACCGCCTCCACAAGGTAAGTCGTCACATCGTGGAATGGAGCCAACAGTTCGAGACACCGTGCATCGTCTTTGAAGACCTCAAAGAGATGCGCGACAGTATCGACTACGGCACGCGGATGAATCGACGCTTGCACCACCTGCCGTTCCGCGCGCTCCAATACTACACGTCGTACAAGGCCGCCTTCGAAGGCCTGCCAACGGCGTGGATTGACCCTGAATACACGAGTCAGCAGTGTCCGATGTGTGGACATACGGAACGGGCGAACCGCAACAAAAAGCGGTTCAAGTGTCGAGACTGTGGGCACCAAGACCACGCCGACCGAGGTGCGAGCATCAACATCGCCGTCAAAGGTATCAATAAGTATCAAGACTGGAATGTGCCTGCTCTCAACAACCTTCCCCAAGTGCGGAAGGTGCGACGGCAGGCATCGGGGGCCGTGGACGCCCCGACCGTGACCTCGGATACCGCGAGAGGGCATCATCCCAATGGTATCCGAGGCGTGTCCGACTAATCCACGGGAAGCCTCGGGGCTTGACCTCGAGGCGGTTCACACGATTGAACGCCGTAGTGGTGCGTACAAAGCCGGCGACGATTGAATCGTACTCACTCGCACAACCCCGTGTATTAGCCTACGAAATTACTGGACAGCGTTCCACGCCGACGCCACGTCTTCGCGCACCGTCGGCTGCGCCCGGTCGAGTACTTCCTCCACATTTCCGACGTCCAAACAACTGTACGTCGGCCGCGTCGCTGCCCGATCTACGTCGGCCATAGAACTCTCCTGTAACAGTTCCGGGTCGGCTCCCATCTCCTCAGCGATCACAGTCCCGAACTCGTAGGGCGTTACACACGAGGCACACGCCACGTGATAGAGCCCTCCTTCCTCCCGAGCAAGCAAATCGAGCAGCGTCTCCGCGGCCTGCCCGGCCCGCGTCGGTGTGACCCACTGATCCGCGAACAGTGGGACGGCCTCGCCGGATCGTAACTGATCACGCACCCAGGCTGGAAACCCCGTGAGTTCGCCAGTCCCTCGATGGATGCCCCACACGAACGAAAGTCGAGCGAGAAGCGCAGTCTCCGATTCTCTCCGAACTGCCCGTTCCCCTGCGAGCTTCGACTCCCCGTACGCCTGCACGGGGTTGGGAGTCGCTTCTTCAGTATATGGATCCCGTGCCGTCCCATCGAAGACGTAGTCCGTCGAGAGATGAACGAATTCGACCTCCTTGTCGTCACAATGAGCGGCCAATCCGTCCGCCGCATCCCCGTTGAGCAACTGCGCTCGTTCGGGATCCCGTTCGCAGCCGTCGACGTCCGTCATCGCCGCACAGTTGACCACGACGTCGGGCTCGTACTCCTCCAGAAGATTCCCGAATTCCTCGTAGTCTCCGAGATCGAACTGCGCCAGCGGCACGTCGAACGCCGGTCGCGTCGAATGATACGTCCCACAGACGTCCCACCCGCGCTGCTGCCCTGCGTCGACGACGTTGCTGCCGAGCAGTCCGTTCGCACCCACGACGAGAAGCCGCATACCGTAGTGTTCCAACAGCAACATAAATAGGTGCTGCTGACAAGGCCCTCGTATGCGGATTCTCGTTACAGGCGGTGCTGGCTTTATCGGCTCGAACTTCGTTCACTACGTTCTCGACGAACACGACGAAGACGAGATCGTCACACTCGACGCGCTGACGTACGCGGGCTCGAAGGACAACCTCGACGGCGTTCTCGATCACCCGCGACACGAGTTCGTGGAGGGCGACATCCGGGACCGGGAACTCGTCACGGAGCTCGTCGCTGACGTCGACGCAGTCGTCAACTTCGCCGCGGAATCCCACGTCGACCGCTCGATCGAGGGCGCGAAGCCGTTCGTCGAAACGAACGTCCAGGGGACACAGACGCTTCTCGATGCGGCCGCCGATGCAGACGTCGACCGGTTCCTCCAGATTTCGACCGACGAGGTGTACGGGCAGGTACTCGACGGGAAATTCTCCGAAGAGGACGCGCTCAATCCGCGGAACCCCTACGCGGCGACGAAGGCCGGCGCGGATCTGCTCGCGAGGAGCTTCCGGACCACACACGACCTCCCCGTTCTCGTCACCCGTACGTCCAACAACTTCGGCCCGCGACAACACCCGGAGAAGCTCATCCCGAAGTTCATCCAGAACGCCGCCGCCGGCGAATCGCTTCCCGTGTACGGTGACGGGTCGAACGTCCGCGAGTGGATCTACGTCGAGGACAACTGTCGCGCACTCGATCTCGTGCTCCGCGAGGGAGAACTCGGCGAGGTCTACAATATCGGCAGTCACGCCGAAAAGACGAATCTCGAAGTCACGGAAGCGATTCTCGATGTTGTCGGTGCCTCGGATGATCTCATCGAATTCGTCGAGGACCGTGCCGGCCACGATCAACGCTACGCGCTCGAAACCGAGAAGATCGAAGCGCTCGGCTGGGAACCGCAGTATTCTTTCGAAGAGGGCCTCGAACGCACTGTCGATTACTACCTCGACTGAGCTATGCCTGAAAATGACAAGCCGATTCCGCAGGCACAGTGGGAAACGATCGTCGCGAACGTCCCGCTGGTCTCTGTCGATCTCGTGGTCGAACACGACGGGGGCATACTGCTCGGAAAACGGGAGAACGAACCGGCGAAAGGCGAGTGGTTCGTTCCCGGCGGGACGGTTCTGAAGAACGAACGGCGCACCGAGGCCGTTCACCGCGTCGCCGCCGAGGAACTCGGTGCCTCGGTGGGTATCGACGAGTGCCTCGGGACGTACGAACACTTCTACGACACGTCCGAAATCGAGGATGTCGACTCGAAACACTACCTCGCGACCGGGTATCGCTGTCACTTCGAGCAGGATAACCCGGCTATAGCCGAAGATGAGCAACACAGCGCGCTGGAGTTGTTTCGCCCGCCGTTTGACCGTGAGTTCCATCCGTACGTCGAACGCTATCTCGACGTACTCTAGTTCTGTACGAGCCGTACCGCTCGTTCGACGTCGGCTGGCGTATTCACGTTCACGCGCTCGCCGAGGCGCACCGTCTCGATGTCGTATCCTGCTCGAACCAGCAGCCCGACCGCGTCGCTCAACTGGTACTCACCCTCCGCGGACGGCTGGACGAGCGCACAGGCGTGAAAGATATCCGCAGGCAACACGTAACACCCGGTCGTCACGAGCGTCGACGGTGGGTCGTCGGGCTTCTCGACGAGGCCGGTCACGCGGTCGCGGTCGTGTTCGAGGACGCCCGTCGTCTTCGCCTCCGCTTTCGACACTTCTTCGACGGCGAGCACGCCGTCGATACCCGCTTTCTCGGCTGCGGCAACCGCTGGCGCGACACTCCCGGCGAACACGTTGTCACCGTTCAGGAGCAAGAACAGGCCGTCGACGTGCGGCTCGGCCTGGAGTACGGCGTGCCCCAACCCGAGCTGCTCGCGTTGGTGGACGTACGTGATCGGCGCCCCCGCAAACGAGTCGCCGAATCGATCGACGATCTGCGCCCCTTCGTACCCGATCACGACGACGAGTCCGTCGGCTCCTGCGTCGACGGCTGTCTCGAAGACGTGTGCCAACAGCGATCGCCCAGCGACTTCGATAAGCCCCTTCGGTCGCGTTTTGGTGCGCTCGCCGAGCCGCGTCCCACGGCCGGCCGCCGGGATGAGCGCTTGCATACTCTGTCTTGCAGCCGCGACGGTCCTGAATGCATCGGCAGCTCACTGGTTCGACAGGAGAACGGAGACGACCGTCTCCCACTCGGATTCTGACCCTGTCGTCTCGACGAGTTCCACCGTCTGACACGTGATGTCGCTCGGAAGCGTCGCCATATCGATCGACTGCGCAACGTCGCGTCGGTCCGCGAGATCCATCTCGCTGTAGACGAGACTGAGATGCGGATGGTACGCTGAATTCGGTCTCCCAACCGCCTCCCGTGCCGATTGACGCAGTTCGACCAACGCCAGTGTCGGTTCCACGAGGAGGAAGACGCACTGATGCCGTGTCGTCGACCAGCGGACGCTTTCGAACGCCAGCTCCAGGGGGTCCGTCTGAGTTGCAAGCGCTCGCGTCGTCTCCTTCAGCGCCGCACGCTCGCCATTGATGCCGCCGGTCACCGTCACGTGTGGCTCGAAGACCGGTGCGTCCTCGTGTTCCGCAGCGAGCCCCGTGATCGTCGCTTGGAGCCGGCGGCGTGCCGAACTTCCCGGTGCGGGAACGAGCCAGAGGGAGTACACGCGCGTCGAACGCTCGCTCATCATCGAACACGGACCACCGACACGGAAAAGAACTACTTCGATGGGTCACCGGCCGATTCGTACGGTCTCAGTCCTTCGACTCTACGGCCGCACCACCGTCCTCGAACTCCCCCTTCAGCCGCGCCTCCGCTTCCTCGCGGTCCTCGGGATATCCGATGTCGATCCGCCACCCGTCTAAGGGGATCGCGTCAATCGTCCGCCCGCTCTGAATCAACAGATCGATCGCCTCCGAAATCTCGTACTCCCCGCGATTCGACGGCTGCACCAGGTGACACGCGTGGAAGATCGCCGGCGTGAACGTATAGAAGCCAGTCATCACCAGATTCGACGGCGGATCCTCGGGCTTCTCCACCACATCGGTTATTTCACCGTACTTGTTCGTATCACACACGCCGTACCGACTCGCTTCCTCCCAGGGAACCTCCTCGACCAGGAAGGCGGCATCGGCCCGGTCCTCGCGCTGCCGCCGCACGACGTCCGCCAGATTCGCCCGGAAGATGTTGTCGCCCAAGATCAGCATAAAGTCGTCGTCGATATGCTCCTCGACAGTCAAAAGCGCGTGCGCCAGTCCCTGCTGTTCGCGCTGGTGGGCGTAGGTGATCGGCACGCCCTCGTATGCATCTCCGTAGTGTTCGATGATCTTCTGCTTCAGATACCCCACGACCACGACGAGTTCGTCCGCGCCGAGCTCGACGAGCTGGTCGAAGCAGTGCGTCAAGATCGGCTGCCCGTCGACCTCGACCATCCCCTTGGGTTTGTCCTCCGTGAGCGGACGCAGTCGCGTCCCCTCGCCGGCCGCGAGTACGACGGCTTTCATTCGTATGCAAGTACTACCCGTACTCCCAGTTATGTCTTGTTACGACACCCGGAAACCCTCTCGCTGATGTATCTGTCCGTCATCGGCAGCGGGTACGTCGGGACGACCATCGCGGCCTGTTTCGCGGATTTCGGTCACGACGTCGCCCACGTACGACGACGTTTCTCGATTGCTCCTCTCCAGTCACGGCACCGCACTTCCCCAAATAGATAAGGTATTACGAACGGTATTACCTACTATGAGTGAATCGACGCGCGTCACAGAGAAGGGACAGGCGACGATTCCGAAGGGTCTCCGCGAGAAATACGGTCTAGAGCCCGGTGATGAGGTTATCTGGATCGACACGGACGAGGGGATCGTCGTGAAGAAACGCACTCGAAGCAGCGGCCGCGGAATGCTCGTTCCCGATGACACCTCCCGGGAGAAACGCGAAGCGATCGCCGACGAGTTGGCCGATCGAATTCGTGATCGTCGGGACCGAAACTACGAGGACGCCTGAGATGGCCACGTACACCACCGATGCGGTCTCGCTTTTGGTCTATCTCGTCGATGCACTGCCACGGGAAGCCGATCGAGTGTTCGCCGAAGCCGAGGCAGGTGAAACAGTCCTCCAGGCACCGAGTACGGCACTCGCCGAAGTGCTCTATTCCGTCTCCCGAGACAAGGATGTTCGAGGGATCACCCTCACAGGAACACCGGAAGATGCCCGACAAGCCCTCGTTGGGAATGGCCCCGTCTCGATAGCATCGGTTGCTGACGAGGAACTGATCGAGTATGCACAGGTGGGAGACCAATTCAGTATCCACGACGGCCTGATTGTCGCCAGCCATCGGGCGCGAGACACGGATGCGATTATAACGACCAATGACGTCATCAGTGACGCTGGCTACCGGACGATCTGGAAGTAAAACGCGCTTTTTTGAGGAGGAAGTTCAGCCGAAACCCGAATACGATTGGTCGCCCGTAGTGACCCACTCCCCCCTATGTCGACTGTTCAAACGCTTGCGTAGGGGTACTACCGGTTTCAAAAAGCCAACTCAGGCGTCTGGGAGCAACCATCCACGAGCAATCATCAGCACCTCCTCTTGCATCCCGGTTGTTCGCCGATATCGGAAACCACTCCGGAAGAGCCGTTTCCGGATCGACTCCTATAGTAGCGTTTGCAAGTCTTCACTCACACGATCGCACGCAGTTGTGCGATCGGATGAGCAATCAGTTGCAAACGCTACTATAGTATTGAGCTTCAGAACTCCGATCACAGCTCATTACGGAACTCCGGAACCGCCACACGACGGCTTATGGGTCCGACACGCGTCAACAGCGATATGCACAGCCCACCAACAGCCGACAACAGACAGCCCGCAGTCCCGGGGTGGTCACGATGGGAACGAGACTGACACACGTCCCGTTCGATATCGAGACGACGGGCTTCGAGACGACGGCGCGCGTGACTGTCGTCGGGTTCGCACTGCCTCTCGGGGCTCGAGTGTTTCTACAGACGGGTGATCGAACCGCAGAGCAAGCGGAACTCGAAACTGCACTCGGGGACCGATTCGATACCGAAGTCCGACTCAGCACGCACAAAAGCGAACACGCGGTACTCGCCGCAGTCGCCGCGTTCGTCGAGGAGGCAGTCGCCCCGCGGGAGTACTTGCTCGTCGCGTACAACGGGGATCGGTTCAACGGCGGATTCGACCTCCCTTTCCTCAGGACGAGGTACTCACAACAGGATCTCGCGTGGCCGTTCGACGGGCTTCCGTACGCAGATATCCTACCGCTCATCCGGAGCCGGTTCAACACGACCGTCGACGGCGACGAGCGGAACGATCTGGTGAGTGCCTACGAGGCCCTGATCGGCGGCGACCTCGGCGACGAAGATCCGTTCGCGGAGAGCCGCGAAGCCGTGACAGCGTTCGAGACCGGCGCCTTCGAGCCGTTGCTCGCACACAACCTCGCAGACATCCTCCGAACGAAAGCGCTGGCGTCGCTCGCCGAACGCTACTGCGGGAAATCGGAATTCAGTCTCAAGTCGCTCACGCCGTCGATCCGCGATCCGAGCCTGACTTCCTCACGGTGAGTTTGTCACGAGCATACGGGTTCCGAGGAAGCAAACCGACGTGCAGTTTTCACGTTCGTTGCGCAGCGACGACATCAGCGATTGTATAGAGACGGAGATCATCGCGTTCTGCGGCCGCCTCACGAACGTCGTGTGTGAAGCCGTTCCGTGAGAACAGCGCGTACTGAACTGTTCGTGTGCCGCCGTCTGGTGGCGTCCAGCGAAGTTCTTCAGTTTGTGTTTCCAGCGAAGTGAGAGCGCTGTAGTCCGTGGGTGAGTTCTGATACTTGCACTCGCCGACGACGAGTGTCTGCCCATCAGTGAGACCGACGACATCGATCTCGTGGTCTTGATACCACCACTGTCCGACATCGACGATCGGTGTCTGCTCGTACAGCGTCCACAACGCGGAACAACACAGTTGCTCGAAGGTTGGCGCGACAAAATCGGCCATTTCCGGACCGACTAGTCGGTCATATGCATCCGTACCGAACTGGTCGTAGCGCTCCGCGCTGCCGTACAGGAACCGGAACCAGAATCGGAACAGCGGATCCGTGAGCCGATACTGGCTTCGTTTGGACCGCTCGGGTGTTTCTGTGACGGGGACGCGACGCTCGATGAGACGTAGCCGCGTGAGCCGGTCCAGATACGTCGAGAGTTGATTGTACTCGATGCCGGTCGTCCCCGCGATCTCGTTCCGCGAGACCGCACCGCCAGCGATCGCTTCGAGAATTGAAAAATAGCGAGTCGGGTTCTGTAACTCCATTCGAAGGATATGTTCCGGTTCGTTATGGAGGGACCCGTGTCGTGTGAGGATCGATCGCTGGATGTTCTCACCGAGTGACCGGTCCGGGTCGAGTTCCTCAAGGTAGTAGGGAATCCCGCCGAACACACTCCAGGCACGTATGGCAGTGTCTGCTGAGATATCGTCCGGGAGGAACTCGACCGCGGCGTCGAACGGGAGTTGCCGGATATCAAGCTTCAGTGACATACGTCCGTACAACGGGCTATCGCCGAGAAGCGTCGCCTCTTCCATCATACTGATCGACGATCCGACGAGAACGAACGTCGTTTGTGACTCGTCGAACTCGTGGTCGAACAACGCCTGCAATACGGACGGGAGACTCTCGTCCTGCTCGATCAAGTATGGGAATTCGTCGAGGACGACGATCGCGTCGTGGTCGGCCAGATAGCGGAACAACCGCTCCCATTCGAGCCGGATATCCGTGATTCCTGGGAACGTCTCAGCCGCCCTCGTGACGAACTGTTCGAGCTGAAGCGACCGGGTTTTTTGCCGCGCCTGATAATAGACGGCGTTGTCACGCCCCGCAAGTGCGTTTCTCACTAATCGTGTTTTTCCCAGTCGGCGACGGCCATACACGACTCCAAGCTCAGCACTCTCAGTATCGAAGAGATCGTGAAGCCGACTGAGCTCTTCGGTTCGATCAACGAAGCCGGTCATAACTTGGAGTTGACGTGCCACCAATAAAAATATTCTGAATAATCATATTTTGAAATATCATATTCCAAGATATTGTACCACCGATCACAAACGTGAAACTGCTCGTGATTATGCGATAACCGCATCAATACCCGTATATACCGTGAAAAAGCCTTCACGGAATTCCACTTTGCCGCCAGTACGGTCACAGGAACGCTCCGCGGACGGTCGCGTACACGCTCCCGAAAACGCCGCCATACAACACGAGGCTGACCAGAGCGCCCCAGTGTAGCAACGGGATCGTTCCCCCACCGAGAACGGGAATCCCGATCACAACACCACCGAGCCAGACGACACCGCCGCCACCAGCCGCAGCTGTCCCGGCTCGAAGAGGCACACGGAGAGCCGTCTCGGGGAGGAGCCATTCGAGTCCGAGCGCCTCACAGATTCCGAAGCCGAACCCATAGAGCAAAACAAACAACCCACCGGCGAGTACGCCAGTCTCTCCGTGAAGCGCCGCAATCGCTGGCAGGAGTTGCTGGATGCTGAGACTGACTCCGAAAACGAGTGTGGCAAATCCCGCCGCGAACAGCGTCGCACCCGCACTCGCAACCACTCTGTGGTATGGCTCCTGTGCGGTGATCCCGCTATCTCGTATTCGGCCCGTCAGCCAGACGACAGCAACCGAGATGGTGAACAGGGCAATCGCAGCGAAGACACTTTCGTGGTACAACAGACGAATCATCGTGCGGTCGAGCGAATAATGGAGTGCGAACACTTCGACCCACGACGAGTTGTGGACCGCATACAGTGTGTCGCGACCGACGGGTGCGATGTGGTGGAAATCCGGGACAATCCCCCAGATGCCGCCGAGGGGAACTACCAAGAGAGTGTCCTCTCGATCGATATCGCCTCTGAGTGTGAACGGGATAGTGCCTACTAACAACAGCGATGCGCCGACAAGAAAGTGCGCGATCGCGGGAGCCATTCGACTTGACGTATGAGAGGCGCCCTGAAAAACAGTCCCAGTTGCTCACCGCCGATTGGCGACTGCGAGTCCGACGGTGAGCAGATCAACAATCCCCAACAATACTCCCACAGCAAGATACGGTCGCCACAGTGCCGGTGTGAACGGCGCTGCGCCACACTCGGAACACTGACGGCTTCACGACCGGTTGCGAACCCACGCGAACACGTACCGTACCCCCGGCATCCCGTCCAGCACCCACAGCAGCGCGATTCCCACAGCCAGCAGCGCCTGCCAGACGACCGCAGGCAACTGCCCCGCCAGCACCCCATCGACCCTCACCGACGACAGCGTCCCGATCAGTTTGTCCCAGTGCCCTGCAAAACTCTCCGTCGGGTAATCGGGCGACGGCAGGATCGGCCACAGCAGAAACGACGCCCGACTGAACCGCCCAGCCAAAAGCACGCCGTAACTATCGGCCAACAGATGCGAGGCGTACCCGACGACGAACGCCTCGCGGACGTACCGATCCTCCTGATCGACGAAATACCACACGAGCGCACACAGCGGCACCGCAAACAACACCGAGTGCGCGAGCGACCGCCCCTCGGGCAGCACAAACGAGTACGCCAGCGGCTTGTCGATCAGATCGGGCAACTGCGTCGCGATCGCGAGCGTGACCGTGGCGGCCTCACTCGGGAGTTTCCGATGGGAGAGGCGTACGAACGACGCGTACAGCAGATACCCGACAGCCGCGTGTCCCCAGGGCCACATTGGGTAGCTGTGGAGAAGCGTTCGTTATCAGGGTACCGACTCCTGCAGACCTGAATCCCGAACAGTAGTCGTCTCCGACAGCGTTTGCTTCCCGCCGGTCTCGATCCGAACTCAGTGGTGGTACCACCCAAGCGACAGTTTCGTTACCCCTGCGCCGAACCACGACGTATGGCGACGGCCCGCCGCGAACGGTTCGTCCGCGCCCAACTGGCGTGGATGCTCGGCGCGACGCTCGTACTCGTTCTGCTCGATTCCCTCTCGTATGAACTGGTCTTCGTCGTCTCGCTCATCGGCTTTCTCGTCGTCGTCGAACTCACCGCGCCCATCGCCGTGACCCCCGCCTGGCGGCGTCGGCTCCGGTGGCTCATCGGCGCCGGTCTCTTGGTCTTCAGTTACATCGTCATCAGAGAGATCCTCGCGATCCTCCCGCCGGGGGTGATCTGAGTGCGACTCGGGCCCCGGAAAATCGGCTACCCCCACCTGCTGGCCGTCGGCCTCCTCCTGGCGTTGCTCCTCGGTGTCGGCGTCGGCGCGAGCACCTCCGCGCAGCCGTACGGTACGTTCAATCCCGAGTGGGACGGCGCTTCAGGAGTCCGGGCGGTCGCCACCGACACGGGAACCGAAACCACCGTCGCCTACAGCACGACCGAATACGCCGATGTCGACCCCGGAGACTCGATCGCGATCGTCGTCTCGCCCGAGACCGCCTACACCGACGCCGAAGCGGCCCGCGTCGCGTCGTTCGTCCGCGAGGGCGGCACGCTCGTCGTCGCGGAGGACTTCAGACCCCACAGCAACGCCCTGCTCGACCGGATCGGCGCCTCGGCGCGGGTGAACGCGACGCCGCTGCGTGACGAACGGCACAACTACAGGGCAGGAGCGCTGCCGGTCGCCACTCGAACCACGACGGATCCCTACACCGAGGGCGTCGACCAACTGACGCTGAACTACCCGGGGACGGTGAGGCCGAACGGCAGCGCGGCCCTCGTTCGCTCCTCGAACTTCTCGTACCGCGACCGCAACGGGAACGGCGAACTCGACGGCAACGAGACGCTCCGGTCGTACCCGGTCGTGACCGCCGAACCGGTCGGTGCCGGCACGGTCGTCGTCCTCAGTGATCCGAGCGTGTTCATCAACTCGATGCTCGACCGCCCCGACAACCGGGCGTTCGCGACGGCGCTCCTGGGGCCTCACGAGACGGTCCTCCTGGATTACTCCCACGTCGAGGAACGACCACCCCTGCAGGTCGCGCTGTTTGCCCTCCGGGATTCGCCGGTGCTGCAGTTCCTCGTCGGTACGACGGTTCTCGGGGCGCTCGCGGTCGTTTCGCGCCGTGCGGACCTCGACCGAGAGTGACCATCCAACGACGGGATCGACCTGCGAAACTCCCACGCCGGCGCCCGTCGGAAAGGCGCACTTATATGTATCCGGTCCGTCAGGAACAGATAACGGATACTGCTAGGGGGGAAGGGGACTCCGAGCACCGTCCGATTCACTTCACGATGACGTCGAGCGAAGAGATCTACACAGCGATCCGAGACGAGGTGTCGCAGCTACTGGTCGGTAACGAGGACGCGATCGAGGCGCTCACGATCGCGCTTTTGACCGACGGTCACGTCCTCCTGGAGGGGGTTCCCGGGGTGGCCAAGACGACGATCGCGAACCTCTTTGCACAGGCGGCGAGTCTCAAATACTCGCGGATCCAGATGACGCCCGACGTGCTGCCGGCGGATATCACGGGGACGCACATCTACCGCGAGAGCGTCGGCGAGTTCGACCTCCAGCGCGGCCCCGTCTTCGCGAACGTCGTCCTCGCCGACGAGATCAACCGCGCGACGCCGAAGACCCAGTCCGCGCTCCTGGAGGCGATGGAGGAACGGCAGGCGACCATCGAGGGCGAGACGCTCGATCTGCCGGACCCGTTTCTCGTCGTCGCGACACAGAACCCCATCGAGTACGAGGGCACCTTCGCGCTCCCGGAGGCACAGCGGGACCGCTTCCAGTTCAAGGTCGTCGTCGACCTGCCGCGACGGCCGGACGAACGGGAGGTCCTGGAACGGTTCGACCGCGCGCCGTCGCTCACGCCCGCGGACATCACCGAGGTCGTCGACGTCGAGGATATCGACGTGGCGCGTCGCGAGGTCGAGGAGGTCCACGTCGACGACAAGGTCTACGAGTACATTCTGGACCTTGTCGCCGCCACACGCGAGCACGCAGCGGTCGAGTACGGCGCCTCCCCGCGTGCGTCGCTCGCGTTCCTCCACTCCGGGAAGGCCGCCGCGGCGATCCGCGGCCGTGGGTACGTGATCCCGGCCGACATCAAACGACTCGCACTCCCCGTCCTCTCGCACCGACTCGTCCTCGATACGGAGTCGGAACTCAGCGGCCGCGACCCCCGCGACCTCGTCGACGAGATCGTCGAGACCGTGCCCACGCCGGAAGCGGAACTGAGCGAGCCGACGCCGCCCTCGGCGGCAAACGACGACGATTGATCGCAGGGGAGTTGCGTCGGGAGGAGTCCGTTACACAGCAGTCTCGTCCGAAGCGCTGTCGCTCGGCCGTTCGACGTCGTTCGCTCGCTTGTCCTCTTTAGACGGTTCGACCTCGTCGGGCTCCCACCGACACGTCACCGCGAAGTCCCCATCGTCCACAGGCGTTACCTCCGTCGTGACCGGCGTATCGAGGCCGCGAGCGACGGTCACGCTCAGGAACGACGCGACCGGCGTGTCGAAGGTCGCTGCCGCGCCGAACCGACACTCGCCGACGCTGACGGTCAGCCGGCCGTCCTCGGCGTCCGTCTCCGCGGTCGCCGACTCGACGAGCTCGAAGAGTTCGACGAGTGCGTCGGTGGACTGGCGGGCCAGCGTCGCCGGCGTCTCGCCGAGCGGGCCGTCCCGGCTCCGCTCGAACTCCGCGAAGAGTCCGGCACCGCTCGGATCGAAGGCGACCCCGCGCTGCGTCTCGTCGTCGGTCACCACGAACGTCTCGCGGAGATCGACCGGTTCCGGAAGGGTGTACGCGCGATGTTCCGGGACGAACAGCCGAACCGCCTCCCGCTCGGGATCGGGAGCGTACACCGCGTTGTCCTGCAGTCCGAGTTCGTCGACGATCGCGGCGTGGTTCGCCGCGTGCGCCTCGAAGACGGTCGCCCCGACCTCGACCGGGATGAACTGCTCGGGCGTGAGGTAGCGCGTCACGACCGCGGCGAACAGCCCGATCGCACCGAGCACGACCAGGACGTCGCGGACGGGCGGAAAGAGGACGGCGCCGACGAGGCTGGCCATCCCGAGTCCAGCCAGTGCGACGGCAGTCTTCCGATACTGCCCCCGCCGGAGGCTGTCGTAGCGCCGTCTGAGGCGGGCGTTCTCGCGACGCAGTTCGTCGACCTCGCTGGGCTCGTCGCGGTCGCCGTCCGCGTCGGCCGGGAACGATCCGTCGGGGGAACGCTGCCGGCTCTCCGCGCGGTCCTCTCGGGTCTCTCCGGCCATTATCGCTCCACCTCCCCGGCGACGAGTCCGAGGGCGACGCGTTCGTACCGGTGGAGCGCGTACGCGATCGTCGCCGCCGCCACGACGAGCACCAGCGCCGACTGCCACAGCCACCGGAGGTTCGCCTGGAGGATCCACACCAGCCCGAGGGCGACGGGATATGCGAGTGCCAGTTCGCCGAGCCGACGCCATCGTGGCGGCCACCCGGCGGCGACGCTCGCAAGCAGGAAGAACGCCGCGACCTGTGTGCCGACAACCGTCCAGGTGGCGCCCGCAGGCACAAGCGAAATGACGAACAGTTGCGCGAGGACGAACGCGGCTCCGCCGGACCACACGGCTGCCGCCCCGAGTACAGCCACGCCGGCAACGAATCCCCACACGCCGTGTACGGCCAGCAGCACGGCTGTGAGAAGCACCACGCCGACGCCGTCGAGCGTCGTCAGCGTATTCGCCCGCAACGCATCGTACAGCGACGTCAATCCCGACGCCGCCATTATGGCTCACCCGCCACGGCGGCCAGTTCGGTCGTCGCTCGCTCGACGGCGTCTCGCGGGGCAATCTCGTATGCGGTGACGTTCGGCAGGTGGTCGAGTCGCTTCCGGAACTCCTCGAACTCGACGAAGTTGTCAGAGGCCCTTCCCGCGCTCTCGAACAGCACCGTCGGCGTGAGAAAGACGCTCGTCCGCCGGCTCTGTTCGGCCGCGAGGGCGGCTGCCTCGTAGGTCTCGACTTTCGCCGAGTCGTCGGTGACGAGGACCAGGTGGTGCTGGCGGTCGGCATCGCCGCACGCCGTCTTGACCGCGTCGAAGAGAGGGCGGTCGCTGACGCGGGAGACGTACGTCGCCGTTTCGGCGAAGAACGGACGGAGAACCGTCGCGAACGGCGAGTCGTCGTCGAGTCGCTGCCGGCGTGTCCGCGCCTCGGGCTGTCCGACTGGTTGTCCCGGATCCACCGATCGATCGACACCCGCTCTCGGGTCCGAATCGAGGAGCTGCTGGCGGATCTGCCGGTAGGCGTCGGTGGACGCCGAGGGCCCCAGCGCCCAGGCCGTTCCGTCGTCGACGACGAGTCGGGCAGCGACCGGGTCGCTGTACGATTCGGCCGCGTGGAGACAACTGAGTGCGATCTCACGGGCGTAGGCGTGTTTCGTCCGGCCGTCGGGGCCGACGTTCATCCCCGCCCCGGCGTCGACGACCAGCGAGAGGAGGTAGTCGGATTCGGACTCGAACTCCCGGATGTACAGGTCGTTCATCCGGGCGGTCGTCTTCCAGTCGACCTGCGCGAGGGTGTCCCCCGTGACATACTCCCGGGTCTGGTAGGGGACCAGTCCGGGCCCGGTCTGGTCCGTCGAGTGGCTCCCGAACATCGTGCCGACCGATCGCCCGCCCTGCCCGACGTGAATATCGCCGGGCGACGGTGCCGAGACGAGACACGTCGCGTCGACGTCGATGGTGATCGTCTCCGTAAAGTACCCGTGCTGGTCCTCGACCGTCACCCGGAGCGTCTCGAACGCGATCCGGCCGGCGATCGGGAACGTGACGCTCGCCGTCGTCGAGCCGGACCGTTCCCCCGGCTCGATAGTCACCGTCCGCTGGGTCCGCTCGGGACCGGAAACGCTCGGCGGCGCGACGAGTTCGATCTCGATGGGCGCTTCGAGCGGCGTCGGTAGCGACGCGGTCACCGTCACCGCGGCCCGGTCGCCGACGGACACGCTGGTGTCGCTGATCGTCGTGCTCGCCGCGAGCGATCCATCGACCGTCTGCATCGTTCGGACTGCGTTTACCTGGGCGATTACGAGCCACGCGACGAGTCCGCCGGCCGCAAAGAACGGCGTCGGCGCTCCGAGAACCACCGCGAAGACGGCGAAGAAACAGGCGGCCCCCGCGAGCAGGCCCCACCGGCGGGTCGGACGCATTGTTTGTCCGATTTGTGGCACCGAAGTTGAATGTTTGCGTTCCCGGGGGGTCGACCCGAAGCTGTCAGCCGAATGCGAAGGTCCTTTAGGATCGCCCCACTGGTTCCGCCAGTGAGCGGATATCCGGGGGGATGGGGTCGGCTACTTCTGACGCTCCTCGTAGCCGTGAGTGCTGTCGTGGCGATCCCCGCTGGGACCGTTTCGGGTGCAGCGAGCGCAGCACCACCCGCTGATTCGGTCCAACCGCAGCAGACAGCATCTCTCGGAACAGCCACCCAACCGCTCCAGGCCGACGAGGACACGGACAACAACACGACCGTCCTCCACGAGGACCCCGAGGAAGTCGACGGCGAGAACCGCCTCGACCGACTCGTCTCGTATCTCTCCGGCGACCTGAACGGGCGGATCGGAACGAGCACCGCCCAACTCAGCCAGAGCGAGTACGAGGCCGCCAAAGCCGCGTTGGGCGATGAGTACGATGACTCGCTGACCAAGTACGTCGACGTCGATGCGGAAACCGGCGGCGACGGCGCTGGCGACGAGTACCGGACCGTTGGGGAGACTCAACGCGAGTACGTCGATACCGTTCGAGAGTTCCGCGAGACGCGACGCGAGTACGAGGCGGCGGCGCAGGCCAACGACACTGAGCGCAGTCGCGAACTCGCCCGTCGTCTGGCACGGCTGGCCGAAGACGGCGAGTCGCAGTCGGGTCGACTGCTCGACGCCTACGAGGGGATCTCGAACACCACCGACGGGGACCTCGACGAAAGTAGCACCGTACTTTCGGAGATCCAGTCAGATATCTCCGAGCGGCGGGACGCGGTCGTCGCCGCCGAGTTCGTCGAGACGCGGCTCGTCGTCCGCTCGTACGACCGCGAAATCGCCTTCACGCGCCCGTTAGAGGTCTCCGGGACGCTCGAAACGGCCAACGGGACGCCGGTCGATACTACGCAAGCCCGCTTTGCCGTCGGCGAGCAAACCGTCCAGACTGCGGTCGGCCCCGATGGCGACTTCGAGTTCACGTACCGGCCGACGTCGGTGCCGGCGAACGCCTCGGAACTCACCGTCGCCTATCAGCCCGCACCGACGTCGGTCTACAGGCAGACCGAACGGACGCTTCCGGTCACGGTGTCACAGGAAACCGCGACAGTCCGTACGGCGGGACTCTCCGCGTCGGAATACGGCTACGCGGACCCGATCTCGGTTCGTGCGACCGTCGCGGTGAACGGGACGGCAGTCCCGAATTACCCGCTGACTGCTGCACTTGCCGGGCGACCGCTTTCGACGGCGACGACGAACGAAAGCGGCGCGTCGACGCTCGCCGGGACCGTTCCGGCGGATGTCTCAACAGGATCCGCCGAGGTCCGCATCGGTGCCGAGCGCGACGATCGCGCCGTCCGAGTCGCGCCAGCGACGGCGACCGTCTCGATCGCCGCCGAGGCGACGACTCTCGATGTCCGCGCACAGGAGCGCCCCGACGGATCGATCCTCGTCGAGGGGCAACTGACGACCGTCGAGGACGAACCGGTAGCTGGCCAGCCGATCACGATCACGGTCGCTAACCAGTCGCTCGGGACGGCGACGACGGGCGCCTCGGGCGCTTACCGGACGACGATCGCGCTGCCGTCGAACGTGAGCCGTGAGAACGCGTCCGTCACGGTCGCGTTCGACGGGGGCGGCACGAACCTCGAATCCGCGACGGCGTCGACGCGTCTCGATCTGCTGGAGGCGAGCGCAGAAGATGCGAGCAGCAGCGACGATGGGGACGGAGCGCCGAGCGAGGCCGAGTGGCTGCCGTTCGATCCGGCCACGCTCGTCTGGATCCTTTCCGGCGCGGCCGTTCTCGCCCTCGTCGCCGCTGGCGTCCGTTATCGGGATGGCGACGAAGCAGTTCCAGAGCCCGTCGTGGAAGAAGCGGCGGACGCTGCCGAACCCGACGAACCAGCACCGCCGGAGCCGGCGTCACCGGATGTCTCAAAGTCGGCGCTTGAGTCCGCTGCAGACGCGCTGTCGGCGGGCCGACCGAACGACGCGGTCGTAACCGCGTACGGGGGGGTCCGGGAAACGCTGGCCGAAACCGTCGACGTCGACTCCGCGGCCACTCACTGGGAGTTTTACGACCGCTCCGTCGCTCACGCAGGCGTCGATCGCGAGCCGCTCGAAGCGCTGACGAAAGGATACGAGAAGGCCGCATACAGCGGCCTCGCGGTGAGCGACGACGACGCAGAGTCGCTTCTGGCGGACGCACGGGCGCTGATAGACGCGGAAACAGGACAGTGACCGCACCACAGTATCGTCACCGGAACTCACAGCGCCGTTCCTTTCGAACAACTGATTTTTGTAGCCCGACAGGTAATCCGAGGTAGATGGCGGGACGCGAACACTGGCGGCTTTACTTTCCTGAACCGGTTCGGACGCTGCCGGCCGACCTCGCCGCGGTGCTCGCCGTTGTCGCTCTTCAGTTACTCTCTACACTCATCCCGGGACTCAGCGACACCCCGCTCAGAGTCGTCTTCGGGCTCCCGTTCGTGCTGTTCATTCCGGGCTATGCCTTCATCGCAGCGCTCTTCCCGGAAGCGGGCGCGTCACCGGAGAACGACGAGAACACCGAGGATGCGGACGCCGCCGCAGACTCCGTCACGGAGCGCGGGATCGACGGCATCGAACGTGTCGCGCTCTCGTTCGGGACGAGCATCGCGATCGTCCCGCTACTCGGCCTCGTCCTCAACTTCACGCCGTGGGGGATCCGCCTGGTCCCGATTCTCGTCACGGTGAGCGGGTTCACCGTCGTCGCCGTCGCCGTGGCGGCCGCCCGCCGGAAGCAACTCCCCGAAGACGAGCGCCTCGTGGTTCCGTATCGTCAGTGGCTCGAAACTGCGGCCGCCGAACTGTTCGAGCCGGACTCGCGGACCGACGCCGCGCTGAACGTCCTCCTCGTGGCGAGCGTCCTTCTGGCGACCGCGAGCGTCGGCTACGCCGTCGCGGTGCCGAAGACGGGCGAGTCATTCAGCGAACTGTATCTCCTCACCGACGGCGAGGACGGCGAACTCGTCGCGGACAACTACCCCGAGGAACTCGTCCGCGGCGAACCGGCGTCGCTTGTGGTCGGCGTCGGCAACCAGGAACACCAGCCCGAACAGTACTCCGTCGTCGTGTTGCTCCAGCGCGTCGAGGTCGCGAACAACTCCACGACGGTCCTCGAAGAAGACAGACTCCGGACGTTCACCCCACGACTGGAACACAACGAGACGTGGCACCGGCCGCATCGGATCGAGCCGACGATGACCGGCGAACGGCTGCGCTTGACGTATCTCCTCTACAAGGAGGCGCCGCCGTCGTCGCCGAGCGTCGAGACTGCCTACCGGGAAGTCCATCTGTGGGTCACGGTTCGGGACGGATAGGGTGAGGACGGACCGCGCCGCCTAGTGCTCCCGCAGCACGCGAATCGCGTCCAGCCGCATCAGCCGCCAGCCGGCCAGGACCCCACTCAGCAAACTCATCAGCACCGCGACCCCGACACCGAGCAGGAACACCCGCGGGGTGAGGCGGATCACGTTCTCGAAGCCGGTGAGTTCCGTCGCGACGAAGTCGAGTCCCCGGGCCGCGGGGACGGCGAGCCCCAGTCCGACGAGACAGCCGACGCCCCCCACGAATATCGACTGACACAGTACGACGCCCGTGAGCGTGGTCCCGGAGCTCCCGAGCGACTGCAGCGCCGCGTACTCTCTGAGCTGCTGGTAGACCATCGACAGCAGGACGTTCAGCGTCAGCGCCAGCCCGGCCAGCACCGCGAGCACGATGAGACTCGCCCCGCCGGCCAGGACGACCGCCTGCCGTTCCAGCGTCGCCTGGAACTGCTCTTGGTTCGTTCGGATCGTCAGGCTCGGATACTCCGCTTCCAACTGCTGTGCGACGCGCTCCGGATCCGCTCCGTCTTCGAGTGTGAGTGTGACGATCGTCGCGGGGTCGGTCCCCGTCTTGCCCGTGATCTCCTGGAGTTCGCTCAGGGGCATCGTCACCGTCGGTGTCCCCAGGAACTGGCTTCCAGTCCCGGAGATACCCACGACCTCGAACTCGTTTGCCCGCGCCGAGGCGACCGTTCCCCCGACGTGGATCGTGTCGCCCACGCCGACGTCGAGTAACTGCGCCGTGCGCTCGTCGATCAGGATCTCGTAGGTCATCGGCCCGTCGTACGACCCGCCGGCGTAGTGGCCGTCGCCCTGGAATCCCTGGCCGCGCGAGATGGCGACACCGTTGCTGCTCGGGATGCCCATCGCCGCGAGCGTCTCGAACTCCTCGCCGTTGGTGCTGACGTACACTGTCTGAAAGAGCAAGGGGCCGACCGTGCCGACCGAATCACGCCCCCGCAACTCCGCAGAGAGGTTGTGTGCGCCGTAGATCGAGTTCTGCACGCCGCCGACCTGTCCGGGCGCGAACTGCACGGCCCCGCCGGAGATCCACAGGTCCCGGCCGGCATCGCTGAACTTCTCCTGGCCGGTCTCGACGACGCCGATCCCCGTGCCAGCCAGCAACACCGTCGACAGCACTGCGAGCGTCACCCCGACGACCGCGAGGACCGTCCGGGTTCGATCGTGTCGCAACTGCGCCGCCGCGATACCGACGACCGCCCACAACCGACTGACGACGATCATCGCCGCATCACCTCGAGGGCGTCCGTTCGCCGGGACAGCCAGATCGGATACGGGGCCGAAAGGAGCCCGATGAGTAGCGCCACCGCGAAGCCGTAGCCGAGGAGTTCGGGCCGGAGTAACGCCAGGGAGGGAACGCCGAGCGTCGCGGCTACGATCCCGTTCGTCGCAACGATTCCCAGAGCGCCGAGCGCGACACCGAGCAGGCCGCCCAGTGCGGCGAGGCTGACCGTCTCAGCCACCACGAGCACCGATAGCGAGCGTTCGGAGTACCCGAGCGCGGTGAACGTCGCAAGCGCCGTCCGGTCGTTCGTCACCTCGAGGCCCATCATCGTCGCCGTGAACAGCAATCCGACGAGGAGCGCGACGACCAGCGCGGCGACGCCCATCGCGACGGGCAGACTCGAAAGCGACGTCTCCTGGGCGGCGATGCCGGCCCGGGTCACGACGACCGTGTTCGGGTACAGTCCAGTCAGTCGCTCGCGGACCGCGGGATCGTTCGTGCTCACGAGGAGTTGGTCGGCGGCGTCGTCGCCGGTCGCGCCGGTGGTCGCCTGGAGTTCACTCAGATGGACGAGCGCGACCGGCGCCGCGCCGATTCCCGTCTGGAACTCGCCGTCGGAGACAGCCTCGACGCGGAGAGGGCCCGGAGCCTCTCCGGTGGGAACGATCGCACTCCCGTTCGACGCGTTCAGCAGTTCGGCGGTCGCGGCGTTGACGACGACCTCGCCGGTCCACGTGCCGTTGTACGTCCCGTTATCGTAGTACGGATCCCCTGTCTGAAGTGACGCCGTCGAGAGCCCCGCGATCGTCGGCGTCGTGTCCTCGGGGGCGATCACGCCGACGAAGAGGATGTACTCCGGCGCGTCGCCACTGGGTGATTCGACCGGGACGACCTGCATCAATACCGGCGTCGCGTATCGAACGCGCTCGTCACGTTGCAACCGCTCGGTCAGCCCGTGAGTTGCGCCCAGTTGCGGCCCCTCTGTCGACACGGCGATCGTGTTCAGGCTCCCGCCCTCGGGGACGACCCAGTAGTCGACGTCCTCGCTTTGGACCGCGCTCTGGGAGGCCAACCCCAGGGCGACGCCCGAGACCGTGATCATCAGCATAATCGCGACGGCGACGCCGGTGAGACTTAGGAGCAGTCGCCGCGAGGAACCGCTCTTCGCTTTGCCGAGGGTCCGTCGAAATCCGAGGCCGACTAACGCAGCGATCCGGCGGAGTCGGGAGATCGGCCCCCGATCAGCCATCGTCGCCCTCGCGGCGGCCGTCCCGGAGGCGGATCACCCGCTGGACGCGGTCCAGCGCCTGCGGATCGTGTGAGGCGACGACGACCGCACAGTCGCTTGCGACGTCCGCGAGCACGTCGAGGACGCGCTCGCCGGTCGCCGTGTCCAACTCCCCTGTCGGTTCGTCGGCGATCACCAGGTCGGGGTCGGTCGAAAGCGCGCGGGCGACGGCGACGCGCTGCTGTTCGCCGCCGCTCAACTCGCCCGGGGTGTGTTCGATCCGGTCGCCGAGGCCGACCCGTTCCAGCAGGGACGTCGCCCGTTCCCGCCGCTGCTTCCGCGAGTAGCCGAGTTCGATCAGCGGCGTCGCAACGTTCGCCCGCGCCGACAGCGACGGCAGGAGATGGAAGTGCTGGAAGACGACGCCGACGTGATCTAAGCGGAGTTTCGTCCGCGCGCGTGCGGAGAGGTCGTCGGTCCGCCGGCCGGCGAGGGTGACTGTCCCCGAAGAGGGCACGTCCAGCGCCGCAAGGAGGTGAAGCAGTGTCGATTTCCCGCTTCCGCTCGGCCCGGCGAGGCCGACGAATTCGCCCCGTTGCACGGCGAGTGAAACGTCGGCGACTGCGGTGACCGTCTCCCCGCTCCCCGTCGAGCGCGAGAGCCAGCCGCTTCCGCCGCCGCGCGAAAACGCCCGCGTGACGTCCGTACACGTAACGACGTGATCGGTTTCTGCGGTCGATTGGATCGCAGTGGAGGGCGATCCGTCCGAAGATGAGACCATTAGTGGACAGGTGACACGTTATTCAGCGTTCGTATAAATGTTGCAGCGACCCGTTCAGGTTCTCAATCGCGCCGCGGCGCCACAGCACTCATAAAGAACGCCCCGAAGACGGTCTGGATCCCGATGACGACCGCGGTGAACGCCAGGACGTCGAGCGTGAGAATCGAGAGTGCGCCGAAGCCGCTTACAATCCAGGTGTAGATCCGCTGGCCCGCGTACAGCGCTCCGAGGAGACCGATAGCGTTGCCGACGAGCGCCGCCCGTTCGAGCGTCACGTTTTCGATGATGAACTCCGTTCCTCGATCGGAGGGGCGGCGGATCGGATTCCCCGCAAGCGTCGCAAACACGCCCATACTCGAGACCTGATAGCCGACGATCGAAAGCAGGCTGCCGGCGATCATCGTCCGGGGCCCGAACGTCGCCGGGCCGAGTTCGATCCCGAGGAGTGCGAGCAGCATCACCAGACTGCCGACGATTCCCATCGCCACGCCCGGTAACGAAAACAGGTAGCTAGGGGCGTTCAGGATCATAAAGCGAACGTGTCGCCACCCGTCCCGAAAGCTCTCGAGGGTCGCTTCGCCCTCGCGTTCGTGGTAGACGATCGGGACCTCCTCGATCGTCAGATCACAGACGCCCGCCTCCATCACCATCTCCGAGGCGAACTCCATCCCCGTCGTTTCGAGATCGAGAGTATCTAGGACGTCCGCACGAAACACCCGAAACCCCGAGTGAGCGTCGGACACCCCGACCTCGTAGAACAAGTTGAGGAACTTGGTCAAAAGCGGGTTCCCGACGTACTTGTGCAGTGCGGGCATCGCCCCGGGTTTGATCTCGCCGTCGAGGCGGCTCCCCATCACGATATCGGCATTGCCGCCGACGATGGGATCGAGCAACCGCGGGATCTGCTCGAAGTCGTAGGTGGTGTCGGCGTCGCCGATGACGATGTACTCGCCACGAGCGTGTTCGAAAGCGTACCGGTACGCGTACCCGTACCCTTCCTCGTCGGGATTGACCACGATTGCACCCATATCCCGGGCGATTTCGGGCGTGCGGTCGCTCGAATCGTCGCTGATAATGATCTCTCCGACGACGCCGAGTTGCTCGAGGGCGGCCGTCACGCGCTGGATGCACTCACCGATGCCCTCCTCCTCGTTCATCGTCGGCATCACGACACTGATTACCGGGTCGACAGCGCTGTCGGCCCCGACAAGCACCGAATCCCCGCCCCGTTCGAGTTTGGGCTCAGTGACCGTGAGCTCCGTTTGTACCCCGTCTGTTACCCCTATTTTTGTTGACGCCATCAGTGATCGACTGTCGGCAGTGTGGTTCGGGTACCCCCGCCAGCGGACGCATCCGCAGCGATCCCGAACGCGGTAGTCGTGCTACTGTGCTCCTCCCACCGAATGGAGACCCCTGCTCGACTAACTGATTGACGAGACGACACATATAATTGACGCTTAGGACAATCCGTGAAATAGATTCTCGGGAATACATATGGAATTGACTCTTATGGCGCCTCAAGTGGCATTTCTGCCCGAGAAGAGGATAAAAATGAATGATAGTGAACATTAGGATGCGACCCCGTCCGTGAGACGGCAAACGGTTCTGCGGGGTTACTCATTGGAGAACACTCAACCGGGCGTGCGTTTGTGTGGAAACGGATTCGTCCGAGCGGGCGGTGTGTCAGAATCGAGACCGCGTTCCCCGAACATTCATAATCGCACTACCGAAAGTTGCGGGCGATGCCCTCTACCGGTCGGTCTCTGCGGTTCCCGCGTGCTGAACTGACGGCCGCGTTGCTCGCAATCCTCGTCGTGGTCGGGACACTCACACTTGGAGGGACCGGTGTCGTCCCGACCGTCTCCGGACAGTCGTCGTTCACGATCTCAGTTGACGGCGCCGTCGACGTCCCCGAACGGACTGTCGAATTTCAGGGGAGCAGTTATCAGATCACGGCCATCGCCAAAGCGGACCCGGGTGAGACGATCGACGTCAGCGTCGACGCGCCGAGCGGGGAGGAGTACGACCTCTATATCTACAACGACGAGCAGCGGATCGAGGACAACAGACGAGGAACGGGCGAGGAGTCGTTCCAGTTCAGTTTGGACGGATACACCGCGGGTTCGTATACGATCGCGCTCCAATACGATGGCTCCTTCGAGAAAGTCCACCCGCTCGTCGTTCGCGGGTACGCCGTTTCGGTCGATGCGCCCGCTGCGGCGACGGTCGACTCGACGATCAACGTGAGCGTCGACGCCAGCAAACTCCGCGGCGACGATCTGGAGCGGATCGACGTCGCGGTCGCGAACGACGACGACAGGGTCAGCACGACCGCGGACCACCAGTCGGGGTCGACGTACACCGCCAACATCTCGCTAGACGGGCTTCCGGCGGGCGACTACGACGTCTTCGCCACCGTGCGGGGCCCCGACGACGCGTTCGGGGAGGACGAAGCCTTGGGATTGAACGACGGGTCGCCGCTGACGATCGAATCCGAGGATACCGAGACGGCAACGCCGACTGATACGGCGACAGAGAGTTCCGACGGCACTGGCGGCGGAGGCGGCGGTGGGACTGGCGGCGTCACTGATTCCGACGGGACGACTACTGAGGGGTCGACCACAACGACCCAATCCGCGAATCATACGACGGTGTCGACTGTGACAACATCCTCGTTGACACCATCGACGCCAGGTTCGCCCTCGCCTGACGAGTCGACGTCGATATCGGAATCGACAACGGACGCCGACGACGGCGCGGCGACTACAGAGGGAGGGGTGATCACGCCACGGTCGACGACGGGAATGAACACGAGCGGCGACACCACGAGCAGTTCGACTGACGGGTTCGGAATGCTCGTGGCCTTCCTTGCGAGTGTCTGTACGGTTCTCGTGTGGCGCCGGTACCAGAGCGGATAGTACCGTCTGCAGTGTGACCGGTCCGTTTGAGCTCTCACATCTATAGTAGTGTTTGCAAGTCTTTACTAACTCGATCGCACGACTGCGTGCGATCGGATATGCAATCAGTTGCAAACGCTACTATAGCCGGCTACCGGCAGCTGTTTGACTCGTAAGCGGATTCGCTTGCAACCGGTTTTGAATATTGATAATAGCACGCTATTTACATCCTGGTCGCAGATGTCTTGAATTCACTATATTTCAGTATCTGTTTGAATTTATCAATCCGAATAATTTCAACGGATAATATAGTTAGATTGACCCGAAAGTGCTATACTTCCGTTTTAGACGAACTCTCGCTGGTGATTCGAACGAGCTTTGATTCGGCTTCAGATAGCGTTACTCAGCTAATTTCCCCACTGGCTCGTCGAAATAATGCGGAGGTTTTATACCGATATGAGTGGCTTGATTGACACGAATGGGGCAACTCGCTGCAGAGGGGCATCTGAGTTTCTATCAGATTCCAGTAGTAGGATCTACCCCTACCACTGGCAGCGAGGCGACGACAAAACTCACTACAAAAAATGTTACATAACGATATGGAGACGGGAGACCGCGCGGCGGTCGCGACGCAGGGGCACCGGAGCGGTGGGGGGACTGAGAAATGACGTCCCGGTTCAAGAAGGGAGCCATCGTCTTAGCCCTCCTGATGGTCACCTCGGTGATGGTGACCGGAGGCGTCGCAGACGCGTTGGCTGACTCGACGGAAGACGATAGGGATGGATCATTTCCGCAAGCACCGTATCTGAACTTCTCCGATGCCGCGCACAACCCAGAGACTCCAACGAGGCTGGATTTCACCTACAATGCTAGCGGGGAAGTCGCTTCGCCGGACGATCTCGCGCTGTACGTGAAAAACTCCTCATCCGGCAATACGATCGCCTCTCAGACGGAGTTTTCTGCTCTCAAAGGAGAGGAGACATTCAACATCTCGGCCGATACGGCAAACAGCAACACGACGCTCAATCTGGCACTGATAAACAATAGCTCGAAAGAATCGATCGAAAACGATACCGGCCTGCTCATCGCGGATTCGGAAACGCCGGAGCTGACGAACGCGTATGCCACCGACGACAATCAGGATGGCAACGTCTCCGACGGTGACACCGTCGAGGTCCAGGTTGACGTCACCGACTCGGGCGGCAGCGGCGTCGACGCCGTCTACGTAACGAACGCGAGCACGTTCGGTGCGGAGACGACGTACGACGACGACCTCGGCGAGGTACTTCGGTTGTCACAGGTGTCAGGTACGACGACGTACAACGACACTTTCCAGGTGAACGCGTCGGAAGCGGACGCCGACGGATCGTACAATCTTTCGATCCTCGCCATCGACGAGGCGGACAACCAGAACACGACGGAGACGAACTCGTTAACGCTGAACACGAGCGGATCCAGCTCTGAATCGCCCGCGTACATCAACGGGACGGTGACGAACAACAGTTCGGACGCTGGGGTTTCGGGCACTGTTGTCGAGTTCGAGTATGCGGGTCCAGAGAATCGGGATGCTGGAAGCACAACTACCGACAGCAATGGGAACTACGCCTTCGAGGTCCCGGACGCGAGTCAGGATTACGAGGTCATCGTCAACGAAGAGGGCTACGTCTTCGAAAGTAAGGGACCGTACCCTGTATCGAGTGGGAATACGACGCGGGTCGATATACCGCTGCAGGTGGCAGATACCTTCATCAACGGGACGGTCACGAACGAAAGCGACGTTGAGCTTTCGGACGTGTACGTCGAATTCGAGTATGCCGACACAGGAGAGTTCTTCAAATCGGAGCGGACCGATCAAGACGGGAATTACTCCTTCGCAGTTCCGAACGCATCGCGGAACTACACCGCCATCGTCAACGAAGACGACTATCAGTTGGAGGTGAAAGAGGACATCTCCGTCGAGGAAGAAAGCACGAAAACGGTCGACTTCACGCTGACGAAGGGTGCTCTCCTCACCGGGACAGTGACGAACAGCTCGGGAGCGACCGTCAGCAACGTCGACGTCTACATCATCAACAGCAGCACGGATTCCTTCACCGACAGCGCCACCACGAACGCGACCGGGCAGTATTCGGCGCGCGTCGATCCGGGGACTTATCGCCTGATTATCGATGACCGCAGGTACGCGTTCAAGATCAAGCGCAACGTCTCGGTCTCAGGAGCGGAAACCACGGTCGATCTCCAGGTCAAGGAGGCACCCGATCCGGGGTATCTCAACGGGACGGTCGAGACCGCTGACGGAACGCCGGTCGGGAATGCGACGGTGCTGATTCGCGATCAGACGTACAGTTACTACGGGCGTAACATCACGTCCTCGAACGGGAACTTCTCCATCCGGACGCCCTCTGCGAACTACACGGTGCGGGTAGAACCGAGTCCGGGGAGCCCCAAGTTCCCGCCGGAGGTCATCGAGGACGTGTCCGTCCCCGAAAACGGGGTGACGCAACTGACAGTCGAAGTCGAGCAGCCGGGGTACATCAGCGGAGTCGTCGAGAACGCGGGCGGCCCCGTGTCGAACGCCTTCGTCGTCGCTGAGACCGATGAAGGCGTCTTCCCAAGTGAGACTGACCAGGAAGGGCGGTACAACATTACTGCTCCGCCAGGCACACACACTGTTTCGGTCTTCGCCCAGGGACAGGACGCTCCGTCACAGACTGTCGAGGTGACGGCCGGCCAAACGAACCAGACTGACTTCACGCTCAAGCGGACCGAGATCACCTCCGAATCGGTCGAAATCATCGACAGCAACGGGAACGAGAACGCCGAGGATATCGCGGTGCAGAGTGCCGTCAACCAGGGGCTCCTCCTGGTTCGGTTGGTGAACGAGAGTTCGCCGACCCAAGGCGAGCAGTTCGGTCCCCCGCGAGACCTCGAAAGTGCGGGTGTGAACAAGTCGACTGAGGTCCGGATCAACCTCACAGTGACCAACTACACGCCGTCGTCGCTACTGTGGGGAATCGACGACGCGGACTGGAGCAAGTCGACGAACGAGACGAACCCGAACGCGACCGACATCACGGTCACGGGCTCGCCGGTCTCGCTACAGGCGAACTTCTCCGATAACCGGACGGCTGCTCCGCTGATCGGACAGGACCCCTCCCAGGTCGACTGGCCGACCGGCCGCAACGACAGGGCGACCGACGGCCGGAACCAGACGTTCTACTTCGGGCTCTTCGACCTCTCGACACAGCCGGAGAAAGTCCGGGACAACCTCAACGGCATAAGTACGACCACGAACGCCCAGCGCTTCTCGACTCCGCGGGTGAAGAATGACTCCCTGCGGGTGTGGATCGCTGCCCCGGGACGGACCGTCGACGGAGCCGACCACACCGGGTTCTACCAGGCGACGATCCCCGACGCGCAACTGCAGGAGTGGAACGTCACGAACCCGAAGACCCAACTGAACGCGCTCTACAAGGGGTCGAACACCAACTTCACCGTCACTGAGACGAGCGACGGTGCCCGGATCCGGGTCGAGAACATCAGCTACTCGGCCGGCTACGTCGAAGTCGAGGCCACGGACGACGGCCAGCCTTCGATCTCGAACGCGAGCATCGACGCGGGCGGTGACGCGATCGTGAACGACGACGAGACAGTTACGGTGAGCGCCGAGGTGTCGGATTCAGGTGACGACATCACGACGGTCAACGTGGATGCGTCGGTTCTCGGCGCTGGCAGCAACGTCTCACTCGAGGAAGACGGTGATGGTGTCTACAGCGCGACGATCACCGCCGAACGAGAGAACGCGCCGAATGACGGGACGTACCGGCTGGATATCAGGGCAAACGACAGTGCGGGCAACGTCGAAACCGCAGAGACCGGCTCCTTCGAGCTCGACGTGTGGTACCCGCCGGAAGATCAGATTCTGACCCAGACCGAAGACGTCGAAATCTGGGAGCGGTCGGTGCTGCCGCTTCGCGCGGACACGGCCGACGCATCACTGACCGTCGACAACGCCTTCTGGTCTGTTAATCTGGAGAACGAGGGCCAGACCTCGCTGAACAAAGATCAGATCGGTGTCTACAGCACCGGATCAGATATTTCGGTCACGTTCGATGACAGCCGAGCGATCGCGGAACGCGAACTGGCTTACAGCAACGACCCGATGGACGTCAAGCTCGTCGCCGCACGACTCGAAACAAACGGATCGTCGACGGTCACCAACCTCGATTCCGTCGGGGATATCAACGAGTTACTCACGGGTCCGAACGCAAACAGTAACGCCAGTTTCCAAGCCGTTAGCTCGACCGAACTTGATCCGGACACGGGGAACGCCTCTTTCACCTTCACCCCTGACCAGTCCGGCCAGTACGTGCTCCTGTTAGCGAGCAACGAGAGCGGGAGCTTCGTCGTCGACCAGGACGGGAACGTCTCGATCGACGGGCAGACGACCCTGATCGGCGTCGATCAGGTGATGGTCCAAGACGGGCCGTCGAGCGTCTCGACTTCGTCGACCTACACCGCGGGTAACAATATCTCTGTGACCGCGGACACCGGACAAGTCATCGAGACTGACGCCGGCGAGAACGTCACCCACTTCGTCGCGGTCTACGACGAAGGGACGTTCACGAGCGAGGAGTTCGTCCTAAACGTCGAGCAACCCTTCGATAGTATTTCCGACAACGTCACGCTCGAACACAGTATCGAGACGGTGAACGGCGTGTGGGTCGTCCGAAACGACGCGAGTCTGAGCGGAATGGAGATCTCGGAGACCCGCCGCGACGGACAGTTCCCGTTCAGCGAGGCATTCGATATTCTCAACAACGGAACCGGTATCGATCTTCAGACAACCACCATCGATCCAAAGGCTACGTGGAACAGCTCCGCGACGATCGTCGAGACCGACGCGAACGGCACAGTCGTCGTCGAGACGAACCGGACCTGGCCCGACGATGAGTACCGTCTGGTCCACTTCGCGACGAACGAAAACGGCACGCAAATCGCTGCCAGCAAAACGACAGTCCAGATTCAGGAGCCGAACCCCTCGAACGTCTCCGTCGTCAACGCGTCCGTGGACCCCGACGAGGCGTTCACGAACGAATCCGTCACCGTCAACGTCACACTCGAAAACACCGGTGACCTCGAGGGAAGCAAGACGGTCAACGTGACCGTCGACGATACCGTGGTCGCGAACGCATCCGCGACGGTTCCCGGGGGAACGACGAAGACGATCTCGACGCAGGTCACGTTCGATACCCCCGGCGAGAAGGCCGTCACGGTCGTCGACACCGACACCGACGCGGAGACCACTGCCGGAACCGTCACCGTCGACCCGGCGATCGAAGTCACTGACTTCTCGCTGAACCGGACTCCCCCGACCATCGGGGAGCCGGTCAACGTGACGGCGACAGTCGAGAACGTCGGGCCGAACCCCGACAGTACTGAGGTCTCGCTCTTCGTCGAAGGCGTCGAGGAGGGCAACAAGTCGACCGGGACGCTCAAAGCGGGCGAGAACACCACCGTGAACTTCACCTACACCTTCAGTGAAGCGGGGCGTCAGGACGTCTCGGTTCGGGCTCCCGGAACGGAGCGCTTCGATGCGGTCGACGTGAGCCGCCAGAGCGTCGAGCTGAACATCACCGCGATCGATCCGACCAGCGCGACGATCAAGACCGGCGAGACCATCGAATTCAACGTCACGCGCGAGAACGACAGTCAGCCGGTCGAGAACGCCACGGTCGAAGTCGGTACAGATGCCACGACGCTCGATTCGAAGAGCACCGATCCTGACGGCACGGTCTCGTTCACGCTCGACACCAGCGGGGAGTTCACTGCCGTAGCCGACAAAGAGACGACCGATTCCGTCGAATACGCCGAGGATTCGGTCGACGTCACGGTCAATTCCGAGGCGGACATCAGCGTCGTCGACGTGAACCCGCTGTCCGATCCCGTCTACACCGGCGACACGGTCACGGTGGAGACGACCGTCGAGAACACCGGCGATCTCTCGGGCGAGATTGACCTGAACTTCACCTTCGGCGACGAGATCAGCGAGAACAAGACCCGGACCCTTGACGGCGGCGAAACCCGCGTCATCTCGTTCGAGGCGACGCCGGAGACCGTCGACGAAAGTGCGACCGTCGCGGTGAACAACGAGACTGCCTCGGTCACCGTCAAGGAAGCGGCCATCGCTTCCGGCTTCACGCCGCAGTCGGATACGGTGACGGTCGGCGAGAGTCTCGACGTCGAAGCCACGATCCGGAACCGCGGGTCGACGAACAGCACAATCGACGTGAACCTGACCGTCGCTGGGCAGGAAGTCGACAACGAGACCCGCGAACTCACCCCCGGTGAGGAAGGGACGCGGACGCTCACCTGGAACATCCCGAGCGACCAGTCCGCCGGCACGGTGAACGTCTCAATCAACGACCTCGACAACCAGACCGTCACGGTCGAGCGCCAGACCGTCCCGCTGGACATCACCGCGGAGCCGAGCCCCGCCGTCACGAACGAGACGGTGACGTTCACCGTCGAACGAACCGACGGCGACTCCCCGACGCCGGTCGAGAACGCGAACATCTCGATCGACGGCCAGACGCTCACCACCGACGCCGACGGCCAGAACACGACCGACTTCGACGCTGCCGGCAGCTACACCGCGACGGCGAGCAAGGGACAGACCCCGACGACCTCGTACGAGTCGGATTCAGTCTCGATCACGGTCAACGAACCCGGGAATCTGACCGTCACCGACACGTTCCTCGAAACCACGCAGGCGTACGCGGGCGATGACGTGAACGTGACGGCGGTCGTCGAGAACACCGGCGGCGTGGCTGGCTCGCGGACGGTCAACCTGACCAACGACAGCAGCACGACGGTGCTGGACAACGAGTCCACGGGGACGGTCTCCGCGGGCGGCCAGACGGAGGTCACCCTGACGACCACGCTGAACGAGACGTCGACGCTCGTCGCCGGGAACCTCACCGCCGGCACCGTCGAAGTCGACGAGCAGTCCGTCGTGACGGACTTCACCCTGAACGCGACGGCGGTGGAAACGGGTGGTACGGTCGAAGTCAATGCGACGGTCGAGAACCGTGGCGAGACGACTGATGATGATGGCGTGACCGTCACCTTCTACCGGAACAACAGTTCCTCCTCCGAGTCATTCACCGAAACCACTGGGTCGATCGATGCCAAGAGCACGACTACTGTCACACAGAATATCACGTTCAGTGACGACGTGACATACGACGTCAGCGTCGAGGACCTCGATCCGCAGACAGTGACTGTCTCCGACAACGTGGTCGACCTCAACATTCAGCTCCTGAACTCGACGCCGGTCCTCACTGGCACCGAACTCGTGTTCAACGTGACGCGGGCCGACGACGGGTCGACAGTTGACGCCACCGTCGACGTCGCCGGCCAGGAACTCTCCACTGGAAGTGACGGCCTCGCGTCGACGACCATCTCCGACAGTGGTACCTACACCGCGGTCGCCTCGAAGGCTGACCAGGGCGATGAAACCTACAACAGCGATTCGGTGACGCTCACCGTCGACGACCCCGCTGACATCACGGTCACTGACGCCTACCGCCAGGTCACGCAGGCGTACGTCAACGACACGGTGACCGTGGAGGCGGACGTCGAGAACCTCGGCGACAGGGAGGGCAACAGGACGATCAACCTCACGAACGCCGACGGCGAGGTGCTCGACAACGAGACCGTCAAGAACCTCGCCGGCGGCGATACGACCACGATCACCCTCTCGACGACGTTCGACGAGGACAAGACGGGCGAGCGGACCCTCTCCGTCGGCGAGGCGACCGCCGGCGACGTCCAGATCGATCCGCAGACGGTCGTGACCGACGTCGCGGTCAACGAGACCAGCGTCAACGTCGGCGACGACGTCGAAATCAACGTGACAGTCGAGAACCGCGGGACGACGCAGGACGTTGACTACCAGGCGAACGTCTCCTATGGCGGCAGCAGCGACAGTGAGCTCGTCACCGTCGACTCAGGGCCAGAGTCGACGAAGACAGTCAGCTTCGTCAAGTCCTTCGACGAGCCCGGCACGAAGACGGTCTCCTCGGACGGCGTCACCGCCCGCTCCGTCACGGTCTCCCGAAACATCGTCGACCTGAACATCACGGCATCGCCGACGACCGCCGCGACCGGTGAGGACGTGACGTTCACGGTCATCGAAGGGGAATCCGGTCCAGCCGTCGAAGGGGCGGAAATCTCCGTCGGCTCACAGACGATCACGACCGACTCGAACGGTGAGGCGACCACGAACTTCACCGAGACCGGCTCCTACACCGCACAGGCCGAAAACGAGTCGAACACGACGACGGCCTTCGACACCGACAGCACCTCGATCGAGATCCGCGAGCCGGGCAACACCCACGTCATCTCGACCGACCTGACGACCGCGACGCCCGTCTACGCGGGCCAGAACGTCACGGTGGAAGTCGAGCTACTGAACGACGGCGGAATCACCGACACCCGGACTGTCCGGCTGAACAACAGCACCAGCCAGTTGAACAGCACCGAAGTCGAGCTCGATCCCGGCGAGTCCGACACGGTCACGCTGGAGGCACAGCTCAACGCCACCGAGGAGCAGGAGCTGCTGATCAACGGCGACCGCGTCCGGAACGTCACCGTCGAAAAGGCGGCGGCGGTCACCGACTTCTCGCTGCGTTCGGACGCGTTGGAGACGGGTGACACCCTCACCGTCGAAGCGACGGTCGAGAACCGCGGCGGCATCGCCGACTCCGTCGAGGCGAACCTGACCGTTGAGGACGAGGTCGTCGAAAGCGAGTCGGTGCAGCTCGACGCGGGCACCAACACGACGGCAACCCTGACGACGAACTTCGGAACGAACGGCACGCGGACCGTCTCGGTGAACGACCTGCGGACCGAGCGGGTGTACGTCGAGCGGTCGATCGAACAACTGAGCCTGGCGGTCAACACTACCGAGGTCACAGCGGGTAACCCGGTACAGTTCACCGTCACCAACAGTAGCGGAACCCCGGTCGACGCCACCGTCGTCGTCGGCGACGACCGGATCAGCGCCGCGAACGGGACGACAAACGTCTCGGTCCGCGTTGCGGACGACTACACACCCACGGCCACGAAGGCCGCGACAGAGACCACGGCCTACGGGAGCGACTCCGTCTCGCTCAGCGTGACCGACCCGCTTGCGGTGACGGGATCGGTCGGCTTCGACGCGGTCCAGGCCTCGCCGGACGAGACAGATGCCCGGCCCAACTCAGCGACCCGGAAAAAGAACGTCACGATCACCAACGACGGCGGCCGGAGCGTCGCCCTCAGTAGCGCGGAGATCGTCGGCGACGACGCCGACCAGTTCGAGATCGACTCCTCGTTCCCGAGTTCGGTTGCGCCCGGTGAGAGCCGGACCGTGACCGTCGCCTTCGCGCCGACCGAACGCGCCGACGGCCTGAGCGCGTCGCTGCAGTTCCGGTCGGACACGCCGAGCAACCCCGATCGGTCGGTCGCACTTACCGGCGCGGGCGAGGCACCGGCGGTCGACGTGAACACGACGTCGCTGACGTTCGGCGACGTTGACGTCGACGGTTCGAGCGCGACGCAGACTGTCCGGATCAACAACACCGGCGACCGGAACCTGACGGTGGGCCTCGCGCCGATGGGCACCGGCTTCTCGCGGTCGAACAGCTCCGTGACGATCACGCCCGATGGATCGAAGAACGTCACGGTCACGTTCGATCCGACCGAACCACAGGACTACGGCGCGCCGCTGACGCTGTCCACTAACGATCCGTTCCAGGACACGGTGACCGTGCGGGCCACCGGGACCGGGCTGGGCGGCGACATCGAAGTCTCGCCGAACCCCGGCGACGGGATCGACTACGACTTCGGCGACGTCACGGTCAACGAGAACGCGACGACGCGGATCCTCGTCGAGAGCACCGGGACGCAGGCGATCAACGTGACGCCGAGTATCACCGGCACCGACAGCGCATACAGCGTCGACAACGAGGATGAAGAAATCACCCTCGCCCCCGACGAGTCACGGTACCTCACCGTGACCCTCTCGCCGGACTCGGCGTCCCCAACCGGGAACCTCACGCTCTCGACCAACACGAGCGCCGTCGAGAAACTCAACTTCTCGGCCAACGGCCTGACGCCGACGGCTGAGATCACGCCCGATCCGGACCAGGAGAACCTCACCTTCGGCGGCGTCGCGGTCGGCGGCTCGACGACGGAATCCGTCACCATCGAGAACACCGGCAACGCGACGCTCGAAGTCGACCGGCGGAACGCGATCCCGAGCGGCCAGCCGTTCACCATCGGCGCCACGAGCAACCTCACCGTCCCCGCGGGCGAGACGCGGAGCATCCCGGTCACGTACGAACCGTCCGTCCCGGAGGAGGCGAGCACCGAGCTCACGCTGGAGACGAACGATCCGAACAACGGCTCGGTCGCGATCAACCTCACCGGCGAGGGCGAACGGACCCGCCTGGCCGGCGATAACGCGTCGATCGACTTCGGGACGATCGGCAGCGACGGCACCGCCGAGGCGACAGTCGAACTCCGCAACGACGGTACGGAGAGCCTGACGAACCTCCGCGTCCGCTCGAAGTCCGGCGACGCCAGTCAGTTCGCGGTCCTGTCCAGCACGCTGAGTCGAATCGAACCGGGTGAATCGACGAACGTGACGATCCGATATGACCCGAGCGCGGCCGACAGCCACGCCGCGACGGTCACCTTCGCCGCCGACGGCGCGGTGACCGGCTCCAACACCTTCGCGGTCTCGCTGTCCGGCGAGGCGACGCCGCCGGACGTGTCCGTCGACACCGACGAGGTCCGGTTCGGCTACGTCGCGCTGGACGACACGGCCAACGACACGGTCACGATAACCAACGTCGGTAGCACGGACACCGAACTCACCGTCACCGACGTCTCCGCCGACGGGGGCTCCACGTTCACCGTGACGAACGACCCGACAGGCGAGACGATCGGCGGAGGTGGGGGTCCATCCGCTACCGTCGAAGTCGACTTCGATCCGTCGACGGAGGGGCGGCAGACCGCGACGCTGACGATCGAAACCGACGATCCCGACGAGCGCACCACCGAGGTGACGCTGACCGGCGTCGGCGCGGCGGCCGACGCGAAGGTCGACACGGGATCGATCGACTTCGGCGACGTCCGGACGGACGCCGAGAGCAACAGGCGGACGGTCACGATCACCAACGACGGCGGCGCGGACCTGAGTCTGGATGGCGCCTCGATCGACAGCGAGCAGTTCACGATCGTCGACGGCCTCGATCGGGAGACCCTCGTGCCCGGCGCGTCCGAGGAGATCACCGTCACTGCGCAGCCCGATACGACCGGCACGCAGAGTGGTACTCTGACGATCTCCACCGATGACGAGGACAAGACGGTGTCGCTGACGGCCAACGGGATCGCCCCCGAACTGACCGTCACGCGGCCGCTCGACGGCACCTTCGGCGACGTCCGGGTTGGCAGCTCCGCCCGGAACACGCTGACCGTCGAGAACACCGGGAACGCGACGCTCGTCCTGAACAGGCCCACGATCTCCGGGTCGAACGACTTCACGGTCGTGAGCGGCGATTCGTCGATCCGGCTCGGCCCCGGTGGGACGACCACCTACGCGGTCGCGTACACGCCCACCAGTACTGGCGACGCTCCGGATACCACGTTCACCCTGTCGAGCGCGAGCGGCGCGAGCAACGAGACTGACCTCTCGGGCTTCGGCATCCAGGCCGACGCCTCGCTCGATCCGTCGACGGTCGACTTCGGCGACGTCGCGGTCGGCGACAGCGACTCGACGACGCTGACGCTCGAAAACGACGGGGCAGCGGGCCTCGACGTCACGGGCGTCTCGGTGACTGGTGACGACGCCGCGGCGTTCTCCGTCTCCGACGTCACGACCGGCACTATCCAGGACAGCACGACCTTCACCGTCTCGACCTCGCCGAGCGTGCGCGGGAGCGTCTCCGCCCAACTCGCCGTCGAGACGGAGCAGGAAGGGACGCTCACCGCGACGCTGGGCGCGACCGCGACCGAACCCGACATCGAGGTCTCGCAGGGCAGCATCACCTTCAACCGAACCCGCCTCGGCGAGACCGACACCGCGACACTGGAGATCCGGAACACCGGGAACGCCGACCTCAACGTGACGAACATCGCGAAGGCCGGCGCGAATCCCGGCAAGTTCGCGCTCGAACGCTCGCAGGTCACGGTCCCGGCACAGAGCACCGAAGAGGTCGAAGTGACGTTCCAGCCGACTGACAACGTCACTGCCGCACAGGACGGCACGCCGCAGACCGCGGCGCTCGTCGTCCAGAGCAACGACACCGACGAGCGGGTCAAAAGAACCACCCTCAGCGGCACCGGCAAGACGCCGGCGCTGACCGGCACCGACGCCGTGCAGTTCGGCGCGACGTCCATCGGCGACACCTCGACCCGAACTGTCACGATCACGAACGACGTCAGCGCGTCCGCGGACGTGACACTCGAGACGATCTCCGTTGCCGGCCCCGCGAGCGACGAGTTCGACGTCATCGCGCCGTCCGACCGGACGCTCTCACCGGGCGAGTCGGCGTCGGTGACAGTCGAACTCACGCCGGATCGTCCCGGGGCGAAGTTCGCCTCGCTGATCATCACGACGAACGATCCGCGACAGTCCGGGAAGGCGGTGTTCCTCTCGAACACCCAGACGATCGTCCGGACGCAGTTCGGCAGCGTCGATCTGACGTACAGCAACGTCAATTCGGGCCAGCAGCCCGAAGCTTCGTTCCGCCGTAGTGAGGACCGCAACGCGTCGGTGATCGCCACTCAGCCGACGGTGAGGACCGACGACGACTTCGGGCTCTTCCTGGAGTCGCAGGCGAGTCCGTTCGGCGACACCGCAGTCGGCACCGACAAGATCGAACCGCTCCAGTACGTCTCGGTGACCAAGCAGAACTTCACCGAGAGCGAACTGGAGAACAGTTCGCTGCAGTTCCGCGTCAGCAAGTCCGCACTCGCCGACGCTGACGCGCCGCCCGAACGCGTGACGTTCTACGAGTACAACACGACGACCTCGAGCTACCAGTCGCTCAACGCGACGCTGGTCCGCGAAGAGCGGACGAACTTCATCTACCAGACCGAGACCGATCACTTCTCGCGGTTCGCGATCGGTGTCAGTCAGCAGGCGGACATCAGCGTTGACGACACTAGCCTGAGCCAGTCGGAGATCACGACCGACGAGAGCGCGACCGTGGACGTCACACTCGAAAACACCGGCGGCGCCGACGGTCAGACAGACGTCGAACTCACGCTCACTGGATCGGAAACGGGAACCACGATCACCGATACGAAGTCGAGCGTGACCGTCAACAGTAGCGAGACGAAGACCGTCACGTTCACTGTCGCACCGGACACGGCGGACAGCTACTCGGTCACTGTCGACCAGCCGACCAGCGTGAATGTCGGCACCCTCACCGTCGAAGAGCCCTCGACTGGGCCTAGTGGTCCCAGCGGTGGTGATGATGATGATGCACCCGCCGCAACAGAAACGCCCGGCGCACCGTCCGAGCCGGTCTCGGCGACGGTCGATCTCGACGAGACCGGGTCGGCGACAGTCGAACTCTCCGGAAGCACCGGCGCGACGGGCGCATCGGTGACGGTTCCGGAGACGACCGGACAGACCACCATCGAGGAGCTACCCGACCCGCCGGCCGACACGCCTGAAACGATCGGGCAGTACGTCACCGGTGTCGACATCGAGGCGCCCGATCCGCCGGCCGGCCAGACGGCGACGGTGACGATCACCGTCTCGCAGGACCGCCTCGACGAACTGGGCGTCGCCGCCGACCAGCTGACGATCGAGCACTACCGCGACGGGGCGTGGCAACAGCTCGAAACGAACGTCCAGTCGACCGGCGAAGAGGTCACGGTGAGTGCGCCTGTCACCGGCTTCTCGCCGTTCGCGGTGACGTATCAGCAGCAGACTGCTACCTCCGAGCCAGGAACGGACACGCCCGAACCGGACACCGACACACCCGAACCGGACACCGACACGCCTGAGCCGGACACACAGACAACGACCGACACCGGCACGCCCGGGTTCGGCATCGTTGTTGCGATCATCGCGCTGCTCGCTGCTGCACTGCTGGCCGTCCGGCGGCGCGCTGAGGACTAACTGACGAAAATCTCTTTTCGGTCGGGTCCTTCCGCGATCTCTTCTGTCTCGACTGTGAGTCCGAGTGTGAAGCGTCCGAACGCTCCACTACCAGATTTCAATTGCCGTACGTCGATCGCATCGTCTCGGCGAGCATCCCGTCGCGCCGGAACACGACATAGACCACGAGAAACGGCTCGTCTGCGGGGCGCAGCACGAACACGGCACGTGGCTGTTCACGTTCCGGCGGGAGCGACTCCGCGTCATCGACCCGACGGACTAGGGGATCCAGCGGTGTGACGCCGGTCCGAAACTCCTCGAAGAGGTCTCGGGCGCCGGACTGCTTCGCGAAGACGTACAGCGCGCCGTTGGGGTCGCCGTCGGTGCTCTTGGTGACGCGGCTGTTCATCCCCTCGTTTTCGGCCTCTGCGAGCATCCACGTCTCCTTTGCAGCCTCGAAGATGCCGGTCACGCCGTCGTAGAACTCGAAGGTCGTCTCGGCGACGATATCGACCGTCTCGAATCGCGGCTCGCCGTCGGGCCACGACAGCGTCACCTCGACGAGCGCGCCGGCGTGGAGGTCGTCGATCGTCTCCGCCGACCCGCCGCTGTATCCGGTCGTATCGACGTACACGGGTGCGAACGCCTCTTCGGCGTCGGTTTCGCTGCTGTCCGCGCCTCCGGGACGTTCACCGTCGACCCCCGCGTCGCTGCCGTCCACCGTCACCAACAGGAGTTCTGCCGGATCGCGCGGGCGACCAAGGACGCGGTAGCGACCGCTCGTCGTGGGCGTCGTCGAGGTCATCGGGAGATCTCGGCCCCGCTGTCCTCGATGACCGCCTCGATCTCCGCGGGGGTGATGACTGCCATATCGCCCGCCATCGTGCGCTTCAGCGCCGCCGCCGCGGCCCCGTGGGCGAGTCCGTCCTGGACGGTGCCCCCGTCCAACCGCTTCGCCAGGTAGCCGCCGACGAACGCGTCGCCCGTCCCGATGGCGTCGCACGTGTCGGCGTCGTACGTCGCCTGCTCGAACACCTCGCCGTCGTTGACGGCCACGGACCCGTTTTCCCCGCGGGTGAGTACGACCGTCCGGAGATCGAAGTCCCGCAGGAGGCCGTTGGCCACCTCGATCGGGTCGCCCTCCCGACCGAGACAGGTCGCGGCGTCGCGCTCGGCAGCGACGAGGATGTCGACGTGCGGAAACAGCGACTCGTAGGCCTCGCCGGCCGCGGCCGGCGACCACAGCTTCGAGCGGTAGTTCAGATCGAAAGCGGTGGTCGCACCCGCCTGCCCGGCCGCCCGCAGGAGCGCCTCCGTCGTTTCGGCGAGCGTCGACGACAGCGCGGGCGTGATCCCGCTGGTGTAGAAGACCGACGTAGACTGGAGCACGCTCGCGGGCAACTCCGACGGCGTCGCGGTCGTCACCGACGCGTCCGCGCGGTCGTAAATCGCCTCCGTCGCGCGCGGTTCGCTGCCGTGTTCCAGGTAGTACGTGCCGACGCGTGCGCCCTCGCGGTCGTCCCACGCAACCTCCGTCCTGACGCCGTGGCTCCGCAGCTCGGCGGTGATCCGCCGTCCGAGCGGGGAGTCGGGGAGTTTCGAGAGCCACACCGCCTCACAGCCGAGCCGTGACGCCGCGACGGCGACGTTGCTCTCGGCGCCGCCCGCGTGCACGTCGAGCCTCCGGGCCCGTTCGAGGCGGTCGCCCCGCGGCGGCGAGAGCCGGAGCATCGTCTCGCCGAAGGTTACGATGTCTGTCATACCGCCCTGTTCTGCAAGCCGACACATAAGGATTCGTTACGGAGGTCTGTCCGACACGCAGGAGCCCCGAAGGAGTCGAGCGTGCGACCAGGGACGAATCCACGAAATGCGCGACGGTTCGCGAACTCAAAACCGAGACGCGACTTCGTCGAGCAACCGGGTGACCCGGTCTTCGATATCGTCTCGAATCGTGGCGACCGTATCCGCCGATTTCCCGTCGGGATCGTCGAGATCCCAGTCGCGGTTCTCGCCCGCCCAACCGGCCGGACACACGTCTGTGGCGGAACACCCCATCGTGATGACGTAGTCGCTTTCCCGCGTCTCCTCGAACGTGATCTCCCGGGGCGTCCGGTCGGAGATATCGATTCCGACCGCGTGCATCGCCCGGACGACCTCGTCGTGAACGTGGTCGGCGGGGCGCGTGCCGCCGGTGACGAGGTCGATCTCGTCCGACAGTCCCCGTTCCCCTACTTCCTGTTGTGCGAACGCGTACGCCATCTGCGAGCGGCCGGCGTTCTGGACGCAGACGAACGCGACGGTCGTTTGTTGGTGGTCGGGCATCGTCTCTCAGTCGTCCGTGCCGGGCCCGCCGGCTGTTTCAGTGAGGCTCCCAGTGGTGTAGCCGCGCCAGTCGAAGCGGCGCTGGAAGTACAGCGCGACGTTGACCAGCGCCAGGAGCACGGGTACTTCGATCAGCGGCCCCACGACAGTGGCGAACGCGACGCCGGAGCCGACGCCGAAGACCGCGACTGCAACTGCGATCGCGAGTTCGAAGTTGTTCGAGGCGGCGGTAAATCCGATCGCCGTGGTCGTCGAGTAGTCGGCGCCGATCTCCCGGCCCATCCCGAAGCTCACGAAGAACATCACCACGAAGTAGATCGTCAGCGGCACGGCGATGAGCAGGACGTCGCTGGGCTTGCCGACGATGCGCTCGCCCTGCATCGCGAACATCACGATCACCGTGAAAAGCAGCGCGACAAGCGTCAGCGGGCTGATCGTCGGTTCGAACTCCTCTTCGTACCACTCGACGCCTTTCGTTCGCGTGCCGACGTACCGCGAGAGGATCCCCGCGGCGAACGGAATCCCGAGGAAGATCGCGATCGCCTCGAACACCTGCATCGGCGTGATGCCGAACTGCGAGATGCCGGCGACGAGCGTCTCCATCCCGAAGAGCGGCGGGAGGAATAAGGCGAAGAACCAGACGTAGACGCCGTAGGTGACGATCTGGAAGACGCTGTTGAACGCGACCAGCCCCGCGGCGTACTCCGAGGAGCCCTCCGCGAGTTCGTTCCAGACCAGCACCATCGCGATACACCGGGCCATTCCGATGAACACGAGGCCGAGGAAGAACTCCGGCCGGGCCGGCAGACCGGGGACGAGGCCGCTGAAGAAGATCACCGCGAGCGCGAACATCACGGTCGGGCCGATCAGCCAGTTCTGGACGAGGCTCAGCCCCAGCACCTTCACGTTCTTGAAAACGGTCGGGAGCTGCCCGTAGTTGACCTTCGCCAGCGGCGGGTACATCATCAGAATCAGGCCGATCTCGACGAGATGGAGGTCCTGGATCGGCTGAGTCACCGACGGCGCGACGTACCCGAGACCGACGCCGACGGCCATCGCGCCGAAGATCCACACGGTGAGGTACTTGTCGAGGAAGTCCATCGATCGGGGGTCCCCGCAGTCGGGACACTCACAGTTCGGCCCGTGGTCGTGTTCGACGTTACTCATCGGCGGTCACACTCCCTTCGAGGACGGTGACGAGCGCGACCGCGCGGTTTGTCGCCCGGTACTTCTTCCAGCGGCCGTCCTTCCAGCCCTCGACGAGGCCGGCATCGACGAGCTTCGAGAGCGCGTGGCTGAGCCCGCTCTCGGTCACGTCGACGACCGCGTTCAGTTCGCAGACACAGAGTTCCTCCTCGGCCGCGACGAGGACGCGGACGAGCGTGTAGCGCGTCTCGTTTGCGAGCGCCGACAGCGTATCGAGCTCGGCGTCGACCTGGGGTTCCCCGAGCGCTGCCTCGAGTGTCCCGAGTTCGTCGAGCCGCTTTTCGACGTCCTCGTTGCGACACTCCCCGAGTTCGTCGTCGAGATATCGGCGAAGTCGTTCCGTCGCTTGACTCATCGAGCTCAAATTGAATAGAACCTCAATTAATGGTTCCGATGCAATCGGAGATATTGCGTCTCTATTCTCTTCGTACTGGATATATACGGTGTCTGAGGAGAATGGAGAATATATAATTGATTGTATTCTAAACTCAATCGGGGCCAAACGTGACGGTCGACTCGCGGAGATGCGAGGCGGAAGTCCACGACTGCAGTCGTGGATAGCTGACAGCTAAAGTGGCGTCTGCCAGTCTTCGCTCGTATGATCGCACGATTGCGTGGGGCCGGATGAGCAATCAGTTACTGCGAGTTTGACTGTCAAGCGGACGCCAGCTTCCGAGAGGTACTCTTCTACGACCGGACGTAATAGACCGTTCGACAGAGCCAGCTGACCGCCCTTGTCGCTTCGGACGCGACCGTCGAGTAGCGAGTCGCCACCGTCGTAATGACTGTTGTAATTTTTCACCGGTGCTCGCCGTCCCCAGTACTGGCGGGCACCGAGAAGAGACGACGACAGTCAGTCTCAGTCCCCCTTCGGACTGCTTCCAGCATCTTCGTCTCCGGCCTCGATGCTCCCCATAGTCGGCATTTGCTGTTCCCCGCGGACGGACTGAACTTTGCCTAACACGACGGCGCAGACGTAGATCGCCACGGCAACGAGGACGATGGCCCCGCCGGCCGTAACGCCCCCGTAGTAGGCAACGCTGATGCCCAAAAGGACCGCGAGTTCCGCGAGGACGACCGAGACCACCAGCGATTCGGAGAAACTCCGGGACACCTGCGTGGCGCCCGCGACCGGAACCACGAGCATCGCCGCGACGAGGATGACCCCCATAATCTGCATCGCGCCGACGACGACAAGCGCCGTCAGCATCACCATCACCCGGTTGTACCAGTTGACGGGGATGCCGGAGACCGCAGCCGCCGTCTCGTCGAAGGTCACGTACAGGAGCTGGTTGCGCGTGACAGCTACCGTCCCGACGATGACGGCGAAAAGCACGAGGAGGATAGCCGCGCTCCGTGGCGACACCGTCGAGAGGTTGCCGAAGAGGAACTGGTTGACGCCGACGGCGAGCCCGCCCGCGTTGAGGCTGATGAGCGTCGTTCCCAGCGCGAACCCCGTCGACAGGACGATGGCCATCGAGACGTCGTTGTAGGCGTCTGTGACCTCCGAAATCAGTTCGATAAACAGCGCGGCGATCATCGCCACGACGACGGCGGTGAGGTACGGCGACACACCCAGGTCGATGACGGCGTTCAGGAACAGGCCGACGGCCACCCCCGCGAACGCGGTGTGAGCGAGCGCGTCTCCGATGAGCGCGAGCTGCCGGTGGACGAGGAACGTGCCGATGAGCGGCGCCATCACGCCGACGCAGAGCCCGACAAGTACCGCCCGGTGCATAAACCGATAGCGCGGGTTCAGCATCTCCAGGCCCGTGAAATAGTACACCCAGTCCATCAGCCAGTACCACTGCTCTAAGAACCACAGGAGGACGCCGAAGACGAGGTCGCTGAAAGCGCCCAGCACGCTCTGCAGCGGGAGTGCGACCGACGGATCCACGGTAGCGAGGAGGCTCGCCACCAGCGTGGCCGCCACTTCCCCGATCATCCGTCCTGCCCCGTGAGAAACTGCGTGTCGGCTCCGAACGCCCGGGCCAGCGCGTCGCTCTGGGTGAACTCGTCGGTCGGCCCGTCGAAGTAGACCTCGCGGTTCAGGCAGACGACACGGTCGGCGTGCTCGACGACCGCCCCGAGGTCGTGCTCGATGAGGAGGACGGTGATGCCCTCGGCGTTGAGCGCCGCCAGCAGATCGTAGAAGGCGTCGACCGACTCGGCGTCGACGCCGACCGTCGGCTCGTCCAAGACGAGCAGGTCGGCTTCGCTTGCCAGCGCTCGCGCGATGAACGCACGCTGGCGTTGCCCCCCCGAGAGTTGTGTGATGCGCCGGTCGGCGAACGCACTCATCCCGACGGTCGCGAGCGCGTCCTCGACGATAGTCCAGTCCTCGCTCGACAGTCGACCGAATCCGACGTGCGCGTATCGTCCCATCTTAACGACCTCGCGGACGGTGATGGGCATCTCCTTTGCGGTACTGGCCCCCTGAGCGACGTATCCGATCCGTTCGCCGTCGTCGAAGCGGTCGGCGCGCTCGCCGAACAGGGAGGCTGTCCCCGCGTCGGGCTCGAGCAGGCCCAACATCACCTGCATCAGCGTCGACTTCCCGGAGCCGTTCGGCCCCACGACGGCGACGTACTCTCCCGGATGGATGGCCAGCGAGATGTCTTCGATCACGGGTGTCGCCGTGTACCCGAAGGTGACGCCTGCGAGATCGATGACTGACTCGCTCGCCGTGGCGCCTGGGTCAGTCTCGGTCGTCGCCCGGCCTGTGCTCGCTGCCGTCGGTGGGTCGGCGTCCTGTCTGCTCATATCGCTTCAAAGTTCCGCCACTGCTCGACCCAGCCCTCCCGCGGGGCTGCATCCTCGGGTGTCTCGTTGCCGAGGACGATCTCGAACGTGGGCATATTGATGTTGTACGCTATCTCCTTGTACCCCCAGTTCTCCTCGACCCACTCCTCACGGACGCCGGCGTACGGTGTCACGGGGAAGTACGCCTCCACGGCCGTCTCGCGGACGAGCTGCTGGGCCGGACGCTGGGACTCGAAGATGCCGTTGGCGATGTATCTGATGTCGTTTTCACGGATTACTTCCGCCGCTTCCCGGATGTCGGCGGGCTTGACGTCGTTGCTCGCTGCCAGGTTCGTCACCAGCGGCCGCATCCGCACGCCGTAGCGCACCCCGATATACTGGAACGCGTTGTGGGCGGCCAGTTGGACGATGTCGCGCTCAGCCCGCTCGAAGATGGCCTGGTAATCCGCGTCGATGCGGTCGAGCACGTCGGCCTTGTACGTCTCGGCGTTCTCCCGGACGGTATCGGCGTACTCCGGGACGATCTCGGCGAATCCCTCGGCGATGTTGTCGACGGACTGCTTCGCGCGTTGGGGATCTAACCAGAAGTGCGGATCCTTCCCGCGCCCGTCCCCGACGCCCTCCTCTTCGCGGTCGAGAGACGCGGCGAGGTCCACCAAGTCGATGTCTTTCCGCACGTTGATGAGCGCCGTGTCGATGTCGTCGCCTTTGATCGTCTGGATGGCCCGATCGGCCCAGGGCTGGAAATTCTCCCCGACGTGGACGAACGCGTCCGCCTCGATGATGCGCTGGGTGATCTCGGCGTTGGGCTCCCACCCGTGGCCGTGCAGCCCCGTCGGAACGAGGTTCTCCACCGTCAGCGGGGTATCCTCGGCGACCTGCCGCCCGAAGTCGAAGAAGCTGAAAAAGGAGGCCACGGCGACGGGCCCGTCGCTTCCGTCGCCACCGACACTCGCTGCCTCTCCCGGTGCGCTCGGCAGTGCAGTGCACCCAGCCAATCCCACTAACGCCGCTGCACCGCCGGCGCGTAGTGCGTCCCGACGCGTCACCGCTCGGCCGTCGTATATCTCGCGTTTCATAGTTAGTCACTAAATAATAAATTAGACTACTCTAATCTTTAGTTTTGCACAAGAACATATATACATTTGCATACAGGAAACGGAGGTGGCACGGGTGCGCGACGATCGGTTCGCCCGATTCGCCGGGTTCCCGGATCGCCGGAACGAGTGGGATCCGTCCCAGCAACGGGAGGTCGTACGCGTCGGCGAGGCGCTCGATTCTCACGGAAGCAATCGGGCTGTGTGACGGTCTCAGGTGGCGTTCACACGCCCCAAGTCGCGGAAAATCGGCCGCAACCGACAGAATCAGTCAGTCCGCCAGGTCGTCGATCCACGTCAACGCCGCGACTGCCTTCGGGAAACCTATCGTCGGGGCCGCAAGAATCGCGACGTGACGGAGCGTTTCGGGGTCGACACCTTCGTCCAGCCCCCGGCGGACGTGCGAGTGAACGGCGCCCTCCGACTGGGAGCCGACGGCGAGTGCCAGCTTCACGAGTCGCTTCGTTTCGCCGTCGATCGGTCCGGCCTCCGCACAGGCCTTCCCGAGTTCGGAGTAGGCGTCCCACGCTTCCGGGTACGATTCGGCGACTTCGCTCGCGGTCGCCGGCAGTTCGCTCGGATCATCCACTTCGTCAGTCATACTGTGGACTCTCGGCCACTACTACAAGAGGAGACGTGTGGATTCCACGGAATCGGGAAGGGCCGAGAGATACATATCCACCGTCCGAAGGGAGCGATCGTCGCCGAGTGACGTTTCATACTGACCACTCTCGTCGCTTCCCGCCGAGCGCCATCCCCGCTGACGGCGCTCGGGGGTACAAAGTGAGAGTAACAGTATCAGCGGCGGATCGCGCCGCGGACCCCAACCCCAGGCCTCACTCGGGATCGTCGATTTTCTTCGGTCCTGTCGCAGCGAGTTCGACCAATCGGCCCATACCGGATCTCGGGGAGGAACGAATCAAACGAACCGGGATTGTCCTCGCCGGCGGCTACTGCACGAGATTCGGCGAGCGCGAAAAGGCACTATGACAGTCTGTATCAGTGCCCGGGATAATCCCGCTCGAAGCGGTCGTCGATCTCCGCGGAATCGATGTGGATCAGTACGGGCCGACCGTGCGGACACGACCACGGATTCTCACAGTCGTCGAGCGCCGAGAGCAGGTCGACGACCGACCCTTCAGTCAGGGACGTGTTCCCGGTAATAGAGGGATGACAGGCCATATCGGACAGCAGTTCGTCGGCGATCGAATCGACAGTTCGATCGGCATCCGTTCCGTCGGCGACCAGATCCACCAGCACGTCGCGGACCACTTCCGGTCCCGCCGCTTCGGCCAGCAGTGCGGGAACGGTCGACACCGCGATGGTCCGGTCGCCGATCCGGTCGGCGTGGAATCCCAGCCGGGCCAAGGCCTCTCTGAAATCATCGAACGCCGCCGCTTCGCGGGCCGTCAGTTCGACCTCGACCGGTTCCGCTAACTCCTGGGCGGTCGTGTCGCCGCCGAATCGGTCCCGGAGACGCTCGTAATTCACCCGTTCGTCGGCAGCGTGCTGATCGACGAGGACGAGCCCGTCGTCGGCTTCAGCGACGATGTAGGTGTCGTGCAACTGACCCAGTACACGGAGGTCGGGGAGATTCTCGTATCGTGTCTCCGGCGTCGCATCGTCGCCCGTAAGCGTCGTCTGAGTGTTCGGGTCGGTGACTGTCGACGACTGCGACCGGTGCTGACCCGACGGTCTGGCCTTCGCGTCCCGATCCGGACTGTCTGTATCCGGGAATTCGGTGACGTCCGCATCCGGTGTGTCCGTATCCGAGATATCAGCGACGTCCGCATCTGATGTGTCCGCGTTCGGCTCTCCGGCGTTCGATACATCGGACGCCAGTTCGGATCGTGTCTCCGACTGCGACGCTGGACCTGCGGACGTGGACTCGGTTTCCGGTTCCGCCGACGCAGAGCGGGACGTTGACGACGGCGACCGAACCGAGTCGGAGGGCTGTACCGACCACGTATCCGGATCAGTCACCGTTTCTCCCGTCGAATCGTCGGTCGACAACTCGGGGACTTCCTCCGGCGCCTGATCTGTGGTCTCGTCGGCCGACAACTCGGGGGCATCTTCCGACCCTCGATCGGTGGTATCCTGGGTTTCCGACGCAGTCGAATCGTCGGGCGTTAGTTCCACTGTGTCGTCGGGTGCGACCGGATCAATTGGCGTTTCGTCGGGGGCGCTCCGGCCGCGGGGCGCCGACGACCGGAGAATGCCTTCCTCCCGGAGCGCGTCTTCGATAGCGGTACGGACTGCGTCTTTTACCGCCTCCGGTTCGTTGTATCTCACCTCCATCTTCCGGGGGTGGACGTTCACGTCGACGGAGTCGGCGGGAACGTCGACGAAAAGCACGGCGAAAGGATACCGATCGCCGGCCAACTGGCCGCCGTAGGCGTCGAGAACCGCCTCCCGGAGGACGCTCGACGTGACGTACCGCCCGTTGACGAACGTCGAGAGGTACTCGCGGGTGCTCCGGGTCGTCTCGGGGTGACTGACGAGTCCGCTCACCGATTCGACCGGCCCGTCGCCGTCCGCCGTTGCGGCCCTCGCTGCGGAGTCGCCGGCCGTCGATCCGCCCGCTGGATCCGACTCCGCCGACGTCTCTGGCTCGGCATCCACGCGGATCATCGACTCCGCCACCTCGCGGCCGTAGACCGCGAGCACCGCCGACTGACGGCTCCCGCGGCCCTCGGTTGCGAACACTTCCCGGTCGTCGTGCTCTAAGGAGATCGCGACGTCGGGGTTCGCGAGCGCGTAGTGGGTGACGACCGTGTTGATGTGGTCGAACTCCGTGGCGGTCGTCTTCAGGAACTTCCGGCGGGCGGGCGTATTATAAAAGAGGTCCGCCACTTCGACGACGGTCCCCTCGGGACAGCCTGCGGGCCCGACGTCCGTGACTTCGCCGCCCTCTACCCGGAGTTCGGTTCCGGCACCGTCGCCGCCGCGCGGTTTTGTGCGGACGGTCAGCCGCGAGACTGCGCCGATGGTGTGCAGCGCCTCCCCGCGGAAGCCGAGCGTCCCGACCCCCGCTTCGAGGTCGTCGATGTCGTCGATCTTGCTCGTGGTGTGCTCTTCGACGGCGCGCTCGACCGACTCGCGGTCCATCCCGCGGCCGTCGTCGCGGACCCGGATCCCCTCGGTGCCGCCCGCCTCGACCGCGACGGAGATCCGGTCCGCGCCGGCGTCGAGGCTGTTCTCGACGAGTTCCTTCACGACCGAGGCGGGCCGCTCGACGACCTCCCCGGCGGCGATCTGTCTGACGGTCCGATCGTCGAGTTCCCGGATCGTCGGCGGGTCGTCGGCCGCGCCCGCCGATCCGGTCGCTTCCGATCCGCCCTCGTCCTCTCCGCTCACGGGCCGTACACCTCCGTCGCGATCGAAACTGCCCGCTCCTGGACGTCGCTCAGACGGCCGACGGCGTCCTCGGGCGACAGCCACGCGTGGTCGGTGTGTTCGTGGCTGAGACTGACCGGGCAGCCGTCGTCGTCCGCTCCGGTTGCGGCGCCGTCGGTTATCTCACACCAGTAGTAGACCGCGAACCGCCCCCGGCCGTCGTCGTTCCGCCACGACACCGCGTGGATCGGCCGCCCCACGTCGATGTCGAGCCCCGTCTCCTCGCGGATCTCCCGGTGGACGCCCTCGTGGGCGTCCTCGTGGGGGGAGAGACGCCCACCCGGCAGTTCCCACCCGCCGTCGCTGGTCCGCTTGACAACGAGCACGTCCGCCGAGGGCGAAAACAACACCCCGCGGAGGCTGACCGTCGCTTCGAGGTGTTCCTCCGTCACGCTCGCACCCTCCGGTGGGAGACGCCGACCTGTCGCCCCCGAGTGACCGTTCGGGCGAGAACGCGGCGCGATCGCTCCTCTCTCCTCATTTGCTATCTACTCCCTCGTTTCTCACGCCTTAATCGTTACCGGTCGAACCGGCTCTTCCTCACGGCGACTGCCGCCGATCACAACTGGGTCCCGCACTCGTGACAGAAGTTCACCGTCTCGGCGTCCGGGAGGTCGGCGCCGCAACTCGGGCAGTCCGACGGTTCCGGCGATTCGGGGTATATCTCGGTCGGTCTCCCTCCTTCGTCCGGATCGTCGTAGATTCTTGTCGGCTCTCCGGCGTCGTCCGCGTCCGTGAACACGTCCGTCTCCGAGTCCGTCTTCCCCGAGTTCGCCATCTCCCCTTCGGGATACACGTCCGTGCCGGAGCCGGTGTCGTCGTCGGATTCAGAAGCCCCCGCGGCTGTGACGTTCGAGGAGATATCGATGGTTTCCGAGGAGATATCGATGTCGTCCCTGGAGATATTGACGCCGTTCGAGGAGATACCGATGTCGTCCGTGGAGATGTCGACGTTCGCCGTCGACTCGACCGAGATGTTCGTTCCGTCCGACTCTGCGCGGGTCGTCGCCTCCGCCTCCGAAATCGGCTCCCGGACGACGTCCGCGTTGGTGCCGGTCCGCGTGACGGACGCGTCGATCTCGGGAGCGATCGTTGCCGTTCCGTTCGTCCCCGACAGCGAGAGATCGACCGACCCGCGCCCGTCGATGGCGATTTCGACGTTCGTCCCTCCGGCGTCGATCGACACCGACTGACCGGCCGGGACGGTGCACGTGACGTCCGCGTTGGTGCCGGAGACGACGAGATCCTCCGTCAACACGCCGACATCGTGGTCGGCGTTCGTTCCGCTGACCCGGATCATGCAACCGGGTTTGTTGTCAGGTGATTAAAACGCTGACTCTGAAGAGTTTCTACCGGACCGGTGACCGAAAGCCGACGGCGGCGCGGTCGTTACTTTCGCCGCACGGCGACGAGTGCTGCGCCAAGAACGGCGACAATCGCGACACCGAGGCCGAACCCGGGCGTTCCGGTTTCAGTGGTCGACGCCGACGTCTGGCCCGAATCTGCTGTCGCAGCGGTGTCGTCCTCCGACGTCGCGGTATCCGTCATCGTCGTCTCGGCGGCCGTCTGTGTCGCCGTCGTTTCGTCGTCCGCTTCGGTCACTGCGAAAAGCGAGAACCCGGGCGTCTCGGCTTCGAGCTCTACGACGTCGCCGCCGGTCTCGACGGGGGTCGTTTCCAGTTCCGTCCAGGTGTCCGCCCCGGCGTCGTACCGTTCGATCACCACCTGCTCGGGCGACGTCTCGATCTCGTCGGCATCGACGCTGACCCGGATCGTCGCCGGTTCGTCTCTGAGATCCTCTGGGACGGTAATCTCGACTGTGGTGCGGACCCTCCCGTTCGGCGGGTTCACGTCCGTCGGAACGGTGTCCGCTTCCTGCACCTCGACCGAACCGGTACCGGCGACGTCGTCGTTCGCAAAGCTGAGTTCCCTGACCGATCCCTCCTCGAACTGCACCTGGACGCCGGCACGATCCGGATCGGCGTCGACGAGGTCGCGAGTCTCCTGATTACGGATTGCGTCTGCCGGGAGTAGGCGGTCGCTGGTCGGCATCGTCGTGGAGACATCATCTCCGCTCGATCCGCTCCCGCTCCCGCTACCGCCGCCACCGCCATCAGACGTCACTTCGATCGTCTCCGACTCGTTCAACGTCTGTCCGTTGTCGCCGGTCACCGTGATATCGACCGTCTGATCACCGTCGCTGTTCTCCCCGGTGAGCGTGTACTCCGTCGAGTCGATACTGCCGCCGTCGACCGAACCGCTGGCGGAGGAGGTATCCACCGAGAGCCCGCCTCCTGGCGACACCGACACGTCGTAGTCCGCCGAGACGTCGCCGGTGTTGTGGACCACGACGGTCAGCCCACTCGAACTGTCTTCCTCGACCGAGTTTTGATCGACACTCGTCGAGAGCGTCAGGCTAGCGGGACTGAGGACGTCGATCCCCGACTGGGTCTGATCGTCGAGGGTCTGCCCGTCGCTGGTCCGGTCTGCGGTGACGGTGACGCTGATGTCGCTGTCGTACTCGCCCGGCGCGTCGGCGGTACACGAGAAGGTGGCGGTGCCGTCACCGTTGGTCAAGGTCACGTCCTGAGTTCCCGTGGGCGTACAAGACAGCCCGTCGGGAAGCGAGAGGGTCGCCTCGACGTTCTCGACGTCCGACCCGCTGATACCCACTTCGAGGTCGAACTCGTCGCCCTGTGTGACGCTGCTGGGCAGCGATACCTCGTCGATGCTCAGTTCGGCGGCTGCGACCGGCGTCGCTGCGACGCTCAGGAGAACGACCGCGGCGAGAACGGCCGCGAAGATTCGCTTACGCATCGTCGCTCACCTCGATTATTTGGCTATCGACGTCGGTGGCGTTCGGCCCGTCGAGGCGGACCAGGTAGGTCCCCTCGGGACGCTCCGCGGTGAAGGTTCCGTAGTAGACGTCACCGCTCTGCTGGTTCAGGGCGACGGTCCGCGTGCCGTTCGCACTGATGATCGTCGCACTCATCTCCGCGCTGTCGGTTCGGATCGAGATCCTCTCCGTCGTGTCGAAGGTAGTGGCGTTGGTCCGCAGGTCGGGACCGACTCGGAGCACCGGATCGTCTTCCGTCCCGTCGACGTTCCGCACGACGACTTCCGAGCCGACGCCCGGGACGTCGAGTTCGATGACGTACGTGCCCGGCGACGAGAGCGTGACGTTCGATGTCGTTCCGTTGTCCTTGTCGATGCTCAGGTCACGCTCGGCGACGACCGAACCCGTGCCCGGCGAGTACACCGAAAGCGTCGCGGAGCTGTTGACGGTCGCGTTCGCCGTCGTCTCGAACTCCGTGCCCGCGGTGAGTTCTTCGGGCACCGTCAGTGACGCGTTCTCGGAGGCGTTGCGGACCTGGATGATCGTCGAGTCGATATTGATCGAACTTCCGCTGCGGACGCCGACGTCGATCGTCTGAGTACCGGTGAGTTCCGAGTCTTCGGGCAGCGTCACGTTGACGTCGTAGGGACCGGTCCCGGTCTCGTTGAACGGCTCGAACTTCTCGCCGCCGCCGGGGAGTTTCAGGCGGACGACGCCCTCGACGTCGGAGACGTTGTTGCCGGTCGTCCGGTTGGTCACGTCTACGGTGAGGTTGACGGTCTCACCGACCGCGTAGGCTGGTTCCTCGGACTCGACGTCGACGTTGATCCGGGTGAGCAACAGGCCGTCGGAGGCCGTGATTCCCCGGTTCGGCAGCCGAACCTGCAGTCCGTACTCCCCGGCGGTGAGGTCGCTCGGGACCGTCGGCTCTATTGTCGCGCTGCCGCCAGCATCGGTCGTCGTCCTGCCGATTTCGCGCTCGACCGAGTCGCTGACCAGCACGAACTCGACCGGCTCGTTACGCAGTGGTGAGCCGCCCTGAGAGACGGTCGCGCTGAACGTGCCGTTGTCGCCGGGCGTGTAGATCCGGTCTTCTGCGTTCGCCTCGAGTTCGATAGCGCTGGAACCGCTCACTTCGACGGCTCCAGTCGCCCTGTCGAATCCGTTGGGAGTCCGGACGTTCACGCCCAGCGGGTACGTCCCGCTGGCGTTCGACGGGACGGAGAAGGTGACGCTTGCGGTTCCGGACGAGATGTCACCTTCGCCGAGCCGGATCAGTTCGCCGTCGACGAACACGACGGCCTCGATCCCGCCGTCGTTGATCTGGTTTCCGGCTGCGTCCGTCACGTTGACATAGACCGTTTCCTCCTCGCTCGCGTTGACGGTGTAGGTGTCGACCTGATCCCCGTTACTATCGACCAGCGTGGCGTTCACGTCGCTCACGCGGACCGGCTGATACGCCTTTTGTCCCTTCGCAGCGGCGACGACCACGTGTGAGCCGGTCGCGTCGCTGCCGGTCGCAAGCGTCGCTGTCGCGACCCCATCGCTGTTTGTGGTGACACTGCTGTCGTTCCCGTCGACCTGGATGAGCCGGTCACCGACCTGGTTCAGCGTGAGCGTCACCGGCTGGTTCTCGACGACGCTCCCGTTCGGATACCTGGCCACGGCCGTAACGTTGACCGACTCGCCGCCCGGCTGATAGGAGAACTGGTCGGTCTCAACCGACAGCGAGAGTGAGGCGACCTGCACCCCGGTAGTATCTTGTGCGGTCTCTCCTTGGTTGTTCGTCACCTCGATCAACACGCCGTTCGGCCCTGGCTCCAGGACGCTCGAATCGATCTCGACTCGGAAGTACTCGCCCGCATCGGTCACCGTGTAGTTGCTGTCTGCGACGTTGTTTTCGTCACCTCTGAGCGCCGCGACGGTCACGTTGCTCGTGTCGACGTTCGTTCCGGGCGGCACGAGCACGTTGATCGTGGCGTTGTCTTCCGGCTGAATTCGCGGCTGGGCGGCCGAGGCTCTGGTATCGAACGCCCTGACTTCGATCGGGGCGCCGCTGTCCAGTTGCGTCACCTCGCCGTCCTGCTGGACCGTCGCGGTCACCTGGACAAACGTGGTCCCCGACCACTCGCCGTCGGCGACCGTCGCCGGATCGAGCACGAGCGTCGCTTCGCCGTCGCTCGCGTTCGTCACCGACGAGTTCGACGTGCCGGAGACGGTCGTCTCCACGGTCGCGCCGCCGATTGGATTGCCGTCTGCATCCTCGACCGTCGCCGTCACTTCGACGGGATCCGTCGGCCGGTAGACGGACTGATTCACGTCCACGTCGACGCTCGCGCGTGCCACGCGGAACCACGTCGTCGCGTAGCCCTGCTGGCTGTTGTTCCGCTCGACGAGGACGCTCATCCGGTACTGCCCGACGTTCGTGGGCGCGGCAATCTGGGCCGAACCGTACCCGTTCTTGACGCGCTCGCCGCCTGCTTCGCTGACCGTCGTCTCGTTGATCTTGTTGCCGGCCTGATCGTAAATCGCGACCGAGATGTTCTCCGCGGTGGCGTTGAGTCCCTCCGGCGGGTCCGCGGTCAGGTTGAACGCCCTGATATCCGGCTGGATCGTCTCCTCCGGCGAGATGACCCGCTGGTTCGGCCGGACGTCGACGGCGAAGTCCGAGACTTCGATGCCGTCGCGGACCGTCGTGTTGTACGTCCGGGTCCCGTTCTCGTGGGTGATCGTGATATCGACGACGTACAGCCCCGACTCCAGTCCCAGGTCCGCGGGATTGAGCGTGCTCGTGTTGAACGACTCACCGGCCGCGTTGTACGTGAGCGTCTGCTCGTCGGTGGCGACGGTGCCGTTGAGGTGTTTGAACTGGATTGCGACGCTCACGTTGCTGTCGTCCAACAACTCCTCTGTCGCGGGATCAGCGACCCAGAACCCGATGGAGTTGTCCTTCGATCGGCGGAAGGGGCGTTCAGTCCGTTCGGGGTCGACCTCGAAGAAGAAGTCACGGCCGCTGTCGAGTGCGACCTGCGTCGTGTTGTTTGCGGTCACGGTGTGGTTGCTCGTGTCACGGACCGTCGTCCGATCCTGGAACTGCTCGGACGGCCGCAGTTCGACTGTGTAGTTGCCCGGCGGGACCGGGAGATCGAGAGTTTGTGCGCCCCCCCCGGCGGCGAACGGCTGGACGCTCCCGGGACCGAGGTAGGTGGTCACGTTGCCGGTCGAGGCGTTGCGGACCACCAGCACGTTCCTGAAGTAGAAGCCGCCCTGGCCGACGTCGAGATTTCTCGACCGGCCTGTCTGATCGACGATGCTTTCGTACTGTGTGAGTTCGATCGACAGCGTTCCGTTCGTCTCGAGTTCGCACCCCGAATCCGTCGTTCGCCCCTGCGACACGTCGATCTGTGCGGCGCAGACGTGCGTGACCTTGTCCGTCGACTGATCTAACCCCCAGACGTTGTAGCCGACGTCCGACTGTGGTCCGGTTGTCGGCGAGGGGAGCCGAACCAGCGCCTGCGTCGGCTGGCTGGGGCCCAACTGGAAGGTGGAGAATGACTCGGTCAGCGCTGTCCGCGTTCGCTCGCCGGTGCTGTCGGTCGTCCTGCTCAGACTCGGAATCCCGACCGGAGCGGGCACGTTGCCCCCGGAGGCGTTCGTGACGCTGATATCGACTTCCCCTCCTTGCTTGAGTTCGAGTGTCGGGACCACGGTCTGGGTCTCGTGGACGGCGTACCCGTTCCCGTCGTTGTTCTCCGTGGTGGGGAAATACTCGATGGTCCCGCCGCTCGTCTCGTTGCTCACGATCCGGAATTGGTATCTGAAGTTCGTCGTATCGGTCTCCGGGAGCCGCATCGAGAACGTTCCGTTCTCGTCGGTCGTGCTGCTGTTGAACGTCTGCAGCATCGGAGAGGGATCGTTCAGCCGCTCGGCGGCGACGACCGCGTTCGGGACGGGTTCGCCCGAATCGTTCAGAACCTGGCCCGTCACGGTCGACGTCGGAAGCGGCTGATTGCTCTCCGAGATCAGGAAGACCTGTCGGGTGATCCCCTTCGTGGGAATCGTGGTGTACCGCCGCTTCGTTTCGCTCTGCGTCTCGTTGACGAACGTTATCTTGTAAGGCGTCTTCGGCGAGAGGAACGCCGGCTGCTGCGGCGAGACGACCCGCTCCCACCGGTAGACAACTGCCCCGCTCGTCCGGTTCGTGATCCGCACCTCGTCGGCGAACGACGACGGACCGCCGGAGGGAGTGAACGTCTCGGCGAAGTACGGAGCGGTCGACCGATTGATCCGCAGCGTCGTTGTCTCGTTGACCGCCAGCGCCGTCTGTGCCGTTCCGTTCGCCGTCTGGAGTCGGAACGCCTGGGCGGACAGCGAGGTCGGAAGCGGCTGGGGTGATTCCCCCCGCGTCCTGCCGGCCGAGTAGACGGTCGGATCGACATCGTCCGGAGCCACGCAGGCGTCACCGCTTACGACACCCCCGCAGTGGAGGCTCTGTGCGCCCCCGGAGGTGAACGCGGCGCCGCGCAGGGTCGCCGACGAACTGTTGTACAGGAGCATCGGCGCGGGGTCGGACAGCTGGCTGCCCGTCGCGTTCTGCAGCGTCACCTGGTACGCGTTGGCGGTCAGCACCGACCGGTTCGCCGCATCGGCGCTTGCGTAGCTGGTCCCGTACGCCGAGACATTCAACTCAAGGAGATTCGGGCTGTGCGGCGCCGAGTCGTTCAGCACGAACCGGACCATTCCGTGGTCTCCGTCGCTCTGGTTGAACCCGCTGCCACCATACGGAGATCCGTCGTCGAACTCCGCGGAGACGACTCCGTTGCCGAGAGTCAGCGGTCCGACTTCGTCAGTCTCGTTCTCGTATCGAAACTGCAGCGTGTCGACCGTCTCGTTGCTTTTCGCCTGGACGACGACCACGAGGGAGCCACTCTCATTCTGGTACGCGTCGACGATCTCGACACGATCACCGCTCTCCTGTGCGGCCGCTTCGCCCGGAACGAGGCCGACGAACAGGAGTGCGAGTACCAGCGCGGCCAGCAGTAGCAATACCCTGTGGCTTCGACCTGCGGCGGCCGTCCCCGACGCCCGAGCGCGCCCACGGGTCACGGTTGTCCACCTCCCAAATATGTCGGCAGCAGCGGGTTACCCGTCCGTCGATCACACTGTCGATCGCCCCCCTGACCGATTCCTGAACCCCACATATCGGGGAGGTTCATATGGATCCTAATAATGCTACTTTCCGGGAACGTTTCACCCCGTGATCACTGTGCACGGCGTGCACACTCTCTGTGCGCTGGATATTCTACAAAAAGTCAACGAAAGACAACTTTCGGATATGTGTCGGTAGCGGCGATTATTCGACAGCTGCTTCTTCAAGCGGCGGAACTGTATCCCTAATCTGGGTCACGTTTTCGTTCTCCGACAGATTAAGTATGATCGATGGAATATCCTGCGGACGAGTAATGAGTGGAAACGACGGTCCCCTCGAAAAGGTCCGGTTTCTCGCCGGGGCGACATCCCGCGTTCGCGTTATGGAGTACCTCGCCGGATTGGGGCCGGCCGATCAGCCGGAACTCCGGGCGAACGTGGCGGGATCGCGAACCACAATCTCGCGGGCCCTCCGTTCGCTTGAGGATGAGGGGTGGGTCGCAACCGAGGACAACACCTACCGGCTGACCCACACGGGCAGTGTCATCGCCGACGAGTTCGCCGATCTGCTCGCGACGATCCGACGGACCGAGGAACTCTCGGAGTTCCTGCGGTGGTTTCCAACCGACTCCGACGCGCCCGACTTCCTGCGGGCACGCGACGTCGACGTGACCGCCTCCACCGACGCCAACCCGTACGCCCCGGCGAAGCAACAGGCCGCGATACTCAACACCGCCGAAGAGCTCCGCATTCTGCTTCCCTCGGTGGATCCGGATTCGACCGAGACGCTCACCGAACAGGTCACGAACCGAGGGCTCCGGGTCGAGACGGTGATCTCTCCGGAACTCGAACCAGTCTTTGAGTCCGACGAACTCGCGCCGCTTATCGCGGAGATGGTCGACACCGAGCGGTCCGATATCCTCGTTTCATCCGACCCGCTCCCGTTCTATCTGGGGCTCGCGGACGACGGGCTGGTACAGATCGGTGTCGAGGACGACGAGGGTTTCCCCCGCGCGCTGCTGGAAACGACCGACGGGGACGTCAGAGCCTGGGCCGAGGACACCTACCGGACGTACCGCGAAAACGCCCGGGACAAGCCCTTCGCGGAGTTCTAGCCCTCGTCCTCGCCGAGTTCCTCCTGCCACTCCAGCACTTTCCCCATCAGCTCTACGGGTGGCGTCTCGTCGACGTCGACGGAGCGAAGCTCGTCGAGAACCGACTCGGTGGCCGGATCCGTTTGCGGCTCGCCACCTGACTCCTCCGGTCCCAGTGATTGCTCGGCCGCCCCGCCTCGACTCGTTTCTCCCCCGTCTGCGCTCGCCTCCGCCCGGAATTCCCCGGAGTCGACGTCGAAGACGACCTGGTGGGTGTCGTCGCCGCCGCTTGCGCCTCCGCTGCCACGGATGTCGATCGCCTCGTCCCCCCGGAGTTTCCGGAGGACCTCCCGCGCCCGGGAGACCACCGGATCCGGCACGCCGGCCAGTTCGGCGACGTGGACGCCGTAGGAGCGATCCGCCGGCCCGTCCCGCACCGTCCGCAGGAACGTGACCTCATCGCCGGACTCGTCGACGGCGACGTGGACGTTCTCGACGCCGTCGATGTGCTCTGCGAGCGTCGTGAGTTCGTGGTAGTGGGTGGCAAAGAGGACCTTCGGCGACGGCGTGGCCGCCTGCGCCGAGGAGAGATATTCGGTGGCGGCCCAGGCGATAGAGATCCCGTCGTAGGTCGCGGTCCCGCGCCCGACCTCGTCGAGGACGACGAGCGACTCCGAGGTCGCCGAATGGAGGATATTCGACAGTTCCTGCATCTCGACCATGAACGTCGAGCGGCCCTGCGCGAGTTCGTCGAGCGCGCCGACGCGCGTGTAGATCCCGTCGACGATGCCGATCGTCGCCGATCGCGCCGGGACGAAACTCCCGATCTGTGCGAGCAGCGTGATCAGTGCGGCCTGCCGCATATACGTCGATTTCCCGCTCATATTCGGCCCGGTGACGATCAGGAAGTCGCGATCGGCGCCCGAGGAGCCGCCGCCGACGTCGTCCGGCGCGCCCGCTCCCGGCTGTTCCCCGCTGTCGTCCGGTGCGCTTGGCGCCGTATGCTCCCCGCTGCCATCGACACCGCCCATCCGCAGGTCGTTCGGGACGAACTCGGTGGTCCGCTCGACGACGGGATGCCGGCCGGCCTCGATCCGGAGCGGTCCCGGTTCGGTCAGTTCGGGGCGCGTCCAGTCGTTGCCGGCGGCGTGGGTCGCAAGCGACGCCAGCGCGTCCACCTCTGCGAGCGCTCGGCCGACGTCCTGCAGGAGCCCCGCGTGGGCCCCCACCCGGTCCCGGAGGTCGCAGAACAGGTCGTACTCCAGGTCGCCGCGGGCGTCTTCGAGTCGGAGGATCTCCCGTTCGCGCTCCTCCAGTTCGTCGGTGACGAACCGCTTTGAGTTCTTCAGCGTCTTGATCTCCCGGTAGTGGGCGGGTACCTCGTCGGCGACGGACTTGCCGACCTGGATATAGTAGCCGTCGGTCTTGTTCCGGTCGACCGTGACGTGGCTGAGGCCGTGCTGCCGCGTCTCCCGCTCGGCGAGCGTGTCGATCCACTCACTGGCGTCCGCGTGGCGCTCCAGCAGGTCGTCGAGTTCGTCGTCGTAGCCGCGGCGGAACAACCCGCCCTGCGTGACCGTCTTCGGCGGGTCGTCGGCCAGCGCGCTTTCGAGCTCCTCGCGGAGCTCCGCTGCGGCCGTCCGGTCGGGCCGATCGACGACGGCCGAAAGCGGCGAGTCCGCGAGCGCCGACTCCTCGATCGCGTCGGCGACGTCCGGAAGAATCGCCAGTGTCTCGCGGATCGCGAGCAGGTCCGTCGCGTCGGCGCTCCCCGAGGCGGCACGCGCAGCCAGGCGTTCGAGGTCGTAGCCGCCGTCGAGCGCCTCCCGGACGCGTTCGCGGGCGAGCGCCCCGGCGGCGAGCGCCTCGACGCAGTCGAGCCGGCGGGTCAATTCCCCCCGATCGCGGCGCGGACGAGTCACCCACTCCCGCAGCAGTCGGCCGCCCGGACTCGTTACCGTGTGATCGATCGTGTCGACGAGCGTCCCGTCGCGGCCGCCTTGCATCGTCTCCGTGAGTTCGAGGTTGCGCTGCGTCGTCGCGTCGAGTTCGAGGTGCTCGCTCGTCTCGAAGGCCCGCAGCCGCGTCATCGACGGCAACACGCCCGCGCCCGTCTCCTCGACGTACCGGAGGACGGCGCCGGCGGCCCGGATCGCCGGCTCGGTGTCGAGGCCGACGCTGTCGAGCGTCTCGTCGCCGAACTGCTTTCGGAGGGCGTGTTTCGCCCGCCCGGGCGCGAAGGCGTCGGCCTCGAACAGCGACACGGTGCCGTCGGTCTCCTCTCGAAGCCGGCGGACGAGGTCGTCGTCGCCGCGGGCGTCCGGTCCGGGCAGGATCTCGACGGGATCGAAGCGGTAGAGTTCCGACAGCGCGTCGGCGGCCGTGTCGGCGACGGTGACGAGGAACTGCCCGGTCGTCGCGTCCGCGAACGCCAGTCCGATTCCGTCGGTCGCGGGCCCGCGTCCCGACGTTCCGTTCTCTTCACCGGGTTCGCCCACGACAGCGGCGATGTAGCGCGCGTCGGCGTCGTCGGTCTCCAAGAGCGTGCCGGGAGTGACGACCCGCGTCACCTCCCGGTAGTGGTCGCCGCCGTCGTCCTCGAACTGGTCGGCGACGGCGACCCGGTAGCCGCGCTCGACGAGCGCTTTCAGATACGGCGTGAGGTCGTCGACGGGAACGCCCGCCATCGGGTACGACGAGCCGTGGGAGGACTTCTGGGAGACCTTCAGATCGAGTTCCGAGGCGACCAGTTCCGCGTCGTCGGCGAAGAACTCGTAGAAGTCGCCGCACTGCATCGTCAGCACGTCCGCGTCGGTGTCGGATTTCAGAGAGAGAAACTCCTCGACGATCCCCTGAGAGGCCATACGCGTCCCACGGCAGCGGGCGGATAAAACGCTACGGTCCGCGGAGTCGGGGGCTCCTCCGCCGACGGCGGACGTTTATATACGACCGCGCGGCCAGGCGGCGTGTGACGTAGGGATTACCCCACACCGGGCAGCGGGTGCTCGGCACGTCGGTGTGGGCTGTTGCGGCCGTGCCGACTGTTCGCTTTATTCCACGCCGGAAGGATTGGCCTCGAAGCGGCCTACCGGTCGACCTCGCCCATAATCGTATCGAGACTGCCGAGCGTTGCGACCAGATCCGGGATGTACTCCCCGCGGACCATCTCGGGGAGGGCCTGCAGGTGTGAAAACGAGGGACCGCGGATCTTGAACCGCGCGGGGGTGTCGGTCCCGTCCGACCGGATGTAGATGCCGAGTTCGCCCTTCGCTGCCTCGACCGCTCGGTAGATCTCGGCGTCCGCCTCGGGCTTGATCGTCCGCGGGACGTTCGACTGGACCGTCCGCTCGTCGGCCGGCCACTCGGCGAGGAGGTCCGCGCACTGCTCGACGATGCGGGCGGACTGTTCGAGCTCCCGCAGGCGGACCAGCAGGCGGGCGAAGTTGTCGCCGTCGGGTTCGGTGACGACGTCCCACTCCAGGTTGTCGTAGTACCCGTAGGGATCGTCGCGGCGCAGGTCGTAATCGATGCCGGAACCGCGGGCGACCGGCCCGGTGCAGCCGTAGGCCTTCGCCGTCTCGGCCGGCAACACGCCGGTGTCGACAGTCCGGAGCTGGATGACCTCGTTGCCGGTGAGCAGGTCGTGGTACTCCGCCAGCCGCTCGGGGAGCCCCTCGACCAGCTCGTACACCGAATCGAGGAACTCCTCGCGCGGTTCCGGGAGGTCCCAGGCGACCCCGCCGAGTCGGAAGTAGTTGAACATCAGCCGCTGGCCGGTGAGGTCCTCGAGGACGTTCTGCACTCGCTCGCGGTCGCCGATCGCGTACATAAACGTCGCCGTGAAGTCCCCGATCACGTCGAGCGCGTAGGCGCCGACCGCGAGGAAGTGCGAGAGCATCCGCGAGAGCTCCGCTGCCATCGTCCGAATCACCTGTGCGTACTCCGGGACGTCGATGTCCGCGAGCGTCTCCGCCGTCCGGGCGTACGCCCACTCGTTCAACAGGCCGGCCCCACCCCAGTCCCAGCGGTCGGGATACGGCATAATCTGGTGCCGATACGTCTTCGATTGACACATCTGCTCCTCGCAGCGGTGGATGTAGCCGATGTCGGGGTCGACGTCGACGACCTGCTCGCCGTCGAGCGTGACCTGCAGGTGGAGAACGCCGTGCGTGGCGGGATGATGGGGGCCGATATTCAAAAGCAGCGTCTCGCCCGCTCGCTCGTCGTCTTCGATCGGATTGACGTGTTCGGTGTACGGGACAATCTGCGGACGCGTCTGGTCGTACTCTAAGGAGAGCGGATGCCCCTGCCACGTCTCCGGCAGCAACAGCCGACGGAGATCCGGATGGTCTTCGTACTCGATGCCGACCAGATCGTAGGCTTCGCGTTCGTGCCAGCCGGCAGTCGGGAACACTGGCGCACCGGACTGGCTCGCCGGATCATCCAGTGGTGTCGGAACGACCACGCTGAGTTCCGCCGTCGGGTCGTCGTACTGCTTCAGGTGGTAGATCGTCTCGTACCGGTCGGGATACTGCTGTGCGGTGACACACGAGAGGTGGTCGAACTCCGCCTCTGCACGGAGGTACTCCAGTACGTCCTGGACGTCGTCGGGGCGGACGACGACACCCGGTGCGTGGCGGTGGGCTTCCCGTCGCGTGTGGAACTGCTGGTCGAGGGCACCGATCGCGGCCTCGACGGTCGAGTGCTCGTGCCTCTCGGCTCGCTCCGGCGCCGTCGGCAGATCGTGGGAGGGCTGCATAGGTCCGTATTCGACGACTGGGTGACTGGATCCTTTGCCTCAGCTGTGAGGTGAATTTTTATTTGTCCGCCGAGCAGTGACGCCGATGCGGTCGATGCAACTCCGACTCGATCTGCCCGCGCCGTACGTCCATCCGATGCACGCCTTCGTCGCCGACACGCCCGGATTCCGCGCGACGCACCTGCGGCACTGGAATCCCGCTGTCGGCGAGCGGAACACGCTCGTGTTCTTCGTCGACGGCGATGATCCGGCAGTATACACCGATGCACTCGACGACCAGCCGTCGATCCTCGAATACGAGATCGCGACCGAGAAGAACCGACGCGGCTTCCATCTGGCCGTCACCGAGGACCAGCGGGCCACAGATGCCAGGCTGACAGGGGCGTTTCTCGGAACCGGCGTCGTCGTCGTGCCCCCAGTTGTCTACCGTGCGGATCGGCGTCTCGATCTCTCGCTCGTCGGTACCGGCGACGAACTGGAAACCGCCCTGGATTCGCTTCCGGGGGATATCGGCGTGACGGTCCAGCGGATCCGGCCGTACGACGGGCGACTCTCCGATCCGACCGCGACGCTGACCTCGCGGCAGCGTACGGCCCTCCGAATCGCGGTCGACGCAGGCTACTACGCCGATCCGCGCGCGGCGACGCTCGAAGCGGTCGCCGACGAACTCGGCTGTGCGGTCGGGACCGCGGCCGAACACCTCCGGAAAGCCGAGGCGGGGGTCCTCGGACGCGTCGTCGACTCGATTCCCGGCGGCCGAGGGTAAAACACCCGCCTCAACTGATTACTCTCGTCTCTTCCCGCAGAGCGCACCCCCGGCGACGGCGCTCAGCGGTAAACAGTGAGAGTAATCAGTATCAGTCCGCGCCGATCGCACACACCGCGCTGTACTCGACGTCGTCGATCGAGTCGATCGGGTCGTCGCCGCAGACCGGACACTCGGGGTTCTGCTGATACGGCACCGTCTCGAAGGTCAGATCCATCGCGTCGTAGAAGAGCAGCCGGCCCTCCAGCCTCTCGCCCGCGTCCAACACGAGTTTCACGGCCTCCGTCGCCTGAATGCAGCCCACTGTCCCCGGGAGGACGCCGAGAACGCCCGTGGTGGCACAGTCCGGGACCGTCCCCGGCTCTGGTGCTTCGGGGAAGAGACACCGGTAACACGGCCCGCCGGGCACGAGCGTCGTCAACTGCCCCTCGAACTTGTAGATCGAGCCGTGAGCGATCGGAATCTCCCGGAGCCGACAGAAGTCGTTCAGCAGATACCGGGTCGGGAAGTTGTCGGAGGCATCGACGACGACGTCGTGTCCCGGGACGACGTCGGCGACGTTCTCCTTCGACAGCCGCGTTTCGTAGGTCTCGACGCTCACGTCGGGGTTCAGATCCGCGACGAACTCCGCGGCGCTTTCGACCTTCGGCCGCCCGATGTCGCCGTCGCCGTGGACGATCTGCCGCTGGAGGTTGCTCCGCTCGACGACGTCGTCGTCGACGATTCCGAGCCTGCCGACGCCAGCGGCCGCGAGATACTGGATGACGGGCGAGCCCAACCCGCCGGCACCGACGACGAGGACAGCCGCGTCCAACAGTCGCTTTTGTCCCTCGGGGCCGACCTCGTCCATAATGATGTGTCTGGAGTACCGATCCAACTGCGTGGAGTCGAGTGAGAGTGACATACTCGTATTCTATCCCGGATCGGGATAACTTCACCTGCGGCGGCACCGTTTGTGGCTGCTACTCGAACTGTTCCAGCTCAATCCCGTCGCGGTACTCGTCGAACCCCGCGTTCAACTCCGATTTGATAGCCTCGCGCTCGGCGTCGGTGAGCTCCCGTTTCTCCTGGGCAGCCAACACCGCCCGCGCGAGGAGTTCGTTGTTCATCCGCATCGAGGGGTTCGCGAAGTTGTTCGAGAGATCCTGCCGGTCGCGGGACATCTGGTTCCAGACGCCCCCCTCCGTGTAGAGGTACGTGAAGACCACCGTCCCGGCGAGGGTTACGCCGATCAACGGCCACGCATACTCGCCGTGGCCGTACTGTCGAAGCGTCAGCGTCGCCGTCGAGAGTCCAGTCATCCCGAGCATCGCCAGTCGGACCATCCCGGAGACACCGTCGATCCGGGCTAACCACCGGGCAGCCAGCCTGACCCACCAGCGTTCTGCGGTCATATCCCGGTGTTCACGGTCGTAACTGATTACTCGCACGGATCGCACGCTGTCCGGTGAGAAACGAAGGATACCGCGAACGGGGCTGATTATCGCTCAGATGCGAGTCCAAGCGACTAAAAGCGCGACTCGACAGCCCGAAAACTGCGGGAACGCCGGCCTGCCGGCCGATCGGCCGAGGCCGTCACTCGGCGCAGCAGGCTTCCGCCTCGTCGGCCTCGCTCTCTGCGGGGTGGGTGTCCGGCGCGGCGTCGGTGAGCTGATAGAGGTTCTGTCGTGCGTCCGCGAAGTAAACGTCCTCGTCGACGACGTCGATCCCTTCGAGCCGTTCGAGCGCGTACCGGACCGTCCGAGCCGAAAGCATCGACTCCTGGACGATCCCCTTCTGGGTCAGGGGGCCGTTGTATTCGAGCACCTTGAAGACCAACTTCGCACTCGGTGGGAGGTCGCCGAGACTCTCCTGTTCTGCCTCTGCCATCGTCACGTTTGAGATGTCGAACGGTGATAAACCTTCGTGAGTCGGGTCGCGCGCGGGGGCAACCGACGCCCGAACTGCGGCCGGATAGGGCTGGTTCGCCCCGTCGGCATCGGATTCTGGCTCGGCTGTTTCAGGATTGACCCGGGATCCTGACCGGGGATGGAGTTGACTACGCCGCTTCGAGTTCGATCGCCGGCCGGAACGGCACGGCGCCCTGCTCGTCGGCGTCGTCGCCCTCGCGTTCGACGACGATCTCGGCGTCGAACTCGCTGCCGAGGAAGTCCGCGGCCCGCTCGTATGCGTCTCGTTCGTCGATATCTGCCAGCGCCGCGAGTTCGTCGTCGCGGCCGCGGGCGAACTCGATCAGTTCCGAGACGAGGTCGTTGACGGCGTCCCCGCGCTCGCGGAGGTCGGGATTCTGCATCACCTCGCTCATCACCTGTCCCTGATTGGTGCCGACCTCGGCGACCGTGCCGAATACCTCGTGTTTCCAGTCGGCGGCGACCGTGATCCGGACCCGGTCGGGGTCGGCCTCGGGCACGTCCTCCTCGGCGTTTCGCAGGGACTGCTGGATCCCCTGAATGTCGTCGACGAGGCGCTCGACCTGCGTCTCGGCGGCCTCGATTCCGGGATCGAGCAGGTCCTCGTCGACTTCGGGCCACGGCGCGTCCTCGGCGGGCGTCCCCGTCAACTCCTCGTGGAGTTCGTTCGTGAGGAATGGCACGAACGGCGCGAGCAGCCGAAGCCGGGTTTCGAGGGTCTCCCGGAGCGTCCAGCGGGCGGCCGGCCGGGTGCGGTCCGTCCGGCGGCGGTACCACCGCAGGTCCTCCTCGAAGTCGTAGAAGGCGGCCTGACTCGCCGTCCGGGTCTCCGAGCCCTCCATCGCCTCGGTGACCTCGGCGACGGTGCGCTGGAGGCGGGAGAGAAGCCAGCGGTCCGCAGTCGCAAGCTCCGGGCGCTCGTCGGGGCCGGGTTCTTCGATGACGTCCGAGGCCCGGTTCCAGAAGCGCTCGAGTTGGTCCCGGACGGCGCCGACCTGCTCGGCGCGCCAGTCGTAATCCTGCCACGGTTCCGCGGAGTTGAGCAGGAAGAAGCGTACCGTGTCGGCGCCGTAGTCCTCGATCGCCGCGCCGGGGAGGACGACGTGGCCCTTCGAGGAGGACATCTTCTCGCCCTCAAGCAAGCCCATCCCCATGATGACGATCCCCTCGGGCCACTCGTCGGGGTCGAACAGCTCCGAGTGGTGGAACAGATAGAACGTGAGGTGATTCGAGATGAGGTCGTTCGCGGAGAAGCGATAGGTGACCGGATACCAGTACTGCCACTCCTCGCGGAGTTCGAGCGCGCGCTCGTCCGGATCGTCGACGGCATCGGCGCCGTAGAACAGCGCGTCGAAGAAGTCCCGATCGAGGTCCTCGACGGGGATCTCCTGCAGGCGATGGGCGATGGTGTAGTAGGCCATGTAGATCGTCGAGTCCGACAGCGGCTCGATGACGAACTCGTCGTCCCACGGGAGCCGAGTTCCCAGCCCGTAGTTCCGGATACATGGCCACTCGTTCAGCCAGTCGATCGTGTGATCGTACTCGCCGCGGGTGTTCTCCGGGATCGCCTCCATCCGCGCGACGGCGTCGTGGGCCTTCCGCTTCCAGTCCTCGTCGTTGTAGCGCAGGAACCAGGTGTCCTGCTCGGCGACGACGACGTCGCCGCCGCAGCGGCAGACGACCTCCTCGGAGAACTCCTGCATCGTCCCGAAGGCGCCGGACTCGCGGTGGGCATCGCGGAACTTCCCGCGGACGTCCTCGACGACCTCGCCGGCGAACTCGCCGTACTCCTCGTTGAGCCGGCCGCTGTGGAACTCGCTGTTGTACAGTTCCCGGGTGACTTCCTCGAGTTCGGGGTCGACGCTGGAGTCGATCCCGGCGTCCTCGACCGCTGTCTTCGCCGGAATCTCCCCGTAGCCCTCGACCGAGAGGATCGGCACCGGGTCGATCGCGTCGACCTCGGCGGGATCGATCCCGTATTCGGCCAGCCGCTCGTCGTCGGCTTTCGCCTCCTGCAGCGCGATGTAGTCGTCCGGCGAGTGCGCCGGGACGGACATCACGACCCCGGTCGCGTTCTCGGCGTCGACGAACTCGGCGGGCAGGACGAGCACCTCGTCGCCGGTGATCGGGTTGGTGACGCGCTCGCCGACCAGGTGTTCGCCCGAGACGGTGCGTTTCGGCACCACGTCCCGGCCCTGAAGCTGGAGTTTCTCGATCGCCGGCGCGGAGACGAACCACTCCTCGTCGTCGACGTCGGCGATCACGTAGTCGGCGTCGGGGTCGATGTAGGCGTTCGTCACGCCGCGGACCGTCTCGGGGCGGAGCGTCGCCATCGGGACGATCGTGTCGCCGTGCCCGAAGCGGATCAGCGTGTACTCCTGGAACTCGGCCTCCTCGCCCTCCAGCAGATCGTGGGTGGTGACCGGCTGTTCCTCGTTGGTGCAGTACTTGACGGGGTGGAGGCCCTTCTCCAGCAGGCCGCGCTCTCTGAGCGTCTCGTACTGCCAGGTGATGAACTGCGAGTACCGCTCGTCGTTCGTGGTGAACTCCCGCCGCCAGTCGATCGAGAGCCCGAGGTCCTGCATCCCCTTTTTGTAGTGGTCCTCGATGAAGTGGCGGGCGTAACCCATCGGCGTCTCCAGGTCTTCGAGGGTGTCCTCGGCGACGTTGTAGGTGTCTCTGAGGACCGACATCTGGCCTTCCTCGCGCTTTTTCAGCCGCTCGACCGCGCCGATGATCGGCGTGCCGGTGACGTGCCAGGCGATCGGAAAGAGCACGTTGTCGCCGCGCTGGCGGCGGTACCGGGCGTAGACGTCGGGGACGGTGTACGTCCGGGCGTGACCGATGTGCATCCCGCCGCTGGGGTAGGGATAGGGGACGGTGATGAACGTCGGGTCCTCGTCGGCGTCGCCGCCGCCCGCCGCGTCGGCGGGATCGGCCTCGTAGCGACCCTCGTCGGCCCACCGCTCGCGCCACCGCCGTTCGAGTTCCTGCGGGTCGTAGTCCATACCTACCCTCTGGCGATCCCACGGTAAAATATCTCCTAACTCGGTCGCGGCTGATTCCCTGCGCTCTCACAGCGCGCCGAAAGGACAACGCTAAGGTCGGCCGCCGGTCCGCTACGAGTATGCACGCAGACGCGGTCGTGCTCGACATCGACGGGGTGCTCCTCGACGTCGCCGACTCCTACCGACGCGCGATCGTGGAGTCCGTCGAGCGACTGTACGGCCGGACGATCGACCGCGAGGACGTCCAGCGGTTCAAGGACGCGGGCGGGTTCAACAACGACTGGGACGTCACCCACGCGGCGGCGCTGTACGTCCTCGTCGACGAGCGCGACCCGATCGCGCTGTCGACGTTCACCGACCGGATCGCAGCGGCGGGCGGTGGCCTCGACGCCGCCGAGTCGGTCGCGGCCGACCACCTCGACGAGGCCGATCTCACGGCCGTCCGCGAGGACTGGGACCGCGAGGGACTCCGCGAGGCCTTCCAGGCACTCTACCTCGGCACCGACCTCTACCGCGAACTGGAAGGCGGCGACCCCCCGTTCGAGACGGCGGGGTACATCCACGACGAACCAGTGTTGATCGAGTCCGAGACACTCGACCGGCTGCGGTCCGCCGCCGCCGTGGGAGTACTCACCGGTCGACCGGCCGCAGAGGCCGACATCGCGCTCGATCGCGTCGGGCTCTCAGTTCCCGACGAGCACCGGTTCACGATGGACGACTGGACGGACGGCAAGCCCAGCCCCGAGGCGCTGACGACGCTCGCCGACCGCTTCGACGCCGAGACGGTCGTCTTCGCGGGCGACACCCTCGACGACGTGAAGACGGCGGTCAACGCCGCGGCGGCAGATCCCGACCGGACGTACCACGGGATCGGCGTCCTGACCGGCGGCCTGACCGGCGAGTCCGGCCGAGAGGCGTTCAAATCCGTGGGCGCGACCGCCGTCGTCGAGTCCGTGAACGACCTCCCCGCGCTGGTGTTCGAAGGGGAGTGAGAGACCGGAGATCCAATGGTTGACGCAGCCGGGAGCGACGTCCGAGCGAACTTCCTCCGGTTCGTGGCCGTCGTGCTCGTCGTCGACGCGCTCGGGCTGGGGTTGTGGCAGTTGCTACCGCCGGAGACGCCGATCCGGACCGCTATCCTCTTGGGGACGCTCGTCGTCGCGCCGCTCCTCGGATTCCTGGTAGTGTACGTTCCGGCTGCGGCCGACGGGGCGTAGCGCACCGTGACGGCGGAGCCTCGTTCTGTTTGCCGCCAGACGGACGCCCGGAACACCGGCAGGGGTACCCGGTCACACAATGCTTTACCGCGTCGCCTCCCCACGCTCGCCTATGCGAATCGCACTCCTGGGCGGGACCGGCGACGTCGGCGAGGGGCTGGCACTCCGGTGGGGATATCACACGGACCACGACGTCGTGATCGGCTCCCGGGATCCCGACGACGCACACGCAGCGGCCGACGAGTACGCGGCGACGCTTTCGGCGCACGGTCGCGAGCGGAAGCTCACCGGCTTTCGGAACGGGATGGCGGCCGACCGCGCCGACGTCGTCGTGCTCGCGGTGCCCCCGTACCACGTCGCGGACACGGTCGACTCGGTCGCAGACTCTCTGGACGGCGACGACGTGCTCGTCACGCCCGCCGCGGGGATGCAGCGCGACGAGGACGGGTTCCACGCCCACCTGCCGAGCGCCGGCAGCGTGACCGAACTCGTCGCCGACGCGGCGCCCGAAGGCGTCCCGGTCGTCGGCGCGTTCCACAACCTTGCGGCCGGCCGACTCGCGGATCTCGACGCGGAGCTCGGCATCGACACGCTGCTCGTCGGCGACGACCCGGCCTCGAAGGACCGCGTCGCGGGCCTGGCCGAGGACATCGACGGCCTCCGCGCACTCGACGCCGGCGGGCTGGCGAACGCCGCGGAGGTCGAGTCGCTGACGCCGCTTTTGATCAACGTCACAGAGCACAACGACGGGCTCTCGGATCTCGGCGTCTCGTTCAGGTAGCCGCCGGCTGGCACTTCCGAGAGGTGGCTTCTTCCGTCGGGCCCGCGGACACTCTCCTGATGCTGGGCGATTCGACCGAGCGACCGCTCGCGCTGTGGCTCCTGATCGCCCTGCTGGGTGTCCTCGGCGTCCGGGGGCTCCTCGGCGGCGGCCAGTTCCTGCTGTCGCCGTCGGGGGCGATCATCGGCGTGCCGACGTCGGTGCTGGCGCCGACGCCGGTCGAGACCTTCCTGCTGCCCGGACTCTTTCTGTTCGTCGCGCTGGGCGTTCTCCCGCTCGTCGTCGCCGCCGGACTGTACGACGGTCGCTCGTGGGCCCGCGGCGGCGCAATCGCCGTCGCGATCCTCCTCGGGACGTGGGCGATCGTCGAGGGGTTCGTGCTCGGGTTCGGCGAACGGCTTCAGTACGTCAATCTCGTCCAGTCGGTGGGTATGCTTTCGCTCGCGGTTGCGCCGTCGGTGCGCGAGCACGACGCGTCGGTCGGGGGGACGTAATAGGGATTATCGTAAGTCCTCATAGAATTCTGTCCGGACGGGGCCGCGAGAATCTATGAACAGTTACGATAATCCCTATAAGCCGTCTCACCGCCACACTGTTTTCTCGCCGGTGAACGCTTTGTCGTTCGTCACGATCGCCTCGGTGCCGCGCACCCGGTGGTTCGCGATGAGCAGGGCGTCGTGCAGCGTGTAGTGATCGATGAGACTCCCGAACACGGCGAGATCCTGCTCGTCGGTAGAAGCAATCTGTACGGGACCGTCGTTCACGAGTCCGCGAAGCACCGCGTTCGGTGTCGTGTCGACCTCGACGCCGGCGATCTTTCCCTTGTTGACCGCCGTCCAGATAGCTTCGCTCACCGCAACCGTCGGCGCTTCGATCACGTCGACGCCCTGCTCGGCCTGTTCGAAAACTTCGTCTGCAGCTGGAGGGAGCCGGTCGACGAGATACCGGGCCATCGCCACGCCGTCGACAGTGTACTGGGTCACGGCTGCCACTCCGTACGTCGCTTCTCACGGATCTCGACTTCCATCTCTTCGGCCATTTCCTCTCGCTTCTCCTCGGGGATGTCGTCGTCGACGAGCATCCCGCGACCAGCCGATCGGGTCGCCTTCCGCACCCTGATGCCGTCCTCAGTCTTCTCCCAACGGACTTCATCACCTTCTTCGAGACCGAACTCTTCGCGGAGTCGTTTCGGGATGGTGACCTGTCCTTTCCGGGTGATACGGGTCGTCTCGCTCTCGGTGTCGTTCTCGGTACTCATACTCGGTACTACGGGCCGTAGTACCTAAGAATTGTCCCTGTGACCACCTCCGCCAGGGGTGAATCTGCGTTGATCGAGGATCGATCAGAACCGATCCCGCAGTTCCATCTGGAGATCCTCCAGCGTGGCGTCCTCCATCGCGAGCAACACGAGCAGGTGGTAGACCAGATCCGCGCTCTCGGCCAACAGTTCGTCCCGGTCGTCGTCTTTCGCGGCGAGGATCGCCTCGGTCGTCTCCTCGCCGAGCTTCTCTAAGACGGCGTTTTTTCCCTTCTCGTGGGTGAAAAGCGAGGCCGTATACGAGTCGGCCGGCAGCGTCTCCTTGCGGTCCTCGATCGTCGCGAACAGCTCGTCGAGCACCTCCTCCGGGGGCGTATCGGTGTCCATACCGACCTCTGTGTGGGTCGGGAAAAGAATCGTCCGGTTCCGCGGAACGGGCGCCCCCAACTGTGTCGATCAGGCCGGATGGACCGTGATCTGCTGACTTCGGTCGATCGCGGCTTCGAGTTCGTCGGCGATGGCGCTCCCGCGGGAGACCTGGATGTCGCCGCCGCGGCCGACCGTGGCGGTGAACAGATACTCCCCGCCGGCGCGGATCTCGACGGTCTCGCCGACGTGTTCGTCCAGCCGGATGACGACGTGCCGGGAGGTCACCTCCGGCGTGACGACGATGCCCTCGGCGGCGTCGCCGCCGGGGGTTCCGGACGGGCCCGCCCCGCCGCCCGCCGATCCGCCGGCCGACGCCCCGCCGCGATCGGGTTTCTCGTCGTGCGTGCGGACGTCGATGTCGATGCCGAGACGGTCCTCGACGTCGGAGATGCGCCCGCCGCCCTTGCCGATGACGTAGGAGATGTCGTCCTCCTCGACGTAGACGACCGCGGTGTTCTGGCTCTTCAGTTCGACCTCGACGTGGCCCCGGGCGATCGAGCGGATCTCGCGTTCGATCTCCTGGCGGGCGAGGCGGTCGACGCCGGTCTCCTCGCTCTCGCCGTCGCCGAGCGGCACGGTGACGACCTGGCGGTTGAACGTGTAGATCTCGTACTCCGGCCGCCCGGTCTCGAAGTCCGCCACCTGGATGACCGGCCGCGCGAGGTCCTCGGCGGTGAGCCCCTCGGGGACTTTCACCTCGGTCGTGACGTCGTAGACGGTGTCGACGCGGCCGTCCTCGATGTAGACGACGGTGTCGACGACCTGCGGGATCATCCCGAGTTCGACGCGGCCGACGAGCCGCTGGAGCGCGTCGATCGCCCGGGTGGCGTGGACGACGCCGACCATCCCGACGCCGGCCAAGCGCATGTCCGCGAAGACGCCGAAGTCGTCGGTCTTCCGCACCTCGTCGTAGATGGTGTAGTCCGGCCGGACTAAGAGGAGGGAGTCGGCGGTCTTCGCCATCTCGCCGCCGAGGGCGGTGTACTGGGTGATGTCCGGGCCGACCTGCAGGTCGCGGGGCTTCTCCATCGTCTTGACCGCGAAGTCGCTGTCGGTGAGGAACTCCGCGACCGCCTGTGCGAACGTCGACTTCCCCGCCCCGGGGGCCCCCGAGATGAGGACGCCGCGCTGCCGCTCGGTCAGGCGGTCTTTGAGTTCGTCGGCGTACTCGTACTCCTCCAGGTCGGTCTTGACGATCGGCCGTACGGCGGTGATCTCGATGCCGTCGGCGAAGGGCGGCCTGGCGACCGCGATCCGGTAGTCGCGGAACTGGACGATGCTCATCCCCGGCTCCGACAGTTCCAGGAAGCCGTCGGGGCTCGAGCGGGCGGTGTTCTCGATGTCGTCGGCCCACTCCTTCATCGTCGCTTCGTCGGTCTCCTCGTCGCGGATCGTCTCGTAGCGCATCTCGCCGATGGCGCCGCGTTTGGCCTTCGGCTTCGTCCCGGTCTTGAGGTGGACCGACATCGTCGTCTCGTCGAAGAAGTCCTCGATGACGAGTTCGCCCGAGCCCCGCACGCGCGGTTCGACGTACTCGACGTCGATTCCCTTCGCCTTCGCGACCTCCGCCTGCACCACGTCGCTGGTGAGGAGTGTTCCGCCCTCCTCCTCGGCGATCTCGCGGATCAGCGCGTCGATGTCGCCCTCGTGGGCCCCCGTCGATTCGCTGGGCTTCGTCCGCCGACCGACGTACCGGACGTCGACGGCCCCCGAGTCGGCGAGTTCGGCGAGCGTCTGGAGCTCTTCGAGCCCCTCCCAGCCCGTGTCGATCCCGTCGTTGGCCTGGGATTCGAGTTCGCCGACGACGGCCTCGGGGACCAGCACCGACACCTCCTCGTCGTCCGACTCCACCCGCTCGGAGACGCGGCCGTCGATGACCGCGCTCGTGTCCGGCACTAGCTTCATACCCGCAGATTCGGCCGGCGGACGGATAAGGATATAGACTGCCGACGGCTGATACCGACGGACACACCTGTTTCACGGCACCGTCGTGATGTAATTCCGTGCGGACGCCCGGCCGACAGTACGCGCCTCTCGAACCGGACCTGCTCACAGTGTCATACTGATTACTCTCACTGTTTCCCGCCGAGTGCCATCCCCGTCGACGGCACTCGGCGGTCAGAGCCGAGAGTAATCAGTATCAGTCGTCCGACGAGGCGGGCTTCGGCTTCGTCCCGGCGTCGGTGCCGAACTCGAACTCGCTTTCGGCTTCGACGGCGTCGGCTGCTTCGTCGCCACCGGCCGCCGCGCCGTCTCCGCCCGCCGCTCCTCGTCCCGTTCCCGGCCCGCTTCCCTCGCCGTCGATAACCTCGAAGGAGCCGACCAGGTCGTCGAGGCCGGTCGCGCGCTCGGCGAGCGAGGCCGCCTGCGATTCGAGTTCGTGGAGGGACTCGGACTGCTCGGCGGCGTCGTCGGCGGCGGCGCTGGTCTGCCCGGCGGTCTCCTCGGAGATGTTCGCGACCTCGTCGACGCGTGCGGAGACGTCCTGCGAGGACTGCGCCTGCTGGTCGGTCGCGTCGCTGACCTCCCGGACGCTCGCGTCGATGTCCTCGACGTCGTCGACGATCGACTCGAACTCGGAGATGGCGCGTTCGACGGTGTCGACGCTGGATTCGACCTGCTCGTCGGTCTCGCGGACGGTCTCGAGGGTCTCTTCTGAGCGCTCGGTGACCTCCTCGATCAGTTCGGAGACCTCGTCGGCGGACTCGCGGGTGTCCTCCGCCAGCGACTTGACCTCGCGGGCGACGACGCCGAACCCGTCCCCGGCGTCGCCCGCGTGGGCCGCCTCGATCGAGGCGTTGATCGCGAGCAGGTCGGTCTGGGAGCCGATCTCGTCGATGAACTCCGCGATCTCGTCGATCTCCTCGATCAACGCGGCCAGTTCCTCGACCGCCGTCGCCGTCTCGTCGATCTGTTCCTCGACGGCGTCGAGTTCGTCCATCGCGGTCGTCGCGACGTCGCGGCCGTCCCGCCCCCGCTCGGCGGCCCGTTCGGCCGTCCCGGCGACCTCGTCGGCGGAGGCGGCGATCTCCTCGACGGTGGCCGAAAGCGTCGACAGTTCGGAGGCGACCGTCTGGAGGTGTTCGGTCTGCTCGTCGGCGCCCTCCTCGATCTCGTCGACCGCGGCCGCGACGGCCTCGCTCGACTCGGTCGCCCGCTGGACGTTTCGCTGCGCCTCCTCGCTCATCGCCGCGACCTCGTCGGCGAACTCCTTGACGTCCGCAATCGTCGCAGAGAGAGTGCGGACGAACTCGTTGTACGACCGCGCCACCTCCCCGTAGCGGTCGTCCTCGGCGGCGAGTTCCTCGGCGGGGACGAGCGCCGTCAGATCCCCGTCGCGGGCACGCTGTGTCGCCTCGCCGAAGGCGTCGACGAGCCGCTGGAGCGCGCGGGTGTGCGCCGTGAGATCCGTCGCCATCCGGTCCAGGGAATCCCCGAACTCCCCCGGCATCCTCTCGTCGAGGACCGGATCGTCGAAGTCGCGGTCGGCCATCGCCGTCGCCTGTGCGGCGACGAGTTCGAGGTGCTCGTGCATCTCGTTGAAGTCGGCGACGAGCCGTGCGACTTCGTCTTCCCTGTCGCTCGTCGGCGGCGACGACGAGAGATCGCCGGCTGCGACTGCCGCCGCCGACGTCGAGAGGTCCTCGATCGGTTCGACGATGTCGCGACGGAAGATCAACAGCGTGTTGAGGAACGCAACGAACGCGCCGACGAGGAGCAACGCCGACAACGCCGTCTGGATCTGCCCGCTGACGACCCACGGGAGGGCTACCTGAGCGACGGACACCCCGAACTGGATCCCGATCGCGGCGAGGACCTTTCGGCTGACGGATTTGGTGACGCCGAGGAGATCCATCGACCACCACAGGAGCCGTTCGTACGTTTCGAGCAGCTTCATACACCCGTTCGATCGACCCGCCAAATAAGTCCATCCTCGTGAATACAACAAATGATAACTGAAACAGCCGTAAATCGACCGATAGCAAGTTCTTCAGCCGATGATATCGGTGCTGATAGACGGTCGCCCGGATGATTCCTCAGAACTGGGTTCTGAAACGACCCTCTGAACCGCGTTCGGAAACGACCTACGAGCCGCGTTTGGAGATGACCGTGATCGCCTCCGCGTCGACGGCGACGACGTCAAGGAAGTGCGGGACGAACTCGCGTTTCTCGAAGGTCTCCCGTTCGTCCTCGGTTCCGACCGTACACCACAGTTGCGGCCGGTCGGCGCCGTGGTAGTCGCTCTGTCTGTCGATCCCGAAGCAGACGAGTTCCTCGCCGTCGACTTCGATCGTCGCGCCGCGACCGATGCCCGGGTCCCCGCGGATGATGACCTTCTTCATACCCCGTCGTTGGCCCAGTCGGGGCTTAATCGCTTCGGAGACGCGTCGCGACTGGACTCCGCCGAACCCCCGTTTCGCGGTCGGTGCGAACCAAACGGGTTTTAACCGCCGATATCGAATGGCGCACAAGGTCGATATCTATGGAAATGCCACGCCGATTCAACACGTACTGCCCGAACTGCGACGGGCACCACGAACACGAAGTCGAGAAGGTCCGAACGGGTCGGTCGACCGGAATGAAGTGGAACGCACGCCAGACCCGCCGCGGGAAGGCCGTCATCGGGAACGCCGGCAAGTTCTCGAAGGTCCCCGGTGGCGACAAGCCGACGAAGAAGACGCACCTGAAGTACATCTGCTCGGACTGCGGGAAAGCTCACATGCGCGAAGGATGGCGCGCCGGTCGCCTCCGCTTCCAGGAGTAACGATGGCAGGAAACTTCTACCGCGTGCAGTGTGCGGACTGCGACAACGAACAGGTGCTGTTCGGCAAAGCGTCGACGACGGTCAACTGTGCGGTCTGTGGCACGACGCTCGCGACGCCGACCGGCGGCGACGCCGACATTCACGGCGAGGTTCTCGAGACGGTCGAACGCCGCTCGGCCGAGGCGTAACTCCCCTTTCGGAGGTTCCAATATATGAAGTACAGCGGATGGCCCGAGTCGGGCGAACTCGTCGTCGGCGAGGTCGACGAGATCACCGACTTCGGGGTCTTCGTCGATCTCGACGAGTACGAGAACAAACGCGGCCTCTGTCACATCAGCGAGGTCGCGAGCGGGTGGATCAAGAACGTCCGCGACCACGTCCGCGAGGGACAGACGGTCGTCGCGAAGGTGCTCGACGTCGACGAAAGCGCCCAGCAGATCGACCTCTCGATCAAGGACGTCAACGAGCACCAGCGCAAAGAGAAGATCCAGGAGTGGAAAAACCAACAGAAGGCCGACAACTGGATGGAGATCGCCTTCGGCGAGGATATCGACGACGAGCGCTACAGCGCCATCGCCAACGCGATCCTCGCGGACTTCGAGACGCTCTATGACGGCTTCGAGACGGCCGCGATCCACGGCACCGACGCCCTCGAGGATGTCGACCTCGACGACGAGGAAGTCGACGCCATCGTCCAGACGGCCCGGCAGAACGTCTCCGTTCCGTACGTGAACGTGACGGGCTACGTCGACCTCCGGTGTCCGACCGGCGACGGCGTCGACCGGATCAAGGAGGCGCTGCAGGCGGCCGAAGGCGACGACGACGAGGTTCCCGAGGAGATCGACCTCGAGGTCACCTACGTCGGCGCTCCGGAGTACCGCATCCGCGTCCAGGCGCCCGACTACAAGACCGCCGAGGACGCCCTCGAATCGGCCGCCGACCGGGCGAAAACGCGGATCGAAACCGACGGCGGCACCGCCGAGTACCACCGCGAGCGACGCGAAGACGAGGAGTAGTTCTTTCTCCCGACCCGTTCCGATGAAATCCGACATCCGCGTCTGTTCGGATTGGTCTGATACCCACGACCGGCCGGTCTACACCCTCGGGTCGACGTGTCCCGAGTGTGGCGCGGACACCGAAAACTCCGCGCCCGCACCGTTCGACCCCGAGGACGCCTACGGCGAGTACCGACGCGCTCTTAAACGCCGCGTCCGCGAGTGAGGGTATGGAAGACATCGAGATCGAGACGCTCGCGGAGCCGCCGCTCCGCGATCCGGCGCTCGTCGAGGGGCTCCCCGGCGTCGGACACGTCGGCAAGTTGGCTGCAGAGCATCTCTTAGAGGAATTCGACTCCGACCTCGTCGCACGGGTCTACGCCGACGAGTTTCCCCCGCAAGTCGGCGTCGACGACGACGGCGTCGCCTCCCTGGCCTGCGCCGAGTTCCACGCCGTCGACGCGGGCGACCGCGACCTCGTGGTTTTGACCGGCGACCACCAGGCACAGTCCCACTCGGGACACTACCACATCACGGACGCGTTCCTCGACGTCGCCGACTCCTTCGACGTCGAGGACGTGTACGCGCTCGGCGGCGTCCCGACCGGCGAACTCGTCGAGGAACCCGACGTCCTCGGCGCCGTCAGCGACGCCGACGACATCGACGCGCTCGAGGACGCCGGCGTCTCGTTCCGCGAGGGCGAGCCCGCGGGCGGCATCGTCGGCGTGAGCGGCCTGCTCCTCGGCCTCGGCGGCCGCCGCGGCTTCTCGGCGGCCTGTCTGATGGGCGAGACGAGCGGGTACCTCGTCGACCCGACCAGCGCGCAGGCGGTGCTGGAGGTGCTCGAAACCGTCGTCGGATTCGCCGTCGACTACGACACCCTCGAAGAGCGCGCCGAGGAGATGAAGGAGGTCGCCGAGAAGATCCAGGAGATGCAGAACCAGCAGGGCGGGATGCCGACCGACGACGACCTGCGGTACATCGGCTGAACGGGCCGCTGTTCTGTTTTGCCCGTTCTCAGGCCTCGATGATGTCGTCGTCCTCGTCCGGGGGGACCGTCAGCCGGCCGTCCAGCGACGTCACCGCGCGGCCGCCGACCCGGACGTCCGCCCCGACCCGGACGCGGACCGTCCCCGGTCGATCGAGGAAGTGTCCCTGCTCCAGCCGCAGTTCGTCGGGGAACTCGTCGAAGGCGCCAACCTCGCGCAGGTACGCGCCGCAGGCGCCGCTTGCGGTCCCCGTGACCGGATCCTCGGGGATGCCCACACCGGGCGCGAACGCACGCCCGTGCAGCGTCGAGTCGGCGTCCAGCGCGTCGAAGGTGAACGCGTAGATCCCCGCGGCGTCGACCTCCTCGGCGAGCGCCGCGATGGCTTCCTGATCGGGATCGGCGCCGCCGAGGTGCTCCAGGAAGTTCACCGGAACGAACAGGAAGGGCAGCCCCGTCGAGGCCACCGCGGTCGGGATGTCGGCGCCGATATCTTCGAGCGCGGCGGGGTCGATTCCCAGTGCGTCGCCGAGACGGTCGTAGTCGACCGTGACCCGCTCGACCCGGGGATTGTTCTGCGTCATCCAGACGACGCCGTCCGATTCGATTTCGATGTCGAGGGCGCCGACTTCGGTCTCGACGGTGTGGTCGCCGGACTCGATCGTCCCGGTCTCGCGGAGGTGCGCGTGCGTCGCGATCGTCGCGTGCCCGCAGAGATCGACCTCCTGGGTCGGCGAAAAGAACCGGAGCCGCCGGTCGGCGGTCTCGGAGGGCAGCACGAACGCCGTCTCGCTGACGGCGAGTTCGCGGGCGATCGCCCGCATCTGGTCGGTCGAAAGATCGTCCGCCGCCGGCACGACGCCGGCCGCGTTGCCGGAAAGCGGCTCAGCGGTGAAAGCGTCGACGAGCAACACGCGTCGGGTGTCCATACGAATCCCGACGGGGGCGCGGGTGAAAAATCCCGTCCGCCTGCGGCTTCCCACTGCTGGTGACTTCGCGCCCTCGCCGTGCTATCGGAAGTCCTCGACGAACCGGGCCGGCAGCCGAGTGACGACGGACGCGGGCAGCGCGTCGACGACCGCCTGGGTGACGATCACCATCGGCTTCCGCAGCAGGACGTATACCGCCGAGACCCCGACCGCCGCGAGCACTCCCGTCTGGACCGATCCGTCGTAGACGGCGACGGCGGGGAGGGCGAAGGCGACGGCCACGAGGAGGTCCTCGGGCGCGCCGTCGTAGCGGACCCAGCGTCGCGGGCGGAGCCAGCGCCGGTGGTAGTGGCTGTACACCGCCCGCTCGGAGTTGCCGAGCCACGGCTTCAGTTCGAGGCCGCCACCGAGGGCGTCCATCCCCGAGTGGACGGCGGCGGCCGAAAGAAACAGCGCGACGGAGACGGCGATCAGCGCAGCGGCGGGGACGAACGCGGTCGCGGCGACCGCGACGAGGACGGCCGCGGCGGCGGCGACGCTGAAGTACACCGGAAAGTGCAGCGTCCGCCGGTGGCCCGCATAGAGGTCGAAGTCCGGGAACAGGCCGCCGAGGGCTGCGGCAGCGATGGGGATCACTGACGTTCCGGCCGCGCTCTCCGGAAAGAGCACGCCGAGGAGCGTCGCGAGTGCAACGCCCGCGAGGGCGTGCGTGGTGGCCATCATAGGACACAAATACGCGCACCGAGCGTAAGACCGTTCCGCGTGTCGTGTTGACACATTTTGTTGATTCCGAACTGGCCGATTTTCCGGTCTCTACGCCGCTACAGCGTCGATTCTTGCTGTCTGCCGTACGACAATCGCGGGTTCTGGTTCGGTACCCGTGCGGCGATAAGACAATACGGCTGTGTGCGAAGGTCTACGTATGGACTGTCCTCGGTGTGGCAGAACGCTCGCCAGGATCTCCCTGAACGAGGGCCGTGAGACTGTCTACTGTGAGCACTGCCGGTACGCAAACGTCGAGTCGGACCACACACGACCGCCGGAGAACACGGAGACGTGGGACGACGCCCTCGCGCGTTTTCACGCCACAGTAGCCGACGACGGGGATGCCGAGGTAATTGATGACGGGGAGGGCGACGGGAGCGACGATGGGGATGCCAACGAGACCGAAGACGAGGGAGACGCCGACGAGACCGAAGACGAGGGAGACGCCGACGAGACCGAAGACGGGGATGCAGACGAGATCGAAGACGAGGGAGACGCCGACGGGGGCGGACAAGCGGCATCTGACGACGAAGACGGAGCGGTGGCTGCCGAGCCTGAAAGCGACGAGACGACGACCGACGACGAGTCTGGCGAGGGGGAGGCCGGCTGCGGAAGCGAGACAGATTCGGCTGCGACCGCCGAGAGCGGCGCTGACGACCCCGACAGCGACGACGGGGCTGGAAATTCCGGCTGATCGACCGCTCGTTCCGCTGGCTCACTCCTCGGCGGGACCGGGGGCTGGGCCGCCGGATTCCTCTTCGGAGCGCGCGGCGACGAGTGCGCCGCGCGCGACGCTGTAGAGCGGATCGTCGACGCTGCGCACGTCACTGATAGTGAACGGGATGTCGATATCCTCGAAGTGCTGGGCGAAGAGGTCCTCGAAGCCGTCGGGGCTCGAGGTGCCGCCGGTCACCACCACGGGGACGTCGAGGTCCTCCTCTATGTCCTCCTCGTCGACCTCCGCGGAGATCTGCTCGATCACGTAGTCGAGCAGGTTCTCGTAGTAGATCGAGAGCGCGCCCTCGACGCCGCCGACGTCGGTGGTGAAATCGAGCGTGAAGTCGTCCTCCTTGATCGACGTCACCTTGTCGACCGGCGTGCCAGTCGCCTGTGCGGCCTGCCGGTCGATCCAGTCGCCCCCGCGGGCGATCGAGAACTTCATCACCGGCACGGCGTAGTACGCCAGACAGACGTTCGTCATCCCTGCGCCGAAGGAGACGCCCAGCCCGGTGAAGTTGTTGTCCGACAGTTCGCTGTAGATCACGGCCATCCCCTCGTTGATCGGCTCCGGATCGAACCCGGTCTCCGCCAGCATCGATTCGAGGGTTTTCTGGTGATACAGCGTCGAGAGATCCGAGTCGATCGGGTCCGCCGGCGAGGAGAAGAACAGCTTCTCGTCGGACTCTTCGGGCTTGCCGATCACCTGCTCGGTGATCAGTTTGATCATCGGGATCGCAGAGGCCTCGTCGCTGGAGAGGATCCCCTGCTCCATCGGCCGCCGGGTCTCCTTGTTGAAGATGTTCGCGAAGTTGAGGGCGTCGTCACCGACGACGTACACCTTGTCGTCCTTTCGGATGTGGAGGACCTCACTCCGGGACAGCATCTGTTCTGCCATATCGCTGTACTCGATCTCGACGAACGAGTTGCGCTGCTGGACGAACTTCGTTCCATTCCCCTCCGGCTTGGAGGAGATGATGTTCATCGTACCGACGTCTAAGCCCTTTGCCATACTCGTACGTCTGAAGGCATAGATAAAAATCTTCAGTGCGAAAAGACCCTCGCTCGTCACCGAAACAGCGAGCGGAGAACCACTCTCATCTCTCACCGAAACAGCGAGCGGACCGTGTCGACGAACCCCTCACGGTCGTCCCGCTCGTCGCTTTCCTCCTGCATCGCCCGGAGTTCCGCCAGCGCGTTGGCCTGCTCGTCGGTTCCGGACCCGCTTTCGGTCTTCCGCTCGCCGCCCTGGAGACCGCGAAGCCCCTCGACGGCGTCGTCGACGCTCCCGCCGCGGGTCTCTTTCGCGCCGACGCCAGCTCCCTCGGGCCGGTCGAAGTCCTCCTCGTCGGGCGTCGTGAGCGTGATCCTCCGGTTGTTGTCTCGCTCGACCCCGCCCCAGTTCATCTCGGCACCTGACATCGCCTCCTCGATGTCCGCCTGCACTTCGGCGTCTGTCACGTCCGTCTCCGCGTCCGCGGTTCCGTCCGTATCCTCCCCTCCCAGTTTCCGCTGTGCGATCTGTCGTCCGGTCCGCTCGGCGTGATAGCTCGACAGCGCCGTGCCGGCGGTCGCGACGACGACCACCGCGCCGAGCGCGTAGAGGCCGACGACCTCACTGCTGTACGTGTACCACGCCTGCGGGTACACCTGTCTGAACCGCGCGGTCGCGACGATGCAGGCGACCACTCCGGCGACGCCGATCGCGTCAACGCGCCTGGACACCGGCAAGAGGACCGTAACGCCGAGCAGGACCGTCGGCACACCGCCCGCGCCGGTCGTCACTGCCCACTCCCGCAACACGTACTTGAACGGTTCGCCCGCCGGGTAGGCCGTGCTCCACAGGAACGTCGTGATCGAGACGATTACCAGTCCGACGCCGGCGAAGAAGAGGCCGAACCCCGCGTAGACGGCGCTGCTGTCGGTCACCGGGCCGATGAACCGCCGGTGCCACTCGTGGAGGATCGATTCGGGTCCGTCGTGCTCCATAGGTACACAAACCGCAACGAGCAGCAAATAGCTTCGCCCCGAACCGGGGGACCCGCCCGGCCTACGCTTTTGTACCCCGAGTGTGTTACGTTGGCGTATGACGTTCATCATCGTCGGATACGGGCGGGTCGGCGCGCGGACCGCCCGGATCCTCCACGAGGAGGGCCACCCCGTCGTCGTCGTCGAGAACGATCCCGAGAAGGCCGACCGAGCCCGCGAAGCGGGTTTCGAGGTCGTCGAGGGCGACGGCAGCAACGAGTCGGTGCTGAAACGGGCGGGCGTCGCGGACGCGGTCGCAGTCGGCGGGCTCACCGGCGATCCGAACACGAACTTCGCCGCCTGTATGATCGGCAAACAGTTCGGCTGCCGCGTGGCGATGCGGATCAGCGAGGATTACCGCGAGGAGATCTACGAGCAGTACGAGGAGGACGTCGACGAGGTGATCTACCCCGAGCGGCTCGGGGCCGCGGGCGCGAAGACGGCGCTGCTCGGCGGGAGTTTCAGCGCGATCGACGAACTGACCGAACGGCTGCGACTCACGACGGTCGCGATCCCGGAGGGTTCTCCGGTGGTCGGACAGAAGGTCAACGAGATCGACCTCGGCGACTTCGGCCGGATCTACGCTCACGGCCGCCGTAGCGAGTCGATGACGATCCCGCTACCGGGGACGGTCGTCGAGCCAAAAGATCGCATCGCGCTCGTCGTCGAACACGACGGGCTCGAACGAGCGAAGACGGCATTACTGGGCGCGTAGCGGGCTCTTCTGTGGCCGGCCGTGCCGCTACTTGACTTTCTCTGGACGAGCATCGAGCGACAGCGAGCGGCCAGCGATCGGGAAAACCGCTGGGTGCGCCGTCGGGGGACGACGACGCCTGCCCACCGGGGTGCAACGTCCGCGTGCCGGGCGCGCGTGTGGGAGGATGGGAACTGATTGAGGCCGTCGGCGCGCGCCCAGTCGTTTGGTCTGCCGTGCCATACTTAAAACTGCGTCAGACGGGGGGCAGACTTTCGGGCTGCGGAACCGGCAGACGCCGCGGAGATTTTCCCCGAATTGGCAGGTGGAACGCGAGGATACTTGGGTGTGGGAGACACTCCCGGATGTATGGACTCGTGGCGGCGACTCTTCGATCGTGCCGACGGCTGGGACGTCGACGAACCGGACGTGTCGGCGGCACTTTCGACCGTACGCGACGACCGACAAGCGGCGTCCGACGCCGCAGAGGAGCGGCCGGCGCCACCGGTCGAGTCGGGGCCCGCCCGCGTCGTCGCCGACGCCGACGTGCTCGCGGCGGACCTCCTTGTCGGTGGCGACGCCCGCCGTGCGCTCGATCCGCTCCGCTCGCACTCCTGGACGACGCTCCTTTCGAGCGAGCGCCTGCTGGCCGACGCCGAGGCTGTGATTGCCAACCTCGCGGATCCCGATCTGGCGGCGGACTGGCGCGAACGCGCCGCTGCGTGGGTCGATCTCGTTTCCCACCCCGCGGGCGATCATCCGGCGCTGGCTACCGCCTACCGCGGGGGGGCGATGCACCTGCTTTCCTTCGACGACCGGCTGCTCTCCGCGAAGGCGGGGGCGACCCTCGGGAGCCGGCTGTCGGTCAGCGCGCGGCACCCGCGCGCGTTCGCGACGCTGTTCGACGCCGAGAGCCTCTACCGGGAGGTCGTCGGCGGGGAGTACCCCGGGGCCGATCGTGACCCGCGGGAGTGACCGCCGGACGCTGCCGAGGGCAGTCGCTGGACAGTAGTGCGCGAAAGAAATGCGGTATCTCGCAGCGGGTGACCGCCGCGCCTGCTGTCGCTATTTGCCGCGGTTCCGCCCGGCGGACACGCTCGGTCGCGTGTGCTCGGCACCTTTGCCGCGGTTCTGGAGGCCGCGGTTCGATCGGCCGGCGTTGGTCAGCCCGCGGAAGGCGCGGCCCTTGTGGTCGTCGCTGCAGATCCAGTTGAGGTCGTCGTCGTTCTCGATCGCGGGGTGCTCGGGATCGACGAGGATCACTTCGTGCCACTTCTGGGAGCCGTCCTCCCCGACCCAGTAGGAGGCGAGCGTCCGCAGGTTCGGGTACTTGCGGGCGGCGCGCTCCTCGGCGATGCGCTGGATGCTCTTGCGGCGACCGATGCGGTTGACGCCCTGCCGCTTGCTGCGGCGGCCGGCGGTAAAGCGCTGCTTCCGGGCCCCGCCCTTGCGGACGGAGACGCGCGCAACGACGATGCCCTGCTTGGCCTTGTAGCCGAGTTCGCGGGCCTTGTCGAGGCGCGTCGGTCGGTCGATGCGGACGATGGCGCCCTGATCGCGCCACTCCTGCTTTCGCTGCCACTGCAACTCGGCGACTTTCCCGTCGCCGGGTTGCTTCCACGCGTCCTTGATGTGTGAGTAGAAGCTTCGTGCCATAGGTTCACCACGGGCGCTTGCGATTCGGGCGGCGTTCGACGCCGACCCACATTTCGTCCCGATCCCTCGGGTGCCCGCTGGCGTCCCGTCCGACCAGCGAGTTACCGCTACTTCCGTCGTGGCGGTTTTAACCACTTCGAATGCGACCCGCCACGAGCGCGACGGTTCGGACTCCCCATCGGCGGAACGAACGGCTTTTGACGCCGGGTGTCGGAAGCGTAGGTATGGCTACGGAATCGCAGGGCGGGCTCTCCGATCACCTCCGGGGAGTCACGGTCACCACGCTCGCCTGCCTCGCCGGCATCGCTGCCGCGCTGGCGTCGGCCAGGTTCGTCGGGACCGACGTCGCCGCCGCGGCGAGCCAGCAGTCGCTTTTGCTCGTCGGGGCGCTGATCCTCGCGCAGTTCCCGATTCTGCGCGTCGTCGGCATCGATATCTCCGAGTTCGGCGCCAAGGACTACCTCTACGTGGCGTTTATGACGTTCACGCTGTGGTTCATCACCTTCGGCGTCCTCCTGACTGAAGGAGTCACGGTGTAATCGATGGCGGACGACAGTATCGCGGTCGTCGACCTGGATCGATGCCAGCCCGACCGCTGCAGTTACGAGTGTGCGAACTACTGCCCGCCGAACCGGACGGGGCAGGAGTGTATCGTCACTCGCGGCGAGCACTACGAGGACGACGAACCCTTCGACGGCGACCCCGACCAGATCCGCATCTCCGAGGAGATCTGTCTGGGTGAGACCTGCGGCATCTGCGTCGAGAAGTGTCCCTTCGACGCGATCGAGATCATCAACCTCCCGACCGAACTCGAGGACGATCCGGTCCACCGCTACGGCGAGAACACCTTCGCCCTCTACGGGCTGCCGGTTCCCGAATCGGGCACCGTCACGGGCATCCTCGGCCCGAACGGGATCGGGAAGACCACCGCCGTCCACGCTCTCGCCGGGGAGATGATCCCCAACCTCGGCGACCACGAGGCGGAGGCGGAGTGGGAGACCGTTCTCGACCGGTTCCGCGGGACGGAACTGCAGACGTACATCGAGCGGGTGCAGGACGGTGACGTCACCATCGCCCGGAAGCCTCAGTACGTCGACCAGCTGCCGAACCAGTTCGACGGGACGACGAGCGAACTGCTCGCGTCGACCGACGAGCGCGGCGCGCTCGACGACCTCATCGACCGGCTGGGCATCCGCCCCGTCGTCGACCAGCCGCTGGATACGCTCTCCGGCGGCGAACTGCAGCGGGTCGCGCTCGCGGCCACGCTCGCCCGCGATCGGGACTTCTACTTCCTCGACGAGGTGTCGCCGTACCTCGACATCGGCCAGCGCGTCACCGCGGCGCGGCTGATCCGCGAACTCGCCGAAGACGAGGACCGCGCGGTGCTGGTGGTCGAACACGACCTCGCCATCCTGGATCTGCTGGCGGACTCGCTGCACGTCGCCTACGGTGAACCCGGGGCGTTCGGCGTCATCACGGACCCGAAGTCCGTCCGAAACGGCATCAACGAGTACCTCACGGGCTATCTCTCCAACGAGAATATGCGGATCCGCCCGGGCGAGATCGAGTTCCAGGAACACGCGCCGCGGGAGACCTCGAAGTCGACGCCGCTCGTCGACTACCCGGCGCTCGCGAAGTCCTACGGCGAGGGCGAGTTCTCGCTCGAAGTCGACCCCGGAACGATCTACGAATCCGAGGTACTGGGCGTCGTCGGCCCCAACGGGATCGGGAAGTCGACGCTCGCGAAACTGTTCACGGGCGCGCTCGAACCCGACGAGGGCGACCTCGACTTCGAGCTCGACATCTCGTATAAACCGCAGTACATCGACATCGACCAGCCGATGCGCGTCGACACGTTCCTCTCGTCGATCACGGACGACTTCGGCACCTCCTACTGGAAGACCGAGGTGTCCAAGCCGCTCCAGCTCGACCGGATTATGGAGCGGAACCTCGAGGACCTCTCGGGCGGGGAACGCCAGCGCGTCGCCATCGCGGCGTGTCTCTCCGAGGACGCCGACCTCTACGTGATGGACGAGCCCTCCGCGCACCTCGACGTCGAGCAGCGGGTGCAGGCGACCACCGCGATCCGGCGATACGCCGAGAACCACGACGAGACGGTGCTGGTCATCGACCACGACATCTACATGATCGATCTGCTCGCGGATCGGCTGATGGTGTTCGACGGCGAGCCCTCCGAATACGGTCACGCGACGGCTCCGCAGGAGATGCGCGCGGGGATGAACGACTTCCTCGCGGATCTGGACATCACCTTCCGCCGCGACGAGCGGACCCAGCGGCCCCGCATCAACAAGCCGGAGTCCCAGCTCGACCGCAAGCAGAAGAAGCAGGGCGAGTACTACTACGCGCCGTAGGCGGTTCTCGGGACGCTTCTGCCGGATCGGCCCCCTCATCGCCTGCCACGACCGAAGGCGTGTTAGTGCTGGGGCCGCTATGAGGTCCCAATGGGAACCCAGGAAACTTATCCGATCGACGTTGCGGGCATCCGCGAGGACTTCCCGATCCTCGACCGGCAGGTCGGCGGCGACATCGAGACGCCGGGCGAGACGGCCGAGGACACCCGCCCGCTCGTCTACCTCGACAACGCGGCGACGAGCCAGACGCCGAAAGCCGTCGTCGAGTCGATCGTCGACTACTACTACGGCTACAACTCGAACGTCCACCGGGGGATCCACCACCTGAGCCAGGAAGCCTCGGTCGCCTACGAGAAGGCACACGACCGCGTCGCGGACTTTATCGGCGCCGCGGGCCGCGAGGAGATCATCTTCACGAAGAACACCACCGAGTCGATGAACCTGGTCGCCTACGCGTGGGGCCTCGCGGAACTCGGCCCCGGCGATACCGTCGTGCTGACCGAGATGGAACACCACGCCTCGCTGGTCACCTGGCAGCAGATCGCAAAGAAGACGGGCGCCAGCGTCGAGTACATCCGCGTCGACGACGAGGGGCGCCTCGATATGGACCACGCGGCGGAACTGATCGACGACTCGACGGCGATGGTGTCCGCCGTCCACGTCTCGAACACCCTCGGGACGGTCACCCCCGCCGCCGACCTCGCCGATCTGGCCCACGACCACGGCGCGTACATCTTCGTCGACGGCGCGCAGTCGGTCCCGACACGACCGGTCGATGTCGAGGCGATCGACGCCGACTTCTTCGCCTTCTCGGGCCACAAGATGCTCGGCCCGACCGGGATCGGCGTCCTCTACGGCAAGGAACACCTGCTCGAGGAGATGCAGCCGTACCTCTACGGCGGCGAGATGATCAGAAGCGTCACCTACGAGGACTCGACGTGGGAGGACCTCCCGTGGAAATTCGAGGCGGGCACGCCCGTCATCGCCCAGGGGATCGGGCTCCACGCTGCGATCGACTACCTCGACGACATCGGGATGGACCGTGTGCAGGCTCACGAGGAACTGCTCGCGGAGTACGCCTACGACCGACTGACCGACTTCGACGACATCGAGATCTACGGCCCGCCGGGCGACGAACGCGGCGGCCTCGTCGCGTTCAACCTCGAGGGCGTCCACGCACACGACCTCTCGAGCATCCTCAACGACCACGGCGTCGCGATCCGTGCCGGCGACCACTGCACCCAGCCGCTGCACGACAAACTCGGCGTCGCCGCCTCGACCCGCGCGTCGTTCTACATCTACAACACGAAAGACGAAATCGACGCGCTCGTCGACGCCGTCGACGACGCTCGGCAACTGTTCGCCTGATCCAGCACGCGCGGCAACTGTTCGCCTGACGCGTCGCTGTCGGCGTTCTGTGGGGTCCACTCTTCGATTCTCGCCGTCGGCTTCGGAGATTCCGTGAGGTGCTCCCGAAACGACCATTTGCCCCCGCCAACGATTCAGGATACCTGATGGTTCAGTCGCCGAGCACGTACGTCGACTACCGGGTGAGCATCGCATACGTCGGCACGGTGCTCAGATACCTCGGCGTGACGCCGCTGTTTCCGCTCGTCCTGGCGGTCTACTACGCCGAAGATCCGCTTCCGTTCGTGGTTACGAGCGCTGTGATGGTCGGCGGGGGCGCACTCGTCGAACGGGTCGATTCCGACGAGGAGCTGGGTAACCGGGAGGCGTTTCTCCTCGTCAGCCTCGCGTGGCTGGTGGTGCCGCTTGCGGGGACGATTCCGTACCTCGTCGCCGGCACCGGCACTGTCGCGACCCCGATCAACGCGCTGTTCGAGAGTATGAGCGGCTTTACGACGACCGGTGCAACCGTTCTCGGCGAGATATCGATCGAGCGACACGGGCACGCGATGCTGATGTGGCGGCAGCTCACCCAGTGGCTCGGCGGGATGGGGATTCTCGTGTTGATGGTCGCGATCCTCCCGCAACTCTCCGTCGGGGGCGCCCAGATCATCAACCAGGAGTCGCCGGGGCTCTCGATGGAGAAGCTGACACCCCGCATCCAGGAGACCGCACGCGCGCTGTGGGGGATCTACGCCGGCCTCACCGTCGTCGCTGCCATCGTCTACTACGGGCTCTACGTGAGCGGGGCGGCGCCCAATATGGACCTCTACAACGCGGTCGCACACGCCCTCACGACGTTGCCCACGGGCGGCTTCTCACCGGAGGCCCGGAGCGTCGAGGCCTTCGCCCCGGTCGTTCAGTGGACGTTTATGCCCTTTATGATCGTCGCAGGCACGAATTTCGCGCTGTTTTGGTACGTGCTTCGGGGCCAGCCCCGCCGGCTGACTGGCAACACCGAGTTCCGCGGGTACCTCCTCGCTATCGCCGGCGTCGGCGCGCTTCTTTCGGCGGTGCTCTTTCTCGGCATCGGACTCGCCGGGACGCCCTCGAACGTCGGTCTCATCCCGGGGAACCTCGAGGACGCGCTCCGACAGGGGCTCTTTCAGACCGTCGCCATCGTGACGACGACTGGCTACGCCAGTATGGACTTCAATACGTGGGACGCCTCCGCCCAGACGATCCTCCTTTTCGCGTACTTTCTCGGCGGTTCGGCGGGATCCGCCGCCGGTTCCATCAAGATCATTCGATGGGTGCTCGTGCAGAAATCCATCGGCCGCGCCCTGTTCACCTCCATCCACCCCGAGGCGATCAAACCGATTCGGCTGCGGCAGGGCGTCGTCGAAGAGGAGACGGTCCTGGACGCGGTCGTGTTCGTGTTGATCTTCCTGCTACTGTTCGTCGTCTCGACGGTCCTTCTGTTCCTCGATAGCTTCCGAACCCCCGACCTCTCGCTGACCGGACTCGAAGCGATGAGCGTGGCTATCGCGACGCTGGGGAACGTCGGTCCCGGATTCGGCCCTGTCGGACCGATGAACAGCTTCCTGCCGTTTTCCGACGCGGCGAAACTCTATATGATCTTCCTGATGTGGATCGGTCGGCTCGAGATCCTCTCGGTCCTCGTCATCTTCACGCCGGCGTTCTGGCAGCGGTGACAGCACCAGTGCTCCGCGCGGTCGGAGTGGCAGATCGACACAGCGTCCCCTCTATCGGCCCGCAAGCCGCGGCTGACTGCTCTCGGGAAGTCGCAGGCGATCCCCGACCGTAGTTATTAGTTGCTCACCCGTCTCTCACCGGCACCGATGCCCACCCTCGTCCGGTTTCTCGTCACCACGGTCGAGCAGACGCTCAACGAGTTCGGCGCGGGGCTGCAGGCGGCCGCGCCGACGGTCCTGACCGGCCTCGTCTTTCTCGCGATCGCGTACGTGGGGATCCGGCTGCTCACGGCTGTGCTCCGGCGAACGCTCGAAACCGTCTATCCCGTCGAACAGCGGCTCGTGGTCGACCTCACGGTGACGATTGCGAGCGTCTTCCTCTGGTTCGGGGCGGCGCTGACGCTCCTGAAGATCTTCGGGATGGGCGAGATCGCCGCCAGCCTCGGCACCGCGGCCGGGTTCATCGCGCTCGGCATCTCCTATGCGCTCTCGAATATGATCGCCGACACCGTCGCTGGGGTGTATCTCCTCCGGGACCCCGATTTCAACCCCGGCGACGAGGTGAAGGCCGATCCCGTCACCGGTACCGTGATGACGATCGAACTCCGGAAGACCCGATTCCGGAACGCCGAGGGCGAGACGGTTGTCGTCGCCAACCGCGACGTCGAGAAGAAGTGGACGCAGATCGGAGCGGCAGGCGAGACTGACTCGTCATCCTGACGCGCGGGTACCAGTCGAGTGCTAGCAGTGCTCACTATCTGGTTTAATATAATGCTCAGCATACTAACGGTATGGAAGCCTTACGCTACAGTACTCAGTTCCGATGGTTCGGTGTCTTTCTCGCCTTCCTCGTGATCACGAGCGGCGTCGCGACCGCACAGTCCGCACAACCCGAGTGGGCAGACGAGGCGTTCGCGGAATTTGGCGGGATGGTCGCAACCTACAACGAGTCGATCACGGCGGTCGATCTGGGGGTCGCGGGCGACCAGTTGGCGAACGAGCGGGTGAACCTCGTCGTGACGGGCACCGACGGGGAAACGGCGACGTTCTCATTCCGGATGGACGGCCAGTTGCGGATGACCGAACTGGCACAGGAGTCGCGCTCGGACGCGACGCTCCGGATGTCAACGGACAGGGAGACGTTCAACGAGACGCTCACCGCCGACAACCCCGCGATCGTCTTCCGTGACGCCGTCGCGGGCGGCGACATCAGGTTCTCGGGTCTCGGGACCGGGAACGCGATAAAGTGGACCGTCATCAACTCGGCGGCGGGTATCGCGCGGATGCTCGGGCTATTCTGAGAGCCGCCACGCAGCCGTTTCCGCCTCGATTCGGGGGCTCGCTGTCGACCGTCGGCGGAACTCTTTTGCGCCAAAGCGCCGTATTCCCGCTAACAATGGGAATGGGCTCGGATATGTATCGGCAGCAGATCCTGGATCACTACAAGAACCCCCGGAACAAGGGCGAGATGGCGGATCCGGACTTCTCACACACCGGGGAGAATCCCTCCTGCGGCGACACCATCACGATGAACGTCAGCCTCGAAGACGACGGGGAGACGATCGAGTACGTGACGTTCACCGGCGACGGGTGTGCGATCAGTCAGGCCTCCGCGAGTATGCTCTCGGAGCGACTCCAGGGGACGACGCTGTCGGAACTGGACGCGATGGGGACCGACGATATCACGGAGATGCTCGGCGTCGACATCTCGCCGATGCGGATCAAATGCGCCGTGCTCGCCCGGCAGGTGGCACAGGACGGGGCTGCGATTCATACCGGGGACGTCGATCTCGACCGGACGACGACCGAAGAAGACTGACCTGCTGTGTCGCGGTCCTCGGTTACTGTTCTTCGCCGTCGAGCAGGAGTTGCTCGAGCGGCGATCGGCCGAACTGGTAGACGCGGACGTTCGAGAACAAAAGCAGCGCCCCCAGGACGACCCAGAGGCTGCCGACGGCCGCGGCCCATCCCCAGCCGGTGAACACGCCGACGAGGCCGTGCAGTGCCCAGATTCCGACGCCGAGGGCGATGAGGAGCGCGCCGGCGGGAACGCTCGTCTCAGCGTACGACGATTCGTTCGTCTGCATACCTGACAGTAGTACGAACTTATGATTAAAATCACCGCTCTAATTATCATATTTGAATTTTGAGCTATAGTAGCGTTTGCAAGTCTTCACTCACACAATCGCACGCAGTCGTGCGATCGGATGAGCAATCAGTTGCAAACGCTACTATATTAACTGAGAGAGATCTCCGCTGGGGGCAGTCGACGAAAGCGAAGTCTCCGCAGGATAGAGACAGTGGACGGGTGCCGGCGGTTCTCCCGACTGATACTGATTACTCTCACTGTTTACCACCGAGCGCCGCCAACGGGGGTGGCGCTCGGCGGGAAGAGACGAGAGTAATCAGTATGAAAACGAGTCCGAGCGGGGCTATCTGGGCGCCGAAAGCGTCGCGGGGCCGTCGCCGGAGCGATTCTCGATCGACACGTCGTACCCGAACGATCGGACGAGTGCGACGTTGGTCCGAACGTGGTCGGTGACGCGTGGGATCTTGCTTTCCCCGCCGGCGAGCGCGAGCCACACGACGAGTTGATCACCGAGATGTTCGTCGACCGGCGCGTCGGTTCGGTGCCACGCCACCGCGGCGTCGACGGCCTCCGCGGCGACGTCCTCGGCGGGCACGCCGCGCTCGCCGTGAGCAACGAAGCCTGCCCGTGGGCGCGCTCGGATCGCATCATCCTCCGCCGGCATCTCGGAGGGGCTCCCGGCATCGCCCTCGGCGACGAGTGTGATGACCGCACCGGTGGAGTCGGACTCGACGTATCTCGCTGTCGCATTCAGGGTTGCCTCGTCGAATCGCTCGCGCTCCGAAAGCAGCGACAGGGCGGCCTCGGCCATCCGGTCGGCGACGTCGCTGTCTTCGAGGTCCCGGGTGGCGACTGCCCGAGCGGAGAGCCGGGAGACTGCCGGCCGGCCGCCCACGACAGTGGCTGGTCTCTCCGGGAGCAGGATCGGCGACAGCGTCGACGGACGAATGTCGAGAGCGAGTTCGCCGCCGCCGGCGGGATAGAACCCGCGTCGGTTCACCGAGACCGTGGCCTCGAGGCCGCAGGTCCGGAGCAGCGGAAGTTTGACGTGCCGGAGGTAGTCCGTCGACGGCGACCACTTCACGTCCGTGCCGCCGCCGAGTCGGAGGCGTATCGGCGCCGCCAGCCGCCCGGCGAGCGGGAGCACCGTATCGGCGATCAGCGTGGCGCTGCCGGCGGTGCCGACGTCGACGGCGATCGGTTCCGACAGGTCGTCGTCCATCGCCGACACTGTCGGCCCCGATCGCCCGCTCTGCAGGGTCTCGCCCTCGAAGTCGCCGGTGTCCGGTTCGATCGCTTCGTCGGTGTCCGTCCCCGGATCGAAGGTCAGCGTTTCGGCACCAACCTCGGCGCCGTCGACGTCCGCGTCGGCCAGCGACGCGAGGAGTTCGACGCAGGCGAGATGCTGGCGCTTCAGTCCAGGGTTCGGTCTGTCGGCCCGGACGTTCTCCATCCGGAACGGCTGCCCGTGGACGACCGAGAGCGTCAGCGCCGTACGGACGAGCTGCCCGCCGCCGTCGGTCCCGTCGAGTTCGAGCATCAGTGCCGTCTCACGGGACGGCCGGATCGGTCGGGCGTCACTTCACTACCGTCACTGGAACGCTCGCGTGTTGGACGAGTCCCTTCGCGACGCTGCCGACCATCCCCTCGACGCGCCCCGACAGCCCGCGGTGGCCGACGAAGATCGACTCGACTGCCTCCGCTGCGGCGTAGTCGGCGACGCTGTCGACCGGGTCGCCGTAGAGGAGTGTCGTCTCGACGGCGACGTCCGCCGCCTCGACCCGTTCTCGGGCGTCCGCCAGAACCTCCTCGCCCCGCTCTTCGGCCACCTCGACGTTCTCCGTGTAGATCCGCTCTCCCACCTCGGCGTTCGTCGGCGCTTCCTCGCCCGTCCCCTCGACGAGGACGCGTGGCTCGACGGCGTACGCAACGATCAGGGACGCGCCTGTCTGTCCCGCGAGGTCGATCGCGTATGCCAACGCGTCGTCGCTCGCCTCTGATCCGTCGACGGCGACAAGATACTGGCTCATAGGTGCGCCTACGGTCGGCACTCGTTTATATTGTTGGCTGCCACCCGGTTCCGCAGTCCCTCGAATACGCACGGAAACCGCTACAATCATCGTCGTGGGGCCTGTTGTTCTCGTAACGACATCTATGACCGAACCCGGAACGCTGCGGTGGCGCTTCGAGGCCGGCGATGCCGTCTCGTCGGTGACGGTCTGCGAGGACGCGGTCTACGTCGGGGCCGGCGAGAGCGTGTACGCGCTCGATGCCGGGACGTCGTCCGACGGGGCGACCGAGACGCGAGTGTACGAGGGCTGTCCGAACTGCGGCGCGCGACCCCCCGGCGAGGACGCGGCGTACTGTCCTTCCTGCGGCGAGCGGCTCCCGTAAAACCGGGCTTCGAGCCTCGTGAAAACCAGCTTCGGACCCAGTACCCGGTACACCGATCAGTACAGCAACTGACTGCAAGTGCCGCAGAGGTTCTCCTCTTTGACGTCGACTTCGCGAACCGTCGGCGAGAAAGACATCACACACTTGCTGTTGTCGCAGTGCTCCAAGCCGAGGGTGTGGCCGATTTCGTGGACGACTTCCTTCCGGACGCGGTCGGCGAACACCTCCGATTGGGGCTTCGTGGTGATCCCGCCGTCGGAGGAGGTCTGTAGGCGGTGTGTGGAGATGACGGAGCCGTTGCCGTTCAGGTAGGCGAGCCCGAAGACGTAGTTCCGGCGGCGATAGAAGAGATCCTGCGCCGTGATGCCGATGTTCTTCTCACCCGAGCCGACCCGGCTCGCCAGTTCGATGAACTGCTCGGCGCGGTACTGGTTGCGGCCCCGGTCGAACGCGCCGTCGGGGACCGACTGCTCCTCGTGGACCGTGACGTCGCAGTCGTAGACCCCCCGGAGTGCGGCCGACGCTTCGCGTTTGACCTGCCCGGGGAGATCCCCGATCGGCACGATGTCGACGAGCATAGCAGGGCTTAAGCAGGGTGGATTGATAAATATCCCGCCGTGAGGACTGCTCGCGAAGCCGCTCTCGTCTCCCGGTTTTCGGCGTACGGCGCTGCCGTCGAGATCGGGATCGGTCGCCGCCCGACGGTCGCCGCAGCGTTGGCCGACGCCGGCGTGACGGTCACCGCGACGGACGTCGTCGACCGCCGGGAGAGCGACGGCGTCGAGATCCCGTCGTCGGTGTCGTTCGTCTGCGATGACGTCGTGGCGGCGAGCGAGCGTGCCGACCCCGGCGCAGCCTACCACGCGGATCTCGTGTACGGGCTGAACCTTCCCCCAGAACTGCACCGGCCGACGCTCCGGGTGGCACGGGCCGTCGACGCCGACTTCCTGTTCACCACGCTCGGCTACGACGCGCCGACGGTGCCGTGTGCCAGCGAGTCGATCGCTGGCGGAGAGACGCTCTACGCGGCGCGGGAGCGGTCTTGATACTGATTACTCTCGTCTCTTCCCGCCGAGCGCGGTAAAGGGGGATCGCTCGGCGGTAACAAGTGAGAGTAATCAGTCTGAGCCTTCGTTCGGGGTTGCCGCCCTTCCGATACGAAAAAACCGTTTCCCGTCTCCACCCTGGACGGATGTCTACTCCACGTCGATGCGCTGTGCGTCGTCGGCGTCGGCGGCCAGTTTGGGGAGCGTCACGGTGAGCACGCCGTTTCTGTAGGTCGCGCTCGCGTCGTCGGCCCGGACGTCCCCGGGGAGGCGTACCGAGCGCCGGATCGAGTCGGTGTGGCGCTCGCGGCGGACGTAGTGGCCCACTTCGTCGTCATCGCCCGCTGTCTCCGCGATGTCGTCCCCGCTCGTTGTCTCCGCGATGTCGTCCCCGCTCGTTGTCTCCGCGATGTCGTCCCCGCTCGTTGTCTCCGCGATGTCGTCCCGGCTTGCCTCGATGGTCAGCACGCGATCCGCCACCGCGAGTTCGATATCGGACTTCTCGAAGCCCGGGACGTCGACGGCGACGACGAACGCCTCCGGCTCCTCGCGGAGGTCGATGGCCGTTCCGCGGCCGAACATCCGCGCGCCGTCGATACTGTGGCTCATCTCCTCGAGCTGTCGGGTCATTCGCGCAAACAGGTCTTCGAACTCGAACTCGTCGAAATCAGGGGTGCGTCGCATCATTACGAGTACATAAACGCTGTCTGAGGAGATAAAGCCGCCAGGAACCGTGATCGCAGATCGCACGCTTCTACTCCTCAAAACGGGATATTCGGTCAGTACGGCACGTGCCGTCAGTACAGCACGTGCCGTCTGTCGTATGAGCCGAGGCGCTTCACCCAGCCGTCCTCGGCGATCTCCTCGATGTCGTCGAGGGCTGCCTGTGCGCGTTCCTCGTAGAGCCCCGCGTCGAAGTCGATGTGGAAGAGGTAGTCGCCGAGGCGGTTCCCGCTCGGGCGGGATTCGATCCGCGAGAGGTTGATATCGCGCTCGGCGAAGGCTTCGAGCAGTTCGAGCAGGAGCCCCGGGTAGTTGGCGTTCGGGTAGACGACGATCGTGGACTTGCCGCCGCCAACCGAGCGCTCGTCGGCCGGTGCGACGACGAAAAAGCGCGTCGCGTTCGAGGAGCGATCCTGGATGTCTTCGGCGACGACAGTGAGATCGTCGCCGGCGTTGTCCGGGTGGCCGATCCCCGCGACGGTGGCGTCCTCGCGGGCGTACTCGACCCCGGCGGCGGTGCTCGCGACGGCTTCCAGTTCGGCGTCCGGGTACTCGCGTTCGAGGTACGACCGACACTGCGCGAGCGCCTGTGAGTGCGAGGCGACGGTGTCGAAGTTCGGCGACTGCGCGATGAGCGCGTGGCGGATCGGCGTGACGAGCTCTTCGACGACCGCGATCTCGGCGTCCGCGATGGCGTCGAGCGTCTCAGTGACGCTCCCCTCGATGCTGTTCTCGATGGGAACGACGCCGCGATCGAACTCCCCGCGGTCGACCGCGGCGACGATCGCCGAGACCGACTCCCGGAACGCGACGTTGTCGTCGACCGCGCGTGCGGCCCGATGTGAGTACGTCCCCGCGGGACCCAGCGTGACTACCTGCATAGCGCCGTGTACTGGGGGGGTTCACAAAAGCCCGTCGGGGACGGCAGCGGGGCGCCCCCCGTCGCCTTTTAGACTCCGATCACGGTTCGGAACATCCCCGCGGCCTGCGTCAGCGAGGTGTCGAGCGCGAAGACGTAGTTGTGCACGGCAGCGAGCACGGCGAGTTCCAGCATCGTCACCAGGACGGTCACTCTGGTCGCCCACTCGCTCGAGGTCGCCACGCCAGTCGGCACCTGGTACTCGGCCGACGAGAGCGGGTAAAACAGCGCGATCCCGCGCTTGGAGCCGACCATATCGAGCAGATAGTGGGTCGCGACCCCGATCCAGACGAACTGGAGGTTTCCGAACAGGTAGGGGAAAGCGATGAAGATTCCCAGCATCGGGAGGTTATGCAGCGTCTTCCGGTGGCGGCCGAACGCGGTGTCGATATCAGGGGCCAGTGCCCCGAGAGTCACCGGCACCGACAGTTCGACGATCATCAGCGCGACTCCGGTGACGACTGGCAGGACCGTGCTGACGGTGACGTTGCCGTCCGGCCCGGCGAACACTGGGCCCGCCATCGGATCGATCGCGAGGATGACGCCCAGGCCGATCGCCAGGAGCGCCCCGTTGAGAATGTGCCCGTCTTTGTTCATCGAGTGGGACTCTGCAAGCCGCCCCTACAAACGTTGTGCTCGGGCGCTCGTGTTCGTCCTTCGCTTTCTCTCTTCACTCCCGCGCTTCGACCGCTTCGAGCAGCGTCTCCAGTGCCTGCCGGGCGATCTGCTCTTTGATCTGCGTCCGGGTCCCGTCGAACTCGTGGCGCTCGACCCGGGTGTAGGAGTCGCCCGTCCCCCACTCGCCGCGGTACGCGAGCCCGATGTAGACCGTGCCCACCGGCTTTTCGGGCGTCCCGCCCTCCGGTCCGGCGATTCCGGTCGTCGCGACGCCCCAGTCGGTCCCGGCCGTATCGCGGACGCCAGCGGCCATCTGCCCCGCGACCGACTCCGAGACCGCGCCGTGGTCGTCCAGCGCCTCCCGTGAGACCCCCAGCGCGGTCAGTTTCGCCGCGTAGGAGTACGTGACCACGGAGCGATCGAAGTACGCCGACGAGCCCGGGACGTCCGTGAGCAGCGAGCCGATCAGCCCGCCCGTACAGGATTCGGCGACAGCGACGGTCGCATCTACTTCCCGGAGTGCGTCGCCGACGCGCTCTTCGACCGGCGGCGCCGATTGGAACTCTCGCATAGGCCGAAAGATACGGGCCGCCGACAAAAGACCGTCTCCCGCGTCTCGCCCGACCGTGTGGTCGGCACTGTCCGTGTCGGAAGACCAGGGCCGTGCGCGTCGAAAGACCGGTGCCGCCCACGTCGAAAGACCGGTGCCGCCCACGTCGAAAGACCGGGGGCGCCCACGTCGAAAGACACACTTCCCCGGCGGCCGTCGCCGGGCACGAGATGAGCGACAGCGGCGACAGCCGGCGCGGCACCGGGGACGACACTGGAGAGCCAGACGACGCCTACGACGAACCGCTCTTCCAGCGCGTCATCGGCTACGCCGCTGCCGCCGACCGCGACGTCGTCGATATGGTCTCCGGGCACCCGGACTGGGAACCGCCGGCCGCGCTCCGGGAGGGGCTCCGAGACTACGCCGACAGCGACCCGCCGGAGTTCCAGTACCAGCCGAGCGAGGGCCTTTCAGAGCTTCGGGAGTCGATCACGGCACGTCGGGGCGTCGACGAATCGCGACTCATCGTCACCAACGGCGCGGGCGAGGCCAACTACCTCGCGATGGCCCGAGCGATGGAGCGCGACGCCGGCGCGGAGTTCGTCGTGACCGACCCAGTCTACCCGTACTACCCGGCGCGGGCGCGGATGTTGGACGGAACGACGACTCGCGTGTCCGTCCGCGAGGACGGCCACCTCGACGTCCCGGCGATACGGGCGGCCGTCTCAGCCGACACCGCGGCGGTCGTGCTCAACAACCCGAACAACCCGACCGGGGCCGTCTACGACCCCGCGGCCGTCGAGGAGATTGCCGAGGTCACGGCGACCCACGACGCCCTGCTGATCGTCGACGAGGTGTACGACCACTTCGATTTCACCGGGCGCTTCGAGAGCGCGCTCACCCTCGACCGCGACCACGTCGTCGTCACCGCGTCGTTCTCGAAGTCGCTGGGGATCACGGGCTTCCGCGTCGGCTACGCGGTCTTCCCGGAGGATCTCGTCGAGGAGGCGGGGACGCGTCATATGCTCGTGAACCTCACAGGGAGCCGGCCCGCACAGGAGGCCGTCGCGAAGGCGCTGCAGGAGACGCCGCCATCGTACTACGAATCGATCCGCGACACGCTCCGCGAACGGATCGACGACTTCACGACCGCGCTCGACGCCGCCGGCGCCGACTACACGACGCCAGAGGGCGCGTTCTACGTGTTGGCTCGCTTCGAGGGGTTCCCCGGGACGCTTTCGAACGTCGAGCGACTGATCGACGAGGCCGGCGTGGCGGGAATGCCCGGCGAGGCGTTCGGCAGCGCCTACGACGAGTGGATCCGCTTTACGCTCTGTACCGACCGGGCGGCCGAGGCGGCCGATCGGCTCGCGGCCTACTTCGCGGACCGGTGAGTCGATCCGCCGCCGACCGAAACCGCCCGCGACGGCCGCGACACCGAGAAGTACACAAGTCCCCACCTCGTCGTCCCGCGTATGTCGAACACCGACGCCGACGCCGTCGACGAAGAGCAGACCGTGGAGGGCGATCCGCCGGACGAGGAGAGCGAGGCGGACCACGACCACACGATCGACGTCGAGGTCGTCGAGGACGCGGGGGGCGGCGATAGAGCGACTGGCGAGGAGCCGGTCGAGCGCGTCGACGACGCGACGTCGCTCCCCGAGACGGTCGACGCGCCGGAGTACGTCCTCTACGGCGGCAAGGGCGGCGTCGGCAAGACCACGATGGCGGCCGCGACGGCGCTGGCATCGGCGTCGGCCGGCACGGCCACGCTCGTCGTCTCGACGGATCCCGCACACTCGCTGTCGGATACGCTCGACGTGGACATCCCGGCCGAGCCGACGAGGATCCGCGAGAATATGCCGCTGTACGCCGCCGAAATCGATCCGGAGGCGGCAGTCGGCCCGTTCGCAGGCGACGCCGGCTCCGGCAGCGACAGTGGCGCCGGCGGCGCTGGCGGATTCGGTCCTGGCGGAGGCGACAGCGGCTTCGATCCCGAGGCCGACGGAGACGAGAACCCCTTCGAGACTGGTGGCGGAGCCGGTAACGGTGCTGGTGGGCCCGGCGGCGCGGGCAGGTCGCCGTTCGGCGACCTCGGCGGGATGGAGGAACTCCTCGGCGGCGGGATGGACCCTGGTTCGATGCCCGGTGCCGACGAGGCGGCGGCGATGCAGCAACTGCTCGAATACCTCGACGACCCGCGGTTCGACCGCGTCGTCGTCGACACCGCGCCGACGGGTCACACCCTCCGCCTGCTCGAACTCCCGGAGCTGATGGACTCGATGCTCGGGAAAATCGCCAAACTCCGCCAGCAGTTCTCCGGGATGATGGCGGGCGTCAAGGGGATGTTCGGGATGGGCGGCGACGACGACGCCGCGCCCGACCTCGATGAACTCCGCGAGCGAATCGAGCGACTCCGGCGGGTCCTCCGTGACCCCGCGAAGACCGACTTCCGCGTGGTGATGGTACCCGAGGAGATGAGCGTCGTCGAGACCGAGCGGCTCGTCGACCGCCTCGACGGCTACGGGATCCCCGTCGAGACCCTCGTCGTCAACCGCGTGATGGAGAACCTGGTCGACGTGACGAGCGCCGACGTCGACGACCGGTGGGTGGTCTCGCCGGATCTGGAGGGCTGTGAGTTCTGTCAGCGGCGCTGGGAGGTCCAGCAGGAGGCGATCCAGCGAGCGACGGACCTGTTCCGCGGCCGCGACGTCAAGCGCGTGCCGCTCTTGGCCGAGGAGGTCCGCGGCGAGGCGGCGCTGCGTGTCGTCGCCGCCTGTCTGGAGTAGTCAGCCCTCGTCAGCGGACGTCCGGTCGGCAGAAATCCGGTCGATCAGAGTTTCCTGAGGTATCGGTAGGCGGTGTCGAGCCACCGCGAGGGTAGGTGTCGCGCCAGCACCGTAACCCGCGCGGCCGTCCCCGGCTGGTAGCGCGCCCGCGGCTTCGTCGAAGAGGCAGCGTCGACGATGTCCTCCGCGACGCGTTCCGGCGAGATGGCGCCGAGGCCGCCGCCGCCGATCAACTGCGTCTCCGAGAAGAGTTCGTAGAAAGACTCGTAGGCGCCAGAGCGCTCGACGCCGGGAATCTCGTCGCTGTCGTCGTCGGTCCTGTCGCTCCTGTCGCCCGATGCGCCGCCGTCGCTTTCGGCACCGTCGCCGTGGACCTCCCGCTGGACACGGTCGGTGAAGTTCGACTCCACGGGACCGGGCTCGATGATAGCGACGTCGATGCCGTACTCGTCGACCTCGTTTCTGAGCGCGTCGCTCATCGCCTCTAAGGCGAACTTCGAGCCCGCGTAGACGCCGCCGCCCGGGAACGAGAGCCGCCCGGCGGCGCTCGAGACGTTGACGATCGTCCCGTCGCCCTGCTCCCGCATATGCGGCAGCACTGCCCGGATCAGTCGATGGGGGCCGTAGACGTTCACGTCGAACTGTCGGTGGACCTTCGCCGTGGGGACGTCTTCGAGCGGCCCCATCTGCCCGAATCCGGCGTTGTTGACGAGACAGGAGATGTGTCCCTCCTCGTCGACGATGCGGTCGACCACCCGCTCTACGTCGTCGCCGTCGGTGACGTCGAGCGTCGCGATGCGGCAGCCGCGTTCGCCGAGCGTCTCGATGTCGGCGGGGTTGCGGGCGGTCGCGTAGACGCACCAGTCCTCCTCGAGGAAGGCGAGGGCCGTGGCGCGACCGATGCCGGACGAACAGCCGGTGATGAGGACCGTCTTCGGATGCACGGCTGTCGAGAGGGGCCGCGCGGTGTTAATTGTAGGCGGTTCGTCGCGGCGATGGTCGTCTCTCGCGGCGAGGGCGTCTCTTGCGGCGGCGGCCCGCTCTCGCGACGGGCCGGCCCGACCGCATCCTTAACGTAGCTCCCGCGGGAGGTGCGAGTATGCGATTCGATCGACGCAGTGGCGTCTTCCTCCACCTCACCTCCCTGCCCGGCCCCCACGGTATCGGCGACCTCGGCGACGGCGCCCGGGCGTTCGTCGACTGGCTCGCGGCCGCAGAGCAGTCCTACTGGCAGTTCTGTCCGCTGGGCCCGACGGCCTCGGTCCACGGCGACTCGCCGTACCAGTCGTACTCCGCGTTCGCGGGGAACCCCCTGCTCGTGAGTCTGGACCGACTCGTCGACGCCGGCTATCTCGACGCGTCGGCGGTCGACACGGCGCCGGGATCGGGGACCGATTCGACACCCGAGTTCTCCCCGCACCACGTCGACTACGACCACGTCCGCGAGTACAAGCTCCCGCGGCTCCGTGACGCGGCCGAGCGCTTCCACGCCGACGCCGACGCTACCGACCGCGAGGCCTTCGAGGACTTCTGCGAGCGCGAGTCAGAGTGGCTCGACGACTACGCGCTGTTTATGGCGTTGCGGACGCGCCACGACGGTTCGTGGACGTCGTGGCCGGCGCCGATCCGTCGCCGCGACCCCGACGCGCTCGCGGCGGCCCGGGAGGACCTGGCCGACGAAGTTGCCTACCGGAAGTTCGTCCAGTTCACCTTCGACCGCCAGTGGCGCGACCTCCGGGCGTACGCCGACGAGCGCGGCGTCGACCTCGTCGGCGACCTCCCGATCTACGTCGCGCTCGACAGCGCCGACGTGTGGGCCAACCCCGAGGTCTTCGATCTGACCGACGATCTCGACCCCGCCGCAGTCGCCGGCGTCCCGCCGAACCCCGGCGACGACGGGCAGCGCTGGGGAAACCCCGTCTACGACTGGGAGACCCTGCGGGGCGAGGGCTACGAGTGGTGGCTCGCCCGGATCGAGCGCCTGCTCGAACTGGTCGACGTCACCCGCATCGACCACTTCAAGGGATTCGACGAGTACTGGGCGATCCCCGCCGACGCCGATTCCCCGGCCGCGGGGGAGTGGCGCGACGCGCCCGGCCACGACTTCTTCGAGACCGTCGAAGCGCAGGTCGGCGAACTGCCGTTCGTCGTCGAGGATCTCGGGTTCGTCGACCAGAGCCTGGTCGACCTCCGCGACCGGTTCGGCTTTCCCGCGACGTGCGTCCCGCATTACGCCGACTGGTGCCGCGAGGGCGACCGCTACCAGCCGATGCACTACCCCGAGAACAGCGTCGGCTACACGTCGACGCACGACACGAACACGATGGTCGGTTACTACGAGTCGCTCCCGCCACAGCAGCGGGACTGCCTGGCGTACAACATCGGCGCCGACGCCTCGGAGATCCACTGGTCGATGATCGAGGCCGTCTGGCGCTCCGATGCCGTCCTCGCGTTCACGACGGTGCAGGACGTCCTCGGCCTCGGGGAAGACGCGCGGTTCAACACGCCCGGCACCGCGACGGGGAACTGGACCTGGCGCTGCACCGCGGCGGCGTTCGAAGACGACCTCGCGGAGCGACTCGCCCGCCTCACGGACGAGCACATCCGGAACTGACGGGGTCGACGGCGTCGCGGTCCGTCTCCCGTTCCCCCTTGCGTGCAACTGCTGTCACGCATCGAAATCGCCATCCCTCTCGCGTCCCTCCGGTGTGACGATGACTGCCGACCCCGACCCGGCCGTCGGTTCTCCCCTCGAATCCGGCGCGATCGATCTGTCCCAAATCGCCGGCCCGTTCGACCTGCAGGCGACCGTCGAGAGCGGGCAGTCGTACCTGTGGGACCGCGCCGACGGGCGGATGTACGAGTCGATGGACGTCCACAGCGGCGACGCGTGGTACCGGACGGTCGTCCCGCCGATCGACGGCGTCACCGACGAGCACGTCGCCGTCCGGATCCGGCAGCGCGACGGTCGGCTGGAGTGGGAAGCGACTGCAGATCCCGTCCCGCTTCTGACGCACCTGCTGCGCCTCGACGACGACCTCGATGCCATCTACGACGCCGCCCCCGACGACGACCTGATCGAGCGAGCGTTCGACGCCTACCGCGGGATGCGGCTCGTCCGCGACCCGCCGTTTCCGTGTCTGATCTCGTTCATCTGTTCGGCGCAGATGCGCGTCGCGCGGATCCACGGAATGCAGACCGCACTCGCCCGGGAGTTCGGCGGGGAGTACCGGCTGGGGTCGGAGACACTCGACGCGTTCCCCGAGCCTGCACAGCTGGCCGCGCGGAGCGAGGCGGAACTCCGCGACCTCAAACTCGGCTATCGCGCGCCCTACGTCCAGCGGACGGCCGAGATGGTGGCCGACGGTGAGGCCCACCCCGCCGAGGCGGCCGGTCGCTCCTACGAGGCGGCCCGGGAGTACCTGACGCAGTTCGTCGGCGTCGGCGAGAAGGTCGCCGACTGCGTCCTGCTTTTCTCGTTGGACTACCTCGAAGCGGTCCCGCTGGACACCTGGATCCGGACGGCCATCGCCGAGCACTTTCCGGACTGCGATCGCGGGAACTACGCCGAGACGTCGCGGGCGATACGGGCGCGTCTCGGCGGCGAGTACGCCGGGTACGTCCAGACGTATCTGTTCTACTACCTCCGGGCGCGCGCAGAGTGACTGCCGCTGGGGGCACAGTTCGAGCGTGCGAGGCGTGGCCAGGTGGGGTGGCGTCGGCTCCCACCAACGGGCGAATCTTTGATGCCGCAGGCCGTTGTACGTACAGGTATGGACTGCAGAGTCGTCGTTGAGGCCGCCATCCCGGTGTACGACGTGACGACGCCCGACGAGGCGATTCGCATCGCTATCTCGAAGACGGGCGAGATGCTCAATCCGGACCTGAGCTACGTCGAGATCTCGATGGGGTCGCGGACCTCGCCCGAGGGCGAGGAACTCCCCCCGGCGTTCATCGCGGCCGACGAGGCCCTCGTCGCTCTCGAACTCGAGATGACCGTGTTCAACGTCGAACGGGAGCAACACGCCTCCCGGATCGCGCGCAAGGAGATCGGCCAGCGGCTCGAGAACGTCCCGCTGAAAGTTTTGATTGTCGAGGTGATCGACGGCGAAGGGGACGAAGATGAGGACGATACGGGGAACGAAGACGAGGACGGCGATGGGGACGAAGACGAAACGACCGCCGACTCAGCCGAGGGATCGACGGGCGATGCGGACGACGACGAGGACCTCATCCCCGAGTTCGACGAACTCGTCGACGACGGGTGAAGCGGCCCCGCGTGACGATTCCGGTGGTCGCGGCTTCCTCTCGCTCTCGCACCGGCGACGACGGCGGTTCTCCCGAGCGGATCCGGACGTCCGTCCAGGTTTCGGACGTCGACCGATAGTATCGTGTACTTCGAGCAGTCAGTGACACCTATGACGAAGGAGACGCTTTACGAGCGGCTGGGCGGCCGCGACGGAATCAGTGCTGTTGTCGACGAATTCTACGATCGGCTCGTCGAAGACGAGTCGCTGGGCCCGTTCTTCGAGGACGCCGATCTCGAACGGCTCAGGCGCACCCAGACCGATTTCCTCTGTGAGGCTGCAGGCGGCCCGGAAACGTACGATGCCGAACCGGTCCGCGAGGCGCATCTCCACGTCCCGTTCACCGAAGCCCACATCGCGCGGGCGGTCGAGATTCTCTCCGAGACGCTCGACGAATACGAGGTGCCGGACGAGGATGCCGAGAAGGTCGTCCAGGCGATCGCACAGTATCAGGACGAGTTGCTGGCGCGCCCCGACGACTGATACTGATTACTCTCGTCGATTCCCGCCGAACGCCGCAATGGGGGTGGCACTCGGCGGTAAACAGTGAGAGTAATCGGTATGAGCCTCCCGCGCCGGCTGAATCTATCAGTGTCCGAGGGAGAGGCGTACCCTGATCGGAAACGAGAACGGCGGGAGAAAGACGGGGGTCATCCCCAGGTCGGCGCTGGCGCTGGTCGGTGTAGCACAGGGAGGATGCGGCGAGATGTCGCGTTCAGTCGGCAGTCGCTGCGACGGGGTCCTGCTCCGCCTCGTCGAGCGATCCGGTGATTCCTTTGATCAGTTTAAATACGGCGGCTTTGTGATCCGTCTTCGATTTGTGGATCGATGTCGGTCGGACGCCGAGTTCGTTGTATGCTTCCAGCGGCACTTCCTCGTTCTCCCACGATTCGACCTGGGTGTGTACCTCCGCAAGCAGGCCGTGAAGGTGGATGAGCTCCTGCTTTTTCATAAGCAACCAAAGGTTGAGACTGGAAGAATATATTATTATCCTGAGTATCGTTAACAAACGCCTGGCGAATATTGGGGCGAAACGGCCCGATTCGGCGGATTTACTGTGTTCGATAATGAACGATTCCCGTCACTGTGGAGTAAGTGATCGCGGTTTCTCTCCCCGGAAGGCGTAACTATATAAGTACTGACGGCGCGCGGCTCGGGACGCGCCTGGACATATGAACGTTTTACATCGCGCGTCTCCTACCGCGCCGTATGGATTACGAGGACCAGCTCGATCGAGCGCTCGAACAGTCCCCGGAGATCGCAAGCGGCGGCGACCGGTTCGAGGTTCCGGACCCGAAGGTCCGCCCGGAGGGGAACGTCACCGTCTGGGAGAACTTCGAGGCGGTCCACGATCGGCTCGCCCGCGACCCCGATCACCTGATGCGCTTCCTGCAGTCGGAACTCGGCACGAGCGCGCAGATCGACGACCGGGGACGCGCCCGGTTCACCGGAGACTTCAAACAGCAACGGGTCGCAGACGCCTTAGAGGCCTACGTCGAGGGCTTCGTCACGTGCAGCGAGTGCGGCTCGCCGGACACGCGTCTCGTCGACGAGCGGGGGACGACGGTGCTGAAGTGTGACGCCTGCGGGGCGCTCTCCTCGGTGCCGGATATCTGAGACTGACTTCTCTCCCTGTTACCGCCGAGCGCCCCACCGTTGACGGCGCTCGACGGGAAGAGACGAGAGTACTCAGTATGACGAGAGCCGCAGGAACCGCTACTCGAACTGTTTTACTGCGTCGAGGTCGCGTTCGGTCCGCATAAACTCCGCGAGTCGGCGCGTCGCACCGCAGGACGAACAGGTGAAGTTCTCGCGGTGATTCGGCAGCGACGTCGGCTCCGCTTGCCAATCTTTCCCACATTCGGGACACAGGAGTCTCACAAACGCTTCGACCATAGTCGGACCGAATCCCGGTACGTCAATAAAGGTTGGTGCGTCGGCCAGTGGTCACGGAGACTGTCTGACTGCGAGGTCCCGATCAGGCAACGATGCCCGCGTCGCCGGCTTCCAGCAGTTCCTTGTAGCGGTTGCGGATCGTGACCTCGGAGACGTTGGCAACGTCGCTGACCTGGCTCTGGGTTACTTTGTCGTTCGTCAGCAGAGCGGCGGCGTAGACTGCAGCAGCCGCGAGGCCGACCGGCGACTTCCCCGAGTGGATCGCGGCGCGCTTCGCGTTCCGGAGGAGCTCCCGGGCCGTCCGCTCGGCCTCGTCGGAGAGGCCCAGTTCCGAGGCGAACCGGGGGACGTACTGCTCGGGGTCGGCGGGTTCGACCTGGAGCGAGAGTTCCCGGACCACGTAGCGGTAGGTCCGCGTCAGTTCCATCTTGTCGACGCGGGAGACGCGCTCGATCTCGTCGAGCGACCGGGGGGTGCCGGCCTGGCGGGCCGCAGCGTAGAGTGCCGCGGTGGCGACGCCCTCGATCGACCGGCCGGGGAGCAGGTCCTCGTCGAGCGCGCGGCGGTAGATGACCGACGCCGTTTCCCGGACGTTCTCGGGGAGGCCCAGCGCCGAGGCCATCCGGTCGATCTCGCCGAGGGCCTGCTTGAGGTTCCGCTCTTTGGAGTCGCGGGTGCGGAACCGCTCGTTCCAGGTTCGCAGCCGCTGCATCTGCTCGCGCTGCCGCGACGACAGGGAGTTGCCGTAGGCGTCTTTGTTCTGCCAGCCGATGTTCGTCGACAGCCCCTTGTCGTGCATCAGGTTCGTCGTCGGCGCACCGACGCGGGATTTCTGATCGCGCTCGGCGCTATCGAACGCACGCCATTCGGGCCCGCGGTCGATCGAATCCTCGTCGACCACGAGTCCACAGTCCGTACAGACGGTCTCGCCGTGTGCCTCGTCGGCGACGAGCGTGCCACCACACTCCGGACAGACCTGCGTCTCCTCCTGCTCTGTCTCCTCGCTCGTCTGTTCGGTCGATCGGTCCTTCTCGCTGGCCTGCGGTGTGCGGCTCTCGACGTACTCTCGGGTTTCTGTGTTGCTCATAGTGGGGGAGTGTTCGTTCGCGGTCGGGAAAGAGTGAGAGAGACGTCCCGCCGGAACTGAACTTACTATCTGTAAGTCTCTCAAGTATATAAACCTTCCTAAAGCTGTTTCGGACCGAGAGCCTCGAAAACGGGGCGGAAAGTGCATTTTAGCATTTCTGTCGGCACTATCGAAGATTCCTCACGATTATATATACGTTTCGCAGGAGTTGCAGTTGGATCGGTTGCCGCGACGACGTCAGATCCACCCTTCGGTCCGGAAGTGCAAAAGCAGGATTCCGGTCACGAGGGCCATCCCCACGACCACGGCCGGATAGGCGTACGCCCACGTCAGTTCCGGAAGGTTCGACGCGTGGCCCTCGAAATTCATCCCGTAGACACCGACGACGAAGGTCAGCGGGATGAAGATCGTCGCGACGACGGTGAGCCGTTTCATCACCTCGTTCGTCGACTGTGAGACGACATTGAGGTAGATGTCGCGCGTCCCGCGGGTGAGTTCGCGGTAGGTCTCGGTGAGGTCGACGATCTCGACGAGGTGATCGTAGACGTCCCGATAGTACTTCTCGGTGATCGGCTCGACTCCCTCGACGTCTCCGCGTGCGAGCACGCCGATCGCCTCCCGCATCGGCCAGACCACCTTCCGGAACGACAGGAGGTCGCGGCGGACGTCGTTGAGGCTCTCGATGAGCGTCTCGTCGGGGGTCGAGAGGATCGCCTCCTCGATATCCTCGATGGTGTCGCCGACGCTGTCCAGCAGACCGAAGTAGTCGTCGACGGTCCCATCGATCACGCGGTAGGCCGCGAAGTCCGGGCCCTGCTTCAGCGTCCGCCCCTGCTGGTTCTCGACGGACTGCCAGACGTCGGAGACGACGGGGACGCGCTCCGCCTCCATCGTCACCGACACGAGCCAGTCGTCGCCGAGAAACAGGCCGATCGGCTGGGTTCGGATCTCCTCGTCGAACGTGGTCTCGCCCCGTTCGAGCGCGACAGTCTTCACCAGGACGAACGTGTGCTCCTCGAACTCCTCTGTCTTCGGACGGACGTCACTCCGGACGTCCTCCAGTTCCAGCGGGTGGAGCCCGAACGCTTCCTCGACGGCACTGAGCTCCTCTGCTGTGGGCGAATTCACCCGGACCCACGTGGTTCCGGGGGCCTGCCGCGCCGCTTCGAGGTCCGGTTCGTTCGTGATCGTGTGGTGGTCGACGGTTCCGACGTCGTAGACGATCGCTGAGATCACTGCGATCCACCCCCATCTGAGCCGATCGCGTAGAGCGTCACGCCGACCATCACACCCACGATGCTGGCCGCCCGGCCCGGATACGGCGCTGCAACGCCGATCGCGTAGCCGAGGACGGCAAGCGCCGTGAGGCCGATGCCGAGGGTCCGCGTTCGTGGCATACCCCAAACTCGCGGAGAAGGGACAAAAGCGTTGTTCGGAGGCAACGTTCGGAGTGTCGGCACCACCGCGACGTTCCCATCGGGTCCTCCCGACGGCTATGGCGGATCGGCCTGACGGCTATGGCGGATCGGCCTGACGGCTATGGCGGATCGGCCTGACGACTATGGCGGATCGGCCCGACGACTATGCCGGGTGTTCGATCGCGCGCATCATCGAGAGGATGTTCTCCTCCTCGCCGTCGAGCTGCTGGGGGTAGACCCCGATCGCGAGGATGAAGTCGTCGCCGTCGCGGTACTTCGTCACGTGGACGAAGACGTCGATCTCCTGGCCTTCGAAAGTCGCCGTCGCGGCGAACTTCGTCACCGTCGTTTCGGTGCCCTGGGCAGTGATGTTCTGCTCGCTCACCTGTTCGATGTCGCTCAGTCCGGAGTACTGCTCTTGGACTAACTCGACCAGCCGCGCGTTGGAGTAGCTCCCGATCGGGTTGAGTGTCTGTCCGGCGACCTCGACGGCGGGCGTCGAGACCACCGTGAAGACACCGAGGTCGACCTCACCCAGCGGCTGGAGTTCCATACTCTTCTTGTAGTCGGTGATCTGGTTCGAGGCGATGACCCGCCGTTCCTGGCCGGCGACCTCGATCGTCCGGTCGATCTCGACGGTCCGCGTGTCGTTCAGCTCGTAGCCCGTCTCCGCGACCGTCCCGTCAGCGACGGAGGCCGGCTCGGCGGAGAACCGCAGGGGCTCGTCCCCGGTGAGAAAGCCGATACACCCGCTCGTCGTCAGGAGGAGTGCGATGGCGACTGCGGCCAGCACACGACGATTCGATAGCACGGGCGGAGATACTCGCCCGATCGGATTTAAACCCGCGGGTCAGTCTTCTCGGGTTCGTCCGAATCACGCCGGATGAACGCCGGTTTGCGGGCCTGTGTACCGCTCTCGGCTGTCTGTCAACCTCGTTCCCGGCGTCGACGTGGCCCACGAGGGTTGTTTCGGTGCGGTGCGCGCTCCCCCGGTTGAGGACCTCCTAGCCGAGATACGAGACTGCCACGGTGTGTGGACCCCCATCGGTCTCCAGAGTGACCTCCTCGACGAACCGCTCGCGGACTGCCGTGCGCCACGCGTCGACGGCGCGCTGGTGTCGCTTCCGGTGCCGTTCCGGTGTGTACGGCGTCTCCGAGTCCCGGAGCGCGTCCTCGGTGTCGTCGACTGTCGGATACGACGGCGGTTCCGACAGAAACCGCTCGGGCGGGAGGTGGATCGGGGCTGTCTCGGCGGTGTCGTCCCCCGTTCCATCGCCCGCGTCGCCGGTTTCGGCTGCCGATCCGTCGCCCGCGTCGCCGGTTTCGGCTGCCGATTTATCGCCCGCGTCCCGACCGCCTTCGGCGGTCGCTCCCGAGTGGGCCGCCGACTCGACGACGTCGACCGCGTGGAGACGGGCCCGCATCCGGCCGGAAAACGGCGGCGTCACCCGGAGCACCAGCTCGCGGCCGCCGCGGACTGACGCCTCGAAGGCGTCGACGACGTCCTCGGTCGTCACTGCCAGCGCCCGGATCCGCCGCGGGTCCGTCGGCGGATACGACTCCCGATCGTCGGGGTCGCGCGCCGGCATCTCAGTCGGCTTCTCCCCGCGTGGCGTCGTCGCGTCGGGCGGTGTCGTCGAGAATGCCCAGTTCTCCCTCACAATCGGGACATCTGGCGCGGAACGACCCCGGAGAGACGCGAGCACCACACTCCCGGCAGATGAACGACCGTCGACCACTCATCACTCACGCCGGTAGGGCGCCGAGTGTGTTAACTCTTGTCGTGATGAGGGGTGACGGCGGCAGGCGACCGAGATTTCGGTCGACCCCGATCTCATCGGGTTTGCGCCTCCGAACTCAGGTCTGCACTCTCGTCTTCCGCGACCCTGAATGCGTCTACTCGGTCGTACAGTTCGTCGCTCATCGCGCTGATCTGTTGGGCGTTCGCCGAAATCTCCTCCATCGCGTCGGACTGTTCGTCGACACCGCTCGAAATCTGTGTGATCGATGCGGTGATCTCTTGACTCATCCCCGCGGTGTCCTGGATGACACTGCTGACCGCCTCGGCGTTCTGGGCCTGTGACTCGACCGCATCGGAGATCTCCTCGAGTCCGTTGCTGGTCTGGTTCGCCCGCTGATCGATCGTTTCGAGCCGTTCGACGAGGGCTTCGACCTCGTCGGCACCGTCCTCGACCTCCCCGGTGGCCTCGGTGATGCTCCCGACGAGGTCGGCCGTCTGCGCTTGGACGTTTTCGACGATCGAAGCGATGTTGTCGGCCGATTCCTGGGACTCTTCGGCCAGGCTTTTGACCTCCGCTGCCACCACGGCGAATCCGTCTCCTGCCTCCCCTGCACGGGCGGCTTCGATGTTTGCGTTCAGCGCGAGGAGGTTCGTCTGATCCGCGATGTCGGCGATGATGTCGATGATCTGCCCGACTTCTTCCATACTTTCTTCGAGGGAGTCAATCCGATCTGCGACGGTCGTCGTCGCGTCCGTAGCGTTTCGGATCTGTTCGACAGCTGCGGTCGCGTCATCGACACTAGCGGAGGCGATGTCCGCGACTTCCTCGGACTGTGCGTCGATCTGCTGGACGGACGCCGTGATCTCCTCGATGGACGCCGAGAGGTCGTCGACGTTCTCGCTGGCCCGCTGGGTGTCCTCGGCGAGGTCGTCGGCGCCGTCGGCCAGTTCGGTCGACGAGGCGTCGATCTGCTGGATGGACGCGGTCACCTCCTCGCTGTTGGCGCCGAGTGACTGCCCCGCCGTCTGCAGGTCGTCTGCGCTCTCAGTCACTGCGTCCACGACCGCCTGAATGTTATCGACGGCCGCGGTGAGGTGCTCGTTGAGTCGGGTGAACTCCTCGTAGACGTCCGTCGCCTCGGCGTAGTCCCGTTCCGGGCGTGGTACGGTCGGATCGATCGTGAGGTCGCCACCGGCAAGTCGGGCGAGCTTGTCCTGGAGGTCGTCGAGGACTTCCTGTTGATACTGTTCGAGGTACTGCTTTTTCTCGCGCTCTCTGGTCCGTTCGCTCACGTCTTTTTCGACGAGCATCGCCCCGACGAACGCGCCGCTTTCGTCGTACAGTAACGTCACCGTCCGTTCGAGCGGCGTCCCGTCGCCGTTGATCCGTAGCGTCTCCTCGCGGCCCTGGATGTCGGTTTCACGGTGGAACGCCTCCGCGACGATCTCGCTGCCCTCACTCCCTTGGTCCTGCAGGGCGTGCGGCGCGAGGCCGACGGCTTCCGACTCGCTACGGTCGTACAGTTCGAGCGCCTGCGCGTTGATATGCGTGATCCGTCCGTCCGTATCGACGACGACCGTCGGCTCCTGTAGCCCGTCGAGGATACTCCGCACGAGCGCCTGCGCTTCGTCGGATCGGGCAGTCTCGGAGTTGCCTCGACCGCCACCGTCGGGCGATCCGGTCGTATCACCCGCTCGCGCCGACTCGGATCCGTTCCCGAGTCCGCCGAGGAATCTGCCGAACAGTCCATCCGACGTCTCGGAGACGTCTTCCCACTCGACTGTCCCGTTTTCATCTCCGGACTGTTGCGTTCGCCCCGTCTGTTTGCTCATATTTGGCCGGTTTCGATGGACTGGTATACTCTTTTGCACCCGAATATCAAAAACAATATTTAAGGTGGAGTATATAAACAACTTGCCGATTATGTTCGGTTTCAGGCTTGATACGGGACGAGTGGAACACACTCGTGTTTTTTCGTATCAATTCTCGGACTGTTTTCGATCCCCGTCCGGGGGACGGTACGTCCGTCGGAGATGATCGAGTGCGCCGTCGACGATGTTCGGGTCGTACGTCCAGACGCCGTAAAAGTCACCCTCGGCGCGCTCTTCGGCAAGCAGGGCGCTCTTTTGTTCCGCGTCGCCGCCGCCGTCGAAGACGACAAACCACGTCCGCGCAAGCTCTCCGGTTTCGGCCGCGTGGACCTGTCCGCCGCCGAGGTCAGGCGGCGGGACGTCCGGGGCGCCGTACGCGTGGACGTCGAGGCCGCGACTCGCGAGATCTGCGTAGACCGCCCGCTGCTGGGCCATCACCGAACACCGCTGGAACCCCGCGTGGATGCTTCCCGCCCCGACGCGCCGGGCCCGATCCTCGATTTCGCGGGAGGCATACAGCATCTGCTCGGTGTCGTACGACGTGAACGTCGTCTCCTTGAGATGCTTGAGGATCGCCTCGTGTTCGCTGTCGGCGATGCCGGTTTCAGCGGAGTCCGCTGGTGGTGCGCCGGCGACGAGGTTCCGAAGGGTTTCGACAGCGAGCACTGCCAGGACCGATTGTTCCCGACTGAGGATCGCGAGATCCGTTGGCGCTCCCGAGGAGGTCTCCCGGACTGTGACCCTGAGGTTTTGGGTCTCGAAGTACGTTTCCACCTCGTCGACGATCGGATCCCCGGGATTGATATTGAAGAATGCGAGCTCTTTTTCGAGCGTTTTGACGAAAGTGAGTATCCTGCGGAGACCCATCACCGGCGATATGACCACCGGGGATAAATATCCGCCCAACGGCGGCCGATCCCGGTGACTGGGGCGGCGGCTACGTATCGACCGTCTCCAGAATCTCCGCCGCGACGGTCCGGGCGGCGTCGACGTGTTCGTCGGCGGCCGCGTCCTCGGTCGTCTCGACGTTCGCGAGGAGGTCGACGACGTGACCGACCCGCTCGGCCACGACGTCCGGATCGGCGTCCCGACCGACGAGGTCGCCGGCGATGGCTTCCGCCTCGCCGATCCACCGACTCGCGGTCCGCTCGACCGGCCGTTCGCTCGTCGCCGCGAGGTGCTCGTGGAGCGTCTGGAGGTCCGACTGGAGGGATCCGTTCGTCACGACTGTCCGGAGGGCGCGCGGCGGAAAAACGGTGTCGCCGGGACCGGTCTCGGCGGGAAGCGGTGTCGTCAGGGAAGCCAGCCCTCCGTGGCGACAGCGACCACGACGCTACCGCTCCGGCTCGGGATACGACTGCTCGCGACCTGTGGTGTTGCGGGCGATGATCCGCGCCGTTGCTGTGGTTCTGCCATCTTCTAGCTGTTCGGTCGTCGCGTCGAAGTAGAGGACGGTGAGATCGAGACAGGCGTGGAGGAGTTCGTTGGCGCCGAACCGGTACCGGTCGCCGGACGGCCCGACGTCGACGGGGTCGTTCGTCCGGAGGTGGTGCTCGACGAAGAGGACGCCGCCGTCCGCGAGGGCGTCTTTGATGTCCCCGAGGCGATCCATCGCGCGGTAGAAACTGATCGTGATGACGTCGTAGGTCGCCTCGGGGAAGGCAAAGGAGGGCACGTCGGCCTGGATCCAGTTCGTCCGTCCGGCGACGCCGTGGGTCTCGGCGTTCTCTCTGGCGATCTCCAGGCCGACGCGCGACTGGTCGATGGCCTCGACGCGATACCCCTCGCGGGCGAGGAACACGGCGTTCCGCCCCGTTCCCGTCGCGATATCGAGCGCGCGACCCTCGGGCAACGTGTCGACGTATCGTTCGAGTACCGGCGAGGGGTCGGGATCGGTCGGGTACTCCCCTTCGCGGAAGCGCTCGTCCCAGGTGGTCATACGGACACCTTGGTGCGCCCGGGTGAAACCGCCTCCGGAGTGCTAGCCCCGCATCAGATTCAGCACTTCGTCGACGACGCCGGATTCGACGGCGACAATGTACCGTTCGTTTGGCTCCAATCTCGTCTCGGGGCCGGCGAGTTCCTCCCGGTCGGCGGTCGAAAGCAGGAGACTGCCCTCCGGAAGCGCGATCTCGTCGAGCTGCCGGCCGGCGACCGGCGCCGATTCGGTCACGGTTACCTCGATGATATCGAGGTCTGCAGTCGGGTAGACGAGCGTCCGGATCCCCTCGCCCGTGAGCATATCCGCGGCGTGGTCGCCGCCGAGGTACTGTGGCATCAGGGTCGCGTCGACGACTTCGTCGTACTCGTGGTCAGTTCGCGTCTCCGCGCGCGCGAGCGTCCGGATCGACGGGGCGAGCTGTTGGGCTTCCATACAGATCGCCAGGTTCGTCCCCGTCTCGTCGGTGAGTGCGGCGATCGCGTCGGCGTCGGTCAGGTCGGCTTGCTTCAGGATCGACGGGCGCGTGGCGTCGCCGTGGATCACGGGGCCGAGGTAGGCGTCAGAAAGTTCCGCGACCCGCTCTTCGTCGGACTCGATCAACACGACCTCGTGATTCTGGCCCGCGAGGTTCTCGGCCGTCTGTAGCCCGACCCGTCCGCCACCGGCGATCACGAACCGCTTTGTTCGGGTCATCAGGGGGACTGTTCTCGGGCCTGTCACTTCACCGACTGCTCGATTCCCACGCGGCTGGAATCCCCCGTCCGGGCGCTGCCAGAATCTTAATAACCCTCGGTTCAGTTCCCCCGATAGGGGAATTTTCCGAGGTAATAATATGGCTCGAACAGTTCGTCGAGAGCGTACGATGAACAATTCTCGAACAAGGTGTCGTACCTGATGGGCGGCAGTCAAACGCGGTCTCCGGAAGCCGAACTCGGGTTGCTCGATGCGACGATGATCGGGATGGGGGCGATGATCGGCGCCGGCATCTTCGTGCTGACGGGACTGGCTGCCGAAATTGCCGGTCCGGCCGCAATTCTCGTCTTCGCACTGAACGGTGCCGTCACCGCATTCACCGGCCTCTCGTACGCCGAACTCGCCGCGTCGATCCCGAAGAGCGGCGGCGGCTACGCGTTCGTCCGGGAGATCTTCGACGACCTCTCGTCGTTCATTATGGGCTGGATGCTCTGGTTCGCCTATATGATCGCGGGCGGGCTGTACGCGCTCGGCTTCGCGCCGAACTTCCTCGAACTGTTGCACGTCTACGGGATCGTCCCGCCACCCGACCAGGTGGGTGCCATCGCCCTGCCGGTCGTCGATGCGGCGGTGCCGCTCGCGTTCCTCCTGGCGTTCGTCGCCGTGCTGGGGCTGGTCGCGCTCAACGCCGTCTCGACGGCTGCAAGCGGGAGCGCCGAGACGATTTTCACGATCATCAAGGTGAGCATCCTTGTCGTGTTCGTCGGCTTCGGTCTCTCGTCGCCGATGTTCTCGGGGGCCGAGTTCCAGCCGCTGTTCCCCGAGGGAGCCGGTGCGACCGCAGTACTGCCGGCGATGGGGCTGACGTTCATCGCGTTCGAGGGCTACGACCTCATCACCACCGTCACCGAGGAAGTCGAGAACCCCCGTGAGAACATCCCGAAGGCGATCTTCGTGAGTCTGATCGCGACCGTCATCGTCTATCTGGCGGTCGTCACCGTCGCCGTCGGCACCCTCGGGGCAGACGGACTCGCCGACGCCGGCGAGGCAGGCATCGCCGCGGCGGCGACGTCGTTTATGCCGACCGGACTGCCGATCATCCAGAACGGCGGCGCGCTCATCGTCTTCGGGGCGGTGTTCTCGACGTTGACTGCGCTGAACGCGGTCGTGATCGCCTCCTCGCGGGTGGCGTTCTCGATGGGTCGTGAGGGTCAGCTCCTGCCCTCGTTCGGGCAGATCCACCACCGCTACGGGACGCCGTTCGTCGCGATCCTCACGAGCGCGATCGTGATGCTCGGGTCAGTCGCGCTCCCGACACAGAGTGCCGGGAATATGGCGAGTCTGTTCTTCCTGCTTTCCTTTATCATCGTCAACGTCGCCGTGATCAGACTCCGCCGGGAGCGCCCGAATATGAACCGCCCCTACAAGATGCCGTACTACCCCGCGCCGCCGCTGATAGGTGTCGCGCTCAATCTCCTCTTGACCGGGGTGCTTGTGGAGTACCTGCTCCGGACGGATCCGCTCGCGCTGGGGCTCAGCGTCGCGTGGATCCTGCTGGGGGGGCTGATGTACGTCGCGCTCAACCGCGTGCGAGCGCAGCCGGACCGCGGCCCGAAAGGTACCGACACTGAAATGACACCGGGAACTGAAGACTGACACTATGACCAGTACTCTCGATATCATCATCGCGGGCGGCGGGCGCGTCGGCTTCCAGACGGCCGAGATCCTCGCCGACCGCGGCCACGACGTAACGATCATCGAACGCGACGAACGGATCGTCTCGGAGATCGCCGACGAGTGGATCGCGACGGTCATCCAGGGCGATGCGACCAACCCCGACATCATCGAACAGGCCGGCGTCGAACGGGCCGACGCGATCGCGGCACTCACCGGGGAGAGTGGACTGAACCTCGCCATCTGTCTGGCCGCGTCGGAGCTCACGCCGGGAATTCGGACCGTCGCGCGGATCGATCGCGCGTCCGGCGAGACCTACACGCGCTTCGTCGACGCGGTCCTCTTCCCGGAACGGGCCGGCGCGCGGGTGGCGGCCAACGAAATCCTGGGGAGCGACGTCCAGACGCTGGCGGACGTGACGGGGAGTCTCGACATTATGCTCGTCCGCGTCGCGGAAGGAGCGCCGGCCGCGGGGAAAACGCTCTCGCAGGTCCGCTTTCCGGATGGGACGCTGATCGTCTCCGATAGCGAGGGCCACCGGATCGCCGGTCCGGACACGACGCTGTCAGCCGGCGACCGCTACGTCGTCGCCGTCGAACCGGAGGTTGCCGACGAAGTGATGAATCTGATGCGCGGATAGGCCCCGTCGGCGACTCGCTCATTTCATCGGAAGGTCCCGCTGAAAGGGACGGATCGAAAGAAACGAACCCCTCTGAGCGCCTGCTCAGCGGCTCAAAAGCCGATCGAGGAGCGATCGGCCGTGGCTCTTTTCGGCCAGGATCACCGAACTGTCCACCTCTTCGACGATCTGCTGTGCGGGCGACCCTCTGAACAACCGCACGAGAAGCCCTTGTTCGGAGGCGCCGATGATCACCAGCGACGCATCCTCGGCGGCCCGAACGATTTCTTCTTTCGTGTCACCGGATTCGACCCTGATCGTCGCGTCCGACAGCCCTCTCTCTTCGGCCCACTCGGTGAGGAACTCCTCGCCCGTCGACTCCGAATCGGCGACGTGCAGGAGCGTGATCTCCGAGCCGTACTCCTCCTGCAGCACCGACGCGACGTCCGCGGCGTACGCCGAGCCGGCCCCGCCCCGGGTCGGTACCAGAACCCGCTCGGGATCGAACCCGCGGTCCTTGACGACGAGGAAGTCGGCTGGTAGCTCCGTCGTCATCTCGCCGAACGCGCTCTCGGCACGCCCCGGGGAGCCGTGCGCGTCCGGCCCCCAACCCATAACGACCGTGTCCGCTTCGTGACTCCGTGCAGCGTCGAATATCTCCTCGAATCCGCGGTGAGAGAGAATCGTGTGCGTCTCGATATCGACGCCGAGGGCTTCGGCGTGCTCGCGGGCGCCGTCCAGCAGTGCATCGTAATCCTCCTCGTGATCCCCGATGTGATCTGCTGCATACTCGAGCGACGTCTGATCGGGCACCGTCACAATGTGAACGGCGTCGACGATGCCGCCGTGGTGTTTGGCGACGGCGCTGGCGAGTGTGATGAGGTTCTCCTCGTGTTGTGGGTTGGCCAGCGGCACCATCACACGATGTCGACCGCCGTCGGGTCTGACGGATTCGGCCGTCGACACTGCGGCGTCGGGCATCGACTCCGACCGCGAGAGGATGAACTCGGAGAGTTCTCCCATCGCCTCGGTCCGGGTGCGTGCGTAGCCCAGGTACCACACGATCGCGGCAGCGACCAGGCCGCCGCAGATCAGAACCACGGTCGGATTGATGAACGCGATCAGCGCGAAGGACGTCAGCGCACCCAGGATGGGCGTGAACGGATACAGGGGGACGGTAAAGGATGGATCGTAGTCAGCGACGTTCGCCTCGCGCATCACGATCAAGGCGATGTTGAGGAGGCCGTAGATGACCAGATGGAGGACGCTCCCCAGCGTCGCCAGCAGTTCGACGTTACCGGCCACGATGAACCCCAGGATGAGCGCGCCGGTGATGGCGATCGCCCGGTACGGCGTCCCGAAGCGGGGATGGACCTCGTTGATGGTCGGCGTGAGGATCCTGTCTCGGCCCATCGCGAAGTTGATCCGCGAGGACGCCAGGATCGAGGCGTTCGCGCTGGAGGCGGTCGCCAGGAGGCCGCCGATCAGGAGCGCGATCGCGCCCGCCGGACCGAGGATGAGTCGCCCGACCTCGACGACGGCGATGTTGCCGGCGACCTGCTGTTCGGCGATGAAGCCCTGTTCGACCGCCGCGGCCATCACGATCAGGACCAGGGCGTAGATGACCGAGACGAGCAGGACGCTCCCGATGACGGCGCGCGGGAGGTTCTTCCCCGGTTCCTGGATCTCCTCTGCGACGCTCGTGATCTGGACGAAGCCGAGATAGGAGACGAAGATCAGCCCCGTCGTCGTCATCATCGGTCCGAAGCCCTTGCTCGGCGGGAGGTTGGCCGGATCGGCCCGGAGCGCGCCGACGACGGTGAACACCGCCAGAATCGCGACCAGGAGGATGACGATGATGTTCTGTAGCCGTCCGGTCTCCTTCGCGCCGATGTAGTTGACCGCGACGAACAGCGCCCCGCCGAGGAACGCGATCGTCTTGACGGCGGGGAGCGCGATCGGACCGACCATCAGCGGCCCGGTGAGCCCGAATATCACTCGAATGTACTCGCCGAACCCTACCATATAGAAGGCGCTCGCGAACGCCAGTCCGAGCCAGTTTGCCCATCCCGCGATCGACCCGAAGAGCGGCCCGAGCGCGCGGTTGACGTAGAAGTACGCGCCGCCGGATCGCGGCATCGCCGTTCCGAGTTCGCTGGCCGAAAGCGCCGTCAGCAGCGCGATGCCGCCGCCGAGCAGGAACGAAACGACGGCGAACCAACCGGCCTGCTCGATGGCGTTGCCCGGGAGCACGAAGATCCCGGCACCGATCATCGTCCCGACGCCGATGGTCAGCGCGGCGAGCGGACCGAGGTCCTTCGCCAGTTCCTCGTCACCCGTGCTCATAGATCCCCTCCGGACGGGACTGTTGTCGCGAGGGTCTTTGCCGTGGCGGATTCGCTCTCGTTCATTCGGCATCACCGTCCCGGGGCAGCGCTATGACGGGTCGGTCCGCGTTCGTGATCAGTTTCAGCGACAGGTCGCCGGACAGGTACTGCATCAGTCGATTCCCACCACGGGTGCGGTAGGCGATGGCGCTTGCGTCCACCTCGTCGGCGGCCTCGAAGATCTTGCTCACCACGTCGCGGCCGTAGGCGGTGTGCTCGTCGGCGTCGGGGAAGACGCGACGGACCGCCGCGTAGGATTCCGCCGCCAGTTCCTCGGACTGCTCGACGGGCGTCTTGTCCGGGACGCCGCCTCCCTTCTCTACCACGTGCAGTGCCGTGACGTGCGCGGGCTCGTATGGTTCGAGTTGCATCGCCGTCGCCAGCGCGTCGTCCTCGTGTGCGACCGGAAGGAGTACGTGCGCGAGCAGATCTTTCGTCTCGGTTCCGGAAGCGTCGGTCATACGTGGGCGAAACTACGTCGAGGATGATGAAACTGTGCCATTCCGACACCGCTGACTCCTCTGGATCGTTCCCTTCACTCCCGTGCAGTGCTCGCTCTGTGCGTGGCGTCGCTGATTTCGAGAATACATATACCAGTCCGCACTCAATGACGCCTCTGAGCGGCCACAGTCCCGAGAACGCGGGCTGGTTCACCGTCAACGAATCTACAGATCAGGTATATAATTCGACCGACCTTCGATGAGTGGAAACGCCCGTAGATCGTCTTCTGTAGTTCACTTCAGGTTGGAAGACGGTGGTCTGACTATTTGCCAGATGTGCATATCAACCGCAGAAATTTGTACCAGACTCGTTCGGTTTCTTCGAGTTGCGTTACAGATGACGTGTACCTCGGACTGACCACTGGCAGAATCAGTACTTCAGGTGCTACAACGACGGAAGAATCCTTTTTAAATCGTCGTAAGGAAGATGGTAGCACTCCACGATGGTTGACCTGCCGAAACGACTCTCTGATGTCCAACTTTCTCGGCGAGACCGCCTTGTCTTCTATTACCTCACCGGGTTAGCTGCGCTGGTCCTTGTGTACACGGTCACGTACAATCTTGCACTGGCACGGTTAGAGGGAGTCAACCAATCGATATTCGCCTCGTTCGAATTTATCGTCCAGACGATGACCACAACAGGCTACGGCCAGGACTCCGATCTCTGGACCCACCCGGTAATGTTCTTGTTCGTTGCTGCAACGCAGATCTCCGGCATCGCGCTCGGCTTTTTCACGCTCCGCCTCATCATCATCCCGCTATTTACTGGGGCCGAGGTCAACCTCGACAACCGACTCACCCCAAAGACCGACCACGTCATCATCTGTGAATACCGGCGTGACTCCGCCGTTCTCCTTGATGAACTCGGAGAGCTCGGTATCGAATACGTCTTGATTTCGTCGTCTGAAGAGAATGCCAAGGAACTTTCTGATGACGGGTATTCTGTTATTTATGGCTCCCCACAGGATGCGACGGCATTCGAACGAGCCAGCATCGAGACAGCACGAGCAGTCATTACAGATGCCGGCGATGCGAATGTCAACACCATCCTGACTGTCCGGTCACTCGATTCGGATATCGACATCATTACGCTGACCGACGACAGTGATATGCGAGATATCTTGTTGGAGACGGGCGCGGATACCGTGGTGTCCCCACACGGGGTTCTCGGGCACCGGCTCGCCGAGAAAGCAGTCTCTTCGATCAGGTCTGATCTGACAGACACGATCGAACTCGGGGGAGAGTTAGAGGTTACAGAGGTTCCGATCCAACAGGGGAACCGACTGATCGGAACACGAATCCGTAACTCGAAAATCAGGGAAGAAACGGGCGCGAATATTATCGGCGCGTGGATCGACGGGGAACTCCAGCTCCCTCCTGACCCGGATTCGATTATCCGCTCGAATACGGTGCTGCTCCTTACAGGAGCACACGATGCTTTGGAGGCGTTTAGTGACTTTACGCAACCGTCCCGCACGCTCCGGAAACACGAGCGCATCATCATCGCCGGGCAGGGTGAAGTTGGCCAAGCTGCACGGGAGCTCGTATCCGAGGAAGGACTTGATGTCGTGACTATCGATATCGAAGATCGCGATGGCGTGGATGTCGTGGGCGACGCCGGATCGGAAGAAATCTTAGAAGAAGCAGGGATCGAGACGGCCGGTGCTATCATTATCGGTCTTCCGGACGATTCCGCTTCACTACTGACAACCGTGTTAGCGCGGTCGCTAAATCCGAAAATCGAGATACTGACACGAGTGGATGACACTGATTCGACGCAGAAGGCACTGAGTGCAGGAGCGGATTACGTGCTGTCGGTTCCGCGGGTGAGCGCTCGGATGGTGGCCAGGGAACTCCGCGGCGAGGACGTCCTCGCACCAGCGAGTCAGATTCGGCTGCTCCGTGTCCCCACAACACCGCTGGCAGGGTCGACACTGGCCGAGTCGGGCATCTACGAAAAAACGGGGTGTCGCGTCATCGCCATCGAAGACGAGTCTGGACTCACCAGCGCGGTCGATCCACAAAGGAAGTTCACGGGAACTGAGCACATCATCCTTGTTGGCTCTGACGAGGCAGTCCAGCAGTTCAGAAAGCGGTTCGATGTCTCACCGATAGAGCCCGAGAACTGATCTGTTGGAGTTGATATTGATTCTATTATCGTACTGATCGGGGGCTGATTGATCCGGACTCGGCCAGTAGCCAAGGAGGACGGCCTTCTTCAATGGGATCGCCTTGATGAGCGTCCCCCTAATGAAGGTGACTCCGACACAGCAACCGGAATCAGTACGCGGCCGAGTAAACTACCCCGCCCTACTCACTCGCCTTTCGGCTCGCTCCTTGAGGGCGGGGCCTCCGCCTCGAAGGACTGTGAAGCCTTCGGTTTCGCGAATACCTATACGAGTCCGAATTCAAGACAACTTATGAGCGGCTCAAATCCCGAAAATACGGGATGGTTCACGGACCTCGATCCCGGAGACCTCGAAGCGGCAGCAATCACAATCTCCGACGGCACGGCCGACCGCCCCAGGAAGTGGCCGGAACAAGCCATCCAGTCGGGGTTCGCGACCGACGAAAACGACTACTACGAAGCTTTACACCAAGCAACAGTCCACGCCACGCGGCGGGCCGTCAGCGCGCGGGAGACGGCCGGAGACCAGCAGTTACAGCATGCTGTGCGGGCGATGGACGACGCCGAACGCACCGCGAACGAACTCGCAGAGCGCCTCGCCGAGTGGGCGGGCTCCCTGGCGGACGCGCCCGGCCGCGACGCCGACGTCTCCGGCGGCGTCGACGGCGCACGCGAGGTCGCGTCGTGGACGCCCGAGACCCCGGCCGAGGAACGCGTCGTCTCCCTCGCCGAACGCGTCGTCGCGCTCGACGACGAGCGCGCGGACCTGCGGGCGTTCGTCGAGACACAGGCCCCAGAGGTCGCGCCGAACCTCGCGGCGATGGCCGGACCGGTCCTCGCGGCCCGGTTGCTCTCTCTGGCCGGCGGCCTGGAGTCGCTGGCGAAGAAACCCGCCGGCACGGTGCAGGTCCTCGGCGCGGAGGACGCCCTCTTTGCACACCTGCGGGGCCGGGGTCCGTCACCGAAGCACGGGATAATTTTCACCCACGAGTACGTCCGCGGCACGCATCCGGAAAATCGCGGCTCCGCGGCGCGGGCGCTGGCCGGCAAACTCGCGATCGCGGCGCGGATCGATCACTACTCGGGCGAGTACAAGCAGTCCGTCCACGACGACCTCGACGAGCGGATGGCGGCGATCCGCGAGCGGGAGGTGGGCGAGTGAGCCCCGACCTCCCCGCGGGCGTCGAACGGCGGCGCTTCGACGGGCGCGAGCGACTCGCCACCCGCGGCGAACCGGTGTACGGCGAACCGCAGGACGACGACGGCTGGCGGGCGTGGGACGCCGGGCGGTCGAAGCTCGGCGCGATGCTCGAACTCGGGATGGACGTCGGCCTCGACGGCGGCGACGGCGTTCTCTACCTCGGCGCCGCGTCGGGGACGACCGTCTCGCACGTCGCGGACTTTGCGGGCCCGACGTACGCCGTCGAGTTCGCCCCGCGACCGACGCGGGACCTCCTCGCTGTCGCCGCGTCCCGGCCGAACCTCTTCCCGTTTTTGAAGGACGCGCGCCGACCCGAGACGTACGCCCACGTCGTCGAGTCCGGCCTCGACTGCCTGGTGCAGGACGTCGCGACGCGCGGGCAGGCGACCGTCGCGCTGCGAAACCGCCAGTTCCTCGCTCCCGACGGGCGGCTGCTCGCCGCAGTCAAGGCCCGAAGCGAAGACGTGCTCGACGAACCCGAAGCAGTCTTCGAGGACGTCCTCGACGAACTCCGCGAGGGTTACGTGATCCGCGAGACCCGCCGCCTGGACCGCTTCCACGACGACCACCTCGCGGTCGTCGCCGAACCGCGGACGGATGGCTCGGAAACGGAGCAATGACTGACTCTCTGCTCCCCTCGGCCGCGGCGCGGATGGGCGAAGCGTTCGCCGCGGCCCGCGACATATTTAATCGGCCGCCGCAAACCACGGGGCGATGGAGTTAGGGTCGGCCGACGCCTTCGACCGGATGGGCACCCTCGGCGTCGAAGAGGAGTTCTACATCGTCGACGACCGGGGCCGTCCGACTGCCGGGACCGACGATCTCGTCTACGATCACCCGCCCGGGGGCATCCTCGAAGATCGCATCGATCACGAACTGTTCAAGTGCACGATCGAAACGCAGACCCCGCTGATCGAGGACGTCGACGCAGCGGGCGAGACGATCCGCGCGGTTCGCGAAGCGCTCGTCGAGCACGCCGAGACGCACGGCTACGGGATTGCCGCTGCCGGGCTGCACCCGGAGGCGAAGTGGCGTGAACTCGCCCACGCCACGAAGCCCCGCTACCAGTCCCAACTGGATCGCATCCAGTACCCTCAGCACCGAAACACGACGGCCGGGCTCCACGTCCACGTCGGGGTCGACGACCCCGACAAGGCGACGTGGATCGCGAACGAACTCCGGTGGTATCTCCCGCCGATCCTCGCGCTGTCGGCGAACTCGCCGTTCTGGTACGGCTTCGACACCGGCCTGGCCTCCGCCCGCGCGAAGATCTTCGAGGCGCTCCCGAACACCGGGATGCCGACGCGGTTTGACGACTTCGAGACGTACCGCCGGTTCGAACGTCAAATGGTCGAACTCGATTCGATCGAAGACCGCGGCGAACTTTGGTACGATGTCCGCCCCCACACCGGCCACGGGACCGTCGAGGTCCGGACGCCCGACGCACAGACGGACCCGGCCCGGACTGTCGCGTACATCCGGTACGTGCACGCCCTCGTCGAGGACCTCGCCGCGCGTTACGAGGACGGGGAGTCGGGGACGGACGTCCGCAGAGAGATCCTCGATGCCAACAAGTGGCACGCGATGCGGTACGGGCGGGACGCCGAGTTCATCACCCGCGACGCCGCCGAGACGGTTTCTCTCCCGGAGTTCGTCGAGGCGGAGTCCGATCGCCTCGGGACCGACAGCCTGCGACAGGTGTTCGACGCCGAGAGCGGGGCAGTGCGGCAGCGACGGATTCGCCGCGAGGACGGTGTCGATGCGCTCTGCGAGCGGCTTCGTCTCGACTGACCCCCCGAGAAAGGCTTTTGCGTCGCGAGTTCTGACCTTGGAGGTAGAACACGATGTCTTCCGACGAACCCACCGAAGAGTCTGACGAGCAGGGTGCCGAGGAATCGACACACGAGGAAAGCGAGACGGTCGTCGGCGACGACGAAGTATCTGTCGAGGTCGGCGACGACGAAGTATCTGTCGAGGTCGGCGGCGAGGAGGTACCCGTCGAGGTCGGCGACGACGGCGAGGCCGGGGCGCGGGAGCGACTCGAAGCCGAGGCGGACCGGGCGGTCTCGGAGTTCGACGAGGGCGTCGTCGATCTGCTCGCGTGGCTCCTCGATACGGAGACGCGCGCGCGGATCTACGTCTATCTGCGGCAAAACCCCCACTCGACGAGCGAGGAGGTCGCCGACGGGACGGGGCTGTACCCGAGTACGGTCCGGGAGGCGCTCGCGGAACTCCACGAGGAGGAGACGGTCTCCCGGCGCAAGCGGGAGAACTCCGGTGCGGGCAACAACCCCTACGAGTACACCGCTATCGCACCCAGCGACCTGGTCAAAGGCGTCGTCGAGCAGGTTCAATCGGAGTTGAACACCGTCTTCAACCTGGACGACCGCCTGGGCGGCTCCGACGACGGCGGTGACGCCGGGCCCGTAAGCATCACCGTCGACGAAGAGCGGAACGATGCCGGCGATACCGCAGATTCCGGTGACGAAACGGACACCGACGGCGACGACGAAGCGGCGTAAGCTATCGTAGCGGTTGCAAGTCATCGCTCGGCCGATCACACGCAGTGGTGCGATCGGCAGAGCAATCAGTTGCAACCGCTATTATTCTAGAGCCCGACGATACCCGCGCTTTCGCGTGATTTTTAACGTTCCCCGGGAGACGTACCTCCAATGACCGGGCCTTGGACGGAGTGGGACCACGTGCTGAAAGTGGATCCCGACAAAGACCTCGTTGACGGGGAGACGTTCGCCGACGTCTGTCAGACGGGGACCGACGCGATCGAGATCGGGGGAACCCTGGACATCACTACCGACAAGATGCAGCGCGTCGTCGACGCGTGCGCACGCTACGACGTTCCGCTGTATCAGGAGCCGTCGAACCCTGGCGTCGTGATCGAGAGCGACGCGCTCGACGGCTACCTCGTCCCGACGGTGTTCAACGCCGAATCGTCCTTCTGGGTGACCGGCGCGCACAAGGAGTGGGTCCGGATCGACGGGCCGCTCGACTGGGACCGGACGACGACCGAGGCGTACATCGTGCTGAACCCCGAGGCGTCCGTCGCGGAGGTGACGGAGGCCGACACCGATCAGACTGCGGACGACGTCGCCTCCTTCGCGGCGGTCGCCGAGAAGATGTTCGGCCAGGAGATCGTCTACATCGAGTACTCCGGCACCTTTGGTGACCCCGACAAGGTCGGCGCCGCGCGCGACATCCTCGACGAGGCGACGCTGTTCTACGGCGGCGGCATCGGCGACTACGAGTCGGCCTACGAGATGGGCCAACACGCCGACACCATCGTCGTCGGCGACCTGCTCCACGACGAGGGCGTCGACGCCGTCCGCGAGACCGTCGAGGGCGTCAAGGACGCCCACGCCGAGGCACCCGCGGAGTAGCGTCGCCACTCCACCACCGGTGTCACCCGGATCCGCCTGTTTTCGTCGTCTCCGTCGCCGTCGATCCCGGCCGGAATTGGTTCTGCCCTCACACCTCCCGTTCGGCCGTTCTCTCGCCTTGATCCAGTGGCAGCGATGCTTCCCGGAGATCTACCGTCGTTCCGCTACTTCCGCCGACCTCGTGGCTTCCCGTCGCGTTCGTCGGCCTCGGCTCTCTCGCCGCCTTCGGCTCTCTCGCCGCCTTCGGCTCTCTCGTCGCCAGCCGATCCGCCTGCTTCGCGTGCACAGCGATACGGTTCCTCAGAAGTTCGGCGGCGACCGCGACGCCGAAGAACGTCGCGGCGGCGGCGAGCAGCGGCCCGACTACCGGGAGCGCACCGAGGCCGAACCCGACGACGGCAACGCCGACGGCGAGACCGCCGAGGGCGACCGATAGCCGACGTCCCGGATGTGAGCGGGCGATCCGAATACCGGCGACGAGCGGCGAGTCGGCACCGCTGTCGGTCCGCGCGACCACGAGAAGTCCGGCGACCGCAAAGTGCCACGCGAGGGCCGCGAGTCCTCCAGCAACGACAAGTGCCCAGATGTCGGGATCCCTGTTGGGAACGATGCCTGCGGCTGTGTGTTCCACTATCCCGATCGCTGTGAGTAACGAGAGCACCGGGAGCAAAACGGTCGCGAGCAGCGCGGTGGCTCGGATTCCCGTGAGCGCGAGGCGGCGCCAGTCGTCGAACTCCGTGCCGGCGCTCGTCTCCGCGCGTGCCGCTCTGACGACGTAGCCGACGACCAAGAGCCACAGGAGCGGAAGGCGCCCGGCTGCTAACACGAGTAGCGTTCCGACGACGAAGGTGTCGAAGACCCCGCGCCCCTCGGCGGTGGGCCCTTCGACTCCCGTATCCGAGTCTCGATCGCCACCGTGGCCTCCCCCGCCGACTCGCTCGTCGCCCCTGGCTGTCACGCCGTTGCTTCCGGTGGCCGCTTCGTGGACCGACGACGAAACTGCCCTCGTCACTGTCGTGCCCGCGTCGACGAGGATGTCGACTGCGGTCTCTCCGTGCATCGCCCCGGAATGGGTCTCTTCCGGTATTTGAACTCTCGGCCGGCGGTCGCACAAGCGAACTCCGGCGGCGACGTCCCGCGAACCCGAATCGACCGTTTTTAAGGCCGGGCGGTCGGAATGACGGTATATGCAAGGGAGAACCTTCACGGCAGACGCCGAGCCGGGTGACGACGTCACCGTCGCCGGCTGGGTCCACGAGATCCGCGATCTCGGCGGGATCGCCTTCCTCATCCTCCGGGACCGGACGGGCAAGATCCAGATCAAATTCGAGAAAGACGAGATGGACGAGGCGCTGGTCGAAACGGGGCTCAACGTTCCCCGCGAGAGCGTCATCACGGTCTCCGGCGCCGTCGAGGAGGAACCGCGGGCGCCGACGGACGTCGAGATCGTCCCCGACGAGGTCGACGTCCTGGCTGAGTCCGACACCGAACTGCCGCTCGATCCCTCCGGAAAGGTCGACGCCGAGCTCTCCACGCGGCTCGACAACCGAACTCTCGACCTCCGAAAGGAGGAAGTGAAGGCGATCTTCGAGATCCGCGCGGAGATCCTCCGCTCGGTCCGGGATGCCTTCCGCAGTCTCGGCTGCACGGAGATCAACACGCCGAAGATCGTCGCCACCGGCACCGAGGGCGGCACGGAGCTGTTCCCGATCACGTACTTCGGCGAGGAGGCGTTCATGAACCAGTCGCCGCAGCTCTTCAAGCAGCTGATGGTCGGTTCCGGCCTCGAGCGCGTCTTCGAGATCGGCCCGATCTTCCGCGCCGAGGAGCACAACACCCCGCGACACCTCAACGAGGCGACGTCGATCGACTTCGAGTCGGCGTTCGTCGACCACACCGAGGCGATGGACGCCTGCGAGCACGTCGTCAAGAGCGCCTACGAGGGCGTCGCCGAGAACTGCGCGGCGCAGCTCGAAACCCTGGGTCTCGCCGAGGACTTCGCGCTTCCCGAAGGGGACTTCCCCCGGCTCACCTACGAGGAGGCCATCGAGCGGATCAACGCCACCGGCGAACTCGACGAGCAGCTCGTCTGGGGCGACGACCTCCCGACAGAGGGCGAGCGCGCGCTCGGCGACGACGTCGGCTCTCACTACTTCATCACCGACTGGCCCGCCGAGATCAAGCCGTTCTACATCAAGGACCACGACGACGACGAGCAGCTCTCGACCGGCTTCGATATGATGCACCCGCGGATGGAACTCGTCTCCGGCGGTCAGCGTGAACACCGCTACGACCACCTCGTGGAAGGGTTCGAGCAGCAGGGACTCGACCCCGACCAGTTCGAGTACTATACGAAGATGTTCAAATACGGGATGCCCCCGCACGCCGGCTGGGGTCTCGGCGGCGAGCGACTCGTGATGACGATGCTCGGGCTGGACAACATCCGGGAAGCCGTGTTGTTCCCGCGCGACCGGCAGCGTCTGTCGCCGTAGGGCGATCCCCGAACCGGTCTACGAGGCTTTGACCACCCGTACCCTGTTAGCTGTCGAAATCTTCACCGCCTGATTCGAAAGCCACGGCTCACGCCCGAAAACCGCGCCCGATTTAACGGGGGCCGCGCAACCGATTACCAATGAGTGATACTGATTACTCTCGTCTCTTCCCGCCGAGTGCCGCCAACGGGGGTGGCGCTCGGTGGTGAACAGTGAGAGTAATCAGTATGACGAGGCGGCGGCGTTCGTCCCCGGGCACGTGACGGGCTTCTTCAGCGCGCACCCAGACGAGAACCCCGCAGCCGCGGGCTCCCGCGGCGCGGGGATCACGCTGTCACACGGCGTCGACGTGCGCGTCGAGCGCGGAGGGCACGGCGGTACTCCGGACGACGCCTCGCGCCAGGTCAGGCTGAACGGCGAGGCGATCGAGATCGACGCCGCCGCCCGCGTCCTCGACGCCCTCGAGGCGACCGACGCGGGGGTCGTCGCCGAGACGCCGCTGCCGGTCGGGGCCGGGTTCGGCGTCTCGGGGGCGATCGCGCTCGGCACCGCCTACGCGGTCAACGCGGCCTACGACAGCGAGCGGAGCGAAAACGACCTCGTGAGGATCGCCCACTGCGCCGAGGTCGAGGCGGGCTCCGGCCTCGGCGACGTGGTCGCACAGGCCCGTGGCGGCCTCCCGATCCGGCTCGAACCGGGCGCCCCCGACCACGGGCAACTGGACGGCATCCCGGCCAGGCCGCGGGTCGAGTACATCTCCTTCGGCCGGGTTTCGACCGAGGAGATCCTCTCCGGGGACACGACTGCTCTGACGGCGGCCGGCGAACGCGCGCTCTCGGACCTCGACGAGGCGCCGACACCCGAACGACTCGTCTCGCTGTCCCGCCGATTCGCCCGCGAGGCCGACCTCCTCACCGACCACGTCGCCGACACGATCGCCGCCGTCCGCGCGGAAGACGGCGACGCCGCGATGGCGATGCTCGGCGACACCGTCTTCGCGTTCGGCCGCAGTCTTTCCGCGGCCGGCTACGACCCCGCGGTCTGTTCGATCGATCCGGCGGGGGCGACGCTTCTCGCGGACGACGGCGGGGACGACGACTGATTGCCCTTCGGTCATCTGTCACCGCCGCCTGTGGTGCTCAATTCGTCCTATCTCCAGACTGCCACCCATCTTAGAAGCGAGAGTGGGAACAAAGACTAAATATTCCCACGTCATCGGTTCGAATATGAGTGGAGAAGTGCGAACAGACCAACGTGGCCGTGTGACGATTCCGAAGGAGGTACGCGACCGATACGGTGAGCGGTTCCGCCTCGTCGAGTTGGATACCGGTATCAAACTGGTACCGATCCCCGACGATCCACTGGAAGAACTACGAGCGGCGGCTTCGGATGAGCTTCGTGAGGCGGTACTTGAGGATCTCGAAGAGGCGGCACGTGAGGAGGCACGCGAACAGACTGGCGAGTATGTACGCTGATCTCGACTTCTGGCTGGCGTTACTGAAAGACGACGACTGGTTGGCTGACCGTGCTGAGTCACTTCTGGCTGAATACGAGGGTGAACTCGAAGTCTCACTGACGACGTTCATCGAACTGTTCCTCGTCGAAGAGCGGTTCGCGTTCGATCGGGAACGTGCTGTGACGGCGATACTCGAACTAGCTGCGTACGAGGGCGATCCGAACGTTGTGTATCAGGCCTCGGAGCATATCGAGGACGGCCTGAATACGTTCGACGCGTTCCACGCGGCACTCTCTGGTGGCACTATTATTTCCAGTGACCAGGCATACGACGATCTTCGCAGTGTGGATCGGATTCAACTCGACCCCGACAAGAACGAGGATTCTGCGGCCTGAGCGCGACAGCACCCCACGGGGTCATCGGGTGACCATCACCTGAAATACAATTCGCTCAGTTCAGCCCACCTTTTTGCTGCGTCGGGTCGCGCTGCGCGCGACCACTCCTTGCAAAAATCTGGACCAAAAAGTGACCGACTCCGCCGCCTTCGGCGGCTTCGTCGGTGAAC